>CAJUED010000001.1:0-240951 GCA_910585075.1 uncultured Lachnospiraceae bacterium
CTCAACCTTCTTTCTTGGAATTCCCTATACTTGAATTATACAGGAAGCTCCTTATCTGACTATAAATTTATCCATCTGCTTTGCCAGTCTGTCCGTGTCAAAGTAAAACTTCCGGCCGCCCGGCTTCCTGAACGTACATTTCTGCCCCGGCACATGGGCCATCTGCCGCAGGAATTTGGCCGGTATGCCGCATTCCTGCTCGATTTCCTTTACAGTCATAAATTTTCTTGGAAACTGTATCCTGTTTCCTCCTTTCACGTCCCCATAAAATAGATAATCATGTACAAAGCGATAAATCCCATCACCATGGCAACCATGCCGGCGATAAAATACAATGTGAATTTATACCGCTCGAAGCTCATTGGTCCCCTGTGGTTCCGGCCGCTTCTTAAGATAATTTCGTCCACATCCATCTTTTTCCCCATACCACCTTTCTATTTTTTTATTGACACTGTTCCTGATTGGCTTGATTTCTTTTTTACTCCAATAACCGCTCTAAAAAGCTTATATTCATTTCCTGCATAGTCTTCAACTGCTGTCACCGTAACCGTTCTGACGCCGCCAGATGTATGTACAATTACTTTGCTTCCAGCCGTCACCTTATCCACTAAACACGGTGGTAATTCCCAAGTATATAACTTACCCTTGGGCGTATGGCTTGCTTTTACAATCTGCCTTTTTCTATATCTAACGGATACTCTATCTATGCCATGCTTAACCGCCAGCAGATAAGAGGTATATCCATCTATCAATGTCCCTGTGCCATCCAGGATAATCTGCGACTGCAAAAGTCCTGTTTCCATGAAATACTGCTCTTTCTGCTTCATCTTCTCCATTTTGGGAGGATGATTTCTAAAACATGGATAAATCTTTATTGTATCAGCAGGTATATCAAATATTTTCCCAGATGCACTTAAGCCTTGTTGCCACGCGTCGCTTAAGTATTCTCTGAAAACGTCTAAAAACATCTTGACGGCAGCACTTTCAGAATTATTTGCAGCTACTCGGTTATGCCAGCCTTTTAATATTCTATCCATCAAATGGATATTGCTTTGATTTGCTTTCCTGCCCAATTCATAGACATCATTTACCACATTTATAAATGCTATGATAAATTCTTTCCCTGCATTGTCCTCAAATTCCGAATATTGGAATTGTTCTATTGCCAGTGGATATTTCATCATGCTGCACCACCCTTCTGCATTGCCTCCATAGCCGACAATACTTCCGCTTCACTCATAGAAACAACCTTATTTACCAGTTCCAAAAGATATGGTTTTTCTTCCAATGCCATGTTAATTTTCTGCCGCATCTGATATTTAATGTGTTCACGTTCTTTCCGCTTGTTGCTTTCAAGCCACCGCCAGTACGCATAAGGTTTTTCGTCAATCATTGCAAGCTCATGGGAGAACAGATATTTCGGTTTTGCACCAAAAAGATTGGAAAGTGCTATTGCTTCATTTGCAAGCAATTCTGTTTTTCCTGTCAGCTTGTCCCACACTTCGGGGCTATCCTCAGGCAGATACCGCCCCAGTTCCATGTGATCCCCAACTGTACAAATACTGTAGCCACTCTCTATAATTTCCGCAATAAGATTGGGATATTGATATTTCTGTAACTCTTTGATTGATAATCTTTTCATTTTCCTCTTTCCTTTCCCCGGAAAGCCGTGTTATTATATATTCGTGATGTATACGGCTCCGGCTGTGTTTTGCCTCGTAGGTACCTGCAATACCTATGAGGCGTTTCTATTCCTGCATTATGGTCCTTATAAATTCCTTTGTATGTTTGTCCGCTAGCTGTCTCCTTACATTAATCTCCGGCATTATGACAGGAACTGATACAGCATAAATCCTGTCAGCAATCCGAGAATCCGTTTTTAAATCCTCTATCCACACATTGCTTGTAAAAATTGTTGGATAGTGGTTTGTGTACCGCCTGTCAATCAGCCGAAATAAAGCTGTTGTAATCCACTCCTTATTTTCCACCTGTGTGCCAATATCATCCAAAATCAATAATCCTGCTTCAAGTATAGCTTGTATAATTTCCCGACTTGTATCGTCTCTCGCCTTTACAAGCTCTATATAATCGGCCACACTGATAAACTTAACAGATATGTCATGTGTCTTAAGAACCTCATTTGCCACGGCACACGCAATCATTGTTTTTCCACTACCTTTCGTGTCAGAATAAAAATACAATCCCCTCCCCTCACGCTGAAACATCTCAAAATTGACTACAAAAGCATTTACAATATTTTTCTGCGGTATTATATTTTCGGAATCGTATTTGCTCCAGTCAATGCTTTTCCCTGTGCAATACACATATTCAAGCGGCATTCCGCTACGGCTCCTGCGTTCATCAAATCGGGAATCCAATATTGTACCATCATCCAGAAACACTGCCTGCGTGCTATATCCGACATCCTCGTACCTGTGGTAAACCAAAAGACCGCTCACCGTTTCCGTTTTCAGTTCCTCCACCTTAGTCACCGTTGCCAATCCCCAGGAACTGCTCATAGAAGTCTGCTGCCTGTCTCCGACTTTGACCGTCCGCTCCAACCTCTCCACCGCCTTTCTTATCCGAATAATTTTCATCAAGCACTTTCGCCATGTTTGCATCTTTAACAAGCCAGTCAAAGTTTGCTAACCAGTTCCGGTTATTCCGTCCTTTTAGGAAACTACTTTCCTCCGCCAGTTCAAACAGCCGCTTGAAATCCTCTATACGGTATTGCTTTAATCTGGCCTTGATTGCTCGCTTTCTGGAATCGGACAATTTTGTCAACCGAGGGAATGAGATGCAAATCTCATTATACATATCAGCTATCAGCTGATAGTCTATTCTATCCTTATCCATATCCCTATCCATATCCCTTTCCTTATCCTTATCGGCTAGATTCGCTAAGATTTGCTTACCATTCGTTAGCGATTGCTTGCTATTACTAGCTTTCGCCAGACCGCCTTTTCTCCCATTTTCTCGATTAGCTCCACAACGTTTTACATATCTCTCTTTGTCTCTATCTATTGCTATGCTTAAAATATCAAAAGCCATTGCAAGCGCTGGTTTTTTATTAAAATCGGGCTTTATTTCTTCTCGCCCATAAGAAAATAATGATTTAAATAGCTTTCCTGCTTCATCATCCGAGAGTCTCAATACAACAACCTCATTGTCATAATAGACAAGGAAACTTGGTTTTTTGATTTCATCACTCACTGTTCACGCCCCCACCTTCCATATTATCCTCAATCAGGTCTGCAACGCTTACTCCCAAGGCTTTTGAAATTCGTCCTAAATAGACGGGTTTTACATAATAGCCGCGCCGGGCTATGTACACAATGCTCACCGATACGCCTGACTTTTCGGCAAGCTCCTTTGGTTCAAGCTCCGCTTCTGCCATGGCGACAAGAAACTTTCTTGGATTCGGCTTAAGCATTGTAGTATCTCTTGGTACAGGCATCTCTTTCAGCTCCTTTCTATAATTCTTCTTCGTAATCCTCACCGTCACACAAGCATTCCTGCATGGATATCTCATAATCGTCCATGTTGGGGAAGTGTAAGTAGTGGTACCTGCATGTTGAACAGTCAAAACAATTTTCTTTCATGATTTCTCCTTTCCCGAACCTGTCAACCAATATTTTTTACATACTCATCCGAAACCATAAATTCCGTTTCACCATCTTCATGACGCGGATTATAAATGATATCAACACCGATAGTCACCTCATCAATCTGCCGCTCCAATTCCAGCATCATGCCGTTTCCTTCCGCATTGATTCCGGTAGATACCTTTGCTACTGTGAAGCCCTCCATCATGCTTTCGCTTACCTCTGCATAATCTCTAAACATTTTCGCCATTGTTTGTTTTCTCCTTTCAATCTTCGATAATTTCAGTTACATCAACTTCCAGAACTTTTGCCAACCTTCCAACAGTAGCTGTACTTACTTTTCTGCTGTTAAGAATAATTCTCATCCGTTGGGCGCTGACTCCATAGTTTTCAGCAAGTTTAGCTATGTTGTAACTTTTTCTCGCCATTGCTAAATTGATTTTATCTCTGTCTAGTCCCATAAATCCACCTCCCTCATCTTCGCATCTGAATATTTTCTTGACATCATCATAATGCTATTCTATAATGAATATGTCAAGAAAATATTTTCATTTTTGAAGATTCATGCTATAATACTTTTCAGAGGTGAAAATATGGGAATAAACGAAGTAGTGCAAATAGGGAGCAGAATTAAAAAATATAGGAAGTCAAAAGGAATCACTCAAAAAGAAGCAGCATTGTGTGCCGGAATACCATATTCAACATATTCTAACTATGAAAATAACAACCGAGAACCTAACCGAGAGCAACTACAAAAAATTGCAGATGCTCTTAATGTACCTCTTTATGAATTAATGGGATTTGATGGCAGCATTCGTGTTCATATAAGCCCGGAACATATTGAAGTGGAATCTCTCATTAAAAAACGGGCTTCCGGTAAAGAAATTACAGAAGAAGAATACAAGAAAATATCTGATTATATAAAGCGTACAAATGAAAGTATTCCTCGTGTTCAGGAAGCTGTTAAAAATCTTAATAGCACAATTGAAGAATTACAGGAAAATATTATGATTTCTGATTATAGAAAACTTAATAACTCTGGAAAAGAAGAAGCCAGAAAAAGAGTAAACGAACTAACCGAAATCCCCCGTTATACCAAGCCAGACGACCCCCCACGAGAATAACGCCAAGCACGGCACCTGATTGGTGCGTATCGAGAATTTCCCGATTTCTCAAATGGGGCCCAGTGTCAGGGCGCCCATTCCGGTAAAGGGAAACCGGTCAAAAAAGTACGGGTTCAGGATAGCCGGGGCCAAAATTGGACTGGTTCCCTACCGGAAGGAGTCTCCTTCATTTTGGAGGACCAGCTCACTTTTTGAGCTGGGAAGCGTCCAAAAAACGGACAGGCCATTTCTGGCTTTACCTGATAGGTTGGTACCAGACAGCCCACCCTTTAACCAGTGCAGATTTTTCACTGGTTGCACATTGACAATATAATATGCTTACCCAGGGAACCGAAGGGGCGATTATGTCAGCCGCCGAGTTTTATGAAAGGGGCTGGTGCCAATGGTTACATATTCGGATTTAATCCAGTTTGTAATTATGCTTTGTGCTGTTATAACTCTTGTTATTTACATACAACGCAAAAAATAGCGCCCTCGTCCTGGTAAGATAAGGCGCTACTTTTTGTAGTCATAATTTTGCCGGCGGCTAGATGTACTCTAGCTTTCGGTTCTCTTGTTAAGCATATTATATGCAATTTATCCTATAAAATCAACACCAATTTGCACCATGACAATATAATATGCTTACCCGGGGAGCCGGGGGACGTGTTCTTACCCAATCCGAGTACCTTGCGGAAGGGGTGATTATTATGAGTACATATGAGGAATTAAGCTTGATAGTGAGCATTGCTCTGCTGATTGTTTCAATTCTGAATTTGAAAAATAAGAAATAGCCGTCCTGCTCCTGACAAAGTAGACGGCTATTGCTTAATAGTTTAGTTGTAAATCTTCGCCGGGTCGGGTGACAGCACTCACCTTCCGGCTCCCTTGTTAAGCATATTATACACAATACAAAACCATTTATCAACAACAATTTTAAAACCGCCCCAGTGCTACCAACACCGGAGCGGCCACCGATACTATTAACAGGATGTACCTGCTATAGAATCACCCTAGCACTGATACTATAGCACATTTTGGTACATCCACGCAATAGGGTGTATTTTTTATACCCTTTTTTCAGGAGGTACCACCATGCCAAGAGGAAAGCCGCTTAAGAACCCCAACGGCTATGGCTCCGTTGTAAAGCTGTCAGGCAATAGAAGAAGGCCCTTCGAAGTAAGGGTAAATACACGGATGGACGAACGCTATTATCCCGTGTATGATGTGCTGGGCCGCTTTCCTTCCCGTGAAGAAGCTTTGATTGCCCTTGCCGAATACAACAAAAACCCTTACAGCATCACAGAACGCAATATAACTTTCTCACAGCTCTATGCGAAATTTTACAAAAACAAGTATGAATACAGTGGAAAAAGCTATTCTCAAAGCTCCATGGCCTGTACCAGGTCAGCCTATAAACAGTGTGGCACATTATATGACCTTACATACAGCAAATTGCGAACGGATGATTTCAGGGGCGTTCTTGGCCAAATAAACGGGAAGGGAAAGCCACTCTCTCATGCACTGCAGGAACATATAAAGAACCTGTTCACCCAGATGGACAGATTTGCACTGCAGAACGATATTATAGAAAAGGGCTATGCCTCCTTCGCAAGCATAACCGTGAGCGAGGATGATAACCCGGGCGTACCGTTTACCCATGACGAGCTTGTGAAGTTGTGGCAGCACCAGCATGAGCCCTGGGTTGATGTGGCGCTTATATACACTTATTCCGGTTGGAGGATATCAGAGTTAAACAATATGCCTGTGGATGATATCAGCCTGTCAGAATGGACCTTCAAGGGCGGCATCAAGACGTCCTCTGGAAAGGATAGAATCGTCCCCATCCATACAGCCATACGCGGCATGGTGGCAAAGAGACTTGAGGGCAACAGCGGCAACCTGTTTAGCGAAAAGGGAAAGCATATTAGTAACCATACGCTCACCAAGCATTTTAAGGATGCCCTTATTGCATCCGGTATCACCACCCATCATACAATCCATGACTGCCGCCATACCTTCACTTCACTGCTTGACTCTGCCGGGGCTAATCCGGTATGTATTGACCGCCTTGTCGGCCACGCTTCAAAGAGCATCACAGCACGGACATACACGCATAAAGATATTGAGGAATTAAGGGCCGCGATTGAGCTGATAAAAGTACCTGTACAGTAATTTGTATCAGGTACTTTTTTTGTCACTAACGTGTCACTAGTGAGGTACAAAACTACACATTTTTACAATTATCTGACTGCCGCAAACACTGATAAATACTATATTTGTCAAATATGCAAACTTAAAAAAACATACCTAAACTAAGAAATCCATAAAGGAATATTCAAAAATTTCCTTTGTTTCTAAAAATTTTAAAAGTGTTAACCCCTATACTCATTGCAGGCCCCAATCACCTTCTCCACTTCCTCATCCGTCATCTCCGGAAAAAGAGGCAGGGTTACACAATGTTTAGCCAGGTACTCCGCATTCGGGCAGTCCCCCTCCTTATAGCCCAGGTCTTCATAAGCCTTCTGCAGATGGCAGGGAACCGGATAATGTCTGTTGCATTCCATCTCCTTCCCTTCCATGTAAGCGATAAAGTCTACCGGGTCTTCCACCGTAATCACAAACAAGTGGAAAACGGGCTCCGTATTTTCAGGATGGGCCTGCATGGTAAGCAGCGGATTGGTAATCTCCTGAATATACCGTCTGCCGATTTCCTTTCTCCTTGCCGTCCACTGTGGCAGATATTTCAGGCTCACACTTAAAACCGCTCCCTGAAGGCCTTCCAGACGATAATTATACCCCACCAGATCATGGTAATATCTTACCTTACATCCCTGATTTTTGATTGTGGTAATCACATCATAGTACTCTTTCTTATAGCAGGTTACACTGCCGCCCTCCCCGAAAGCATACAGGTTTTTTCCCGGGTAAAAGCTGAAACACCCCAAATCTCCCAGGCTCCCTGCCATTTTCCCTTCATAGCCTGCCCCGTGGGCCTGAGCGCAGTCCTCCACCACGAAAAGCCCGTGTTTATCCGCAATGGCTTTAACCTTACCAAACTCGAAAGGCTGTCCATACAAATGCACACCCAGAATGGCCTTTGTTTTGTCCGTAATCTTTTCCTCTATTTTATCCGGGTCTATCTCCCATGTATCCGCCGTACAGTCCACAAACACCGGCGTTGCCCCGGTATAGGTAACTCCCCAGGCTGTTGCAATATACGTATTGGCGGGAACAATCACTTCATCCCCTGCCCCGATTCCAAGAGCCATCATGGCGCAGTGCAGAGCGGAAGTTCCGTTGTTCACTCCGGCCGCATAAGGTACATTGCAGAAATCAGCAAACTCTCTGTCAAACTGGTCCGCAAATCTTCCCCCTGAAAAAGCTGTCTCCTCACATACTGCCTCAATCGCCTTCATATATTCTTCTTTATGTTTCTGAAAATCTCTGGTCAAATCTATTCTTTTCAGCATTCTTTCATCCTCCTGCCCAACTTGGCTGCTGTTTTCACAGCCTGTCCGGCCGCTATGCTTTCGCTTTTATTTTGTTTTTGAAAAACCTTTCCTTGCGCCGGCATTTAACTGCATGCAGCGTTTCATTTCCGCACCGGTTCACTCTTACCGGACATTCCTTTTTCTTCCTCTTTAAAGGCTTTCCGCAGTCTGTGAATCTGCACCAGATAATTCTTAATCGTCTTCCACAGCTTCACGGTGGTATTGTAATCCTCCTGCCATTCCACAGGCATGTCGTAAATCACCACCCCCATGCGCTCCGCCCGCAACAGAAATTCTATGGTGTAAAACCATCCGTTGTCGTTTCCGCAGGCTGCCACCAGCTTTTCGGCCGTCTCTTTGCGCAGAAAAGTAAAACCGCACACCGCATCCGTTGCCTTCATATGAAAAATTGTCTTCAGAAGAAACACAAGCCCCATGGAAGTTATCTTCCGATACCATTTTCTTCCCCTTGTGTTGGACTCCTTACTGAAACGGCTGCCATTCACATATTCCAGTTCCGGCCTTTTCTCAAACAGTTCAATGGTACGGCCAAGGTACTTAATGTCTGTGGACAGGTCAATGTCCATATATCCCACCAGGGCGCATTCGTTTAACGCGATTCCCTTTCGGAAAGCAACCCCTACTCCTCTCTCACCTACCCGCACATAGGCGACCTCCGGATACTTTTCCGCAAGAGCCTTTCCGATTTCCGGGGTCTCATCCTCCGAACCGTTATCCAGAATCGTAAGCTGATAAGGAATCTTTACATTTTCCCTTAAATAAGCCATGCTCTTTTCAATTCCGTTTTCCAGCCGCAGTCTCTCGTTCAACACGGGGAATAGCAGATTGATGGATAATTCAGAGGAGGCTGTCTTATCTGCCGCAGCCATCCCATCAGCTATATTCCCCGTATCCATTCTGTTTTCTGCATCTGTCCTGCTCATGATATCCGCTGTATCCACCACTTTACCGCCTTTTCCTTTTTCCATTTCTGTTTTCCCGTGAAAAATCCCACTATTGCCATTCAAGCGGTCTTTCCACAGAAATCATTCTTACTGTCCATTCCTGCTGCCTGACGGATTTTCTATACCTTTCCCGGCTCGTCCCGAACCGGCAGCACCGTCCAAGCCCACCAGGCCGGAAACACTACTTTGCCTTAAACCCGTCCTCTATCCGTTCTCCCATCAGCGTGCTCCGCTCCAGCATAAACCTGTAGCACGTGCTCGGATAGGTATGATAACTGTTTATTTCACCCTCTCCGCTATAGTAAACCCTATTCCCGTTTATTTCAAAACTACCTTCCTCCGCCCTGTCATAGTCCTTCTGTACCACATAATAAGGCTGCCCTAAATTCTGCTTCGCAAAGACGCCCGCATCCGTTATGTAGTGGTCCCAGTAAGGACTCACCGACACCACAATGCAAAACAGCATCCCCCCTGTCAA
Source organism: uncultured Lachnospiraceae bacterium (assembly GCA_910585075.1). Taxonomy (GTDB): domain Bacteria; phylum Bacillota; class Clostridia; order Lachnospirales; family Lachnospiraceae; genus Suilimivivens. Next base: position 9,646 of record CAJUED010000001.1, read on the forward strand.
TATACTGAAAAATCCCTTCTTTTTCTCCCCAAGGTATTCCCCAACGGCAATCATGGGCACCGCAAAAATAAAGGCAAGGCCGTAGCGGATAAAAGGCGCCGTAAAAAACCAGGTCAGAAGGCTGCAAACCACCGCCGCCATAAGCGCTGCCAAATCCCATCTTATCTCCTTTTTTTCCAACAGCCTTTTTACACTCAAAGCCGCCAGCAGGGCTGCTCCAAGTAAAAGCGCTCCAAGCAGCATTTTCTCATACCGCTCCTGTCCCTCCCACCAGATGGGAAGCCAGCGGGTAATGGACCAATCAATTTTTTCCACATCATACAGACACCGGCCCCACACCTTAATCTGGTTTGCATCCACCAGCAAATACTCCTCCGGTATCTTCCACTCCACATTAAAAAGGTCAATCCCATTAAAAGGATACAAAAGCCACCCCGAAATCAAAAAATTCCTCACCAGAAAAGGAAGCAGAATCAGACACCCGCTGCCAAAATATACCCCCGTCTCCCGCCAGCGCTTTTCTCTTACAAGAAACACCGCAGGGTAAACCACAATCAACACCAGCACGCAGGCTGAAAACTTTAAGGTCGCCACGAAAACCGCCAGCACTGCCAGCAGAGAATAAACCGCCACATTCCTTTGGCCTTCCATATTTTCACACCAGGCGGTTATCACAAACAGTACGAAATACATTGTGGTATAATCCGTTGCCGGGGACATACTTCCGGTTATGATCACCAGTGTATAAAAAAGAATTCCCCCCCGCATCATATCCGCACTGTGACGCCTGTGATTTTTAAACTCCTTCAGCCCGTGGAATGCATAAAGGCACATAACCACCTCCACAAAACCCGTGGTCGTGTGGAGGGACTGACCCAAAAGCCACCGCAGACTGAAAACGGACGCAAAAGCCAGGTATGCGCTGTTATAGGCAAAGTGAAGCTGGAGATTTCCCATCCCCTTAATCAGCCCATATTCTTCATACAGGCGAATCATCTGGGCATGGTAAATATTGGTGTCCGTGTGGAAATTCCCCCGGGATGCAAAAAAAGCAGTCAGTAAAATGAAGCCGGCATAGAAAAATCCCTCCCAGGAAAAAATGATTTTTTTATATTTTCCCCAATATTCAAAAATCTTCCTTCTCCCCGCTATACCAATAGCCAGCGCCGAAGCCGCCATCAAAATATGGCACACCGGCCCGATTTTCCCAAAAAGACTGAAAATCTCCACATACACCGTAATCGCCGTAATCCCGGCCACCAGATAATGGGTCAGGGAAAAGTGGCTCCGGCCGATACCGGCTCCGGCCGCCTTTTCCAGTAGATAGAGAACGCCGCCGCCAATACATCCGCACACCATTGTCATATAAATCCAGCTTACCAGCACAACCGCCATATGTCCCTCTCCTTCTGTCTTCGCTTTTATATCTGTTCATAGATTCTAATACGGGCTTTCTCAGAGCCCCGCTTAACGATTCCGACACTTTTCCTTCCGGGCAGACGCACCCTGTTTATTCCCGCGAACAATGAGTCAAGTGCCGTGCTTGCACGAGCATAAAATCAGCAGGCTGATTTGACTCAAGCCTTATTTTATATCGCTCGCTATATTGGGCCCTTTTTAATGCTTCACCACTTTTTCAATATCGGAAACCAGGTAACGCTGCTGCTTAAAAATCAGGTTCAGCAGCACCGACAAATACTTCAATATAATGGTGAGCAGCGCAAACACCCCAAAAAATCCCAGCGCCAGGAAACACATTGTGGAAAGCCACCCTTCCACCGGTTTTGTCTTGGTAAAAAAGTCGGAAAAAATATAAATCCCAACCCCCACCGTCACAATCAAAAATAAGCCGCAGATAATTGCCGACAACCGCTCCAGCACATTTGTAAAATAGATAAAAGAGTCAAGGGCAAGGGTGGTGCGCTCTGACACCACGCTCTTATTCTTTATCCTCACATCCACATCCGAGCTGTCATAGTAAATGGTTGCGGTATTCAAGCCGCAGTTCATGTACACTGCCTTTCTGTAAGGAATGTACTGCCCCATAGATTTAATCCTGTTGATCGCCCGTCTGGACACCAGCCTGAAAGTCTCCGGCCCGATTTTTTCCCTCCCTCTGCTGGTCTTATTATAAAGGGCATAAAACAGCCGGGAGGTAACGCGCAGCTTTCCGCTACTGCTTGCCGCCACAATATCATTGCCCTCTAACAGCCTGTGGTAAACCTTCATCACCACATCAGGATTGTAATCCACAAAAATATCGTCAAATTCGTAGACAAAATCCCCGATCGCAATATCCCTGCCCGCGTTCATAGCGCTCTCAAGCCCCTGGAAAAAGCTCATATGCACCACATTCACCATGGCCCCAAGCCCCTTGTTTTCCACATATTCCTTTAAAATGTCCACTGTGCCGTCCTGACAGTCGTCATCCACGCACACCAGCTCAAACTGCTCAAAATTTTCCTCAAAAACCGGAACAAGGGTGCTCAAAAAATATTTCAGATAAGGAGCCACATCGTGCAGATAAATCACCAGAGATACGAATTTTTTTTCTTTTTTACTTACAGTTTCACTCCCCATAAAAATCTCCATTCCTGCCAACAGTCCGTAAATTTAGGTGTCAGCACAATATTTATAAAGCCAACTAATTTATCCCGAAAAATTTATTTTATAAGTTCCATGGCACAAAGCCGACGCCGAAAAATTATAAATACGCATCCAGGTCATACACAGTATTAATCTTTCCTGACAGCACACTCACAAATACCGGTGCTTCGCTCATCACCCGAATGGCCGTGGGCCTGGAATCATCCACCTCGGAACTTTTTAAAATCGGCTTCATGGAGTACAGGGACTGTAAATAAGAGTACCCATACTCCGGTTTCATATACTTATCCGCCAAATGAGACATATAAGGCCATGCGGACTTTGGTCTGTGGGGACAGGTACTGCAATTCCCAAGCGCATCCGGCGTACATTTATTTTCTCCTTCTTCCATCCCCTTCTGGCAGGAAAATTTCGGTTTCAAATCATAACTGGTCACATGAGGGGTAAAGGTCACCGCCGTCAGAGAGTGCAGCCCCGTCTGTCCAAAAGGCATGATGGAAAAGAAAGGCCCGTCCATCACCGTGATCCCGATTTTCTCCAAAGCCTTTGACGGCTTGCACAAAATAATCTCGCACAATTCATATTTGATGCCAAAAAATTCTTTTTCCAATCCCTCTACTCTGTCAATCACCTGATTCACAGAGGCATAAGTGGCGTTCAGCACATAAGGCGCCTCAAAAAAATCGCCTTCCTCCGTTTCAATCCAAAAGACCTTCTCACCTTTCACGATTTTCCTGATCCGGCATCCGTATTTGATTTCCACATTCCGCTTGCTGCTCAACGTATCCTCAAAATGACGCTGTAACACCTTAGCGTCATACGTATATTCTTCCGTGAGAAAAGCCCCGTCGCACATCCCCGGCTTAAAATACTTGGAAGCTGCCACCTCCTCGCATTTGATACCTGCCGCCCTACAAAACTCCTGGAACTGCTTTGCATTGGTCCAGGAAAATTTATCCGATGTGGCGTAAATCTGCTCAAAGGCATCATGGATACAAAAGCCGAAATCCTCCACGAAACGCCTGAAATATCCCGCCGACTTCACCGCCGTGGTCAGGCTTCTCGGATAATGATACCCCATATGCACCCTGGCCTGATTGATATACGTAGCCCTTCCAAAGGGCGCATCATCATACTCAAGCACCAGCACATGCTGCCCCCTCTTTCCACAAAATTCCGCCGCATACAAACCATATAAACCGGCTCCGATTATTATCTTATCATACCGCTGCATATATATTCATTCTCCCTGTGAATCCTGTCATATTTTGTAACCATCAACTCACATTATTCCCAAAACGCACTCACAACATAACATAACTATTCGGTCTTCGGCTTCATAGTTACGAAATCCGGCTCATTTAAAAGTTTGCCTTCGGCAAAGGAGCCGGATTTTTGAGGTCGATACGCTTTCTTACGGACTTTGCAGCAAGTGCAAAGTCCTAGGCTGAACTGTTGCCTCACAACACAGCTATTTTTTATTGAGCATTGCGAAAATTATTTTTCTCGTATATACTTGAGTTTATAACACCTGTCCCAAGGAGACTCAAGCAAATGCAGGAAAATCAAACACTTTCCATTATCATACCTTCTTATAACGAGCAGGACAACATCCCAAAAACCTTTGAGACCATCAAAGCCACACTGGATGCGGCCTGCATTTCCTTTGAAATTATTTTCGTTGACGACGGCTCGAAGGACGCAACCTACCTGCGCATCCATGAGCTTTCCGAAAAATATGCCGAGGCAAAAGGCCTGTCCTTTTCCAGAAATTTCGGAAAAGAAGCCGCCATTTTTGCCGGGCTGGAGGCCGCCTGTGGCGCCTGCTGCGTCATCATGGACTGTGACTTGCAACATCCCCCCGGCCTGCTGCCTGAAATGTACCGGCTCTGGCAGGAAGGTTACGAGGTTGTAGAAGGAGTCAAAGCATCCCGTGGAAAAGAAAATCCATTTCACACTCTTTCTGCCAACACCTTTTACCGCTTAATCAGCAAAGCAACCGGGATTGATATGTCCAAGGCCTCCGACTTTAAGCTGATGGACCGCAAGGCTGTGGATGCACTGCTTATCCTTCCGGAGCGGGCTCCCTTTTTCCGTGCCCTTTCCTCCTGGGTTGGATTTCGCTCCACCACCATCCCATTTGAAGTCCAGGAGCGGGCAATCGGTACTTCCAAATGGTCCGTATGGAGTCTTACCCGATATGCCATTAGGAACATTACTTCCTTTTCAGGCGCGCCCATGCAATTTGTGACCCTGATGGGATGGATTATGCTGATTGCATCCTTTGCCCTTGGCGTTCAATCTTTGTATAAATACTTCTCCGGTTCCGCCCTTGAGGGCTTCACCACCGTTATCCTGCTGCAACTGATCATCGGCAGTGTCCTCATGATCAGCCTGGGCATTATCGGTCATTATATTTCAAGGATTTATGACGAGATAAAAGCAAGGCCCCGCTATATTATCGATAAGAGATGCGGCTGCTGAGCAAACGCTGGCAAGCCAGCCTATTGCCCAAACGCCGGCAGGCTTCGCAAGCCTATTGATTGTTCAGGCACTGCCACACTTTGCAAGGCTGTCTGTCGCGCCGCATGTCAGACAAGCCTTGTTTTGTATCCAATAAGCCGGACGGCGAAGCGCGGCGAAGTTTTATAGATTTATCACTTCAGCGCCGCCTTGCTTTGCCGTCCTGAAATTCTATTTACGTTCTCTAACGTCCAATACTGTAATATTCTACTCCCGCTTCCTTCATCTCGCCCAACGAATAAAGATTTCTTCCGTCGTATACAAGGGGCGTATGCATTCTTTTCTTAAATTCCTCAGGCGCGGTCGCCTTAATCTCAGGCCATTCCGTAAAGATAAAGCAGATATTTGCCTTATCCAAAGCTTCTTCCACAGAAGGCACATACTGCATGGTTCCGTTTTCCACCTTTCCTTCCGGGAAAATCGTTTCGGAACGCTCCACTCCCTTGGGGTCGTAGGCGTACACATCCGCCCCCGCCGCCAGTAAAAGCTTCAAATTATCAATAGAAGGCGCCTCCCGCAGGTCATCCGTTCCAGCCTTGAAGGTAAGCCCTAAAACCGCCACCTTCAAACCGTTAAAGGTGATCATCCGCTCCTTTGCCTTCTCAAACAGCCTGGTTTTTTGGGCTGCATTCACATCCACACAGGCCTCCACCGTCTTTAACTGATAACCGTGCTCCCGGGCCAGATATTTAAGAGCCTTGGTGTCCTTGGGAAAACAGCTCCCCCCAAATCCAATCCCGGCATTTAAAAACCGGGCGCCAATACGCGCGTCATAGCTCATACCCCTGGCCACATCCGTGATATCCGCTCCAACCAGTTCGCACAGGTTGGCAATATCGTTCATATAAGAAATCTTAAGAGCCAGGAAATCGTTGCAGGCATACTTAATCATTTCCGCCGAGCGCCGTTTCACGGAAACAATGGGCAGGTCGAAAGGCGCATAAATCTTTGTAAGCAGTTCCTCCGCCTCCTTGCTCTCCGTTCCAATGATAATCCGGGCGGCGTGGAGCGTATCATGAACCGCCGTGCCCTGAGCCAAAAATTCAGGATTGGAGGCCACCTCCACCTTCACATCATGAACCAGAAAATCTTTGATAAACTGCTCCACCTTATCATTGGTGCCAACCGGAACAGTGGACTTCACCACCACCAGACAATCCTTCTCAATGGTCTCCGCAATCTGTCTGGAGACCGTGGCAATATAGCTTAAATTGGCGCTGCCGTCCGGCATCTCCGGCGTTCCCACACCAATAAAAATAGCGTCCGCATCTCTGTAAGCACACTTATAATCCGTTGTGAAGTGTAACGTTCCGGCAGCGTTATTTTTCTGCATCAGCTCCTCAAGCCCTTCCTCATAAATGGGCGAAATCCCCTGACGCATCAGCTCAACCTTCTTTTCATCCACATCCACACAGGTCACGTCGTAACCCTTTTCCGCAAAGCACACACCTGCCACCAGGCCCACATAGCCTGTTCCTGCCACTGCAATTTTCATGATTTTCCTCATTTCTGCGCTGCTTTTTGCGCATAAAAGCAATGTTTGTGCAAGCAGCGCGCAGTCACAAACTTGCCGGGTGAAAAATTTTTCACTCTTTTCCTCATTTCCGCGCACGTTCTCTGCCTATAACGAATTTGTGTCAAGTGCGCCCGGACACAAATCCCACGTATGAAAATTTGTTCTTCACACTGTTTGGCGTATTCCTTTTATATCTTTACATTTCAGTATTTTCGAAGTTCACAAACCCTGCCAGATATTTCACAACATGCCTTTTTCAATGATTCATTTATAATAATATTCCAAAAACCACTCTGCAAACTTGCCCAGCCCTTCTTCAATGGTCGTAGACGGCTTAAATCCAAAATCATCCATCAAATCCTGCACGTCCGCATAGGTCTCATACACATCCCCGGGCTGCATGGGAAGAAACTCCTTCTTTGCTTCCCTTCCCAGACATTTTTCCAGCACAGCAATATAGTCCATCAGATTTTCCGGCTTATTGTTTCCTATATTATAAATCTTATAGGCCGCTCCATTTTCATCCTTAACCGGCGGGCTTTCCAGAATGCTTTCCACTCCCTTTACAATGTCATCTATATAGGTAAAATCACGACGCATATCCCCATGATTATAAATCTCAATGGGCTCGCCTGCCATAATCTTTTTTGCAAACTTAAAATACGCCATATCCGGCCTGCCCATAGGCCCGTACACCGTAAAAAAACGCAGTCCCGTCAGCGGAATCTGATAAAGCTTACTGTAAGCGTAAGCCATCAGCTCGTTAGACTTCTTGGTAGCTGCATACAAACTTACCGGCCGATCCACCTTGTCCTCCGTGGAAAAGGGCACCTTCTGATTTCCTCCGTAAACCGAGCTGGAGGAAGCAAACACAAGATGTTCCACCGGATAATTGCGGCACGCCTCCAAAACATTGAAAAATCCCACAATATTGGAGTTAATGTAAGCATCTGGGTTGTCAATGCTGTACCGCACTCCCGCCTGGGCCGCCAGATTTACCACAACCTGCGGCTTAAAATCCCTAAATACGGAAAACACCGCATCCTTGTCCCCAAGGTCCGCCTTTACAAAGCGAAAATCCGGATACTCCTTCAAAATGTCCAGCCTGTCTTCTTTTAGAGAAACCTCATAATAATTATTTAAATTATCAAGCCCGATTACCTTCATTCCTTTTTCCAATAAGGCTTTGGAAAGATAATAACCGATAAATCCCGCCCCGCCGGTAACGAGACAGGTTTTTGCTGTAGTTGCATCACTCATATGTTTCAATCCTTTTCCTGTCTTTTCATTCATTTATAGCTGTTTTTTACCAGGTCCCCGAACTGTTTTATTATAGCAAAATTTCTACAGATAGTGAATACATAAATAATTCTCTTTTCAACCCGGCCTTCCAACAACCGCCTTCCAATATTTCTTAATAAAAAAATATCGGAGAAAACAAACATTCTTGTCCTCTCCGATACCTTATCATAATATTTCGTATCGCTATATTTCCGTTTCTCTCTTACGCATGTTTTATAGCATTATTTTCTCCGTTACTGTCCCAAATATATATGCCATATATAAAAATCCACAGTATCCATTTTCATCCACAAGTCCGCTTACATCCGCCCCCGCAGGAATTTCTATTCCAAATCTTTTTCCCTGATACCGGTAATACAGTTTTACCGTTACATCCCTTCTATTGGTAAGTGCATTCAGCACCTTCTTATCAAAGCTCATCCATCGCTCCGTTTCAACCACTACAGTTTCATTACTCCCGGCCTTTTCAATTTTTTCCGCCGTTTCCTTTAAAAACGTGCTGTAAGCCGAATTAGGCACCTCCACATAATTTATTGCCGCGCCGCATAGGGTGCACCGGTATGCTAACAGGCTGTCCTGATCAGCCGTCGCCGGTCTTTCCGTATTATATTCCAAAATGTGACTGCACGCTTTTCCTTTGGACTTTTCGGAATCACTTCGTGAATTTCCCTGTGAACTGTTCACCCGGTCTCCTGCGTCATTATCTGCTGTTTCCGTATCCGTATTGCCTGTCTCATCCTCCGTTTCTTCCATGACCTCTGAAACCTCCGGCTTTCCATCTACTATTTTTACCCTATAATAACTTTCCGAATAAATCTGTGTGGCCTCATTGCCATATATCATGCCGACAGAAGCAAAATAAATGCCCTCCTCTGCCTGATATGTGGCCGTCTCACCGCTTCCCGAAACAGCATATGGGAGTTTTTCCCGCATCACAATCGATGACCGACCGGATTCTTCCTTTTTAAAAAGATATAATGTCAGTTCATATCCGCTCTGGTCACTGTAATTCTCATAACTGCACTGCGCCACAATTCCTGTGTTATCCCCGCTTTCTGCCACCTTTAATTCAGAAATGACCGGCGGCTGCGCTGCCTGTACTTCCGACATCGCGAACCCTGTTCCGGTCATCCCCAAAAATCCAATGCTCATCAGCATTGCCAGCCATTTTTTCTTGAAACTTACTTTTTTCATCTGTTTGTACCCCTTTCCTCTTTGTACACGAATGTTAAAATGTTAACAGCTCCGTAAATGAAAGCTGGCTCTTTAATGACAGTTCAGTCTTCGGTCTCGTTATTACATTTTTCTTCATACAGTTCCTCAATGGAAACCCGAAGAACCTGGGCCATGGCCCGCAGTTCAAAGTCTGTCACCGTGCGCTCGTGGCTCTCAATTCTGGAAATGGATCCTCTGCAAATATAAATTGCATATACTTCCAATTTTTCTGACAGATCCTTCTGGCTTAATTTTCTTTCCATTCTGTATTTTTTAACCTTTTCGCCAACAACATTTTGTGCTTCATCAACTATTCGTGCCATATGTACTCTCCATGATATAGACACAAACATTTTATTCCACTTTTTTCCTTTTCCTGTCCTGTGACAGGACAAGGCGTAATTTTTTTGCCCAATGATAGTAAATTTTTCATGGAATGCTATTATAACTATTCTTTTGTAGGGTGAATTTTACGCTTTGTTTATTGTAGCAAATGCTGTCCTCCTTCGTATTCCTGCTTATTGTAATAAAATAGGGAACGAAAATTCGTTCCCTAAGTCAAAAATATTTCAATTTAAAAGTACCGGGTCAAAACCTTCACCATTTCATCCAGCATTTTTTTCGTCATTCCCGGATATACGCCTATCCAGAATGTGTCGTTCATAATTCGGTCCGTGCAGGCCAGGTCTCCCACTACCCGGTACCCCTGTCCTGACTTTCTCATTTCATCAAAGCAGGGCTGCTTTGTGATATTTCCTGCAAAAAGCATTCTGGTCTGTATGCCGTGATCTTCCAGACACCTTACCACCTTATTTTTCTCCACACCCTCCCGGCAGGTGAGCATGAAGCCAAACCAGCTGGGGTTAGAGCCCGGACAAGCCTCGGGAAGGATGAAATATTTTTCCATACCTCTTGCAATAAGCTGCTCCTTCAAATAATCAAAATTTTCCTGACGTCTTTTGGCAAATCCTGATACCTTCTTAAGCTGCGCACAGCCGATCGCTGCCTGCAAATCTGTGGCTTTCAAATTGTAGCCAAAATGGGAATAAACATACTTATGGTCATAGCCCACAGGAAGCTCTCCATACTGACCGTCAAATCTGTGCCCGCACATATTATCCTGTCCTGAAACGCACACGCAGTCCCGTCCCCAGTCCCTGAAAGACTTTACGCATTTATTCAGCAACGGGTTGTTGGTGTACACAGCGCCTCCCTCTCCCATAGTCATATGATGGGGCGGATAAAAACTGGAGGTTCCGATATCCCCGATTGTTCCTGTAAAGCATTCCTTCCCATTCCACCAATAAGTGGAACCAAGCGCGTCACAGTTATCTTCAATCAGCCAGAGATTATGTCTGTCGCAGAAGTCCTTTACCGCCTTTATATCAAAAGGATTACCCAGCGTATGGGCCGCCATCACCGCCTTGGTTTTGTCGGAAAGCGCCTCCTCCAGCATGGATACATCCATATTATACTGGGGAATTGTCACATCAATAAATACCGGAACCGCTCCATACTGTACAATCGGCGCCACCGTAGTGGGAAATCCGGCCGCCACGGTAATCACTTCATCCCCCGGCTTCACCGCCCGCTCTCCCAGTAAAGGAGATGTCAGGGCCATAAATGCCAGAAGATTGGCGGAGGAACCGGAATTGACCAGGGAGCAATATTTCACATCCAGATATTCCGCCAGCCCTTTTTCAAATTCAGCCGTATATCTGCCTGATGTAAGCCAAAACTCCAATGCGCTGTCCACCAGATTTACCATTTCCTCGCTGTCGTAGACGCGGCTTGCATAGGGAATCCGCTGCCCTTCCACATACTCTTTTTTTTGATTATGATAAGTGTTACAATAGTCCTTCACCAATTCCAAAATCTGCTCTCGTGCCTGTTTTTCATCCATTATCTTATCCTCGTCCTTTCTCTTTTCTGTTTAACCGTTCTAACAAATCACTCTGTCACAGCCAAATATAAATATCCCATTGCAAGCTGACTTTATGCTCATGCATGTGCAGCATCTGACACATTGCCCACAGGGATAAGTTGCCGCACCTTCCAAATTAATTTTTTCATATCAGGCGCTTCTATACTCATAAATCTGTTCTTGCATACATTTTACCAGCTCACCGGCCAGCTTCTTTTCTCCAAGGCCATCCTTGTGACTCAGCCTGAGCCCTTCAAGCTCTATCACCTTCTCAAGTGCATGCTCCACAGACCACTTGGGGCTCCACCCAAAGCACTCCTTCAGTTTCCCGCAGTTTAGCTTTAGGAAATTGGCCTCGTGGGGGCCGCCGTCGGAACGGTTCAGCCATCTGATCATCTTCTTTTCCTCTCCCCATTGCCTGTTCCACAGACTGCAGAATGTCTCGGCAAGCTCCCCTGTAGTAATACAGTTACCGTCATCCGGTCCTACATTATAGGCCCCTGCCAGAGCAGGATTTTCATACTGGGCTTTTGCAATCATCAGATAGGCAAAGAGCGGTTCAAGTACATGCTGATAGGGCCGCACGGAATGGGGATTTCTTACGATAATCTGCTCTCCCTTTGCCGCCGCCCTGACGCAGTCCGGTACAATCCGATCCCTGGCAAAGTCGCCGCCTCCAATTACATTGCCCGCCCTGCAGGTTGATACCGCTATTTTCCGCTCCTTCAAAAAAGCCTGTATATAGCTGTGGGTTACCAGCTCCGAACAGGATTTGCTGTTGGAATAGGGGTCGTAGCCATCTAAAATATCGGTCTCCACGTAGCCTTTATCCCATTCATTGTTCCTGTATACCTTATCTGTAGTCACATTCACCACAGATTTTACCGAGTCCGTAAGCCTTACGCATTCCAACACATTCACCGTTCCCATCACATTAATCTCATAAGTGTCCACCGGATTTTGATAAGATTCCCTGACGATAGGCTGGGCAGCCATGTGAATTACAATCTCAGGCTTCTCCCGGGCAAAAACTTCCTTTAAATGGGCCAAATCCCGTACATCACCAATGTAAGAAGTCATTCCCTCCTTCATGTTTGTCAGCTCAAATAAGGCCGGGCTTGTAGGCGGTTCTAAAGCATAGCCTGCCACCTTTGCGCCAAAACATTTTAAAATCTCGCAAAGCCATGTTCCTGTAAAACCTGTATGCCCTGTAATCAATATCCTTTTATCTTTAAAAAAATCCATTTTTTATTCCTTTCAATTACAAAATGTATTTTTGATACCATCCAATGGTCTCCCTGATACCTTCGGAAAAGGAGCGCATAGGATTTTCTTTCAATTCCTCTTTCAGCTCCGCAGGCCACTGTGAAACATCCGCCTGTAAATACATAACCTGCCTGTCCATATAAGGCCTGCCGCCAATTCCCAGCTCCTCATCACTGCCATCCCGGCCGGATATCTCTCTATATATATCATGGATGTATTCCTTTAACAACCGAATATTTCCTGAGCCAACACAATAAGTTGCCCCTGCTTCTCCCCATCTGGCTAATCCCATCAAAGCCCGGGCCGCATCCCTGCTGTAAAGATAATCCCATTTCTGCATTCCCGCCGTGAACTTCGTCCCGCTCTCCTTTAAAAAGCTGCCAATTGCGGACATAATCAGAGAACCCTCGCCGTCTCCCGGCCCATATACACTTAAGATTCTTGTCCAAATATGCTTCATTCCAAGCTGTTCGCAGCTTATCCTGCTCATCTGGCCGGCACAGAGCTTGGCAATCCCATATCCATTTTCCGGAAAGACCGGGGTATCCGGGGAAATCATTCCCTCCACTCTGCCATATTCCGCCTGGGAGCCTGCTCCCACAAAGCATTCACATCCAAGCCTTTTGGCCAGTTTTACCCCATCAAGGGTATACTGAATATTGCGCAGCTGCAAGTCCATATCACTGCGGGCAGAACCTGTAGTCCCCTGCCATGCCAAGTGAAAAAAACAGTCATATTTCCCCAAATCCGCAAGTTCTTCCTCGCGGCTGCTAAAATCGGCATATTCCTCCCCATTTAATTCCAGAATACGTAAGCCCGGCGCCTTGGGCAAACGCATAATCCGATTGGAATTCCTGTGACATATGGCAAGAACCTGTATTTTTTGCTCTAAGGCATACCAAATCAGAGCCGTTCCGATTGCGCCTGTAGCGCCTGATATTACAATTTTTTGCATACCATATCACTCCGTTTCTCTTGCATCCCGTAATCTTCTTACAGCGCCCTGCATTCCCTGGAAACACTCTCATATTCTTCCTTGTCAAGGAAGGGGAACATATCATCCAACGGAGGAGAAACAATTTTCCCGTCAGGCAATACCTTGGACGAAAGCTTTGGCTCAAAATTCTGTTCCGGGTCCAAAACAGCCTCAATCAAAACCGGCCCTTCCCTGTGCAGCGCATCCTCCAATTGCTCCGGTGCGCTCTCCAGATTTTCAATCCGCACATAGGGAATCCCATACGCACATGAAATTTTTTCCATATCCGGAAAGCTCAGTCCGTTCCCGTCGCTGACTCCTACAAGGGGCTCCCCTTTGAAAAGATTTTGCTGAGTCTGGCGAATAGAATGATAACCGCTATTGTTCAGATATATAATTTTTATGTTAAGGTGGTTGTACACCACTGTCTGGAGCTCCTGCAGGTTCATCTGGAAGCTGCCGTCACCGTCAATGCAAACCACCTGCCTGCCCTTTCGCGCAACAGCAGCGCCAATTGCGGCAGGAAAGCCATATCCCATGGCCGCACACCCGGAATTTGTAAACAGCCGCTGCCCTTCCTTTATTTGACACGCCTGAAAGGTCATAACACAGGCGCTTCCGTTTCCGCAAATCATCACCTCATCCTTAGAGGCCTTCTCAAAAAACACATCCAGAAAGCCATAAGGATTCATAGGGTAATTCTCCTGCTTATGCTCCTGCCTGACTCCCGGGTATTTCCGGTTCAGCTCCTTTGCCCAGTGAAGCCATTTTTTATGGGCATCCGTAGCGCCGCTGTAATCAGCCGCCGCCATAGAAGCCATCACGTCTTTCACATTGGCATGTACCGGCAAATCCGGCACCACCGTGGGCTTTTTCAGTTCATTTTCATCAATGTCCACGATAATCTTATAGGCCTCTTTTGCAAAGTCTTTATAATTGTAACTGACAAGACGAATATTTAAGCGGGATCCCAGAACCAAAAGCAAATCGCAGTTCATCACCAGGAAATTACCGCTTCTGGTACCCACCGTCCCCGGTTTTCCACAAAAATAAGGGGAATCCGTGGGCAGCACATCATGTGCATTCCAGGCGGTCACCACGGGAATCTGCAATTTCTCCACCAGCGCCAGAAATTCTTCCCGGGCATCTCCAAGCCGTATTCCTGTACCTGCAAAGATAAGAGGACGTTTGGCTTTTTGAATCCGTTCTAAAATAAGAGGCGTAAGCTCCGTATCATACACAGGCAGCTCCCGGGCCTTCACCCCTTCCGCAACAGGATCGAAGCCTGTCAGCTCCTCGGTTTCCACCAGGGCCGCCTGAATATCAAGCGGAATATCCAGCCACACCGGGCCTCCCCTTCCTATCACCGCCAGATAAAGAGCTTTCTCCAAATGGTAACGGATTTCTGAGGGCTTTGTTATCATTACGGCATACTTGGTCATAGATTTTACACTGTCTATAATATTATATTCCTGGTCTCCCAATTGACGAAGGGGTACGTCCGTCGCCCACAGAGTGGTCTCGCGCTTCACCTGGCCAGACAGGATAAACATGGGAACGGAGTCCACCCATCCCCCCAGCACTCCTGTGATTGCATTGGTTCCCCCGGGACCGCTGGTCACACATACCGCTGCCAGATTTCCCGTCAGCCTTGTATAGCCCTCCGCTGCAATGGCACAGGCCTGCTCGTGATGATTGTAAATACAATGAAGCCCCTTCTTGTGTCCCAGCGCGTCATTTAAATGCATGGCGCCGCCACCGGTTACCGTAAAAACATCCTCTATGCCCTTTTCCACCAGAAAATTGGCAATATACTGCGCTATCTTAATCTTCATTTCCCCAGCCCACTCCTCTCATTCTATTCGATGATTCATTATTACAAATACCAGACACTGTTTTTGCTTCGGAAATTTTCCCGGCTACACACCCAAAAGTTCCTTTAATTCCAAGGTTGTATGCGCACAACCCACATTGGCATATTCATCCACATTCCTCCGGTCACAGAAACCAAAGCCATACGTCACCCCAATAAAATCAATTCCAAGTGCCTCAGCGCCAATGGCGTCATTGTCACTGTCACCAATCATCACCGCCTGACGATAATCGCCACACCCCATCCTCTCCAAACACATTCTGATGATATCCACCTTCTTCAAGCGGTTTTCATGGTCGGCTCCATAAATATGATCCGTATACGCATCAAAATGAAAATGACGCATGATTTTTTCCGCATAGTCCTGCCTTTTGTAAGTGGCAATCCCTATCTGCCTGCCTGCTGCCAAAAGGGCCTTGCACACTTCATTTATCCCTTCATAGGGTTTGGCTCTCAAAATATAATCATCCTGCTTATAAAAATTTCGGAATATAGTGGCAATCTCCTGGGCTCTTTCCATCTCAATTCCATAAAGTTTTTGAAAAGAATTTTGAATGGGTGGCCCGATAAATGTTCGAAACACAGTCTCCGGCGGAATTTCCAGATTTTCCTTTATCATAGTTTCTTTCACTGCCCTGACGATTCCTTCCGCCGTATCTAAAAGCGTGCCGTCCACATCAAAAATGATATATTGATATTGCTTCATAAATCCCCTCTCCTGTCTGCTCTGGTTCAGATACCTTCAATTTGATATAAAGTATCCGTTATAAAATGGAGCTTAGGTCTGTTTTCCAGCCGTCCAACCGCCTCCTCCACATCCCTGTTTAACTGCATTGCCTTTTCTTTAGTAAACGCATGCTCCATATTTTCATTCACATAGTTTGCGGTTTCCGCCTCGCCAAAACCGTCGAAGCCCGCCAGGAGAATATCCTCCACGCCAAACTGTCCCAACAGCTTTATCATCATAATCAAAGGGTTGTCCACAATCCAGGCCTTCTCGTCCAGCAATGCGCTGTAATTTAAAACATAGTCAAAAGGTCTGCCTGCACTTGTCACATTGGATGTGGCAATCACCGGAACCTTTTCCGGAAGCCGCACTAATTTCCTAGACATCTGCACATACCGCTTTGCGTTGCTGATAAACAGCCCGTCAATGAAAAAGCCCTCGGGAAGAAAATTAACGGCAATCACGATAGGGTTGGATTCCCTTATGCAGACGTCCACCTTATCCTTTTGGGCATAGATATTTGTACCCGGCCCTAAAAGCAAAACAGGCCTTTCATTTTTATAACCATGCTCCTTTCTCTGTGCGCAAATTTGTGGTTGAGAGAATACAATTCTTTCAACCTTATCTCCTGTCCACAAGGCTTTTAGTTTTTCCCGGTCTGTCTTATCCTCACATTCCCGGGCCTGATATCTTAAATAAAGCCGCTCAATATAATCGGCGTCATAAAGCAGTTTCTTTTCCGGAGCAATCTTATCCAAAATTTCGGAGATGGATTTTACGGACAATTTGCGTTTTTCCTGCAAATAAGTCACATAATTGGGATGACAGTCATTTGCCGCCGACAGATAAAATTTAAAGGCGTATCCCCATGGCGTCTTATGATAAATATCCAGAATCGTCACATCAATCGCCTCAAGCAGCTGATTCACGTGGTATTCCTTGCCGCAATGATCATTCATATAATGGGAGAGAAGCTCAATGGGTGCATTGCCTGCGCTTTTCCCCATGCCATACAGACTTCCGTCTACCAGCATATTCCGCTTCAAAGGATTCTCCAAAAGCTCAATGCAGTTAGAATAGGCCAGCTGGAAATTGTTATGGGCATGGTATCCCAGCCCAATCTCCGGCTTTAGCCCTTCATCCGCCATCTGCATATACCTCTGCAAGTCTCCCCGGTGCAAAAGCCCATAAGTATCCACCAGTGAAAATGCATAAGGTTCAAGTCCGTTAATCAGTGTAAGAAGCTCCTGAAAGTTCTCGTCATCATAGCTGGTGATGGAGACCGCCTGGGCAAATACTTTATACCCCTTTTCCTTCACCTGCCTGCAGAAGACAATGGCCTCGTGCATCTTTTCCTTTTTGAAGATAACGCGGATTCCATCCAAAAAGCTTTCCTTTTGCTCCTGAAGATTTTCTATGGGACAGGTCCCGTAGTCAATCATCCCTACAATAATGGACTTCCCTTTTCCAAGGTTTTCAAAAGTACGCCCCACACTTGCCGTATCGGGAAATATACTGCGGTTCCCATCGTACTTTCGGCGGGCGTCAATAAATCCCACCTCCACAATATCTATTTCGGCGGAAATCAGTCTTTCATAAATGTTGATAATGTTGTCATATCCAAATTCCCAGTCATTGATATAACCGCCATCACGCAAGGTACAGTCTAATAAAAGCATTGCCGTCTTGCCTCCTTAAATACACCTTCATACATCTTAAAGCTCTGGTAACAATTCTTTCGAAATTCTCTTTGTGTTATTCCCTGATAAGATAAACCTGATCGTTGGGAATCCGCGCGGTAGGACGGTAAGGCCGAACCGCCGACTCAAACAAAATATACATACCCCGGGCCGTCATCTGAATCTGCTCCACCCCTTCCGGCAGCACATGGCGCTCCAGCGGCTCACCATATTCCGTAACCTGTTTCTCGTACAAATACTTCAGGAGATAAGCATCCTCCGTCTGGTATCCCTGGCTTAACAGCATATGGCATTCTCCGGTCACGCCATCTCTTTTAAAGGTAATCCCCTGAATCCTTTCCGGAATCACCACTGTCGATATCAGTTCAGGTTTCGTCACTTCCGTAAGATCATAACGGTTCAGCAGACCATTCGCCCCGTTTACATAGGAACCCACAAACAGTTCCCCTTCAAAGAAGGTTAAGAAGGAAGCAACCTTACTTCCGCCATGGTTTACCAGCCCTCCGTCAAGCTCCACCAAAATTTCACCCTGATAAGCATCCGCCATCACATCCGGCCAGGAGACAGCGTATACCTTTCCCGCAGGCCCCGTTACCCACAACAAGTCATGCCCTTCGTCATAAGCAATTCCACCTGTATGGGCCTTAAACTGTAAGTCCACTACCTTTACAAGCCTGCCATTTAAATCCATTACATAAAGAATACTGTTATACTCTCCTGATTTACTGTAAGCGGATATCACAAGGTTATTGCCTGCCTTGGTAAATCCCTGGACAATCATATCGTCACATTTTTCCGGCAAATCCTGATCATACAATCCCGGCAGAGAAAATGAACTCTCATAGCGCTCCGCCAAATATTCATATTCCGGCTGGCGTATTACCTTTGCAAGTCCCGGATAGTTTGTCACCATCCCGTCCACTCCCATAGTCTGTACATTTTTCATCTGCACAGGTGTATTTACCGTCCAAACAAATGCCTTCCTTCCGGCCTGATGGATTGCATTTACCGTTTCCTGGGTAATGGTTTCAATATACAATCCATAATAATCCGCCGGAAATTCTTCAGGCAAAGACGTTTTACCTGAATTTGTATTATAAAGCGTCTGTAGCTCTGCATTCAATTCCTTAAAATGGCGCAGATAATCATACCTAAAGGAGGCAAACAGACACCGCTCCCTCATACCGCAGTCATCCACCACTTCCAGCACAGCCTCCTCAAAGCCATCCACTTCGCCAATATCTTTCAATTCCAAATATACGCCGCACTCTGTGTCCTGAATCAGCTTAAGCGCCTCCTCCAGCGTGGGCAGCTTTTCTCCCGCAAAAGCGGTATCAAACCAGCTCCCCGCATCCAGCCCGGCAAGCTCCTCATACGTAAAGTCCGAAGGTTTCCCATCTACCCCGGTAGTGCGCTTTAAGCTGTCATCATGGAGAATTATCACCTGCCCGTCTGCGCTTAGCTGCACATCCAGCTCTATATAATCCACGCCAATGTCCAAAGCGCCTGCAAAGGCTGCCAATGTATTTTCCGGGTACTCACTGCTGTATCCCCTATGAGCGATGATGCACGGCAGTTTTCCGACGGCATTTTCTTGTTCCTGTCCGTCTGTACCTTCCAAGGTACCCTCTGTTTCGGGGGGCTGTCCATCTGCCCCGGCGTTCTCCTGACCATTTACCTGTCCTAAGCCTTCCGCTCCTGCAGTCTCCTGACCAGACCTCTGTCCGGAACCATCCGCACCTCCGGCCTCCTGCCCCGACATCTCACCGGATATTTGACCCGCCTCCTCCTGGCTGGCAGTCTGTTCCGTCATTCCATCATTTTCCGCCGTATTCCGCAGATGCCGCTCCCATCCGAAACTGAAAACAGCAATGCCAACCAACAGCGCCGCCAATATTCCCAAACCGGGCCTATATCTATTCCTTTTGCTGAAAAAGAAAGGATACACCGCCATAATAAAAACAGCCAGCGAAAAAGAGGTAAAGAACCCCGCATACTTCCCCGGCATAATCAGTCCTAATACACTTTGCAGTACCGTCAAAATAAAAACAATCCCAGCTCCGCCCAGAACAAACCGCACACAGAGGGCAGACCGGTCACCTTCCACCCGAAACCGCACAAAATGCCGCTCAAGAGCCCAGCCAATCATAAATCCCATGCCTGCTCCGGCATTAGAAAGACAGCCTACCCGAAGCATAGGCAGAAAACATAAAAGGCAGCCCACTACTGCCACCACAATATCCCGGTTTTCTCCACCGTCGGCCCAGACCATAACCCGATTTAACACCAAAATTAAAAGGATTCCCATCACAAGAGCCACAAGCACGTCCTGAGGCGTGTGCACCCCCAGATAATTCCTTGAAAAAGCAACTGCCGCCACAACCGCCCAACAAATGCCCGACAGCAGCTTCTTTCTATTCATCCAAAAAGCTGCGCCCAAGGCGCCCCATGTGGCCGTGACCCTCTGGGTGTGTCCACTTGGGAACGAGTATCCTCCCGCCCCTGCAAGGGCTGACTCCACCGGCACAATCCGCTCATCACGAACCCAAGGCCTTTCCACCCTACAGATGTTTTTGATAAACTGATTCCAGGTGCAGGCAATCGACACATTCAGAGCCATCAGCTGGCCCGAACGTTTATCCACACACCAGTATACGAATCCAAGCAAAAGGAAGGTTATGACCCCTTCCCCAAGTGTGGTTACCTGTAAAAAGAAACTGTCTGCCACAGAGCCTAAGGCTTCTCTGGCTCTCTGCAAAAATAGTAAATATGTGATGTCCACTGTTCTTCTCCTTTATCCGCGGGAATCAATCGAACTCTCTCATGGCAAAAGTATAATTTGCCAGCAAAACCCACTCCCGGTTATGCAGATAAACATAATAATTATCCATCCCCGCGGCCTTCATCCACGCAATTGCCCCTCTCAAATCAAAGCTGCAAATCACCGGATAGATTTGGGCCGGGTCAGGCATGACTTTTATATACTCATCCCACTTCTGCACAGGGATTCCATGGAAACTCTTTTTCTTTCCGTAATTTGACAGGGACACTATCCCCCCAGGCACATGTTTCTCCCCATATCTTTTAAAATAGGATTCGAATAAGGCCTCGTCTCCAAAAAGCACAACCTGCTGCCCTGCCGCCGGTTCCGGTCGAAACAGCCCGCGAAAGTGGGGTTTGTAGCTCTGATAAGGCAACTCCGTATCATAAAATCCGTGCCTTCGCTTTGATTCGTACCAGGGAAGGCTGTCTATGTAATTATCCCCATAACATTTACGCAGAATGCCATCCCATCCAGCCGGCGCTTCCAGCTCCATTCCTTCATAAGAAAGCTTTATGATTTCATCAAAGCCCTTTCTGTCGAAAATTTGAGGCTCCCGGCCCTCCTGCAAATAATGGGCATATATGCCAAAAGGAGAGGACTCCTTTCCGTCCGTCTCCGACAAAGCAAGCTCCAATTGCTGTGCCAGCTGTTCCCTTGTAAAAAGCTTACCCATATACTTATAGGCCTTCCATTTTAGCAGCTTCATATCCCTGAAATTGGGGAAATAACCATAGGCCTTGGCATACAGAAATCTCTGGAGATGCTTTATTTTCAGACGCTTTCTTTTTTCCTTCCCGGCATCTGAAAAACCGCTGTCCAATGGAAAAATATCAATGGAAATTCCCTCGCAGCAATTCACCCACCAATTCTGGGGATGAAGGGCTGTGGTGTTTGTATTCCTGAGCTTCAAATATCCCCCGTAAAAACATTCATCACCGGCCGGTGTCTGCAAAAAATACTCACCTTGAAATGCATCCTTAAGGGCAAGCAGCTTATTAAAATCTTCCCGGCTAAGAGCCACATCAATATCATCATCCCCGGTGACAATCCCTGCACGCCGCACAGCGCCAAGCAAGGTGCCGTACATGGCAAACAGCGTAAGTCCGTTCTCGTCGCACACCTGCTTTAATTTTCTCAACAAATCCAGCTCAACCGCAAGCACCTTTTCCAGGACTTCATGATCCTGGTCGGTTTTTGAAATCGCAGCTATGGCCCGCTCCCTCCCGACAGCTTTCCGCCGATAATCCTTTACCGCATCTGTCAGAGAAGGATAACCGCCCTCTCTCCAGTTAAATCCCAATAGGGGAAATTCATAAGTCTCGTCAAACAACCCATTGGCTTTCTTAAGCCCGGCAAGATTATCCTCTTTTCCCGCCTCAGCAAAAAAGTATGGCGCAAATACCGGAAACAAACCATTGTCCGTAAGCTCCGAAAGAAGATCCATGTTGCAGGAAAGAAAATTGACATCCTCACAGGCGTAATTCACCAGAGCATTCCACTCCGACGCTGTAGGCGCCGCCTCGTCAGTGTATACCCTACCAACCAGCTTATAGTCCGGAAGGGGATAATAAAACTTCACATATCCCAATCCCGCTTTGTTTAGCAGGGAAGTTATCTGCGCTTTGCTGAACTTCCGTACATGGCACCAAGGATTCAACGAGCCGTCCCCCTGCTGACAAACCGATAAGCCGTACAGATTCTCATCCGCCAGCAGAATTCTTCCGTCCGGCTTCAGCAAATTTTTAAGATGCTCAAATGCTTTTACGTATAATCCTGCTGCCGTCGTGTGATTTCCTATTTTATCCGTAAATCCTAAAATAACAATATAGTCAAAAGTACAGGGAAACTCCATGTCAAAGACATCCCCGGCATACACCTCCAAATTCCCCCTGTCCTTATACCGCTCGCATATCATCTCCGCGCGGAACAAAGATTCCTCCGCTATCACTACCCGGGCTGCCCTGTCGCACAGCTCGCCTGCAATATTTCCAAAGTCCCCTCCGATTTCCAAAACAACCGCATCTTTTGAAAAGGGATACCAGGATATGGCAAAGCGGGCCTGCGAGCCCAGATAAAGGCTTACCTCATCCCGCAGATCGTTTAAAACGGCAGCATCACAGTTTTCCTGCCCAATGGCTTTGATGTATCCGCCAATGACACGGTCTATATCCGATATTTTATCATCATTTTCGTTTTTGTAATATTTATCTACCAGCATGTATTATTCGTCCCACTTCTTCCACGGCGCACGGCCGGCCGCAAGCATTTTTTCCAGCATATGCTTCTCACGTCCATTGTCCATGCACTGCCAGAACCCCCTATGCATGTACGACATCAGTTCCCCCCGCTCCACAAGCCTTTCCATGGGTTCCCTCTCAAAGACCGTATCATCCCCTTCTATAAAATCAAAAATCTCAGGCTCAAGCACCATATAGCCCGCATTGATGGCAGCGCTGTCCGCCAGATTTTTTTCCCTGAAGGATTTAACCGCATTGTCTCCGCCAATATTCAGGATTCCTTTTTGCTGCTCCTGCAATACGGCTGTCAGCGTCGCTATCTTTCCATGGGACTGATGAAATGCAAGCAGCTTTTGAATATCCACATCACATACGCCGTCGCCATAGGTCAGCATGAAGCGCTCGTTTCCGATATACTTCCTGACCCTTCTGATCCGTCCTCCCGTCATGGTGTTAAGACCTGTATCCACAACCGTTACCTTCCACAAATCCAGGTGGCAATTGTGAATTGTCATCTCATTTTGTCCCTTTGTGTAATCAAACGTAATGTCGCTGTTGTTCAGGAAATAATCCGCAAACCATTCCTTAATAATATGCTGCTTGTATCCCGCGCAGATGATAAACTCATTGAATCCATAATAAGAGTATTCTTTCATAATATGCCACAGGATGGGCTTTCCGCCTATTTCAATCATTGGCTTGGGCTTGTACTGGGATTCCTCCGCAATCCTTGTACCGGCCCCTCCTGCAAGGATGACAACTTTCATAATGTTTTCCTTTCATGGATGAAATATCTATATAAGATAAAATATCTATATAAAATTATGCAAATCGATTCATAATCTCAAATACTGTCGTTATGACCTGACTATTATTCTATGGATTGATATAAATTTTGTCAACCGAATCTTCATTTTTATGCCACTTTGCAAGCATGGTTACGGCTTTTTATTTTTCCCAGATTTTACATAAAAAATCATTAAAAACAGCGCATATATTTTCTTTACATTTTGCTTTTTATATGGTATATTCTTTGCACGATATTACAAAAACGCGAAAGGAAAGAAAAGTATGAAGAAAAAAGTTTTATCCACACTGGCGGCATTTTTGCTGGTTATGTCCATGGCAATAACGGCCAATGCCGCCGAAGCACTTCCTGAAGGTACGGCGAACCTTGATTACAATTTTATAGGGTTAGACGGAGAAAGCCTATCCAGCCAAGCAGAGAGCAGACCGAAGGTATTGATCTTCTTTAAAGACGGCTGTCTGAACTGCATCAACACCCTGAGTTCTATTTCTAAAAGCGAATGGCTTAAAAATGGCGAAGTGGACGTATATGCAATTGAATGCCAAAATGCAACCGAAGATGCTGTAAGAAAATTCAAAGACGATTATTGTTCAGAGGCCGGGGACATAATTAAATTTGGTCGTGGCAGTTATGGACAGGCAGATAATTATAATCAGGCAACTGGCGCTGGTCCTGATTTATTCAAAACAACCCCATTGATTGCCATGATAGACGCAAACAACAATTTATGCTTTGTTATGCAGGGGCAGCTCTTAGCTGATGAATTTGAGGCAAACTATCTCCCCTCCTTAAAGTCCTCAACAGACGCCGGAAACGATGACTCCGGAACTGACGATTCCCAGCAGCCGGGAAATTCTTCCGGTTCTTCCAGTCAGACAAAACCGGAAAACAAAAAGGACAAGGATAAAAGTAAGAGCACCCGCGATAAACGCAGCTCAAGCTGTAACCATGTAGGCGAGTATGTTACGGTAAATGACGCAACTTCATCCAGCGACGCCCTTTCCGCATACCAGTGCACGAAATGCGGAGAGGTTCTCAGATACGAGGCGGTTCCCAATTCTGCATATGCAACTTTCCTGGCAGATGCGGCCAACACCATTCTTCATGCCCAGCAGAGTGAGGTTACCATCAACACCACCATTTGGACAAGCTTTAACCGTGCAGTATTTGAGGCACTCCGAAGCAGAGCCGATGTGGCTGTAACTGTAAATTATTCCTATAAAGGAAAACCCTATGTACTACATATTCCTGCAGGAGCAGATGTGGACTCACTGATGGATGAAAATGGATTTGCCGGATTTATGTACATTGAAAAAGTGCTCAACAGTGGTCAATAATATCAAGCACTGCCAAGTTAATTCTACCGGTCAGTCTGTTCCATTAGTTATAGACTGTAGCGTCTCATGAATCAGTATATAAAAACCGCTTTTGCTGATAATTATTTCTAAATGCAGCAAAAGCGGTTTTAAAATATTTAAAGTAATTAATTATCCTTACACACTAAAATCCTCTATCCCCTCAAACTCCGGACAGTCGAAAAAGTCCTTCAGCGTAATATCAAATCCATCGCATAATTTCCCAATTGTCAGGATACCCGGATTTATCGTTGACTTGTTTAAAATATGTACCAACGTTCCCATAGGCACCGCCGACTTGTAAGATAGCGTATAATAAGTCAGTCTCTTTTCCTTACATAAATTGTTGATTCTCTCCACCAGTATGTCCTGTGCATTCATCCCTTGTTCCTCCCTCTTTCACCAAATGTTTTCATCTTCCCGAAAATATCTTCCCATATTTGGTATATTATAACGCACCAGGATTTTCAATTATGCTCATTTATGGAAGTATACGTAAAAAAATGATTTATCCTCTTAAATAGAATATAGTCCAAAGCACACACAGGACTTTGGACCATATCTAACTTTCATCTAACTCTTTTTAATAGCTGTTACTTGCAAGGTCATTACAGAAAAGAGGTATCTATCTTGTCAAATTCAGAAGTATTGAAAAATTCCTTCAGGCTGATACCTAAACCGCTGCTTATTTTCCACACAGTATCTATACCTGGGCTGTTTGTTTTATAGTTCACAATATTTATCAGCGTTGACATCGGCACTGCTGATTTATAAGACAATGCGTAATATGACATTCTCTGTTCCTTGCATAAATTATTGATTCTCTCTACCAATATACTTTGATTTTCTATGTTCTGGTTTTTCATGTTTTATCCTCCATTATTTTCATTTATTCTGCACATCTCTATCCACTACTTTTCTTAAGGAGGTGCGCGTGATAAAAACATGATAAAACCAACAGCTAAAAGCTTCCATTACATATCAAAACGCTCTATATTCTCAAATTCCGGACTATCAAAGAAGTCCATTAACGTAATTCCAAATCCCCCACACAGTTTTCCAATCGTTAGAATGCCCGGATTTACTGTTGACTTGTCCAGGATATGCATCAGAGTTGTCATAGGCACTTCTGACTGGCCGGACAATGTATAATATGATATTCCTTTTTGCCTGCATAGATTATTAATTCTTCTTACGACCATATCCTGCGCGTGCATCTTCCGTACCTCTCATTCTTTGTTCATGTTCAAGAATTGCATTCATACGCTTATTATAATCATTTTTGTATCGAAGTACAATAATGATTTGGCCTTATTTCGACTTTGCTTCTTTGTATGTATCTACGTCTTACATATCCATATGTTCCATATCCTTAAACTCAGGCGAGTCAAAAAATTCCTTTAAAGTAATGCCAAATCCCTGACAAATCTTCCCCATTGTCAGCACACCCGGATTCACCGTTGATTTTTCTACAATGTGCATCAGGGTTGTCATGGGTACCTCTGACCTGACCGATAATGCATAATACGTCATTCTCTTTTTCTTACATAAATTATTGATTCTTTCTACCAGCATGTCATGTGCCTGCATCTTTTGTACCTCCCTTATTTGGAATGTTTATAGGTATACTATAACCCATTTTATAATCCAAATGCTACCTTTTATGGAAGTATATGGAAATTTTTTATTCAGGCAGCACAACCAAATAAAAGTTTAATCCTGATTCAATGATTTATTCAAACCGTTGAAACCCTCTCCAAATCTTGACAGAGAGATAAATTCACTATATTATGAATAGAAAAATAAAAGTTTATTATTTCTTAAGTACTCCATAAAAAGGCTTTTTATGAAAAAAAGGAAAAACTACTGCGAAATCAAATTTATACTATTTTGCCTTTGTGGTTTATGCTGTTTCACCATGTTATTATGCTATTGCTCCGAAGCCGCAAACCATATAGTCATCAATGAAGTCTGCAGCAAAAATTTTTCAGTTATCTGTGATGAAAATGGGAATTATTCTGATTACGTAGAATTATATAATCCGGCAATAGTACCTGTATCTTTGACGGGTTTTTCTCTGTCGGACAGCCAAAATAATCCTGACAGCCATTCACTGGATACGATCATTATTCCGGGTAAAGGGCATATCCTGATTTGGTTAGACGGTACCGATGCCGATATTGTCAGGCATGCTTCGTTTAAATTGTCCGGTTATGGTGAAGAACTTTATTTAAGTAACCAGTATGGCAGAATCATAGACTCTATAAATGTCCCCAAATTAGAATACAATACCGCATTTGCAAGGTCAACAGATGGCGGAAACCAGTGGACAAGGCAGGCTCCAACCGCCGGAGAAAGTAATGATAATTCTAATCCTGTTTTGCCAATACAATTAGATATGCCTTCTTTCTCCGTTGAAAGTGGTTTTTATGAAGATGATTTTTTATTGAAATTAACTGCAAATGAAAATGAAATTATTTTTTATACATTAGATGGCAGTGATCCGACTCCTGATTCTCAAAAATATACGGAACCGATTATGGTTTGTGATGCAAGCCAAAAAGAAAACCTCTATGCTGCCAGGACTGATTTGATGGCGGATATGAAATATACGCCCGACTTTAAGGTGGATAAGGGTACGGTCGTTCGAGCAATAGCATTTTCGCCATCAGATGGCACAATAAGCAAGACGGCGACAGCAATATATTTCGTGGGATTGAACCCGGAAGAATATCAGAACTACTCTATACTTTCTCTGGTAACCGATCCTGACAACTTATTTGATGAGAAGACAGGGATTTACGGAAATGGTGAAGCCTTAGAAAATTATATTGAACTTGCAGGAGACCAAAATGGTAGTGTTCCGGATTCGTATACGGATTCCACCGGGCATACTTATTATAAATACACCTCCACAAACGCTTTCAATAAAGGGAAGGAATGGGAACGGGAAGCGAATATCATCTTTTTTGATAACATGCATACTCCAAAAATGCAACAGGAAGTTGGAATTCGGATAGCAGGACAATCCAGCAGAGACGCCTCTCAAAAATCGTTTAATATATATGCCAGGGATATCTATGGCGGAAATGAAATAATTACTTATGACTTTTTTGAGAATATGCCATATTCTTCCATAAAATTACGTAATGGTGGTTCGAACCATGACGGAAGCAAAATATATGATTCTTTTTTACAGTCAGTGGTAAAAGATCGAGATGTTTCGGTTCAGGATTCCAAGCCATGCGTCCTTTTCCTAAATGGAGAGTATTGGGGAATCTATAATATACGAGAAAGATATAGAGAAGATTATTTTCAAAATCATTATGGAATTGCCAGTAACAATGTATGGATGAGCGAGCCAGGCTCTCCAGGTATAGGCGGTATGGAAGCATGGAATGCTTATGACGCTGCTTTAAGGTTTATTTCCGAAAATGACATGACATATGTGGAAAATTATAAACAGGCATGTGAATTAATTGATATGCAAAGTCTGATAGATTTCTACTGTATTCAGCTTTATATTGATAATACTGATGTTGGGTTTGATAAAAATATTGCCGTTTGGCGCTCCAAGCAGACAGGCAGCGGAGAGTATGAAGATGGGAAATGGCGGTTTATGTTATTCGATCTTGATGGGGCGTTAGGTGACCCAACTCGAAACACCTTTAAAGAATCAGAATGGTGGAAACCAGATTTAAATTTAATGGATGAAGAAATAATAAAAAGCCTTTTAAAAAATATTGAATTCCGGGAAAGATTTGTAAATACATTTATGGAAATAGCTGACAGTAACTTTAATTATGCGGATATACACGAAGAATTAACAAAGTGGAAGACATGTTATCAGCTGCAGGCAGTTAAAAGTCATCAGAGATTTATTTCATCGGACATTGGTCCGGAAGAATATGAAGATTACATTTCCTATATAGACAATTTTTTTAAAACCAGACGCAACTATATCGTTGTCTATTTAATTGAAGAAATGAAAACCTGGCAATAGATAAGAGGTCATTATGATTAATAAGAAAATGGTTCTATTCGGTATAATCTTGTATGGTGCAACGTTTATTTCCGGATGCGGTCAACTATGGAACGCCTCCATAGGGGGAGAAAAGATAGTAGACAGAGAACTGAGAGATTACGAAGATCTTATTCAGCACGAGATAACCGATACGGACAGGGATATAGATTACACCGATTCTGTTCCTATAAATATTTCGCAGCCAATCAGTCAGTATGAAGGTATAGAAGGCTGCATCTTAGAATCGGAGAATATGGTTAACAGCATAACCATTTGTAAGGAAGGAAATTATATAATTTCCGGTACATCAAATGAATTTAGATTAATTATTGATGTCTATGATGACGAGATTGTACATCTGTTTTTGGATGGTGTGGAATGGAAAACCAAAGGCGGACCTGCAATTTATGTAAAGCAGGCAGGAAAGATGGTAATTACATTAATGGACGGTACGGAAAATATCATTTCTGATGGCGCTGAGTATTCATCGGATGCTGAAGCCTGCATATTCAGTAACAGCGACCTTACAATCAATGGAGATGGAAAACTCAGTGTCTATGGGTATTATCACGATGCACTCCGTTCAAAGGATCGTTTGAAGGTGATAAACTCTAATCTTTATATCAAAACACAGAACGATGGAATCAGAGGCAATGACGGAATTGTAAGTGAGAATTGCACGCTTCAGATAGAAGGGAAAGGTTCCGGCCTCAGAACAGATAGTGAAAAAGGCTATGTATTGATTTCCGGTGGAAATTGTAAAATTATTGCAGGAGAAAATGCAATTACTGCAGATGATTATGTGGGGATTTTTGATTGTGATTATACCTTCAGCTCTGTTTACGAAGCGGTTCATTGCAATGGCATAAAAGAATTGGATGAAAAAAATATTAAGTAGGCTGGAATATGGTTTGTGGAAAATACAGGCATGAATACAAATATATTTGTGGGGCAACACAAAGTGCAATATTAAAGACCAGAGCCCAGGGGCTTTTGAAGGCGGATATCCACGCAGGGGAAAATGGAATTTACAGAATCAGAAGTTTATATTTTGATGATCTCGAAGACAGCTGCTTTTATGACAATGAAAGTGGTATAGGGGAGCGTTCTAAATACAGGGTAAGAATATATAACAGCAATCCTAATTATATTCTCCTTGAAAAAAAGGCTAAACATCGTGGGATGACACTAAAAACAGCTGTTCGCATTAATGAAAGTTATTGCCAACACTTAATGTACAGCCAAAAGATAACCATAGAGGAGAACATGTCCGATACCTTAAAATCACTTCTCTATGAGATGATGACAAAACATTTAAAACCTAAAGTTATTGTTGAATATACCCGGACACCCTTTGTTGACAAACTGGGCAATGTAAGGGTCACCTTCGATGAAGCCATAAGTTCATCCGGCAATATCAGCAATTTCCTTGAGCAGAATATTTCCGTAAGGCCCATTATGGAAAAGGGGCAGTGCGTTATGGAAGTAAAATGGGATGAATTTTTACCTGATTATATTAAGAATACTCTCCAACTTGATTCTTTAAGGTGGAGTAGTTTTTCAAAATACTATTTATGCAGAAAGTATAATACACATGGAGGAAGCCGCATATGAATTATATCGATATATTTAAGGAAGCTTTTTTGGAAGGATACGCATCATCTACCCTCACAGTAAAATCCGTTTTAGTATGTATGCTGATTTCTATTCTGATTTCATCCTATATATTTTTCGTTTATCGCGTAATTAACAGAAATTCTTTTTACAATAAAAATTTTAATATGTCGCTTCCGGCAATTTCAATTATTACTGCGGCAATTATATTGACAATCCAGTCAAATATTGTTATTTCCCTGGGTATGGTGGGCGCTTTGTCAATTGTCCGGTTTCGAACAGCCATTAAGGATCCAATGGATTTAGTATTCCTGTTCTGGTCAATCAGCGTCGGTATCATATGCGGCGCCGGCCTGGCAATTATTGCAGTAATTGCATCGCTGGCTCTTACCGTCGGACTCTTAATTGCAGATAAGCTGCCCATCGCCAGAGCTCCACAAATACTATTAATAAATGCAAATACCCTTGACAGCGAAGATGATATTATGATAACAATAAAGAGGTATTGTGCCTTATATAAAGTAAAAGCCAGAAATTTAACGGAAAATCACCTGGATATGGCTATAGAGGTTCGTGCAAAAGAGGAAAGTAAGCTTATCAGGGAGCTCATGGAGATAGACAAAGTAACATCTGCATCTTTAGTGGCGCACGATGGTGAAACGACATTTTAATCTCCTTTGACTCTATATGTGTGAGGAAGAAAATGTTATTTAATACAGCCCAATATTTAATTTTTTTGCCACTTGTGGTACTTATCTATTATCTTCTGCCTGCAAAAGTACGCCACGTATGGCTTCTTGCTGCAAGCTACTATTTTTATATGCAGTGGAATGCACTATATGCACTGCTGTTATTATTTTCCACGGTAACTACTTATGCCTGCGGATTAGCTATTGAAAAAATACGTGAAAAGGAAGCCACCCTATCCGGAACCGGAAAAACTATAAACTGGAAAAAAATATGCCTGATCGGTTGTATTTTCCTGAATCTGGGCATTTTATTTTTTTATAAATATCTCTATTTCAGCCTGGCATGTGTCAATCAATTACTCATGATTGCAGGATTACCGGCTATATCATTAAAAATCGATATTCTGCTCCCAGTGGGAATTTCATTTTACACCTTACAATCTTTAGGTTATCTGATTGATGTATATCGAAATGATATTCGCGCAGAAAAAAATTTGTTTATGTATGCGTTATTTGTTTCTTTCTTCCCACAGCTTGTGGCCGGACCAATTGAAAGAAGCAAGAATTTGCTTACACAGTTAAAACAGGAACACCGTTTGGAATATGATAATCTGCGAAAAGGATTTTATTTCGTTTTATATGGATTGTTCTTAAAAATGGCTATCGCCGACCATGCGGCAATCATAGTTGATACCGTATATAATAATCCTGCACAGTACCCCGGTTTTTATATCATTTTTGCCACGGTTCTTTTTTCCATACAGGTTTATTGCGATTTTTACGGCTATTCCGTTATCGCAAGAGGCTCTGCTTACATGCTTGGAATCCAATTAATGAGCAACTTTGAAGCTCCCTATTATGCGAAAAGTGTCAAAGAATTCTGGCAGAGATGGCACATATCCCTTTCCAGCTGGTTTCGGGATTATCTCTATATTCCAATGGGCGGAAACCGAAAAGGTACATTAAAAAAAGAACGAAATCTGCTGACCGTCTTTACCATAAGCGGTCTCTGGCACGGTTCTTCAATGGGCTATATTGTCTGGGGTGCTCTTAACGGCCTGTATCAGATTTTCGGTGACGCTTTCCACGGAATAAAAAAGAAATTAACCGGCGGAGAAAAACGTCCCCCTCAAAGTAAGATTGGTAAATTTTTTCAAACCTTATTGCAATCCGTATGTACACTTTCACTGATAGAATTCTCCATGATATTTTTCAGGGGCGGCGGATGGAATACCTCATTGACGGTATTAAAAAATATACTATGCCCCGCTAATCGTTTCCTCGTTTTAAAGAGTTTCCTGATGAACCTTGGAACGAATCGAACCGAAATGCTTATTTTGATTCTGTCAATTCTCCTGTTAGCGGTTGTTGACTACATGAAATACCGCGGAAAAGACGTTATAACCATTTTCCTCAAGCAAAATGGATGCATCCGGTATTTGGTTTTTCTTATTTTATTTTTTGGTATTATACTTTTCGGCTGTTACGGCGAAGCTTATGACGCACAGCAATTTATTTACTTTCAATTTTAATCGCCGGGGGAGAGAATTGTGAGAAAAGCAAAGAGATTAATTGGACTGATTTTATCTGTAGTGATCACGGCCTATCTGTTTGTACATGTTTCATATATGTACAGAGGATATTATAGATTAATGAGTTTTTATGGTATAGAAGATAATACACTGGATGTTGTCCTGGTTGGAACCAGCATCACGTTTTCATCCTTTATGCCCATGGAGGCCTGGGAGCAATATGGCATGGCCGCCTGCGATTATTGTACAAATGTTCATTTTGAAAACAGTCTCAGATACAGCGTGCGGGAAGTCATGAAGACCCAGAATCCCAAATTAATTATGATAGATATCGCTCCATTTTATCGTGATCACTATGGTGGTACAAAGGAATGGGATGATGATTTCAGAAAACTCTGTATCAAATACAATCTTGACAGCATGAAATACTCTTTTGACAGGGCCCTGCTGGCAAAAGAGATAACCAGGGACAGTGGCGGCAATTTATACGACTATCTTTACTATTTTTTTGATATCACCAGATATCATACCAATACCCCGTCGAGACAGCAATATGATAATGCACTGCACGATGCCGGGCGAGGATATGAGCATTTGAAAAGGAGCAGCAACTCTGTGGACGAGGCCTCTCTGCTCGAAGACGACGGTTCTGAAATGCCCCTGGAAGAACATCAGCAGGAATACCTCCGGCTGTTAATAGACGAGGTCGATAAGCTGGACTGCGATGTGGTATTCTTTTGTTCACCTGTATTGTTTAATGACAGTACCTGTCTCATGCGCAAGAATTATATCGGAAGAATTGTCAGCGAAGCAGGATACCCTTTCTGGGATCTGTCTAAGGATGTTGGAGAACTTGGGTTAGATTATAATACGGATTTCTGGAGTCTTGACCATTATGACTGCCTGGGCGCAGAAAAAGTAACGCCCTATATTGCCCAAAAGATAAAAGAAAATTATGAAATTCCGGATAGAAGGAAAGACCCTGCTTACAGCAATTGGCATGATGACTATCAGGAGTGGATAAATATCAAAGAAAAATACCGGGATAAAGATTTTGGATTTTATGACGCCCAAGACTGTAATGAGCTTTTTAATATTATAAAAGAAATTAAATATGACGCTGTCGTAGAAATCCTGAATCCTGAAATCTTAAGTCTGATGGATAACGAAATATTGCAATCGATTGGTATTTCAGAAGATAAAATTACGGAAAAAACGAATCTGCTTTTCATTCATAATGGGACTGAAAGTACCGTACTGAATGATTTCCGCTTTTCAGGAGACGTCTCTGACACTGTTCTGGGGGAGGCCAGCGTATTTTGTAATGAGTCCGGTAAATATGGGATTTATTTGAATGAGGAAGAATGTATCGTATCTTCGCCGGAAGAACCGGATGCAGACATCAGAATCAGAGTTTTCAGGGATGGTGATTTGAAACAAACAATTTGTGATGCATCCTTTGAGGTTGGGCTGGAAGGATCTCCTTTGGGGATATTTGAATATTACAGAATAAAGTAGATATGGAATGGATTTGCGGGTAGTATAAAATAATTTGTGTCCTTTAAAAAAATAGCTCCTTTTTGGTAAGAATGAAGATATAACGATTCTTATCGAAAAGGAGTATTTTTTAATTTGCTTAAGTTATTGTACTTAATTATTTTTGTGTTACTGTGAAACCATTATCAGCTTTATGCTATTTAATTTTATAGAATTTTCAGAAGAATTTGTTATCACAATTTCAATATCATCTACATTATTTTCCAGTAGCAGGCTGATGATAACATCCTTTTCTGTCTTTCTCACAATCTGAAATTCATGATAAACAGATCCTCCTTCGGAATAAATTACAATTTCTGTGTTTTCCGAAAAACCATCTCCTAAAATTTCCACTTCATAATTTCCTTTAGGGGCACTCCAATACGGTCCATATGAAAGACCATTTTGATAAAGTATTCTCCCATCCGCCGTATCTTCCCCATCTCCCAGGTGTTTATTTCTTCCAAATGTCCAGACAGCATAAAAGTCAGAAAGTTTTAATGACTCATAACCATTAAATGCGCCTTTATGTCCTACAATTTGATCATCTACTAAATAATAGTCCATATCATACGCCATACATTGCAGTGTATTTGAAGAAGGAAAAATAAAAATATCCTCCGTTGACAACTCTGACAATGAATGCGTTATATTTTCCTGTGCTTTTTCCTCGTTAGAACGGGCAATATAAAATTGATTTACTGTCTTTCCATTTTTTAAAGCCCAGTCCGTGAGTGCATATGCATTATCAGGCAACTGAACATAAACGATATGCTTAAGTTCACTGTCAGTTCCTACAGTATCCCAAAAATCCGACTTTAAGCCACTCCTGTATTCAACAATCTGATTGAATGTTTCGTTCTTACTGTCCAGAATTTTATGGATATCATAAACTTGAATGCATACACACAGGCATATCAATATCAACGCTGCCCGCTTATTCACCAGCTTAAAACAAACTGCACACCCAGCCAGTTCTACAAGGTATACTGCAACCCATATCATCCTGCCCGTACTCCGGAATATCGACCACACATGTATTATAAATTCGGGATATGGAATTTCTAATATCTTATGTTCGCCGAAAGTGATTAAAGGAGATGCGGCAACCATCACTGACATTATAAATGCAAGTAACATTGCCATTACGGTCTTTATGTATCTTTTTGCATGCTCTTTATCTTTATATACAAAGCCCACCAGAACAATGAATGTTACCAACAAAAGTAAAATATTTCCAGCCCCCAAATAGCCAAAACCTTCATACTGCCCATTACCATATAAGGGCAAAGCCTGATAAATACATGACCAGCCCTGCGGGTTAAAAAGGGTATTCAGGTTACCGCTATTTGATGTAAGACCACCCGAATATGCCGTCACGCCAGAGGAAAAACCACCTAAAATTCCTATGATAAAACAGGCCGATGCCAAATACAAAGCCATGGCATACAAACTTCTTTTCATACGCTTTTCATATAAAATGTCCAGCAGGCAAACAGACAGTAAGATAATCCCGCTCATCGGCAGAAAATAAATATGAATAGAAGCTGACAAAACTCCAATGACAGCAAAATGCAGATATAACCTTTTCCCTTCTAAAAATTTTTTTCGTAAAAGCAAAGGCTCTAGACCCAGCAAAAGAATCCACTGCCCTGCCAAAGCCGTATGGAGATACATCCTCCAAATCATCACAGGGGCATAAACGAATAACAGACTCCCTCCAATAACCAAAATTCTGTTATCCGAATAATTTTTCAAAATACGTGCGGCAATTATGCCTTGAAGCACAAAACACATGATTCCCCATAGCCCAAAATATTGAAAACCTTCCGGCAACATGGGGGACAATATTTTAAAAAATACTGCCAGGCACGGGATAGAATCTGTAAAAATTATAGATATCTGGTCAGGATATGACAATGTATCAATCATGCCAATCGGAAAATGCCACGAACTTTTTCTATATGCTACCCAGCCCAAATAGTGTTGTGACAAATCACCGCCGCCCAAAAGCCAATCCGTATATGTGGGATTTAATACATGAACCCCATAAATACTGATAAAAATAATTGCCGCAAGTATACCTGTTATCCAAAAAACAGCTTTATTCGAAAAGAATAATCCATATAAAATTTCTTTACCTTTTTTCATTTCCCCTCACTTTCAATCATTGACCACTATTTTTTCTTTAATTTGCGCAGCAAAAGAAAGATTAGTATTAAAAGGGAGCATGCCTCAGCCGCCCGCCAATACCACGGTTCTTCAAAGCTTACCTTCACCTGCCCACGATATCCTGCCGGTAATGCCACGCGTACAAGCGCGCTCTCACCCCTACACACAGGAAGATATTCATGTCCGTATTCACCGGCAGCGGTATATCCCTTATAATATAATAAAGGTATATCAATATAGCTTTCGGTTTGATTTGTGTTTTCAACATCCAAATTAATCTTCACATACTTTCGTGTATAGTCATTTAATATCACTCCGTCTCCCGGAAAACAATCCAATGGGGGAAGATTGTTCACATCAACTCCCACCGGAAGGTATTCTCCGTTCATAACGGTTGTCTTATTCAAAGAATCATATGCCCGGTATGCTACTGTCTTACTTAAAAAAGAATAGACGGAATAGAAATATGGTATCAGTATACTGATTCCTATAACAAATACAAGTCCTTTTACCACCTCCGGTTTATAAAACTTTGTAAACAATACTATAACCGTGCAGGTCGAAATCGTGATAAAAAGTGTTGCTATAACCAGAAAACGCCATGGGAACTGCATTGCCAACAATTTATGTACAAGCGAGCTAAAGTCACTCAATTTATCATATGGAAAATAAATGGTACTCATAAATAAAGCCCATATTCCCATAAGCATGCTAAACACTGCCAGGCAAGTATATTTTTTATCTGAAAATTTCTTGCCAAAGAAAAATAAATAAAAAAAGAATATGATACCGCAAACTAATGAAAGCCCCAAATTAAGCGGCATTTCAGTTGCTATTCCGGCATCCGCTGTCAGACTGACACCGGCGGCATCTGTAAAAGGCATAAGTAATTGCGCTAAAAAGCATCCATTTGTTTGTATATAAGGAGAATCAATACAATTGATATTTAGTTCTTCACCCAAATAGTCAAAGAAAGGGACTAACCACCACAAATTGATCAGGAAAACAAGCAATACTACCTTCGTCAAAGCCAAAAAAGTTTTCTTCCTAAAGGTTCTTTTCCACAAAATCCCACAGGCCGCTATTGTAAAAATGCCGACCATCTCACATGTCAATACATGTGTCTGAATAATACCCGTAAATCCAATTATGGAAAGAAGAACCCCTTCCTTCCGCGCATTATCTTCTTTATCTTCAAAAATCAAATATAAACCGCAGAAAATCAATGGCAAAAATGTCATTGCAGTATATTCCCCAACCGCCACTCTGATATAAACGTTTGTAAAACGGTAAGCGGATAAGGTATAAAGTCCACTTCCAAGCAGACCTATATATTCATCCCGGAATATTCTTTTTACACACCAATAAGAAACCAGACAGGTTGCTACGTTGACAAGGAAGACGTAGGTTCGATAGGCATCAGTAATCGTATATCCTAATATACGCAGCAGAGCCGGAATATATAGGAAAATATCCCCATACATTACGGGCGCCGCATATCCCCGTTCCTGTAAAACATTGGGGTATATTTTTACAGGAAACATGCCCGCCAAAAGGCCATCTTTAATTCCTTCGATTCGTGTCAAATGAAAGATAAGGTCATGGCTTAAGAACAGATAATTTACATATAATGGGATAGAGGAGCCTAAGCAGAGCAGCAACAGCCCAAACAATACATTCTTTTGCTTCTGTCCCTTTGCTTTTGCGTTTTTATAAAGTACACAAAAAGCAACGGCGATAAGCCCCCATAGTACCAAAAAGGTACAAATGCTTGACAGGTAATCATTTGTCTGTTCAACTAAAATATTCTGAATGACCAAGGTCCCTGTTCCGCAATAGGTTACGCCGAATTTATAGTTTCCACTGTTATCATTAACCCATATAATATCTGAAATACTTGTCACGTCAGAGCGTAGGTTAAAGGAACTGTTTCTCACAGAATTGAAGTCACTGTCAGGAGACTCGAAATAACAGGTATTTCCCTCCGCATCCGCCATATAACGAATCGTAACGCGATAAGAGCCTTTATGTAATGCAATATCATTATATCCACAAAAGAACTTGCTCTCACTCAAATCGGCGGTTTCATCTATATAGTATCCCAAGCCTTCAATATATTCCCCATTTGATAAATAGAACTCATCCGTATCTAAGGCTATTTTGGCAGACAAATCTGTTCCCCCAAAAAAGTAGAAAAAAGCTCCGGCCAGAAAAATTATAATGGCAGACACAAATAAGATATTCTTCCTGTTATCAGCCTTTATCAATCGTTCTTTTATGGCCTGAAATAATTGTAAAAGCTTCATAATTTTGTGATACCCTCCCTCTATTACATAATGAATGCTTCCGGAAATCTATAATCGTCTATTTAAATATTTACATATCAAGAAAGTAATAACATGCAAAGGATGATTCATATAAAAAATAGTATACACCGAAAAAGGCGTGGTGTCTTTATTTTTCGGTCGTTTGACGCAACTTTGGTAAATTTTCTTATGCAAATAATACTTTGGAAACTTTGTAATAGAATCGCTCATTATACATATAGTTCTTTTATTTATGAATAATAGTTTGTTTTCAAGCAAGCTTATTTCACTTAATGTGTTATATATTGTAAAAATTTGTAAATTTTGTTTGTAAAATTCAAAAAGGAATCTTGATTAGAAATGAAATGTTTAACAAAGTCTTTCTTAGATTATAATCTTCCCTCAAATTATAAAAATATTGTTGAAGAATATTATAAGGATGCCAAACAAATTCTTTGTGACAATATGATTATGTTTATGCTTACGAGCAGCTGTTCCTTAGGCTCGTGTATCGAAGGGTGGTCTGACATTGACATCCTTATTGTAGTTGAGCAACTAAGATTTTCAGAATTAAAAGCCATGCATAAAGCGGCATTAAAATACAATATCAAAATCGCTCTTGCCATGTTGTCGCGCAATGAAGTTGAAAACAGGATGTTTGACGACAAGACCAATGTAGTATTCTATCAAATTACCGTCGGATTAGCAAAACCCAATTATATCAAACAAGATACCGTCTTTGCCCTTCCTCAGGTTGAACTGGAGCAAATCCAACAGGACGATATCATTATGCTGCCATGGTATTTACATAAATTGCGCAGGCTGCTTTTTGCTCCGTCTGACGATAAACGAAGTATTATCAAGATGTTATATATTGTTATTAAAATGAAATTACGTATGGATAACATAATAGCAATTTCTTACTCTGAAGCATACTCTAAATTTGCTCAAAAATATCATTTAGAACCTATAGATATTATGTCCGAAATACTTTCCACACAGGAATCGTCTGATTCCTTTATCAAATTTGCAAGGCAAACTGTTGAAAAAATATGTAACGGGGAAATTTGATGTTTCCTCTACCTGTCAACAAGAAAGGAATAAATACAACTATGAAAAAGAGAACAATAACTGTTTCCATTATAATAGCAGTTCTAATTTTTATCATTTTTTCCAGTATATTCCGTCTGAAAAATCAGCCTAGGGAAAAGATTACTTTAACCGCGGTTTACGAGTATGCACAAATATGTGGAATTGTAGATGTTATGAAAGAACGGGGATACCTTGAAAAATATCTTCCTGATAATGTCGAAGTAGAATGGGTCATGATAGGCAGTGGAAGCGAGCGCAGGGATGCCCTGGCAACTGAACGGGCAAGTATTGCGGTAATTGAAAATACACGAGTAATTCAGGCCATTGAAAATGATTATCCGATTATGATACTTGCCAACGGTTCAACCTCCTGGAGGGGTCTGTATACTGTCAATCCTGATATAAATTCTCCCCTTGATTTGGCTCAAAAGAAAATTGCATACATGGGTTCTCAGGATATCATTTTGAAATCTGACTTCAAGAGAAACTTTGGCATTGATTTAGAGAACGACCAATTGTTATCCGTCGGCGAAGAAGATCTCTTTAATATGCTTATACTGAATCAGGTAGACGCTGTGGTATTAACCGGTACCATGGCGGAAAAGGCCATTGCCTTAAGTACTGACGTAAGAGAGATTTATGATCTCACTCCGGAAGCCGCCTATATTGGTGTGGCAAATTGGCTTGTTGGGAGCAGTGCTTTCTTTGACAACCATCCTGAATTATTAGAACCGGTAATATCAGCATACACCGAAGCTGTTCAAGAGGTTAATAACAACCCTAAAGCCGTTTCGGAACTTTTATCTCCACTTTTCGACATCAGCGCTGCACAAATCGAAAAAGAATTTGCCATGTTTCCACCTGATATTGAAATATACGGATACGATGAAACAGCTCAGATTTTATACGAATACGGATATTTAGATGCGCCTGCCACCCCCTTTAACCAATTGCCTAACTATGAAACAATACCCAAAAAATAAATTATTCAAAACAACCAGCAGCCATAAAGCTAGCTATAAAGTAGTTCTGGGAATAATAATACTTTTTGCAGTTTGGGAGCTTACAACAAACTTAAGCCTAGTCCCACCTTATATTTTGCCACCATTCAGCAAAGTTATAGACACCCTCCTGAAGGAACTTATAAATGGAAATCTATCTGTTATGACAGGCCGTTCCCTTTTTATACTGATAAAAGCACTGTTGTTTAATATTGTTCTGTCGATCTGCATTGTTTTTCTGTGCCAGTGTTTTGCTACCTTCCGCAGTCTGTATGACGCAATTGCAGCTATTATGAATTCTATTCCCAACATGGCGCTATTACCCCTTATTATCATGTGGTTTGGAATCGGTAATCCGGCAATACTTGCACTGGTTACCCACAGCGTAGTCTGGACTTTTACAATTTATCTGAATGACGGCATAAATGCAATACCTAAAATATATAAAGATATCGCCAATAATCTGGAACTAAGTACCCTTTCTAAATTAAAGGATATTTATCTTCCTGCAATTTTACCTAACATTATTTCGGGGCTCAAAATTTCTTGGGGCCGGGCATGGCGTTCACTGATAGGAGCGGAAATCGTTTTCGGCGCTATAGGCTCTGACGGTGGATTAGGATATTATATTAATATCAATCGCTTAAATGGAAATATGTCAAAAGTATTAGCAGGGGTGATGATTATTGCAATTGTAGGTGTAATCGTCGATTATGGTTTGTTCAATCGCTTATATTCCATAATCAAAAAATGGGGAGTCAACAGTGAGTAATACTTTATTAAAAGCAGACAGCCTATCTAAGACATATGGAAATCAAATTATTTTCCACAATCTTAATTTTTCAGTAAATCGCGGCGAAACATTTGCAATTATAGGGCAGTCCGGTTGCGGCAAAACCACCCTTTTACGTATACTTGGGGGATTTGAAAGTGCAGACGGAGGGAATGTCAGTATTGAAGATCAAATAATTGAGCGTCCTTCAAAAACTGCAATTATGGTCTTCCAGGATTTTGCACAGCTTTTTCCGTGGCGAACGCTAATCGATAATGTCGTATGGCCAATGTTGGCGACAGGTACAGTTGACAGTAAGGCGGAAGCAATTGAAATCGCTGAAAAATACTTGACAGACATGAAAATCAACCCAGAGGATTATAAAAAATATCCGGTTCAATGCTCTGGAGGAATGAAGCAGCGTGTTGTGTTAGCGAGAGCACTTTCATTAAAACCAAAGGTCCTTCTGATGGATGAGCCATTTGGGGCATTGGATTATTTGACAAGAGAAAAAATACAGAAGATTACCAGAGAAGTAGCTTGTAAATACAATCTAACAGTTATTTTAGTAACACATAGCATCAATGAAGCGTTAAATATGGCAAATAGAATACTTATTTTGGGTCATGGAAATGAAATAAATATAATTCCAAATGCCGATGGAGCGGAGAAATGTGTTAAAACCTTGTTAAACTTAGATACTGTTTTATAAATATTATACTAAGTAAAAAGTCAGTATACGATGTCTAAGAGTATATCCGCCAATAAAGTTTTTTCCTGTTTAGAAAAAATATAAAGACATGACCATAGTTTAAGGCCTACTATGATTTAGGTTTTATCATAGAAGACCTTATTCTTATAAAATATTTACAGACTTTTTTACAGTCTCGTATTTACAGATTAATCCATAATTTCTATGTCCTCAAAAATAACAGGCAATTTTTCTTTCAGCAGACGCAATAACTTGCATGCTACCTCTCTCATTTGCGGGTGCGCTCTGAGAGATGTACGCAATTTCAGGAAATGTCTCATTTCTCTCATATTCATTGTAACTACAATTTCAGTTTTTAAGCTGTTGGGCAAAATGCTTCTGGCCTCTTCTGGTCTTGTTCCCATCAAAATCAGGGAATTATAACTATCCTCTATCTTTTGCATTGTGTCTTTCCATATCTTATATTGCTCCTGTTCATCCTTCCAGAAACATGGCTTTATCAGAGTTAATTCATTTCCGAACTTATCTTTATTATAATTACAGTATCTTGTACTTTCCTGACTATAGCTAGCAATCCTGTGCCGCACAATCTCGTGAGAAACCCCCCTGTCACATATAAACTTTACTGTGATTTTTTCATGCTCCAATACTGACTCATGCCCATTTGTAATGAGCATTTGTATAAATCTGTTGGCAGAATCATTGGTAATCTTATCCTCGCTTTTATAGCATACTCTCCCATAAAGCTCTAAGTTTCTTAATATAGCATCTGCATTAATAGCTGATAAGATTTCTACCCCTGGCTCAATTATACGCATATATCCTCCTCAATCCTCCTTCCGATTTATCACTTCGCTGATATCAAATACATATGTATTTCCACAATCCTCACTAATCTTTCCCTCTGCAATAGGATTGTCATATAAAATTTCAATACTCCTTTTGTTATTTAATGAGAACAGCAACGCGCCTAATGCATTTATCTTTGTCCCCAAAGGGGATACTCTCACATATAAATCAGGGGAAGTGCGCACGATTCTGTCTAAGTAATTGTACGCTGACAAATAACTATTGGCAATAATATATTCCGGCTTACGATCCGCCTGTTTTATTAAATCCAGGTTTTCTTCAAATACATAATTATGCCAACCCGGTTGATAACTGGGCAATGTAATAACGGGAACAATATTTTCGAACTCATATTTTTCATTGATCTGCTCCGAACGTTTTCCTTCAAAGCCCAAAAAAACTATCCATCTTTCGCTTAGATTTTTATCATTCTCCCTCACAAATCCTGGTATAGCCCCAATACCACGAAATTTTTTATATAAGTCAAAGCGGTCGATATATTCTCCTTCTTCTGATGTACTCACAGTTTTACAATACCTTAGGGGTTCCGTATATATGCAATATACTTTCCTGAATTGTTTTCTTTTTATATGAAATAATAATGTCCCCAACAGCCTCAGATTCATAGATGTTATATTTAACATAAGTGGAATATTCACATCCAGGTCATCCAAAATCTTCCTTGTGCCAAATTTCAAATCAAAATCGACTTTATTATAGCTGAAGCTATCTTTTACATAATCATAATTTACTAAAATAGGTGCACAAGAACATATTTTTGACAAT
Source organism: uncultured Lachnospiraceae bacterium (assembly GCA_910585075.1). Lineage (GTDB taxonomy): Bacteria > Bacillota > Clostridia > Lachnospirales > Lachnospiraceae > Suilimivivens. The sequence goes on from CAJUED010000001.1 coordinate 53,584, forward strand.
TCATTTATTTTTGAATTATTATCCCCACGTGGTTCTTCACTGGAATTGCCAATATAATATATTTTTTTATCCATTTTTAGATTTATAAACTCTTCCCAATAAAAAGACTTTTCAAAATATTCTTCCATACCTTATCCTCTTAAAAATCAAGTTCCATCTGATAGTAATCCCATTTTGGAAGATCATTTTCCTCCTTCAAATATTTTTTCTTATACTTCTTTATCACATTATTGATTTCTTTAGCGTCGTTACTTACCAAAATTTCCAATTCGTCCAGATTAAATTCCGCTTTTTGTTTCCTTCTCCAGGAGATTTGAAAACTCGGGGTATAAATAGGGTGTAACATGTACAGATATTCATCAGCACTTATCATGTATGTTGCCTTATTCTTATTATTTTTTTTCTTTAACAAAACTCCTCTCATAACACACTCTTTCAAGAATAATAATATATTTTCATCTATGCTTGTCGACGATGTCTTTATTGAAAAGTGATTTGGTTCAAACTTAGCTATGTTATCATCACGATGAAAAATCCTGTAAATCCTTCCTAATGAGATAATAAACGTACGCATATTCAACCCTATTTGAGGAATGGCACTTACCTGATTAACACGTTTACTTGAAATTAGCATTACCGCATCTGTTTGCACCTTAGAAGAAATTATGCCAGGATCCTCATAATTAAAATTACTATCTGATGCCACCCGTTCAAAAATTTCATTACAAAGCTCTAATAAATAGCGTAAAGTTCCTCCCGATATATTAACTAAGGTATTAAATCCTGAATAATTCTTTTGTATGGAAAATCTCAGGCATAAATAATAAATCAACGCATGCTTATAATTTCCAACCGCACTAGCATATTTTTTATCTTTATTAAAAACATGTCCAACTATTTCCTCAAAATTTTCTTTTTTTTCATTTTTTAAATACATTAATCTGAATATTAAAAAGTCAAAATAATTACTGCAAAAATAATCTTTGATGTCCGATTCAGCCTGGTTAATTTCCTTCATAAATTTTTGTATATCTTTATCTAATTTAGAACCAACTTTTTCAAAGATCAAGTCGAATTCTTTTTCTTCCGTACATTTTTCGAACAATTCTTCAAATTGAATATTTGAAATATTCTTTAAATCATTTTTTTGGTAAAATAATTCCATTCGCTTTTGGCAGACATCTAATGCGTATTTATAATAATCTTCTCGGTTTTCAAGAATTAACTCATTTAAGTCAATGGTTCTGATATCGTCGGTTTCTCTTACATATTCCGCCCCCATCGTTTGGGAAGTCTTTAATCCGTCAGGACGCATGCATATTTTATAAGTATGATATTTATCTGCATATTTTAAAAATGATAAAATCAACTTTTGTTGCCATTCAAACAACCCCTCAAACTCATCAATTAAATAAAAAATAGTTTTTTCATTTAATTGATATGCTGAAGTCATTTTTAGCAAATCCTGTGGCAGTTCTCTTATAATTGTTGCATAGTCACCAATATGCGGATATTGTTCATATGCACAGTTATTAATATAATCTCGGATTCTATATAATTCATTAAATACCATATCCTGCAAATCATCTAAAGAACAAATATTGTTCTCATTTATAAATAACATTCCATATTTACGACATACCTCTGTTTCCTTATCAAACACTACTTCACTTTTTAATTTTACAAATTGGCTGATAAGCTCATAGCTTAGCTTTGAGACAAAATAATATGAAAACAATTTTTCCCATTTTTGTTGTTCCAAGCCTTCTCCCTGAAAAGAAGTAGTAATATTTAAATCAACCCTGTAATATACGCCTATATAATTATTTTCTTTCAAATACTTTTCCAAATTTTTAGTTTCCGCCAATGTCAATACTTTTAGTATTGTAGTCTTCCCAGTTCCCCTTGAACCGGAAATCAAAATGGGTTTCGTATCGCAAAACCTTTCAAAAAAACTCGGTTCGACAAAATAGTCAAAAATATTTACTTTTACCTGTTCTTCTCTATATTCAGCAAAAGGAGTACTTATCATTTTCTTCATTATTCACCTCTTATACAATCCTTTCCAATCGTTTTCCTTATTATACCAATATAATGACAATGCTGTATTTGAAGCCCTTCCATGTTGAAAGAGTACCGGCAAATTTTTACTGAATCTACTCCTGGAACCCAATTCGTGTTCCTTCTCCCTGACAAAATTGCATACCATATCCCTTTTATCAGGATTTAGTTCCCAATATTCATTCTTTTCATCAAACAAGTCAATATTTTTAGGAAAATATTCCGAAACAATTATTCCCACATTTGAAATATTCTTTTTTAATTTTTCAACCCCCTCCTGACATCCTCCAAATGCAAGATAATAAAAAATTACACCTGAATTTTTCTCCGCCAAATCCCTTAATTTTATTTTCTTATTTTTTCCGAAAATATTTTTCTTCCAAAACTCGTCAAACTGATTTCCTGTTCCAATCAAATCATCATAAAAAACAAAATATTTATAATTCATTGCCATCATTAACGGCAAATCTGCTATGTCAATATATTCAATAGTTGAGGGCACTTCCTTCGATTTTTTAAACTTCGCTGTCAGGCTGTAAGAACTGGCTGATGGGTCGGATTCATCAATTGGAACAAAACACATTTCTTTGTAAGCATCATGCAATTTTGAATTAATTTCACTTGATGATAAATTATTTTGTGCCATTCCCATTCTTAACCAAAGCTCTCTTTTCAACAGCCTCATCAAATTAGATATAATCGATTCTTCCTGTTCACTGCTATAATAAATCAGCATATCCAGCAAAGCCCAACCAACCGCTTTATCTTTCTCCTTGAAATTACTCATAAATTCATCTATATCCGTCATACTCACTCCATCCCAAACACTATTGGCCATATATCGAATTTTCTTTTTTACAGAGTCTTCCCATTCTCTTGTCATCATTACTCATTCCCCCCCTTTTCTTTAGCGCGTCCTCAAACTGCACTGTTAAAACTTCCTTTTTCGGTTCCAGTCTGTCCTTCGACATCCCTTATGTCATCTACATCATTAAACAATAGCTTAACATCATCTGCTGTAATATATGAGACTGAAACGCCTCTTTTTGGTATTTTGAGCCTGCCATTACAATCGCTATTTTCTATGAGAATATCCAACGACTTTTCAGTAACATTTTTCAAAAGCAACAGACAATCCGATATTGCTACATCATCTACTTCATTCATGGACCAATAACCGGCATCCTTCCCAATTCTATTTACTAAAACATCGCCTTTATTTGCTTTTACTACCATCTTGCCAAACGCAGAATTATCATAATAGCGTTTGGAAGGTTTCCATTTTCCATCTTTTTTAGCTGCACAATGAAGTATCTCCTGTCCTTCTTTATCAAAACCATTGCTGGATATGTTCCCACGCATTATCTTTATTTTGTTCTCTCCTAAGTCTTTTCTTATAAACCACCAATTTCCATTTCTGGTTTCTTTACTGCCGATTTCCCTGATTTTATCAAGTTTCCATCTTCCTTCATAAACAGCGTTATATATATCTGTCTTATTATACTTTCCTCCCTTTTGAAGAATAATCGCAAATGTGTTAATTTCTCCTCCCCTAAATGTGGTAAATGGCAATTTGACAATTGCCAAAACCGAATAATCAATTGCAATTTGGCGTCTTATCTTCTGGTAGCTCACTCCTGCAACAAATGTATATGGTAATATAAACATCAATATACTATCCTCATGTGCCAATAACATATTTGCCTGAACCATCTCACATTCATATCGCTTATTTATTAACTTCGAATAACATGTTTCTTCCATTTCTTCTAAATTATATTTTCTTTCATCTTCCGAAATATATCCAAATGGCGGGTTTGATAAAATCAAATCATAGGTTACGTTTTTTTGAAATTCCCTCCTTGCAAACTCCCTTCCATCCATAACTTCAAATCTCGAATCATCAAAGCTATACTCTTTCGATTTCTTATTTACATCTACACCGGTGATAATTGCTTTTGGGTATTTCTCTTTGCCAGCCTGCAGCAAATTCCATGAACCACAGCATATATCCACTATAGAGGTAACTTCTATTTCCGGTATAATACTAAGTATACTTCTTGCTAAATTGATTGGCGTATAATAGGTATATTTCTCCATACTTTTCTCCACAAATCTTTTGTAATTTTATGGTTTCAATTATATATATTTTCTATTTTCTTTTCAATAATCACTTCATTCATGCTGTGTCTATGGGAGAGAATTTGTGTAAGAAAATTAGATACGGAATACCCGTTTTGCGTATTAAAATCTGATGCAGATGGTTTCTCAATTTATCTCTGCCTGTTCGAATTAAATATAAATTTATCACACTATGGAATATATTGTCAGGAACTATTGTTCTTAATAAAAGGATTTTTCCCTGAATACTACTGTCTCTATTGTGACAATCTGTTAGGGTGGTACACAATATCCGGAAATGCTCTTTTTCCATTTTGCGCCATGCCCGCATGGCTTTCTTAAGATTGAACTATCCGGTTTCTTCCCTTTTATAGCTGTCCAAGACAAAAGTTTCATCAAATTCAGCATCTCCCCAAGGCAGACTTCGGTTAATGTAACTTAACCAACCTATTTCTTAACTAACACCTCTTTCTTTACTTTACACAGCAAAAGAATAACCAACACGAAAAAGGAACATACCTCAGCCGCCCTCCAATACCATGGTTCTATAAACCTCACCATTATCTGCCCGCAATATCCTGCCGGTAATGTCACGCGTACAAGCGCTTTCTCACCTTTACATACGGGAAGGCACTCTTGTCCTGATTCACTTACAGCTGTATATCCCTTATAATATAACAAAGGTATATCTATATAGCTTTCAGTTTGATTTGTGTTTTCAACATCCAAATTAATCGCTGTATTTTTTCGCTCATAGCCTTTTAATGCCACTCCTTCTCCCGGAAAATAATCCAATGCGGAAAGATTGTCCACATCCGCTCCCAGTGGAAGATATTCTCCGTTCATGACAGATGTCCTGACCAAAGAATCATATGGCCGGTATACTATTTGTCTGCTTAAAAAAGAATAAACGGAATAGAAATATGGTATCAATATACTGATTCCTATAATAAGTACAAGTCCCTTTACCACCTCCATTTTATAAAATCTTGCAAACAATGCTATAACCGCACAGGTCGAAATCGTAATAAAAAGGGTTGCCATAACAAGAAAGCGCCACGGAAACTGTATTGCCAATAAGTATTTATGTACAAGAGAACTAAAGTCACTTAATTTATCATATGGGAAATAAATAGTACACATAAATAAAGCCCATATTCCCAAAAACATACTAAGTACTGCTAAGCAAGTGTATTTTCTTTCTGTAAATTTCTTACCGAAGAAAAATAAGTAAAAAAAGAGTACAATGCCACAAATCAATGAAAGTCCCAAATTAAGCGGCATTTCATTTGCTATACCAACATCTGCCATACGATTACTGCCAACTGCATCTGCAAAAGGCATAAGCAATTGCGCTAAAAAACATCCATTTATTTGTATATACGGAGAATCAATATAATTAATACGTAGTTCTTCACCCAAATAGTCAAAGAAGGGAACTAACCACCATAAATTTATCATGGAAACAAGCAACACTACTTTCATCAAAGCAAAGAAGGTTTTCTTCCTAAAGGTTTTTTTCCACAAAATCACACAGGCTGCTATCGTAAAGAAACCGACCATCTCACATGTTAATACGTGCGTCTGAATAATGCCCGTAAATCCAATTACGGAAAAAACAACCCCTTTCTTCCGTGTATTATCTTCTTTATCTTCAAAAATTAAGTATAAGCCACAGAAAATCAATGGCAAAAATATCATTGCGGTATATTCTCCAACCGCTGCCCTGACATAAACGTTTGTAAATCGATAAGCTGATAAGGTATAAAGTCCACTTCCAAGCAGACCTACGTACTCATCCCGAAATATTCTTTTTATAGACCAATAGGAAATCAGACAGGTCGCTACATTGGCGGCAAAAACATAAGTTCTGTAAGCGTCGATAATCGTATATCCCAATATGCGCAACAGTGCTGGAATATATAAAAATATATCCCCATACATTACAGGCGACGCATATCCCTGTTCCCGCAAAACATTAGGATATATTTTTACAGGAAACATACCTGCTAATAGACCATCCCTGACCCCTTCGATTCGCATCAGGTGAAAGTTAAGGTCGTGGCTCATAAGCAGATAATTTACACACAATGGAATAGAGGAACATAAGCAGATCAGCAACAGTCCAAACAACACATTTCTTTGCTTCTGACTCTTTGCTTTTGAACTTCTATAGATTATATAAAAAGTAATCGCTATAATCCCCCAAAGTATGAAAAAGGTACAGATACTAAACAGATAATCATTTGTCTGCTCAATTAAAATATTCTGAATAACCAAAGTCCCGGTTCCACAATAGGTCACACCTAATTTATAATCGTCTCTGCTATCATTAACCCTTATGATGCTTGAAATACTTGTCAAATCAGGGCGCAGATTAAACAAATCAGCTCTCAAGGAATTGATAGCATTATCAGGGGATTCGAAATAGCAGGTATTTCCCTCCCCATCCGCCATATAATGAATCGTAATGCGATAAGAACCTTTATGTAATGCAATATCATTATGTCCGCAGAAAAACATGCTCTCACTCAAATCAGCAGTTTCGTCTATATAATATCCCAAACCTTCAATATATTCTCCATTTGATAAATAAAACTCATCTGTATCTAAAACTACTTTAGCAGACAAATCTGTTCCCATCAAAAAGTAGAAAAAAGATCCGGCCAGAAAAATTATAACGGCAAATACAAATAAAATATTCCTCCTATTACCGACCTTTATCAATCGTTCTTTTATGGTCTGGAATAAATGCGAAAACTTCATAATTTGTAATATCCTCCCATTGCTATAACGAATACTTTCAGGAATCTTCGCTTCTATATTGCATTTTAACTGACTGGCTCAGACTCCAATCGTCCACTTGGACACTTACATAAATACAAGCATTGAAGAAAAACGATTGGAAGGCACACGCTTACACTATAGAAATACCTGAAGTATTCTCCATTGCAAGGAGCAAGGATACAAACCCCCAACGTAAGAATCAGCGGCGTTGTTAATGCCAGTCCCTTATATATTTTTCTCTTTATACAATAGAAGACAAGCAGCACCAATAGCCAAACATATACAGCAGTGTTTCTTAATAACGAAAACACCGGAAGTTCAAAAATACATTCTCTCAATGCCTCATATGCCATTCTTGCATGATCTAATGTTTTCGGATAATGAAATGAGCAACCCAGCTTTTTCAAATCCTCAATATTATTAAGATCCTCCATGCGATTCTCTGACCAACTATATCCATAGCTTCCCGCAAGCGTTGCGCCCGGGTAAAAATAATTATAATAGTTATTTATTGTGGCCTGAATATATACTTTGGGATGCTTCAATCCCATTTTTAACCACACTTTAAAATAGGCAGTCAATTCCTCACTTTTCGCATCTTCATTAAATGTTTCTTTTACCGGGTCCGATATATTGGGATCATATTTTTCTCCAATGGAATTTACATCCAATACAGCTGACACGGCCTCCAGTTCTTCCTCTGTAATCTCATCCCTGCATTCTCTAAAATATCGTGCAGTCTGTTGGAAAGGCACGGAGAGAGCTTCCCTTCTACTCGCAGGAGTGATGTGAAGTGCCGGCATCAACACATGAAAGAACAGCCCCAGGATTACAGCTATCACTACGCCGGAGGTCAATAATGTCTTTTTGTGTTCCTTCACTAAGAACAGCATCACTATAATACTGCTTAAAATGATATATTTTCCTTCATTTCGAAACAGCGCTACACCAATTCCGAAAAGAATAATTTCAACCATTGTTCTTTTTTTGGGTACTTCCCCCTGCGTCATACTGAATACAGACATCAAAAATAATAACAGCATGCAGGCTGCAAAAATATCCTTTGTAAGTAAAAACATATAATTCTGCATTCTTGGTGCAAAAGCAAAATATAGAATAATTCCCACTAATATATTTGACTGGACTTTCATTTTACTTAAAAGTTGTATCGCCCTTGCCAGTACGGCGCAAACTGCCAAAAACTGGCTAAAGGCAGCCAAAAAAAGTCCTACATTATAAGAGCCAAAAAACGATTTACCTATCACCAAACACACATGTATAAACTGTGTGTAAAGCACTGGATGATGCCCATTTAGTTTTACATTTTCGTCAATCAGACTCAGATACCCTGATGTGCCATCTCCAAGGTTAAAGCCCTGTAACACATAAGCGCCAATATCACCTTGCACAATTGCAGGATATGATAAAATGATATAGGGAATATATACGACGATAAGTGTCAGAAAGACTGTCCAAAAAGGAAATTTCACCAGCAAAGCTTTATAATACCCCAGCAATCCCTTCTTCTGAATATGTTCGTCCTCATAGAACACCTTCAAATCTGTAAGCCATGTATAGAACCACGCAATAAGTATCATAAATCCGATTCCATACCCGGCAAAGGCAATTACTCCTTTTGCTATCTGTACTTTATCCTTTAATATCAGCCCTAGAGAATTTATTTGTGAGAAAGAATACCCCACTACCATAAACCCGGCAAATAAAATAGCCGGAATTGCAACACAAACTTTGTCCCGCAGCTTCCACGATGCTTTACTAATACGTTGAAACGCATACGCATAGACGGCACACAATCCTATAAAAAGGAAAATCTGTTCTACGGAGAACCCCCCCCGGATTTAAGAAGCCGAATTATAGAACTTTCATCTGTGTCAGGTATACGCAGATCAATCGCAATCCCAAACACTGTCAAATAACCCAGCAATAGAATCCAATAATTTTTCTTTCCGTATCTTTGCAACATACATATTTCCTCCTCATTTTTATGTGAAAATGAAACTTTTTGATTAAAAATATCAGCTATTACACATGTTTCATCAAAAGACATCGTACTTAATCCACAGTTAAATATTCAAAATCATTATGTGGAAAGCACTTACCTCTATTTTCTATAAAAACAAATCTTCCCGTCCTCCCCATTGCCAAGCGAGACAACATCAACAACCCGTCTGTAATTATTATCAAAAACAACAACATTGATATCCGACTGTTCAGACAATACTTCTTCCTCATTTACCAATATGGAAACCTCTCCTTCTTCAACCGAAATATGATAAGGTATATCTTCCCAGATGCCGATAACACCATCTCTACTCAAATCCTGGTTTACTTCATTCGAATGTACAACATTACCACCATTGACCACTCTTATCTGGCGGCAGCTTTCCTTATTTAATCCCCAGGATTCCATAATCCTTTGCTCAGCAATATTCTGCGGCCAGTTGATACTGTCCCCTGCCGCAATCAGCAACGTATACCTGTCATCCTCCGCCAAGGTATACCACTCTGAAAAATTTTGTGTTTCTCTCATCTGTTCGGCCATCGTCACTCCTTTTTCCACATCCAGTCTTAAATTTGTCACTGTCTCCGAACATAGATTCTCATCTTCCAAAGATTTCAGATATTCTTCATCCCATGACACATAATGATCATCTCCGCGATGATCCGGCAGATCATAATTATCCATAATATACTTCTCAAGAAATTCCGTATATTTTTTCGCGCCAAACAGATTTACATGATTCCTGTTATAAAAATCTGTTGAAAAATCTATTCCTATTTCATCATAGCATTCATTGGCATTTAGAAAATCAAACCCATATTCTTTTACCGTGTCACGAATTAAGTTATATTTCTGTTGTTCTTCTTCCGTTATATAATAAGGACACACCACAAACAGTACATTGAGCTGCTTGTCTTTGCAATAATCTAATAAATCAATCAGAACTTTTTTACCATTTCTCAATAAATCCGCTCTGATATCCGTTTCAAATCCCTGAGGTTCCTCCACATATCCATACGCTTCCCTCCATTCCCAGCCTTTCGCTGGGAAAACTTTATCATTGTCCATCAATTCCCATGCCAGGCTTGAATGCAGATTTTCCGTATTCGTATGATATTTAATAATACTTAAATAGTATGATAATCTATCCGGATCTTCTTTAAATTCTCTGGTAGCAAAATATTCCTTAAGCATTCCATATCTTGCAGAAGACGTCAGCTCCAGGTTGTCCGTACTATTTCGAGTCCCCCATTCTGCCCCGCCGTCACCATAATAATACTGAAATGTCCTCACATCTACCACATATAATTGGGGTTCCTGCGTTCTCCGTACTTCCTTCATATATGCTTTGATAGCTTCCGCTTCTATGCCCGCCGTAGCATATAAATACGATGTGATACCGCAGTCATTCCATGCCTTTAGCGGTTCCCAATAGCAATACGCCGCACTTCCCCCTATATAAACCATATCGACATTCTCATGCTTAATACCGGCAATCCGCCATGTGTCGGTAGTCACATTTCTAAACAAATAAGTGACATTACAAAAAACTTTCAATATAAGCGCCATAAACACGATAAATCCAATAACGGATTTCACTTTATCCTTCGGTATCGATTTTATTTTTTCATTTAATCCCATATCTAAAATCCCTGATAAATAAATTCTGCCGCATTGTACCCAGGCCCATATTTTCCCCAGATAAGCACCATCACAAAAAGGCTGATCCAAATCAGCCACCTGAACATAAAGCTTTGCTTTTGAATCCATATTCTGGCATATCCATATTTTTCTCTCAATACCGCCACGATAATTAACAACAGTACGGTGATAAAAAACAAATTGATATCCCCGTATGTAATACCCAGATTCAGGAAGCTTTCATCAAAAAATATCCATGGATTCGCGTAGTCCTTAACCGTCAGAACCTTCCATGCATCCTGCAAAAGAGCCAGTCCTCCCGATATTCCTAGGCTAAAAAAAGAGGCCCCAATCGCATAAATCAGGTAAGTTCTTGCCGACTGAAACAAATGCCATCCAAAGCTTTCCGTTTTCATATCAAAAAATGTTGTGAATTTAGCAAATACAGGGGCAAGTAAATCCCCTGCCATTAAAACAATCCAATACCAGAGGCTTACCCCTACTATATAGCGGAACCTGCCATGCCATACGCCCATAACCATCCAGAGGAAAAACATCCCGACCACATTCACCAGGAACTTTCCCAACTTTTTGCCGAACTTCTTCCTGCTGAATTTGCCAAATTTAATCATGGGCTTTGACTTAAGCAACGGATATAATACATAATCCTTTGCCCATGTGCCCAGGGTTATATGCCATCTCTGCCAGAACTCCTGAGAAGTTCTTGAAAAGAACGGATTCCTAAAGTTTTCCGCAAGGTGAATATCAAATAGTTCCGAAACTCCCAGCACAATATCCATGCACCCGGAAAAATCCGCATACATCTGTACTGGATACAATAAAATAACCAACCAAGAGTAAAAGCCTGTATATACATCAGGCTTTTCACAGATCGCCGCAACAAATGCCCCTACCCGTTCAGCAAGCACTATTTTTTTCATAAACCCCCAGAGGATCCTCTGGGCTCCAAAAGCGAGATTCTGATACTGGAATTTATGCCTTTCAAACAGTGTTTCCAATCGAGCATATCTGCTGATTGGCCCTGTTGTCATCTGTGGGAAATATGCCGTAAACAGGAATAGCTTAAGCGGGTTTCTCTGGGGCTCAATGGTTTCCCAATAGCAGTCAACCACATATCCGATAATCTGAAGGGTATAATATCCCATACCAAGCGCCGCCACCAACTGCATACTTGAAAATGCATCCATTTTAGCCGGGCAAGCATGGGAAATCACTCCCTCCACAGCCCAGCTCCAAAGACCTCTCCCCTTCAATATAAACCATATCAGTACATTGACTGCAATCGCCGCTATGGCAATTGCAAGAGGAAACGCCTGCTTCACATTCTCTTTTTTCCTGGCTTTTCTCATGATAAGCGTTGAGAAATAAGCTGTCAGTGTGGATGCCACTAGATATATGATTGTATATGGCGTAGCGGCATAATAATAAAAAACCAGACTGAGGATTAAAAGCTCAATCCACTGTAAGCTCTTTGGCAGTACATAATACAAAACCGCACCAATTGTAACTAACGCTAAAAAGCTGAAAGATGTAATTGTCATTTATCTGCCAAGCTCCAAAATAATATCAACCATCTCACCAACGTTTTTCATAGTTACAACTTTTCCCATGGGAATTTTAAAGCCAAATTCTTCTTCCACGCCCACTATGAGATTAATATGTTCAAAGGAATCCCACCCGTCAACATCATCCGCCACCGTCTCGTCGTGAAGCTCGATGGAATCATCATCAAGAATCTCTCTGAATACATTGTTCAATCTTTCATATACTGCTTCTCTTGTCATTTTTTGTCCTCCTATCCTCCTGATAAAAATGGATACTTCCTCTCAGAATATTTTCCTTATTCAAAAGTTTTAATTGGCCCCCCGCAACAAGCTACAGGATATCCTCCCCAGGCTTCTATTTTCCGAACTCAACAAGTTGCGGGGAATCATGCCCGTGAAGAATTGAAATCCTGAAAATAGTATGTTTACCGCATAACCAAAACTTTCATTTTTGCCTTGGATACAACTTTATTATTTCCATTTTTAATTTTTACTTTCAACCTGATTAACTTTAAAGCCTCATCCTTATTTGTCACTTCCCCCTCAACCGTCAGCTCGTCCCCGGCAAAAACCGGTTTCAGAAAGGATAACTCGTCAAAGCTGTGAATTAGACTGTATTTCCCCGGCAGATACATTCCGGCCATTGTGGAATACAGTGATGCGGTCAGCATCCCAAAGGATACATGCCGCTCAAACCTGCCGTTACTTATCTGTCCGGCAAATTCATCATCCTTGTGCAATGGATTCTCGTCACCGGAAATCACTCTGAAGGAATCCTCCATTTCCCGGGTAATCACCTTCGAAAAGGACGCCTTCATGCCAACCTCTATATCCGCCAACGTGTATTCATTCATAATAACGCCTCTTTTATCTTTCTATATATAGAATCCGCATCTAAACCGTTACATTTCCTAACAGCTACATGGGTGCCATACCCTGATGCAAAGGTATCCTCAATGCCAATCGGGCACACCTTTATATTGAGGCCGTTAAATGCAACCATCTCTGCCACAATGCTTCCCAAACCGCCATGGATATTATGTTCCTCCACCGTAAAGATTTTCTTCATCTTCAATGTCTCAGCAGTCTCAAGGACATCGGAAGCTATAAACGGTTTCATCCTAACAACATTCACCAGTTTAACACAAATTCCGTCTTCCTTCAAGCGTTCCGCCGCTTTGTATGCCTCGTCAATAATACTTCCTGTGACATAGATCGCAATGTCATCTCCCTCACTCAACACGTCGTTCTTATTGATATCAAAAGCATAATCATCCTTAAAGTACTCTGTCTCATGATTCATTCCAATCTTAATATAAACCGGTCCCACATGGTTGTACGCCGCCTCCACACATGCTGAAACCTGCTTCGGGGTTGCCGGGGAGAGAATCATCAAATTTGGGATTGCCCGCAATACTGACAAATCCTCCGTGGTGTGATGAGTAGGGCCTAAAGAGCTCCAGGAAAGTCCGCTTCCCATACCGACAATCTTCACATTTAAATTCTGAAAGCAGACATCATTGCGGATAAATTCCATTGACCTGTATGCCAAAAATGCACCCGCCGTAAACACAAAGGGGATTTTCCCCGCTGTAGCCATTCCGGCCGCGGCGGCAACCATATTTTCTTCTCCGATGCCAAAATTAAAAATCTGGTCCGGGAAATTTCTCCTGAACATTTCATCATAGCCGGTGCCGCTGTCTGCCAGAAGGTGAAGCACATCATGATCCTTTTCGGCCAACTCCATTAATTTTGCAATATAAGCGCTATTCATAACCTACTCCAATTCCGAATCGGCAATGCCCAATTCTGCTTTAAATACCTTTAGCTCTTTACGTCCCGGAAGCTTGAAATGCCAGTTTGGATTATTTTCCATAATGGAAACACCCTTTCCCTTAATCGTATGGGCGATAATTAGCCTCGGTTTCCCTGCCGGCGCCGGCCCTGATAAAGCATTTTTAAATGCCTCCATGTCATGGCCATCCGTATCCTTTACGTCCCACCCGAAGGCTTCCCACTTATCCAACCATCTGGCAGGTCCAATGGTCTTCTCCACAAAATCCATCTTCTGAATCTCATTACAGTCCAGAATTGCAATCAGGTTGTCTACGCCAAATGCAGGCGCCGTCATGACTGCCTCCCAGACAGTTCCTTCCTGGCATTCGCCATCCCCCAGCATGACATAAACCTTCGCAGGGCTGTTATCAAGCTTTAAGGCCATAGCAACGCCAAGCCCCATAGAAAGCCCATGCCCCAGCGAACCTGTTGTGGCCTCAACCCAGGCGCTGTCCCTCATGCACGGCTCTCCCCCTATAAGGGATTCTTCCTGGAGATAGGAGTCGAACACAGCCTCGTCAATCAATCCCGCTTTCATCATCACTCCGTATAAAGCCAGACCGGCATGTCCTTTGCTTAAAATAAACCGGTCTCTGTCATTCCATTTGGGATTCCGAGGATCATATTTCAAAATTCCCTTCAGATATAATGCATAAATCATTTCCAGGCTTGAATAGCATGAAGCCAAATGAGCCATCCCGCCTTTATAGCCTGTAATAAAAATCTTTTTCCGCAGTTCCAATAACTCTTTTTCTTCATTTGTCGTATTAGCCATATTCAGTCACCTCGTCAGAATCTATTCCTATGCCACCGCAATATGGAATCTTATCAATTGCCGCCATTTCCCCCTCTGACAATTCAAAATCAAAAATATCCAGATTCGCCCTGAGCCTTTCAGCCTTTGACGTCCTCGGAATCGCTATCAGATTTTTCTGCACTTCCCAACGAAGGCAAACCTGAGCAACCGATTTATTTTTCTGGGCGGCCAGCTCCCTCAGTACCTGATTTCCCATAATCTGCCCATTCCCCAGAGGGCTACTTGCCTCAACCTGAATCCCATTCCAGACACAATATTGATAAATTTCTTCCTGATTCATCCCCGGATGACATTCAACCTGATTCACAAAAGGCATAATACTTGCAGTCTTTTGCAGCTCCTCCAAATGATGTACCTTGAAATTACACACCCCAATGGCCCTGACCAGTCCATCTTTCCAAAGAGCTTCCATACCTCTCCAGGTTTCTCCATTGATTTCCGCCCAGTCCGGATATAATTTCATGGAGGCCGGCCAGTGAATCAAATACAAATCCAGATAATCTGTTTTTAGTTTTTTTAATGATTTTCTGCAGGCCTCCTGAACAGCCTCATATCCCCGGCTGGTATTCCATACCTTATCAGAAAGAATCAGCTCGTCTCTGGATATGCCTGACTCAGCTATGGCCTTGGAAATTCCAATCTCATTACTATACGCGGCTGCAGTGTCTATCAACCTGTATCCTTCCTCATAGGCTTTGGAAATTATCCGCCCAAGCAACTGCCTGTCTGTCAGCTGCCAGGTTCCCAGGCCTATCTGCGGAAGCTCCATTCCATTACATAATTTAACTGTATTCATCTGCTACCCCTGTTCATTGACGGCTATCACATGCTGTTTTTTCTCATAACTGTCATCAATGATAAATTCCCATGTTGTGTTTCCTTCGGCGTCCTCACTTACTTTTGTAAATCCCTGCAGACCGTAAAAATCCTTTACCATGGCATTTTTCGCCGTAGGATAATAGTAGCCAATCAGCTTCTTTATGCCGCTGGCTTTTGCCTTCTCCACAAGCTCATCCATCATAGCGAACTCCATATCCCTTTTCAAAACACGGCAGCTCATAAGCCACAGCTCCATATGCAGCTCGTCCCTGTTTTCTCCGCCAATCCTGCCGATAACAATGCTCACAACACCGTTATCTCCGAATTTATCCCCCAGCTTTCCATATAAAGTAATGCGATCCGGATCCTTCGCCGTCTCCTCAATATCAGTCTGGCTGTATCTCTTGGTGGTCAAATTAAACTGGTTGCTCTTATTGGTAAGCTGTGCAATGCGGGACATATACATTGGAACAAAACTTTGAATTTCACCCTTCATTTCAAGTGATTTTAAGTAATCCTCATAATTGGTAAATGCCGCCTGACTCTGGCTTCTCTTTGCATTTTCCTGATACATTTCCGTTCTTTTCAAATCATCCTGGGACATCGCCGTAACTTCAAAAAATCCCGACTTATCAATTGTCTGAATGTAATGCTCGACACCGTCTATCCGCGGAATTGCCACGCCGGGCATCTGTGCTTCTATAATCGCCCTCTCCGCCGGATTATCGTCAACAAATACAAAACTTTCCGGAAGAAGGGCCATTTCCTGCGCTGTTTCCGCAAGATTTATGTTCTTGGGATTCCAGTTTGCCTTTATGTTCACAAAATCCTCTTTACGCAGAATGCTGTCCGGCCGTTCCAGACCGCTTAAGGCATTAGCTTCATCATTCTTTGAATTAACCGTCAACAAAACCCCAAGCTGCTTATGCAGCTTCAGATATTCCTGGAACTCACTGTATGTCTGGGCCAGAGAAGTCTCCTGACCTATCTCAATATTGTCCGCCCCGTCATCACCGACAACACCACCCCAGAGCGTATTATCCATATCCAGATTAAATGCCTTCTTATTCTTTCCATAAATTGACTTAATAATATTCGCCACATTAAAGGAAAGATATGGAATGGCCGGTACTGCAACGGCATACTTGTACATATGCCAATAATAGGGCTCCGCCCACTTATCCAGGCCATAGGAAGCCGAAATATAATTCACATCACAGATGTAAAAATTGTCATGAGCCTGCGCGTATTCATAAAATGCACAGTTAAGCATGGTCACGAAATTGACTCTCCCATGGTAGTCACTGGCATCCTTATTGCCCATCAGCCTGAAAAAGGGGTATTCAAAATTATTCTGGATTATAGGGCAATGGTATGTCGCGGCTAAATGATCCCATAATCCATAGAATTTATTTACTACGGCCAGTCTTTTCTGTTCCACCGTTTCCTTAGAATCAGAAAGCACGGGGAAATCCACAATATTTCTTACGCAGGTGCAGACATAAATTAAATCTGGTCCGAATGCCTCCAGCTCCGGATTGGGAAACATTCCGTCCTCATAATACTGGTTGTACTCAGACTCATAAAAGGATGGCCTGATGTCATAATTTAGGAGAAACAGTTCCAGGGCAAGTTTAATGTTCTCAGTTGTTTCTCCGCCTAAAATGGCAATCTTCTTTTCAATGAACTTTTTATCAGGTTCTTCTAACAGCCTTCTTTTCAGGCTCTTTTTCTTTTTGATTAGAGTTTCCGGTTCGAATGGATATTCCAGTTCCTTCATAAAACGAATCCTTTCTGTAGCCTTTATAACATAATTATGATAAGGACACCGATTCAGTTTGCCCTGCTTGCATTTTTGAGCACTACTATCTCAAACATATATATTCCCATAGTTTATTTCAGAATTTTCCGTATGCCCACAACAATCGGATGGAAAATCAATGCTGTTGCAAACGTCATAATTACAACAAAAACCATTCGAATCATATAATTCCAGCCATAGGATTCACTCACCCTAAGCCACATAAACTGAACCAAATATATTTCCGTAGAATACTTACAAAGGCAACGGCTTATAAAGTTATCGCAAAGCGAAAAATAATTACAAACATAGAACACAACTATAATTGCGGCTACACATATCGAATTTCGCATAAAAACCATGCTAAGCACATTTTCTGTACTTACAAACAGGCTTGTAAAACCAAATATGCTGGAAACCAGCAATATAAGTATCCCTTTCCAGGAATAAAATAGTGCTTTTATTTTTGGAAAATATTCTCCACATAACAGGCCTGCTGCAAACCCAATACTGCTTGCATACCAGCCTTCTATGAATCCTGTTTGATAAAAGAAAATATCCATCAAAAGAGATACCGCAAATATAATCAAAACACGGAACCGCGGAATATACTTATACACCAAAAAGAAAAGCAAATAAAAAATAATCAACCTCCATATATACCAGTTAGTTTTTACTAAATAAGTATGTATAAGAGGAGGCGTAAGATAAGCCAAATCACCGGGGAAAATGGCATCAACGGTCATGCTAATTATGAATATGACAATGGACAAAGCAAACAGGTAAACCGGTTTTGATAGTATAAAGCGGAAGGAAAGATAGTCCTTCTTTTTCTCAAAAGATATCACCATCCCCAATGCAGACACAAAGAAAAAGAATGCAACAGAGCAAATCATAAATTTCCCCAAAGGATACAGAATCGTTTTGTCCCATCTTATGACATGACCCACCACAATTTCAAACGCAAATAAACCCCTCAGCGCATTCATATTTTGCAGACAACATTCGCGGGACAAATCGCTTTTGGGTCTTTTACTGCAATTCCATAGCATCAGCAATGCAAAAAGTAATAATATAAGTACAGAAAATACGAGAGAACCTACAGTCATTTTTTATTACCTTCCTTCATTAAAATATGAACTGTCAATATCTAATAATATTGACAGTTCTATAAAAATTACTATCATTGTTGTGCTACCGGTTTGAAACCTTCTGAAAAAGTCTTTCCGCGTAATTCTATCATTCCTAAAACATATTCATACGGTGTGGACGGGAAATCATAGTATCCGACCTGGTCACCTGTTTGGGGAATACGTAATTGTAAATTTTCAAAATCCACAGTATAACAATCCTTTAATTCATAGTCCGCACTTACTACCGGATATATTTCTTCTGTATTTATACTACTTTTAATCATTGGCGCTATATAATAACTCCCCAGTGCAACCATAACAACTATTACAATATCTTCTTTTTCCACCTTTGTCAAGACATTACCCAGTAGGTAAAATGGCAAAAGCAATAGGTACACCTGACCATATCTTAATAATGGCGCAAATAAAAACCAGAAAATGAAACACATTATCATACAAATAGAAATATGCAAAAAATTCCATTCCTTCTTTCGTAAACCATGAATCACTCCAATCGCAAGCGCCAACGGAATACAAATCACAGAAGCCAGAAAAACTATATACATATTCCGACCTATATTACTTTTCCATACAGGAAACCATTCTGAAAAAGGAGCATTTGCCCTATTTACATCCCGCAATCCCCACGCCCACGCCTTAATTTCGTCTCTATCTCTTATCAAATTTGATGCTGGCATCTTCCAATCAACTGAAAATAAGTCAATTTCTGGATATGGATATAATAAATACCCTGAAATCATAACATTTCTTATTAAAAAAGGAGTTATCACTAAAATACCCAGGCTTAAATAAAGCACGATTTCTCCCCATTTCTTTTCTACAGTTAATTTATATATTGGCATTATTGTAAGCACTACCAACATTGCCGCCGATATTTTAAGCGATATCCCAAAAACACTCAATATGTATACGGAGCAACATTTTCCTCTCTATTATTTAATCAAGTCTTTTTTCTTATTCCTCAAAGTTTTTATTATATTTTACTCATGGGTAAGAATATATTTCCATCCTTCTCCATAATCATATGCAATTTGATATTCTACTCCATGATATACGTAAGAGTCCTGAATATCTTGGCCAATTACAAATATACAATCTGGGATATAGGATCCATCTTCGTATTTAAGAGTTTCATTATTTACTCCAACATGCTCATACTTTTCTATATGATCTTCTAACATTTTAATTAATGGATACTCATAATGATCCTCTCCACAAAGAAAACCAACTTTTTTATAGTCATTCTTCCTAATATAATCGACCGCAAACGCATAATCCTTATATTCGCCGGTCCTATTAAGGAAATAGCTTTCTTCTTTAACTAATGCTCCCCCTCTTTCGCACATACTTTTGTTAAAGCCAACCAGACCCCAAATCTCTACAAAACTGCAAAAATAAATAATTCCAACTATGGCATACGATAAATTTCTATATCTATTATGTTCTTCGACGCTTTGTATCTGCACGCATACGGTTATACAAAGTAGTGCCAAATAGGAAATCATATATCTGCTAATGAAGGATTCCCATCTAAGCACTGCACAAAATATAATAAACGTTATTATGGAAACTACAGAAAATCCTGTTTGAACTTTCAAAATTTCCCCTCTTTTATATCTATAAATAATCCATACTATACACAACAATGTCAATGTTACAATAATTGGATTTATAGCTGAATCCATGCCATACGTGCGAGCAGGCAATACCTTAAATTCAACTCCGTCTTCTGATATACTGGGATCATTAATCATGACATGTAAAGCTGTCGCTAATTTATGGACAAAATTTAGTATTTTTTGTTGTGAATTAGCATCATAAATGTTTGGCAAATTAAATGATATATTTTTAATACAATTAACAAATACATAATTGGGCCTTAGTGTACCTATTAGTTGTCTTTGACCGGTTATCGAAGATGCAATTCTTCCAAATGTATATAAATTCCTTCCAATCTCTATTCCCATAGGAATCAGCATACCAGGTAATGCATATATCACTAATCTAAAAAGGATAGAAAGTCTATCTCGTCTAACTAAACAAATAATCAGAAACCAACTTGCAAATATTGCCATGGAAATTGAAACAGATGGTTTACATAAATATCCAAATGCAACACAGCATCCTAATACCGCAACACTACCTATTGTTTCACGATTATATTGCACTTTACAATTAATATTCATAAAATCAATCATAAAATATACAAAAATCAGCATCCATAAGGCTGCGAAATCATCAACTTGCGTTGTTACTGATTCAGCAAATGCAATCGGCGCTGTCATATATAAAAAGCTTGCCAAAAAACAATATTTTGATTTACACTTCAATTTTTTTGCTATGCCATACACAATAATTGCATTAGTAACAAATGCTGTACTTTGAACGACATTAACAAATATATCATTTCCCTTACACAAAACATAAATATGTGTCACGACAAACTCTGCCAATACGGGGCTCGCCACTTGCCTGACTATATTCGTTGAATAGTGCCCAACCGATTTATTCATAGACCAATGGGCAACCCTCGACAAATGATATGTCATCGAATCCCAATTATAAGGTCTTGTTTTGATAGCAAAATAAAGAGAAGCGAAGGCAATTAAAGCCAAAACAATATAATGCCATTTAAATTCACTCTTAATTTTACAAAAGAAGTGCCCCCCCCATTCCCTATAGTTCTTTAAATCCAACCGTTTTCCAAAAACAACGGTTGAAAATAAAATTATATCCAGTATCAGCCATAGCATAATTAATCCCATAAAATCTAATTTTCTGGCAAATGACAAAATTTCCGTACCTAAAAACATATATAGCGTCCAAACCGTAATTGCTTTTAGATAAGCTGACAATCTATCTTTGTCGAAATAAAGCATTATATTTATCCACAATAATATTACCGCACTAACCATAACCTTGTTCCTTTCTTATTTCTCAAATTCCTTAATACTTATCTTGTGATCTATATGAAGAAACCTTAGAGTATCGCTGTCGTTGCGAAATCCATCCAAAGCAAAAACATATATAAATGATATCATGATACATCCTCCAAAACAACAATTAATTTTTTGTATTCCTTTCCCTTCACATCAACCCAAACTAGACTTTTTTAGGAGGTTTTGATAAAATAATTAAAAATACACATTACACCATTATATAGAAAGATGAAAATTTCCTATGAATAAAATTGCTGTTTTAATCCCATGTTACAATGAAGAAAAAACAATTGCCAAGGTAATCAGCGATGCAAAAAGCGCTCTCCCCGAATCTATCATTTATGTATATGATAATAATTCCACTGATCAGACTGTTATTATTGCTGAAGAAAGCGGTGCTATAGTTCGTCACGAATACACACAAGGAAAGGGAAACGTTATAAGACGTATGTTCCGTGAAATAGACGCTCAATGCTATATCATAGTCGATGGTGACGACACTTATCCAATGGAGTTTGCTCCTGAAATGGTAGATAAAGTGCTTTATCACAACGCAGACATGGTAATAGGAGATCGTCTATCTTCCACTTATTTCGAAGAAAATAAACGTCCCTTCCACAATATAGGCAATTCTTTAGTGAAAGCAAGCATCAATCACTTGTTTGACTGTAACGTAACTGATATTATGACCGGATTTCGCGCTTTTAGTTATGGATTTGTAAAAACTTTTCCAGTTCTATCAAAAGGTTTCGAGATAGAAACAGAAATGACTATACATGCTGTTTATAATCATATACAAATTGACAATGTCATTGTAAAATATAGGGACAGGCCAGAGGGAAGTATATCTAAGCTAAATACATATTCTGATGGTTTTAAGGTAATTGTCACCATTTTTCATCTTTATCGAAATTATAAGCCGCTAGGTTTTTTTGGCGTTTTATCCATCTTTTTAGCAGTAGTTGCAACTCTATTCTTTATTCCAGTACTTATAGATTTTGGACAAACTGGTTTGGTGGCAAGATTTCCAACGCTAATTATGTGTGGTTTTATATTGATGGCTGCGATTCAATCGCTTTTTGCAGGACTAATTCTTTCTAATATGGCTGCAAAAGACAGGCGCGACTTTGAATATCATTTTGCACAGCTACAGAAACAAGCCATGCTTCACGAAACCACCTCGGGGCCAAGTGAGAGTGTAGATAATTTCCCCGAGTAATTGTCTAAAAATCCAGGCATCTGCAAATAGCAGATGCCTAATTTAATTGCATATACGAGATATGCTGAGATTATGATCCTTTGAAAATTACTACGCGTATATTTATAGCTATATTTGGAAAGAAAGGCTCCATTTCATCATTTTCATTCCCTGCTACAACTTCATAAAGTCATCATAATCTGCCAGCACTTCTTCCGTCTCACCTAAACTTACAAATTTTCCATCATTAATCCACAAGACCTGATTGCAAAACTTTTTCAATGTATCGGTTGCATGTGACACGATTAATACTGTTCGCTTGCTAAGCATCAGTTCTTCCATTTTTTTGTAACTTTTTTTACGAAAATGTTCATCTCCAACAGAAAGCACTTCATCAACCAACATAATATCCGTATCTAATATTGCAGTAACCGCAAAAGAAAGCTTAGAATACATTCCGCTCGAATAGGTTCGGACCGGACGGTCAATAAAATCCCCCAATTCAGAAAATTCGATAATTTCATCCATATGCTCTTTTACATAATCCAACGAACACCCCAACAGCATTCCTGATTTTAAAATATTCTCCCGTCCCGTATTGTTCGCATTAAAGCCTATCCCGATTGCCATTAAGGAGACTCTGTTTCCTTTCGTGTCAATATACCCTTCGTCTGGTTGAAATATCCCGGCAATCGACCGAAGTAACGTTGTCTTTCCTGAGCCATTCCTCCCCACGATACCCAGAATTTTTCCTCTCTCGACAGAAAAAGAAACATCATTAACCGCCCGAATTGTCTCCGCCCTCTTTATATCTTTTTTCAACAAACTCTGATGCAGCGACATATGCATCAAATTACGATAATCAATGCTCACATGATTTACTTCCAATGCAATTTCACTCATACTAAACCACCTTCACATAACCATTTTCATTTTTATATACAATATGCATCCCTATATAGCACACTATTATTGATGCAACTATCCAAACTCCCATTATCGGCACATTTACAACCGCCTTATTAAGCAAGGCATTCCTCATAGTATCTATATATAATGCTATCGGATTTAAACACAGCATCAGCGTATTGAGCGGTTCCGGCAATGTCATCATAACATCATAGAAAACTCCGGATAAAAACATCAGCATATTAAGCAAAATTCCAACTGCATAAGATAAATCATCTACAAATACTCCAAAATGCAGCAATATCATCCCCAATCCAAATGAAAGCAATATCAGCGCTACATATACCGGAATCACAGCCAATAACTGCACTCCTACCGAAACCCGAAACACCAGCATCATCACAACTAATACGACCAATGAAAATAGAAACTTGTAAAAATTAAGCACCATATTTGATAATAATATTACAAATTTCGGAATATATATTTTAGTAACAATATCTTTATTATTTCGCACCAGTTTTACACTATAGCTAATAATTTTATTGAAATAATTCCATAATATCAATGCTGAAAAAACAAATGTAGCATAATTTTCAATCGAATTTCCAAGTATTTGCCCGAATACAATGACATAGACAAGCATGTTGAACATCGGTTCAAGCAGCCACCACAAACGGTTCAAATAAGAGTCTGCCACTTCTGCCCGCAAATCCGTCTTAGCGGAGTAAATAATATATTGTTTATACGCAGCTACATCTCTAAAAAAACGCTGCATTTCTGCAACTGGTCCATGATTCTTATATTGATTTTCCAGTTTTTTTTCTTCTGCCGCTTTACATGCAATGATGCAAACAGCTATGATACAATAAAAATAGGCGCAAATAATCAGCCTCTCAAGCAATGCGGACTGCGTAAGCCGTCTCAGTTCCTCATAGAGAGTCTGTTTAAAAGTAATAACAATCGGTCCCTCTGTCTCTGTAAAAACTAAACCTTTGTCGGTATATTCTAACGTTCCGCCCTGCACTCCTTCGATATAATTTCCGAAAGTTCCATAATCCATATCTTTTAGCGAGATAGATTTTAGACGTCCCACTATCTGTACGTTTTTTATTGAAAAATCCATCCTTCCCGGCAATTCCAACGTTCTCCACTCCTCATTCTCAAGAATCCCGGCACTGTTTCTCTCTACTTCGTATATTTCATTATCTAATTTTTCAAATTTTACAGTAAGTGTACGATTTTTTATGGGATAAAGTGCAATAACAAATGTTCCGGCAATTGCTACTATTAATAATATAAGAATCAACATATTCATAATGTTTCTTTTCTTTTTCACAATATTTTCCTCCAAGACAAACTCTTTTTGAAAGTTACTTATATGCCACCCACAACAGCAATATGACTCTTAAAAAATTCCGGACGCTTCTTCGCTATGCGTCGGTTTTCGAACTTCCATCGGTGGAAATTGTGCAAAATCTCCATATTGCACCTTAAGATACGCTTCGTGATCTTTGGGTATCATAACCGAAAAATCTTCTACCTCCATTCGTACTCCTTCATCAAACCACTCCTGCTTTAAACGCCACGGAATACAATAGATAAATCCATTCGACTGAAAATAGTCTTTTGTATCTTTCTTTTCATTCCATCTGCGAATCCATTCATAAAAAAAGAAAATCCATGATAACGGTATGATTTTCCCCATCCCCGATAATACTTTTACGATGCGTTGTGTTTTCTCATCCCGGTTCGCATAGTCACTCTCTTTTATATATGCCCGATGTCCCATTCCCAAACCATACAAGCCCCGTATTAATTGTGTCTGAATCTGATGTAATGTTTCATTATCCGAAGCTTTATCCAACACATAAATGTCCATTGGCAAATGATTCGCTATATCACTTCTTCCTTTTCCCTGAATTTTGCGAAATACATTTATTGGTATTTCCTCTTTCATATAAATAATTCGCGTCATATAATCAAGAAATGAATGATTCCCCATTTCGTTATAATTCACAAACATAATATCCGAGTTTGCCCCCCACTCTTCTTCTACATGTTTGAGCAATTCGTTAAAATCCTTTCTTGGCATTGCAACATCCACATCATCATCCCAAGGAATCATATTTTTATGCCGCACAACTCCAAGCAGGCTTCCACAAATCAAATAATAGCGCAAATGATATTTTTGACATACCCTGTCAAAATCTTTTAGCAAAATCTTTAATATTCTGTGACATTCCTGTAAATATTTCTGCTCATCCGTACCGATGCCAGACACATCCAGCACTTCATTAAATTCTCCCGCAGTTTCTAACTTAAATTCCCTTAGCAGCTCATCGTCCACATACACTTTCATTACCGGAGACAACTTTGCAATAAAATCCGGCACATGATATCTCAATTCCAGTCCCTTTTCTCTTATCGTAGAATCTTTGATGTTTACACTGCCCGCTTTTCCAACCCATGTCCCTTCTGGCTCTGCTCCATAAAATCCCCAAATATACCGCTCACTCCATTCTTCCGTAAATGGAAAAGACAGGCACCTTATCACATACTGATCTTTTTCATATTTTATTTCTCCATTTTCTGTTTTATCTGCGCCAGGGGCTCCTATGTATCTAAAAAAGACTCCCAGCTCTCTCGCATCCTCCGCAAGTCCCTCGTTTTTCAAATTCACCGTCTGTGATATTTCGATTTTAACTACATAGCCTTTCTCATCATATAAACAAGAGCTCATTTCTTTCTCCAATCTGTCACAATATCTTCTTTTTCCTTTAGCTTATTTTAGGATTTCTAAGTTGAAAAGCAAATTTCCTATCATCGTGCTCTGTGCATCCAAACTCTCCCTGCATTCGAAAATAAATCCTTACGCATTCGTCTTTTTCGAGCTTAAGTTCCATTCTATGACCAACGAAGTCCTGACATAAATATAAGTTTTGCTTTTCCACTATTTCTCCACTGCCGTTCTCCAAAAGCAACAAAATATCCTGTTTTTCCCGGTTGGGGGGTGCAAGTAATTCCATCTCGACTGTCACACTTTGGGAACATCCCATATTCCGAATCAGCAGTGTAGCACTTTTTTCTATTGCCCAGCTCCAAGTATCGTTTGCCAGCCTTTCGGCATTATCAAATCCATTTCCTAAAATAATGCTCGAATTTCCGCAGCGGAAAATTTCTCTGCACGTTCCTGCCTCCAACCAATTGTAAAACTCTTTATTTATAGCATGCTGACGGTTTTCCCATATAAACTCTTCCTCTTGTCTGTGATAGGCTTCCCATCGCTCACCAAGTCCCATTTCTTTTTTTACAGTTTCTAAGGGGATCACGTTTTCCATCTTCGGAAACATATTATAAAAATAAAACAGAGCTCTAAACATGATATAATCTATCTCACAATTCTCTCTTGTAAATTCCTGGTCAAAAAAAAACAACTCGTCATCTACATAAAAGCAGTTCAACGGAATCATATCAATATAAGCTTTTTTCAAGCATTCTCTGTTATCTATTAGAACCACATCGGATGACTTTTGTATTACCTCTCTTAATTTTCTTAACGCTGCAAGCAGTTTTCCCTTCTTTGCCACGACAGCCAAATATTCACTAAATTTGGGTGCCTCTATAAAAGGCATGACAAGCTCATTATCCTTCCATACATGTTCTACGACACTGACTCCGCGTCTTTCCAATTCTTTAATATTATCATAACTCTTTTTCAGATAGGACACACCCTCTTGATATAAAGCTCTCTTTTTAACTATTTTTTCCCCGGACTCGTTTCTTAAAATTAGCGTTGCAAAACTATGCCTTGCCCCCCTGTCCGTTGATACCGCAATATATAACGCATCATCTAGTATTCCATCTTTTGTGCACTCTATTAAAAAGGAATTGCAATAATCATTAGCGTAGCCTTTCTCTATTTTATCCTGTATAAAATCATATTCATTCTGAAAAAGCATTCCTTTTTGAGGATAATAATAAAGAACCCTATCTTTGATATTTCCGGTCGGTTGATACAAATCCGTATATATCTCCTGTGCAAATCGGTAATCTGGATATGGGTAATAAAACTTTTTATTTTTTATTTCTTCACAATCCAACATATCTAAAAGAGCTTTTTTGCCAACACAATTCTTCTCTTGGGGATATCCGCACATGTATCTCGAACCACTTATATTTTCTACAGCAATAAGTAAATTTCCATCTAGTTTCAATAGCTTTTTCACTATAATCTCAAAATCAATCCCATATGTACAGTCTACCGCACTTTGGCCCGAAAGATAAATGTAATCATACCTATCTCCTGTTTTCTCGGAATTTTTTATGATGGTTTCCATTCCGTCACTTTGAACCAGTGTAAGGTTACCGTATTTTCTGCACCCCTCTGCGATTACTGCTGCCGCATCTTCATCCCGCGGAACCGTTGTAACCTGCGAAAGTTTTCTGCAAAACATTCTTGTCAAAGAAACAGAATCCGCTCCCACTTCTAAAATCTTCCCTTCCGGCCGAAATGTATACCAATTTAAAATGGAAGAACGCATTTCGCTCTCAAAAAAGAAATCTCCTTTTTCTTTCACCGCTGCCATCAAATGCTTTGTCTGTAGCCAATCATCTTTTAGAACAACAGAGCAATCATTTTCGAATCCTATTTTTTGCCCTATCATCTCTTTTATCCATAAATCAACATAATCCGCACACCTCTTGTATGCATCCGTTTTTGTATGGGCACCTTCATTTAAAGCATTAATTTCTTCGTAATAGCGTTCTATTACATCATGCAAATTTTTTAATTCTTCTATTTCAGCCAAACTTCGGCTCTCCTCATCCAAAACGGGTCTGCCATTATCATCAAAATGATTCAATGATGGCTCATAAGCGCTTAAGATATATTCAAACAAATAATATATTTTATAAAACCCATATCTTTTGTCTGAAATATCAACAGGTTCAAACAGTGAATATGAATTCAGCATTTCTTTGTCATGCTCTGTCGTCCTTAATTTGCACATATAGTATCCGTCTACGGTCTGTCCCAGCAACTTTTCTAAGTATAACTGGCACGTTCCTGATGCTACTAAATCTACCAATAAAAATTTCTTTTCCCGTATATTCATCGACCGAATATAACGTAAATAATTTTGCTTTCTCTCTACTGCTTTTTCACGAAGAACCTCTTTTATTTTTGGATTTTTTTCTAACCAGTCAATTACTTCCTTCCCATCCTCAAAAAGAGGAATCTCTATGCCATCTATTCCAAAGATTCTTTTTAATAATTCGTTTCCGGAAAAATCATAATTAAGTTGCAATAGCCAATACAACTTATCATCCGTATCCACATCGACATTCACTAACGCTTTCCTTGAAATATAAAAATACTCTCCGTCTCTTTTCCCTGTCTTCTTATATAACCTATGAAACAGATAGCCATCTCTG
The DNA here is from genome assembly GCA_910585075.1 of uncultured Lachnospiraceae bacterium. Lineage (GTDB taxonomy): Bacteria > Bacillota > Clostridia > Lachnospirales > Lachnospiraceae > Suilimivivens. Next base: position 82,691 of record CAJUED010000001.1, read on the forward strand.
GCAGAAAATAAAACCATATCAAACCCGTTTTCCCTAACGGTTTCTTCTATATCTCCCATCATACAATAAACCAGCGGGCTTATCATTAATCGGACTACATCCGCAAGTCTTATCCGCTTCATGCCATTCTTCAGAAAAGGATTATTAAACATTTCCGATATAAAATAACCCAATAGATTTTTATGCATAAGACACTCAGCGTTTCCAGTTTCCATTTCTATTTTTTTTAATAAGCTATTATAACATGAACTTTTCAAAAGCGTATACGCACTATCTATTTTTACCGTATCAATCCCATACTTTACAGCACATTCAATATCTGATTTGGGATTATCCCCGATATGTAAAAGCTTTAAATTTTTTCCATTTTCTGTTGTTTCCAGCTCCGACCTATATATTTCAAATAGATTCTCGCTCTTTAACGCCCTGTAATCACAAGAAACAAACAGCTTATCATAACCTGCGATTTCCAACCCATGCAGTATCGTCTCTAAAATACAAGAAGGCAAGTACATATCTGTAATCAGATATACCTTCTTTCCTATTTTTTTTGCGTATTTAAAGATTTCCAGCATAGATTTTCTTGTTATCAATACTTTTTTTTCAATATCCAACTCGCACTTCATGAGACGGGTTGCCGCATCTTGAGAAATCCCTGTTTGTTGAGAATATTGCCGGTACACTTCAAATATAGTTGGATTCGCTACCGGATTTTGCAAAATTGCCCTTTGTCGGTTTTGAGCAAAATCTTCTATCCCCGTTTTATTCGCAACAATTTCGAATACATCCTCCGGCTCAAGGGTTCGCCGCATAATTAGTGTATCAAAAATATCAAAACTTATAACATCATACTGTTCAATAATTTTCTCAAGCTCCCCTTGCCGTTGCACATTACTATTCATTTTATTCTACCACCAAATTTTTGATTTGAAAATTCAATGCGCGGCTATCGCCGGGCACATAATACGATTCATGCGCAGAGACTATTCGCAATTTATGAATCGGGCTTTCTCCCGTAAAAGATTTTACTATTTTTTCAAAATATCTTTTTCTCTCCTGTTTTACATCATCCCAATAAAGTAACACCTGTTCCTCTCTATACTGCTCATCAGTTTCCAATAAGAAGGAAATATTTCCTCCGTTTTTCGTTTTCTCTGGCAAAACAATTGTAATTTCCGTCTCTTTCTGCTTTGCCCAGTTCCAAACCCTACGACCATCCGTCTCTGTTTGGTAAAACCCCTTTCCCATTATAACTCTTCTATCAGACTTACGGATTGACAAATCAAATATCTGATACAACGCCGGCAATAACGTCCCATCTCCTCTGATATTCTCTGCAAACCTTTCCCCCCTGAGAGAAAGATGTATTTTAACTTTTCCTTCCTGTGGAACCAGTACCTGGAAATCCAAATGCGATGGAAAACTATAACTGTCATAATATTTCCCCTCTACATATACTTCCAAATGTTCATCCGAATATGCGTTTGCCTGTCCAATATCAAAATCTATCTGGTAAATCACATGAGTCCGTTCCGGATTTGTCACAAATAAATCTGCATCCGCACTGCTTACATAATGCCAGTTTCGCTCACTGTTTCTTTCTTTATCACAAATTCCCGACTCAATGTAATAGTGTTCTTCCAATAACTGTTTTCCGTAGTACCCTTTTCCAAAATACCCGTGCATATAATCAGCAATTGCCGCTTTTGTATATACTCTATAGCGTTCATTCACAATTCCCGTAAAAAATGCCCGTTCCTGCAAAATCTCCTTTAACACCGTACAGGAATTTCGTATCATCTGACACCGTTCCGCAAACAAGAGTCTGTTTCTTGCTACATAATACTCCGTACTGCAACTATTTTCACTGTTGCCACTGCTGCTGCCTCCTACTTTATGCCACAAGCGGGCCTTGGGAATATACAGCAAACGCACACCCGCTTGTTTCAACCGAATACAATACTCTGTATCTTCATAATATAGAAAAAAAGTCTCATCAAATCCTCCAACCCGCTCTATAATATTTTTAGAAATCATCATACAACAGCCCGAAATGAACTCAACCTCATAATACTCTTTTTGAACATCTATTCCATATAAATTCTGCTCTGTAATCCCTTTTTCTTTGTCAATTCTCCCACCCGAATACCAAATATCCGTGCCGTCTCCGCAGGTTATCTGTCCCGTCACAACCGTTTTGTCGTCCGCATACCGGATAAGCTCTTCTACCAGATTCTTTTCTAATATGGTATCCGTATTAAGCAGTAACACATATTCCGCCCCTTGTTTTATTGCATATTCCATTCCAATATTGCATCCGGCACCAAACCCTGTATTTTCTGATTGTTTGATAATATGAACCTTCGAACAATTTGTTTCCATCCACTTCACAGAATCATCCACAGACGCATTATCTACCATTATAACCTGGATATTTTTATAAGTCTGTCCTTCTACACTGCGCATAAAATCATGCAAGTAATCTAGGTCATTATAATTTACAATAACAATATATACACTTTGCTGCATACTTTCCTCAACATTTCTTAGTTATTTATTTGAGCCTCAATTGCATTTTTTATTTTTGTGGAGCTGGTCGTCTGTGTATAAGAAAAAAACACCACATCTGACCCTCTTTCGTTTAAGAGCCTTTTCTCCTCCATCCACACGGGATTTCCTTCATAATCATCTCCTGAAAAGAATGCATCATAATGGTACCGTTCCCAAGCATCTAATTTCCCAATCGTTTCAAATGTCACCGGTACTGCTCTATCAACGTAACGACAGGATGCTACCATCTGCAACCGTTCTTCAAACGGTATATATGGCGCATTTTTCTTAAAATGTACTACCAACTCATCTGTTAATACGCCGACAATGAGATATTTGCACCTCTCCTTTGCCCGCCGGAACAAATTAACATGCCCTATATGAAAGAGATCATATACTCCCGCACAATATCCTACCGGAAACTGCTTTTTGTCATTCTGCTGCTCCATCCACTTTTCCAGATTCCAGTTTTCCTTATTATCGATACTTATCGCTTGCTTTTTTTGCAGTGCATCCTCAATTTTTTCCGTAATAACCTGTGCACAATGTTCCCAACTGAATTGAGCTGCCCGCTCCAAACCTTTCTTTGCATACTCCTCACGGAGATTTGCGTCAAAATATAACTTCTTATAAGAATCAATATGTGCTTCATCGCTATCCCAGTCAATCATAATCCCCGCATCCCCCACTACTTCCGGAAGCGAAGAATTATTACTTGTGATTACCGGGCACCCACAGGACATTGCTTCAAGCGGAGGCATTCCAAACCCTTCGTATTGTGAAGTATAGACAAACCACATTGCGTTACTATACAAAACATTCAAGTCTTCGTCGTCGACATATCCAATATAGCTGATTAAATCTTTTACCTGACTGTCTTCACCTATCTTTTCTTCAAACTCATTTCTAAATGCGTCCCAGTATCCGCCGCCTAAGACAAAAATCATATCTGATATTTCATTTTCTTTTACAAAAGCCAGAAATGTTTTTGCTACACGAAGCAGATTTTTTCTGGGATCTAACGTACATAACGAAAAAACATATTTTTTATCGTTCGGTATTTTATATTTTCTTTTTACCTCTTCAATCCTATCTGTACACGGCACATAGTTATTTCCGCATGCAAGCTGCGTTACTGCGATATTTTTCGGAGTCACCTGCGCAGCAAACCGAATCAAATCCCGCTTAGTGTTTTCCGAATTAACCATTACCAAATAATCATTTTTGATAGATACGATCATCTTCTGCATATGAGTAATCGAAAATTCCGACATGCGTTCCGGATATAATAGCGGAATCAAATCATGTACCATAACACATTTTTTTATATGTTCGTCCTTATCTACACACTCCGGCAACGGAGCAAAAGGCGAAAAATACACATCATAATTAATCAGTTCCCCTTTTAGCCAATCTCCTAATTGTGTCTGCGGACTTAAGGCTTCCCTCTGCTCCCAAATTTTCTCATATTCTGCCCTGTCACAGTGTTCTTTACGTTCTTGGTCTAAAATAACCGCTACATCTCGAACATAGCAACCCAAGACTCGCTCATCATCACTTTCACCTAAAAGTAAAGGACTTGCAGCGCCTTCACATTCTATCTCTAACGTGATAGTGCGTTCACTCGCAATCAGTCCGATTGGCACCTTCACCAAAACATTTTTTTCCCAAGGTGCCGTGTTTTCCCATATATATAGGCTTTCTCCTTTATAACGGATATCCATCCTTGTAACTGTGGAATATAAGAAATCAATGTTCAGCAGAACGTAAACATCTTCTTTCGGAATTGTCCCCAACATAAAGCTGATTTGCGCTTGTTTGCCAGCCCAAAAACAGTCTCCTTCCACAAAATAAAATCCTGCAAATACATCTACGTTAAATTTATCAAGTATACCGGACTGTCTAATACACTGTATATCCGGCAAATTTACCACCTGATAATGAAATTCTTCATCCGTTTCTATTGCATTTTTTAGTTCTTTATCATATCTGTCAAAATAAACTTTGATATCATATTTTCCTGTTGCATCCAACGCTTTCAAAAAATTAGCTGCGACAAAATAAATCCCACTTCTTCCGCTATTTTTTATATACTTATTTCGCAATAGTGAGCCATCATACAGCATCTTTATCTTTTCCATTTTTCCTCCATTCCAAAGCGTTCCACGCTGGAGAACGCGAGCAGAATTTCAAATTCTGCTTTATACTTATTCGCTTCACTTGTAAAACTCCCTTTCTACAAGCAGATTCTCGCCACATTAATTTCAATATTTCCCGGAATCTCTCGAAGAAAATCCTGCTTTTTCTCCATAGCCTTTTTCTTTATATCAATAATTAAACACTTTCTTTTTTATGTTGTTCCAGTCTGTCAAACGCTATGTTTTTTAACGCTTTTTCAAAAGAATAATTCCTTGCTACAAACTCCAAAAAATCTTTCCCTGTGTCAAACCATCCTTCTAAATGATACTTGGTATCTCCCCCATATTCTCCCGGCATATGAAACATCATAAAACCTGTGTCTTCCGGTGCTTTTAACGCAGCATTAAGTAAAAAAACAATATCATTTGTTTTAGATTTTGCCTTTACTACCTGTTGCACATAGTCCTCATTATTTAATATCCACTGTAATTCATTCCACGATTCAACACATCGTAAATAACATACCCCTTGACCAGATGAAATAATAAATTTTTCCGCTTTCTTTTTATATTTTTGATATATAGAATTATAGTCTGCCCCCCCCCAGAACATATTTTCATGCAAGAAAACAAATCCACTTTTCTTATCCTTAAAATGCAATTCGTTACCATCTTCACACGAAACCAAGTTTTCTCGGCACAAAAAATCTTCGAATTCATTTTTCATATAATGAATTACCCATGGAAACGACTCTGTAACAAGCCAATCGAAAGGATTCGACTCCGACCTCAAACCATATTGTTTCATGGATGCCGCAACATGACATGCTTGCCCCAACGATATAAACTGACTGTACATTAACTACCTCCCAAACCTCAAATTGCATATTTCCTCTGAAGATATACGATTCGTATTTGTTGCTGCAATGTCTCCCATGATATGTATTTACATTCACAAAATCTGCTTTGCCCCATTTCTTCTCTCACATAATCTGGAATGTTTTTCATCGCAACATATACTTTTATGTTCCCTTCTGAAATCTCTGATGGGTCTATTACTTTCATACCCTCATATCCATCTGCTCGTTTTTTTGCGTCTTTATCCACAAATGCGTTCACCTTAAATCCAAAGTGCAGCAAATAGTCCATAAACTCTTTCCCACGTTTACATGCACCCCAAATGTAAATGTCATTATTGCCTGCCCACATACGCAGCACATCTCCCACGATATCCGCAGGGCCTTGAAGCGCCGTTATTGCAATTTGAAACAGATAGCGTTCTTCTATCAAGCTAAGAATATTCTCGTTTCCCCTGTAGTAATCAGCATACTTTATCGAGATACTTCTCGATTCATCTATCATTAAAGAAAAATTTTCAACACTGGTTCCACCCAAATAGAAATTAGATATAATTGAATCAACTTTTTCAAACGAAACACCATTCACATATAATCTCAGCATAAGTTCATAATCTGCATCTATCCTGTATTTTAGATCAAAAGTACCATATTCATTATAAACACTCTTTCTAACAAAAACTGTAGGATGATATACAGCCATATCATACCACATTCGTTCAATCGGTGTCCCCATTCCATCAATAGTATGCCCCAATGAATCAAAATGCCGTTGATTTCCACTAATGACTCCAGCACCAGTTTCCATTGCGCATTTAACAATCTTCTCCACTGCATCAAGCTCATAAAAATCATCTGCATTAATAATTCCTATTAATTCTCCAGATGCCATTGAAATTCCTTTATTCATTGCATCATACAAACCTACATCGGGTTCGCTTATCCATTTGCTTATCTTATTGTCATATTTTTTTATAATATCAATTGTACCATCTGTCGATACGCCATCCACTATGATGTATTCAATATTTTTATATGTTTGATTGAGCACGCTTTTTATTGTTCTTTCTAATGTTTCTTCTGCATTGTAAGTGACCGTAATAATGCTTACTAAAAATTCATTTTCCATTTTTATCACTCCTATAAAACTATTGTAAAACGATGGGAAGCGCCGTTTCATTAATCTCAAAAAGGTAATCTATGATCTCATCGCGAAGTCTAACTCCCACAGCAACAATCACAACACTTTCCGTTAGTTCTTCTTTTAATTCATCACACTGGAAAACCTTATATCCTGCATACCTTTCGTCTTTATCTCCTTTTTTACTAACTATTACTCCTTCTAATTTTAATCCCGATTTCTCAATATCCCCTATTATTGTGCCTGCAATTTTCCCTTTTCCATACATATAGATACGTTTGCATACAAAAAGCTTATCCACCTTTTTTTTGGGAAACCAACAAAATTTCTCTACTTGCCAAACTTCTTCTACTATCTTTTTCCATAACGGATTTTCTATTTTCATAATAAAATGCCGCTTTACAGCATCACATTCTACATAACCATAATTCGCCAATTCACCTTTCAATGCCTTAAGTTCATAAAGAGCTGCTCTCTGTATCAAGAAATCACTACTAGTCAGCCATTTCATAGTTTGCTCCATACTAGTCAAAATACCTCTAACATGATCCTCAAATTTTTGAGAAGTGCAAATAGAACCGGGTCTAATTCTATAACAATACAGTTTATCCTTTATTACCAACACGGTTTTCGCACACATATACGACTTAAATGAGAACAAAAAGTCCTCATGGAGAATTCCCTCATAATATCTTATTTGATTTTCATCTAAAAATTCTCTTCTATATAAATGCTGCCATACTGTACATATATATTCGCCATTTTTTCGAAATTTCAAATAACTTTCAATACCTGATAATATTTGTGAATAATCACATTTTCTCTGACCACCATATAAGCGCATTCCCTCCTCACACTCTGTTTGATCCACTTCACTTTCAAACGTAAGAATATCTACTCCCTCTTTTTTTGCCTGTTTATACGCAGTTTGAATTGCCTCCTCACAAAAATAGTCGTCTGAATCCAAAAACATGATATATTCACCTGTCGCATTCTTAAGCCCAACATTTCTTGAATACGATAATCCTTTGTTTTCTTCATTTTCGAAAATTCTTATACGTGAATCCTGTGCCGCAAATACTCTTAATAACTCCTTCGTATTGTCCGTTGATGCATCATCAATGCAGAGAATTTCAATTTCTTTCTCGCTCTGATTCATCACGCTGTGCATACAATCTTCGATATATTTTTCCACATTGTAGCATGGTACAATAACACTTACCTTTGCTTTTTTGTTTTTTTCTTCCATTATTGTTCTCCTTTGCAATCCGACATTATACGGTTGCAACCAGCTCCTCTATGCTTACAATTTGTGCATCGCTTTTTTGTTTTAATAAATATTTAATCTCGTCAAACAACTGCGTTGTCGTAACAACAATAATCTGAACATCAGGCAACCCCTGCCCCGGCCCATACACTTTTTTGCCGTCATATTTCCGAACATTTTTATCTATAAAATAAATATTTTTTATTTCGGTACATCTCTTTAGGGATTCATTCAGTCTCTTTCCCAAATGACCCACACCATAAATTGCTATATCTGTATATTTATTTATTCTAAAATATTCCTCTATTCTTCGTCCCGCAATTTCATTTTCGAGCCACTTACTTAATATGAAGAAATATCCCCGAAACTTAACCAGTTTTTCTTCCTGAATCTTATGCTGCGGCAATAGCACATCGTATTGATTATAGAGGGAGGGTCTGCTTATCTCTTTTGAAAGAATCCAGTCAATCACATTCCACTTTGTCTTTTCCCAGTTTTGGTAACCTTGTCGCACATATTCCAAAGCATTTTCCTGAATCCTTCGCACACCGGCTATTTCCAATGGTTTCAAATCATTTAACGAATACAAAAAACCAGTTTCTCCGTGTACTATATACTCATTAAGTGTCGGACGATTTGTTGCAATCACACACCGCCCCCTCGCCATTGCCTCTAAGAAACCCATTCCGATGCCTTCATATTCTCTCGATGAAATGTAAAACGCAGACTCATTTATATATTTATACACATCATCTGCATTTTCAAACCATTCCGAATATGTAATATTAAATCGCTTCGGATTCTGCGGTTCAATAAATTGGTTCTTTGGGTCTAGCGCTTTGTGCAAATGCACATGCCCAATATCCGTGTTTGACAGCAATATATCTACAGTATTAATATTAATATTTTCTTTGCGCTGCCAGAAAAAAGCAGATTTCTCATTCCCCCATTCTATCGCTTCAACCGGCTTTGGGAAATATTGTATATAGTATACCATCATTCCCATTTTTTCTAATCTGTCATGCAAAGTCTTCGAAAAACATATTATTTTAAAATCAAAATAATCATACCAATTTATATCCCAAGCCTCACCAACGGCATCATACATTGGCGTATATACGCCATTCTCAAAATCTACCAATTCTCTGAGTTCGGACATACGAGGCATTATCTGCCACAAAAAAATATAATCAAAATGTTTATCTTTTATTTCCTCTATCCCCTTATATTTTCCCGTGTAAGGGTCGCAGACGACATACGTGATATCAAAATATGCGCGCAATAAATTTAAAAAAAACACATTCGACTTTGTCCGCAAATGAAATTCATGGCCAATATATAGCATCGTTTTCATATTTTCTCTCCCACACATAATTTAATCTAGTATAGCATTGTTTAAATATCAATGATTAAACTGTTAATAGTATCCCCGTTCTTCCTTTCGTGTCCAAAACTACACCAGAAACATAGACCCGCGCCGCAAAGCGAACCAAACCCGATAGCAGAGAACGGCTTTTAGAGGAAATCAATAATACATTTTATAACATTAGTTAAAATCGGGATTATATCAACTCTTTTTCTTCACATAATGTTCTGCCTTTCCTCCATAATAAAAACATTATGCAACAATCAATAGAAATAAAACGTAAAGATTTATTCACCTATGTTATATCAACATAACAAACTCTACTAAATGGGCAAATTTAAAAAAATGCACAGTGAACATCTTCTACTAAAGCCAAAACTTCCTCAAACAACATATGCTTTGCCCCACACTGATAGATTAAACGGAGCCTTTCTTTCCGAATATGACTATACATATAAGCATGACCGTACTCAAAAGACATATTCTCACCATCACTAGCACATCTAATCAAGTGTGCCAACGACATCAGCAGTCAGTACCTTCGAATCCCTTTGAATAAGCACTTCGCAGTACAGTAGCCGAGACTGTATTTTTCAAAATCGATGTTTTACCCATGATATCCAAGGAAACAAACAGATATCAGTGTGTCCATGATATGTTTCATGGCTATTTGTTAGAAGATGCGGAACGAATTTATTGTTTTAAACAGATTTGAATGGTATTATTTTTTCTATAAAACATCATCCTTTGCAGGTTATTGTTTTCTTGGCCAGAACAGTACATACCTAGAGAGAATTGATGTCTTTAGTCTTAAGCCGTTTAAGGTAACTTTGATAAATTTCAAATTTGTTCATTTATAGGTATTATCCGGAAAACTTTTAGGCAGACATTCTTCTAAAACTGCATCCAAAGGGAAGACCTTTGCATTTATAACCCTTTCTTCTATGCTACATCGAATTCTTTCGTAATCATACATAGCACTTACCACAAATATTGCATCCTCACATGGTTCAATTTCATCTAACGATATAATAGGAATATCCTCATATACCTTCTCTTGTGGGTATGTTTCTACAAAATACTTTATCTGGCACTTATTCTTTATATTCTTATAAAATGTTTTACCAACATTGCCTATTCCATAAATGATTATATCTTTGGGAAGTGTAATGGTTCTAAAATCTGATTGACATATTCTTAGTAAAGTTCTATATCTGCAATTGCTTTTCTCTTGCTCAGTTCTTGCTTTCACAAGCCTCTTTTCTAAATCAAAAATTCGATTTCTACAAATTCTAAACTCCTCTAAATTTTTTCTGCAGTATTGTAATAGCTCATTCTGATTATCAAATAATGTAGACAAATTTACCCCCCCCCCATCTGTCTATATTTAATACAAAATAGCGAAATGGAACCTTACATACAGCTTTAAATGAATTTAAAAATAAAAGAACTAATTCATTTGAATTATTCATTCGTTTTATAATTTGTTCTATATAAAAAGCGTTATTCAAAATATAATCTATTTCTTCTACATTCCGCACTGCCCTAATGCAAACGCTTCCCTCTTTCATCGCCATTCTAAAATTATGTATTCTACGGATATACTTTTGGTATATTGTATTATAATCCTTCTCCAAACTTGTCTCTATCTCATGCATAAAATGAAATTTATATTTTGTATCTTCAAATTCTTTGGGATTTCCTGGGATTTTGAATAAGTTTTCAAATTTGAGAAAATCCTTAAAATCGGAATCTATACATTGCACTACTCCACTTAGTGAAGAATAGTACCAATCAAATGGTCCTGAAAAACTACGAAATCCATATTTGGACAGCGATGCCGCTGTTCCACAAAACCACCCTAATGATATGATATTTCTATACATCATTCCCTCCCTTCATTTCGCATATACTTTCCGATATCCGACAGCGTTAAAACAAATAAATTACTATTTATCTTCCTGATTTGTTCCGTGATTTCATCAGCATATCTACTGACTGCAACCAAAATTCCGCCCGCATAATCTTTCAAAAATTCTGGAGAATTCGTTGCCATTCCATAAACGACGTGATGCTGCTTTGATTTATCATTATCAATAAAACACTCTATTTTCACATTTATGTTTTGCATAATGCTTCTCATACAGTGTCCCCATTTTCCTGTTCCCCAAATAACAATACTTTCAACTGACTGTCTGTCCAAAATAATTCCTATTCCTTTTTCCAACGCCTGCCTGTCATCATTCCAAAAATATCTGAAATAACTCTCGTAATATTTATTATAAATTTTTTTTAAATAATATTTTTTTTGATTACACTGTGTAATATAATGTAGAGCGATTTCTTTTGCCTCTTCCATACCCACCTTTGGATTTTGATGACTTGTTCCTCCAGTTCTAAAATAAGTTATAATCTCATCTACGTGCCCGAATTTCAAACAATTGCAGTAAAGCCTTAACATTAACTCGTAATCTGCCGCAATTTGATATTTTGTATTAAATCCTCCATATTTTTTGTATACTTCTGCCTTCACGAAAGTAGCCGGATGTGGAATCGCCATCCTATACCATAGTTCCTCAATATTATCACATCTATATATACCAATTTCTTTATCCTGTTCTATCCACTGTGCACTCCCATATATAACATCTGCATTCGTTTTCTGATAGTATTCCACAACTTTACTTACTGCTTTTTCTGTATAAATGTCATCACTGTTTAATATTCCGATAATCTCACCTTTTGCATAGCTAATACCTTTATTCATAGCATAATACAAGCCCTCGTCTTTTTCGCTAATCACAATATCAATATAGGATTGATATTTGTTTATAATCTGACGTGTTAAATCTATCGATGCTCCATCTATTATGATATATTCAATATTTTTGTATGTTTGGTCTAACACACTTTTAATCGTTTGCTCTATTGTCCGTTCCGCATTATAGGATACGGTAATAATACTTACTTTAACATTTTCATCTATATAAGGATTCTCCATTTTAGTCATATTGTTTTCTACTTTCGTAATATCTTTTTATAATATTCTAAATAATCACTTACAACTCTTTCCATTGAAAAATAGTTAGAATAGTTTTTGATATACTCAGTATCCCACTTTGTATAATACCACTGTTCTATCCCCTTACTTAGTGCTATATTGCTACGCTCCTTTACCAAAATACTTACTTTGGAATCACCCAAATCCTCTGCACATTCTGAATCTTCAAACATAATCTGTGGAATACCATATCGCAATGCTTCTAAGCATGCAATACTTAACCCCTCTGCCAGACTTGGCATTATATATCCATCTGCAATGCTATAGTATCTGTACATTTCAGTCGAGGGTATTGCGCCTACATAATGCAGCATTTGTTCATATCCACTAGCGTTAATTGCAGCCTCTAATTGTCCATCCATTGTATCTTTTCCGCAAAAAAATACCATAACTTTACTTTTTAAAATATCCGGTAATAATTTATATGCCTCCACTACTTGAATTTGATTCTTTCTTTCATTTATAGTTCCTGCAAGAATTAAAACTTTCTTATTTTCTACTCCGAATTTCTTTCTTATTAGACCATCTGTATTTACAGGCATGTAATCAGTTCCATTTGCTATCACATAAACATTTTTTTTATCTATACAAGGAAAATCCTTAAGTACTTTTTTTTTCATGCCATTTCCCACCACCATTATATTTATTTCTGGCAATGATAAAATATTTGATAAATATCTTTTTGTTGTTTCCATTTTTAAAATATTAATTTTTTTTGCTATATAAAGATGTATTGTTACAACATATTTTATTTTTTTTACTATACATATTTTTACACAATTAAATATAAAATCACCAGTTCCATGAAAATTCACTATATCCGGTTTTATAAGTTCCAAATTTTTGCTAAATCCGGCAATTAATAATTTTAATCTTTTATCATTATCTTTTTCCTGTAGAGATTCTAAATTATTGTCCAAATATTGAATATTTCCACTTTTAACCGCTTTCATTGATTCACTGCCAATCATAACATAAGAATTACATTTTTGTCCTATATATTCACAAATATTGTGAATCACAATTCCAGCTCCAGTTAAATCTAATGCCAATTTAGGAATATTATTATCCTGAATTTTCCATACAACCGATAATACTTTCATCTTTCACCAATCCTATTTTTATTTTTTAGATAATTTATTACCGTATTTTCATCGAGTTCCAAGTAATTGCCGCCTTCCCACTCATTCCATTACATTTATAAAAACAAACTCATCTCCAACTCTTTTACTTTTCCGACATACATTTTGAAAGCTTTTCTGGCACGTAACTCTACAAAACCGTTTTCTCTCGTTAAACTTCTCTATAATATATACTATTTCTGAAATGCATACAGTGTCTTACACTTCATGAGATACGGAAAGAGGTTTTTCATCTCATTATTGTTCAGCTTGTTTTACCATTGTTCATTCTGTAAATCCTTCCCCCATCATCCGTCATTCTTTTTAGCCTTGTAATATTGAAAGCGACATATTGCTATGATCTTATCCGTCACGGTTTCCTCTCCATCATATTATTAAACTACATATTGATAAAGCATATATTTTCTTGTTATTTTCCCATCATCACATATCATACCTTCCCGCACTTTTTTTAATCCCATTTCCTCAAACTCATAACAATACCGCTCAAATTCTTCACTATCCTTTTTGATATCTTGAGACTCAAAGATTAAGTACCCTTCCTTTTCCAGCATATATATAATTTTTTCACAGTAGTCCTTTACCGATAACCCAATCCAATAATGAACTGCAAACGAAAAAATAACATCATATTTTCTATTCGTTGCATATGTTTTAAAATCTCCCACTTCAAAATGTACGTTATCACGTCCAAGGTATTCTTTAACCTTTTCAGCAACTTTTATCAATATCCCGTTATATTCTATACCACATACACTTTTTGCAACCAAACTCAAACTTAAATCTAAAAAACCACAATTGCATCCTATATCCAATACTCTCTTTTCTCTTACAATATCATTCAGACCATATTCCTCTATCCTTTTCCCTGTTGGTCGTTGTCCTTTTATTCCCAACTCTTCTAAACTCTGATAAAATTCCCCCCTTCCAAAGTCTTGGTTATTGCCAAACAAACAATAAATTTCTTCTTTTAACGTTTCTAAAGCACTTTTATTGTCAGATTCCATTTTTTTTCTAACTATTTGGTATTCGTTTAAAATTATCTTACGTTCTTCAATATCAAACTTCTCTTTTAACCACTCTATATCAAAACTGTTTTCTACATCCTTATCCTTTTTGTATACTTTTACATATGATATTCCATGGTAAATTGCCAAAGCGATTCTATAACTACTGCCAATCAATTTTCCCTCTTTATCTGTCAATATTTCAAAATCCGTATCATACCCATCCGCTTCAATTGACTCTACTAATTGTATGAATTGTTTTTCTGAAAAATCTGTAACAGCAACACCTGTCCTTGCATTGCGCATTTTTCTATATAATGACAGTCCAAATTTATTATTTCCATAATATCCTTCAATTGTCAATAGATTTACAATAATATCATATCTGCAAAATTTTTTATCATCACATTGTTTTTGCAACAGTTCTTTTAATTCAATAACATCCGCTCTGTCTTCAATTTCATTATCTAAAAAAATATATTTATGTACATTAACAACATTATTAAATTGCAATGACCTTAAAATACTCTCTATTTCTTTCCAATAGTATTCCGAAACAGCAACCAAAATTAGTACTTCCTTATTTTTTAAAGTATTAACCAAAAGTACTGGTTTTCCCTCAATTAACTTTGGATTCTTCTGTGAATCCGACACCAAAAAACCACAAACCTTTTCTTCTTTCTCATCCCGCAACAATTGCCTTAATGCACGTTTGGCATATTTCCCAGCGCCATAAATATATATAGATTGATTATCTTCTAAAATATTATTCCATTCTTCTTTTCGCTTTAAATCATTCATTATATTTTTCTACTCTTTCTATTTTATTTTTACATGAAATCTTCCACGACATCTCTTATCGCTTGTATACTTCCTTTATTCCTTAATCCCACAAAATCAGTCTTTTTTACAGTATGATTATCATAGAAGAAATAGAGTGCTCTGAGTTCGTCTCTCCTTTAAAATAATTGGTATTAGTCAAGAGATAGGCGGTAATATATTTTTATCCCTATCAACACCTTAAAATATACGGATTGCAAATGTAAGAAATGGTTAACCAACCTATTTCTTAGCTCACACTAATGCCTTTAATGATAAACCCAGTTCATGGAAATTTTCTTATAGCACTGCTCCAATATAGCACATTGGCTTTCATCAAAATATTTCTGAAAAAAGTCTAATCCATAATGTATATCTTCAAATCGATTTAATATACGTATCCTAACTTTTGATATATTATAATAAATTGCGAGAGCTAACCTATGTGAACCATCCACTAGTTTCAAATTTCTGTCAACTATGATTTCAGATTGTTCATCATATCCATGTTCTTCAAAAGAATGAATTAATTCCTTGAATCTTCTTATAGCAATATCTGCATAACCTTCATATATTCTAGCATTTGCCATCTTAGCATATAGTTCAAAACCATAATCATTCTTCCCATAATATGCCTCGATTGCTAACAATCTGACAAGCGTATCATAACGATTAAAGTCCAAACCATTATATTGTTGTATCAGCAACTCTCTTAAATCTATCATAATAGATTCTGGCATATCCTGTGGAACTTCCTTTTCATCCAAAAATGAATATTTATACACACATATAACATGTTTATATTCCAAATGTTGGAGAAGTTCCATAATCTCGTTCTGATACATATCTGACACTGAGACAAAAATTGTACTGTCTTGCTTATTCAATTTATTAATCTCTATTACTGGTTTATTTTCTATATTGGTAATCCCTCCCTTAAGTTCAGAAACAACAAATCCCTGTAATTTGGCAAGCTGATTTTCTTTCTCAATTAAGTTATAAATCCGCTTTCCAATTTTACCTGCACCGTAAATGTAAATAGAATAACTTGCTTCTAATATTTTCTTCCATTCTTCTCGCAGTTCCATTGCTACACTCCTTACCTATTGTTAATAAATAGTCTGGAAACTAGCTTTCAAGCTTATACCTCTCGCCTTCTTCATTATATATACTTAACGCCATATCAATAATTTCTCTTACCGCCCCTTCTCCACCGCTTTTCTGCGATACATATATTGATGCTTCTCTCACTTTCTTCACTCCATTTGCTACACTGCATCCAAACCCCACTGCTTCGATTACTTCCAAATCATTTATATCATCGCCCACATAGGCAACATTTTGTAATTCTATATCCAATTCTTTGCACAATTTTTTCACCAAACCAAGCTTGTCCACAATCCCTTCTTCATAAACATTCAATCCTAATTTTTCAGCCCTGCGCCTATTTAGTTCTCTTTTCTCTCCCGTAATAATTCCTGTCAGTATTCCTCTCTCTTGCAACAGGCGAAATCCCATTCCATCCAATGTATTAAATTTCTTCAGTTCATCTCCATTTTCAGAATAATACATTCCGCCATCTGTTAAACATCCATCACAATCCGTCAAAAACATTTTAATTTCAGGAATAACAATTTCATTCCTTTTCATCTTGTTTTCTAATTGCTTCTCTATAATAAGCCAATCGCTTGGTTCATCAATTTCAAAATACGTGCTCTCATCCATCTCATAAGCTCGAATATTCCCGGATATTCGATTCTTAGAGGATAAAAGATTTTCTCTTCCGGTGATATAAAATGCGCCATTTTCCACAAGATAGCCATTGAAGTCCTGTCTTCTTGGTCTATCAAATATATCATAATTAGTTGGCCTTACAAAACCTTCTTCATTCATCCTCCAATGAAATCGCTTTTGCCTTACAACGGAAATCACACTGTCTGTACTTGATTTCTTAAATTCTGCAATTCCACCAGATAAATCATCTGCTGTCAATAGTGGTGATGTTGCCTGAATCAAAATAATATTATCAAAGTAATGCTGTTCCGCAAATTCAAGCATAGCCGACTCCGTAGACGCAGTATCTGACGCGCTGCCAGCACTTCTTCCAATGACCTGTACCTTATTTAAGTCAAAGCTTTCCACTACTTCTCTAATCTTATTGCTATCAGTTGCCACATAAATCATGTCTATATCCTGGCAATCATTAGCAGCCTTGACCGTCCAATATACTAACGGTTTACCCGCAATTTCTCGAATATTTTTTAGTGGAATAGATTTACTTCCTCCGCGGACCGGTATAAATGCAACATTCATTATCTTTCCTCTAATGCTCTCTGTATTTTAATTTATCTCTCTGAACAGTTTCAATATCTAAGATTTCTTTTTCTTTGTAATGTAAAGCAGCATATGTAGCCATTAAATTGCGTTTCAGCTTTCGAATGCCTTCCGGCTCCAAAGAAGCCGCATGATCTGTTCCTTTCCATGTACGATCCAGTGTATAATGTCTTTCTATAACAAAGGCTCCCAACGTGTACGCAGAAATATCTATTGCAATGCCTAGATGATGACCTGAAAATCCAATTTTCTTAACTTTGCGTCCATATGCTTCCCTTACACGCTTGATTTCCAGAATACAGGTATCTTCAAAAGGAACCGGATATCCAGAGGTGCATACATATAGCACCATATCTTGATTTCGCCCCCGTTCTTCGAATAATTTTACTAGCTTTTCTTCTTCTGCACGTGTCGTCATTCCAAGTGAAATATGAATTTCCCCACCATAATTATCACACAACCAGTCTAACATTTTATATTCATTATTGCAAGCAGATGGGATTTTAATAAACTGTGGACTCAGCCCCGCAATTTCTTTGGCCGAAGTAAGGTCCCATACAGAAGTACTGTAAACAATATCCATTTGTTCACAGTACTCCTTTAGTTCTTTATGCTGTTCCACTGTAAATTCCAGAAATTCCCGGTGCGCTCCATATGTTTTTCCATAAGAATTAGCTGGATTAGGATGCGGAGCATTATATTGTTCCGGTGTCAATAATTCATGATTGCATCTTTTTTGAAATTTGACGGCATCTGCTTTGCAATATATAGATGCGGTTTTAATAAGCTCTTTGGCAATTTCAATGTTTCCTTTATGATTACACCCAATTTCTGCAATTAAATACGGCTTTAAATATTCCATTTTATTCCTCATCTATCAGACATTTTCACGTTTAATTCAGAAATTATTTCTTTATAATGTAAGAAGGTTTCACATGAGAAAAAGGAAACTTCCTTATAATATATTCTTTATCACGTAAAAAATCATCTATCGCTATAGTCTCCCCCTCAACCGTTCCATAATCATCAAACACAATTACCCCCCCCCGTACAACTTTATCAAATAACTTTTCCAGTCCTGCTTTAGCCGGTTCATAAACGTCTGTGTCTATATGCAAAAATGAAATTCTCATATGTGGATTTCCTTCAAGGTACTCATCAAGTGTCTGGCAAATATCTCCCTTTACCAGTTCCACATTGTGTATATCTTTAACTTCCAAGCTCTTATAAATGTCTTCTCTAGACAAAAATTCCCCCATATGTTGTTTATTCCACTTATTTACAAATTCTTTATCACTTTCTAATTTTTCTGTCTGAGGAAATTCTCCAAATATGTCAAATCCAATTATTTTTCTTGATCTCTCATTTTCAAGTAATTCTCTAAATGTTGCAAATTGGATTATCGAACCGCCCTTAAATACGCCTAACTCCACCACATCCCCAGGCAAATCCAAAATTTTTTTGTATAATTCGTAATGTGCTAAAATGTTCCCCATTCTGTATGGTTCTGATGTCAAATAAAATCCATTTTCGTAACCAAAGCTTTTGGTTTCATCAAATTTGCCAATCATAAACTTTTCCTCCACATATCAATTTTCGGAAATAAACTATCAAAGTCCACTCTTTCAAAAATCTCAAGTTTTCCCCCATGAGTAGCATTATAAATTTTAATTCCATGAGAATCTGCATACCTTTTTGCCGCTTTATATGCTAAAAGAATATCATTTATATTTAAAATTGATTTCTCCATACTATAATTACTTACAAAGTGTTGTTTTTTCTGATCATCATATTGACAGCAATCTGTACCCACTAAGTAAATTTCTTTAAATCCCATATATGCTGCCAACTGCAGTACTCCATCATAAATTACTGTCCTGCCCCAAAAGCTTTTCCTTGCAAAGTCTTCTGAGAACTCTGGTTCTTTTCCGCATTCCCATGTTCGTTGCATATGCCATTTATATATATTATCGCCTGCTTCATTCTCTTTCAAATTCCAAGCAACATCTGCAATGAACTTATTTTTTACATCCATTTCCAGAATTTCTTTTTTCCACGATAGCATCCCGCTCAAATCGCTTAGCAAATAAAAATCAGGCCGCCAGTGTGTACTCTCAAAAATTTTGAATATACCATTTACACTAAAGCACAATTCCTGATTCTCATGTAATGTATCCAAATCTTCAACTGTCAAACTCGGCCCCGTCGCAACAGCAAAGCATCTTTTTCCTTCATATATGCCTTTAAATTTTTCAATCTTGTGGTTGACGTATAATTCCTGCTCACCTAAATTATACCAGGTTTCAATTGGAATCCGATTTAAAAATGGTTCATCCCTTTTATCCGCTTCTGTAGCGAGCAATACTCTGCCACCATTCGATAAATTGTTTAAAGTATCCCATCTAATAACTAAATTTTTCTTAAGGTATTGTGATAATAATTCGTTCGCACTACTTTGAAGCAACATTTTACACTGATATCTGTTATTTGTCAAATAATCATAGATAAGTAACCCCAATGGAGTGTATCCATAAACATAAATAATTTCTTTTCTATTATAAGAATGTAAAATTTGCTCAATAGGCGCTTGTCTTAAAAATCCCTCAATTGGCACCAGATTAGACATTAACGGAAATGCCCACTCTATACCTTCCTGGTGTAATGACAATACTATCTCTTTCTCTGCCTGTTTAACAGAGACAATAATTGGATAGTGCTTAAAATCCCTCTTATATGTATCAAAGTCAATGATTGGAATCCCATCATATGTCGTTCCTATGCGTTTTGCATCAGACTCAATAAATGCCACAATTCTTTCATTCCCAAGCAAGTCGATTAATACTCTCCCATATTTTCCTGCTCCCCATACTACAAATTGAGCCACAAATGTACAAAGCGAACTGGATTTTTCCTGCATTATACACACACTCCAATCCGCTGAAGGGAAAATACTCTACAGAGTATTACCCCCCTATTAATTAGACTATCAAAATCCACGCGTTCAAACACTTCCAGTTTACCTCCCCGAGTGGCATTATATATTTCAATCCCATGAAAATCTGCGTATTTCCTCGCTGCCTGATATGCTAATAAATTTTCACCTTTTTTACAGCGATTTATCTGTGTCTCTGATAAATGGTATTTTTTTGAAAAATGCTTCATCTCTGTTGTTGCCCCATTTTCATAGTCAAAATCAATTCCCAAGAGATATATCTTTCGAAATCCCATATAAATAGCTATTTGAAGACATGCATAAGTGACTGTGTATCCGCACATGATGTGTTTTTCAATATTTTCTGAAAACTCTGGCAGATTAGACGCATAATCCGAGGCAATCATATGAAATACAAACATCTGACATCCTTTTAATTTCTTTACTCTTTCTAAAAAAATTTTATTCACTTCAGATACAAAGATATTTTTTATCTTACTTTTTATAATCATATCGCCATATAGATCTAAGGCTTTCCCATCTTCACATACATAATAATCTGGCCGCCATTTTGTATTCTCAAACAATAGCGGTATTCCATTCATGCCAAAACAGATTTCCTCTTGTTCGTATAGCGCGTCCAGATCTGCAATGGAAAGACTTGAACCATTTCCTATAATAAAACATTTTTCATGACTGTGAAAATTTTTAAATTGTCTTAGCTCTGGATATAAAAATCGTCCTATAACATTGTCTAAATGATAATAGTCAAATATATTTCCGTTATCTATTTCTACAAATTTATTAACCGTATAAATTATAGAGTCGTTTTCTTTAAAAACATACTCTTTAAGAAAATAGACGTCCTTGGAAATCGGGCATAATACTTCTTTCATTCTATCATTGTCTTGATGCATTACCAGCGGTATTCGGTATCCTCTCTGCAGGAAATTCTCCCACAGCAGAACACTGTATAAAAAATTCCCAAAAAGAACAGCATGTCCGTTGTCTTCTATACCTGGCAACAATATTTCAGATATGAATTGAAGCTGTCCAAAATATAGCTCTGATGGGCACTCATTCAATAAAAAATATACACTGATGTTTCTTTCTTCCAAAATTTTAACGATTTCCCTATTTTCAATAGGCGATATTATTAATGCATATTGCATATATAAATCCACATATTCTTCAATTGTAATAATTGGTACTCCGCAGTATTCCATATCTGCTAACGCCGTATTAAAATCCAAAAAAGCTTTTATATTGCGAATTCCTATGATATCTGCTATCCTCTTCCCTCTTATTCCAAGTCCCCATATAACAAATTTCATTTTCATTCCTATCCAACATTAAACACATCACAATAGACACAATGCTTCCATTCGCTCCGTCCAACATACAGCGCTTCCCTTACCTGACTAAATTTTTCTCCATACCATACATCAATCAGGCTCTCTTTTGCCAAATCTCCTAACGTTTCCCTGCCAAGAGGGTCATTACAGCACAATGATACTTTTCCGTCCGGCCTTACTATCATTTGTTTAAACGGCAGAATGCACGTAGCATCACCATACGAAATCATATCATTCCGATTTGGAGCATCGCCGCCCCTGGTAGAGAGAATTTCATTAGGTTTCCTTAAAACAACAGTTACTTTCTCACGCAATTTTTCATTCTCTTCGCAATATTGCACTATTTTTTCACTATTAGGAATCAATTTTAATTCCTGATTATAATTATCTATAATTAA
This sequence comes from uncultured Lachnospiraceae bacterium, assembly GCA_910585075.1. Lineage (GTDB taxonomy): Bacteria > Bacillota > Clostridia > Lachnospirales > Lachnospiraceae > Suilimivivens. The sequence continues at coordinate 105,058 of CAJUED010000001.1, forward strand.
CTCATCCAAAAGAGGAACTAATTCTTTGCACTTTTCTAATGACAAAAGCGTGCCGTTTGTAAACATAAAAAGCCATGCATTTGGAAGTCTCCTGCGGCAATATTCATATAAATCTATTATTCTGTTATCTAACATAGGTTCATTATTCGAAAACAATGCAATTCTTCCGTTGTAATTCAATTCTGCCAGCTCATTTATAATTTTTTCAAATAATTCTTGGGACATTATCTTCTTTTCTCTTGGATCAATTTTGGAATTAATTGGGCAGAAAGAGCATATGCCGTTACACCTATTTATTGTCTCTATTTCTATATGATTAAATAAAGGAACATTATCATATAACTTATCAACAGTCTCCCTGATTGATTTTTTTAAAGGGCTGTTTTTCTTTATCTCATTATACTTTTTTTCAGAAGTACCTTCATTATTTTCATCTTCATATGGGTTTAAAACCAGTTCCATTGTGGGATAATACCTTTTTCCATTATTTGAAGAATATATTTCATAATTATGAAACCCCATATTTTTTAGTTGTATTTCTATTTCTCTATAATGTCTACTTGCAATAATAATCTTAGAATCTACCCCTTTGCCCACTTCCATAAGTTGATTTGGCGCAATAATTGGAATACCGAATATGCGCTCCCCCCACAGTACCTTATTATTATCAACAAAAAATATTATTTTTTCCTTACCATAATGTCTTGCTGCCGCTTTTCCATAATTTCCTGCACCAAATAAAATTATATTTTTCATGTCTTCCGCCTTCTGTAAAATACATTATTTTACTCAAAATGTAATGTTATTATTTAGACTTTTTCAAATATCTGTTGTAATTTTTCTTCAGTAAAAGAATCCGTTGCACCAAAACATACAATTTTTTCTGTTGGAATCCCTTTTTGTATCATATTTTCTTTAACTGCTGTTGCCACGTTATTATCCGTCAGGGAAATCACTAAATAATCAAAAGTACTGGAAAATATGTCTTCTGGGTCCATGACTTTAATTCCATATTTTTCTTCATAAGCATAATAGCTTTCAAATGCCTGATCAACCCATATGGCTACTGAGGCAAAATTATATTCTAAGCAGTAATTGACCATCATTACACCTACAGCACCCGCTCCATATACTGCAATTCTTTTATCGGAAGTAATTTCTTTAAATGGGAATAAATAGTTCTCTCCGAATGCCAATGCACTATAATCACAACAAAATAGAGCAAAATATGTGTATAGCAGTAATTCACGTTTTATTGCTGTACTTAGATATAAGTCATTAAAAGCATTTTTATAAAAATCATAAAATAACTTCACATTTTTTCTTTCATTTTTGCGTACCATATGACACATTGAATCTTGATGTTTTCTGTAATAATAATAGCCGCCATCGCCTAATATTTCCATACTTTTTGAGCGTAACATTACGCCAAACAAACAGGCAATATCTTCATTAAATCTTATTCCCTCCGGAACAGTCATCTGCACTGCTTTAATGACTTCGGTTCGAAACAAAAATGCCCATAATGAGAATGGCAATCTATTTATATAAAAATTATTAATGTCCACAATACTCTCAACTAATTCCACATATTTTTTCCCTTCATAATATCCTTTCGCTACGCCTATGGACTTTGTTAACAATTTCCTATCTGGATATTGAAGCTTGACCATTCCATAAACCAAATCGGGATTTTTCTCAACAGCTACTGCTACCATTCGCTCTATTCTATCCAAATCAATCCAATCATCGCTGTCTACATATGCAACATAATTCCCTGTAGCGCATGATATACCAGTTTTTCGAGCATTAACTAGGCCTTCATTTTCTTTGTGTATTACTTTTATCCTTTGGTCATTTTCTCTATATTTATCACAAATTTCAGCCGATTTATCTGTCGAACCATCATCCACCAAAATAATTTCAAGTTTTTCATATGTTTGCTGAATTATAGAATCTATGCACATTTTTAAATACTTTTCTGTATTGTATATCGGAACTATAACACTAACTGTTGGTCGCAACATTCTAATTTCTCCTTCAAATTGCAGGAACGCCTCAAGTTTAAAAACAATTATTTTGTGTTTCTAACTACTGTAATATAGGTTTATGTAACTTCGGAAAGTTTTCTAACTTTTCACCGTATATTTTGCTTTTGTCATATGCATTATGCTACGTTACTTTCTCATTTCATAACCCAAGGATTTAGTTTCAAGAGACAAAGCCCTGCCTCTGGAAACAAAGGAAAATTCTGCTACATATATTTTCTGAATTCTCAAAGAACTTTACATTCACCAATTGAATTTGTGTAACTCTCTTTTCTCTGTATCCCACAATGTATTACAATAATAAAATTTCTTATCATTTACACTATGGCATCCCATTCCTCGAGCGGTTCAACATATGTTGATGTATGTTCCCTTTTAAACTCAATGATTTATGCGGACATCTATTTGAACATTTCAACTTCTAAACTAATATATAATAATCTTTACAGCTGTACCCCTACAGGAACATAGTTTATATTATCACTCCCACATCCGCCACATATTCTACAAAAACTGCTTGTTCCTCTACTCAATTCAACTATTTTATGACAAGCCATTTTATCATTCAGGTCGACATCTTTCAGTACTATATAATCTGCTTGGTCCAATTTAAAATTTCCACTCTTTTCCGCACTCCAAGAAATATTACAGTAATAAAATTTCCCGTCATTCAACCCATTCCATTCCGGATGGCAACATCTTAGGTGCTCTTTTAATTGCTCTTTATTTCTCTGCACAGGATTTAAAGGAAAACCAAAATCTGTCCAAATCTGAGAATATCTGATATCGTACAAAATATTAAATTCTCTTAATTTATCTTTTAAACATTCAAGTTGTTTGGCATATGGAAGTTCTTTTGTATAATCGCTAATCAGCAGATGAATATCATATTTTTGCATAACCTCCAACACCTCATCTTCTGGAACAACGCTCCCATTAATCACATAAGCTAACCTTCCACATTTATCACGGTATGTTTCTCCGATATATTGAAGAATATCCCTTAATGCAGGGTTTAATGTAGGTTCCCCTCCCAGCAAAGCAAAGTACACTATATAATCCATTCTAGAAAACAATAAATCTACATTCTTTTTCAATTCACCAAACGTGCAATCGCGTTGTTCTTTGTAATACGGAATAAACATATTACAATGCCTACAGCGAAATGTACATCTGGTAGTTATTGTCATGTCAACATGATATAAACAATTCATTCCCTTTGCATTCCAAAACCATTCGCAAATAAACTGACCAATTGCGCAAAAATCTTCAAATTCTTTCATCCCCTCTTTGCTCAAAAACTGAGAAATTTCATTATACGCCGCGTGGGCAGTCATAATAACAATTTTCTGCTTCTTGATTTTCTTTTTTGCCTCTTCGTAAGAAATAATAGGAATCCCATTCCATTCTTTTCCCTGCTTATCAATGTCTCTATCTATTACAAATAAAATCTTAATATTTACCTTTTCAAATAAATGCTGACATATCCTAGATACAATTCCTGCACCATATAAAACGATACTATCTATTTCACGCCAATCATCAGTCAGCTTACTTAAATTATTATTCATATCTTACCCTCCTCACTCCCAAATAGGCACCTCGCTATGATCCAATATTCCATTATCATAATAAAAGCTTTTCTTCATATCATCTGTAGGATTAAATCCATTATTCATAAAGATACCAAAAAGTTGATCCATAAAATATATATCCTCACCTTGTGCCCTGATGCCGTATTTTTCACACCACTGAACGGCATCCTTCATAAAGGCTTTTATTCCTTCCAACATCTCCAATCTGATTTCAAAATTAATTTGATTCTGTTTATTTTCTGCATATCTTTTACTCCCATCATTTTCTATACATTCTAGCATTCCATTCGGCGCAGTAAAAAAAGCCTCTATAAATGCTGCCTTCTTATAAAAATTAGAGTCTTTTCCATCCATTCCCTTTTTTCCTGGAAAACAGCTAATCATAATATTTCGTTTTAAATATTTGTTTGTTTTATCCAAACATGCACAAAAATAATAACCACTTAAATTTTGCTTAAGCAATTTGCCTAAATAATATTGTGTTGTACCGTAAAGCTGTGAATCCACAATTGCAAAATCAGATGCTATATTCAAAGAATTTATATATGCTAAATAATTGTTTCTTTCGCGTTCTGCCTCAGATAAAATTTCTTCTTCGTATTTTTTTAATATTGTATATTGTTTCTGTATATCCTTATCTGTGTCTATAACATATACATTTTGTAAATTCCCACTATAATCAATTACACCGAACCTATCCCACAAAAAATCTGTTATAGTACCTTTATACGGAAATGATGCAACTTCCAAAATATCTGTTTCATCCTGAATTGACGCAGTCAGGACTGCCCTTCTTGATATTTCCAGATATACTATTTGAGGAATATCCCTTTCTTGTGTTAATTTGCAATATTCTTCAAATAGTCTAATCAATAAATATCCTTCTCTGGCCAAAAAAAGCAGTTGTTTTATTTTTCTCCCCTTTGCCTGCTTAATAAGCCATTCACAAAAAACATACATGCTGCCCCCCAATAACCAATAACCCACATCTACATTCTCTTTAAATGATACCTTCCCCAAGCTCTCTTGCAACGCAAAAGGACTATTAAACACATTTGCAATCATCCAACCAAGATAAACTGATGTAAAAAGCGTATTAGCCTTAGCCGCTATACCGCCTAGCGAAGATTCGCAAAGCATTCGGTTTGCGCTCCACACCAAAAAGCTGTCAATACCATATTGTTCCGGCAATTTCCCATCCGTTTTTTCGTTATCACCAATGTGCAGTCCTCGAATATTCTCTTGTTTCAGTATATTTGAATAATACTCCCACAGTTCTCCGTTTTCTTTAGACTTCTTATAGTCACAGGACACAATAATCTGTTCCATAGAGACATCAATTCCACATTGCGTTAATATATCAAACAAAATATTTTTTGAAAGATACATATCACTAATCAAAAAAACTTTCTTCATTTTTTTTACTGCATTATATAGTTCAACCATATCTTTGCGTGGAACTATAAATTGCTTCTCAACCTTGATTTCATATTCTTTAACTTTATCTCTTAACCAATCATCCCAACCTTCCGCTTTCTGCATTTCATCATATATCTCATCTATCGTTGCATTTTCTGATAAATTCGTTGCTTTCTTCCGCGGTTCAAAGAAAGAAATTTCTTTTCCCAATTCATTTTTTAGCTTTATCTCAACAATACGAAAAACATCTGTTGGTAGATATATTGTTCGCATAATTAGGGTGTCAAAAATATCAAATGAAATCACCTCGTATTCCTGAATTTTTGCTAATAATTCTGCATAAGTCTTTTTCCAATAAGGATTATGCTTATTTTTATGCAGGAATTCATCCGTTGCACGTTTTCCATTTTTAAAGTAGATAGGTACTTTCCAATCTTGAATACGCTGATAAATAGTTCCCCAATATGTTTCCGAAGTATTAATAATGATAAGTTCGGCGTTTTTTTCTGCTTCTTCCTGACCTATAATTTTTATTCCATACATCTCTTTGCCAATCATACTCTCATCCCGGTCAAGCAAGCCTATTATCTTAAATCCTTTTAACCGACTTACTAAAGTTGCCGTCATTCGCCCAATTCCATATATAGCAATCTTCATTGCTTTCTTATCTTGAAAAGCAAATTCAAAAGCTTCTATTTCGTAATCAAATTTTGTTTTTCTATCTGCCATACTTATACTTGTTTCCTTATCACAATATTCTGGCCATCAAGACATTGTTCTTCGGGTGACACCAATTTGCATATCACTTCTGCAACATCTTCAGGTTGCATAATAGTTGTAGGATCTTCTTCCGGTGCTAATCTTTTTCGCAATTTCGTAGCGCATCTCCCCGGCGATACACAATATACTTTAATTCCATATTCGGCAAGTTCTGCTGTTAATATCTGTGACATAGATATAACTGCTGCTTTTGACGATGCATAACTTAACCATCCCGGTCTCGGGGTCATACCAGCAGTAGAGGCTACATTTACAATTTTTCCTCCGTAATCCTTCATATATCTGGTACATTCCTTGATCAGCATAAATGGTGAATAAACATTTACTTTATAGGTATATTCAAAATCATTTAAGCTTGTTGCCAAAAGAGATTGTGGATCTGTATAGCCTGCTATATTTAATAAACAAGTTATATTCTTGAATTTCTCCAAAACTTTCTCTATTAACTGTGGAATCTTTTCAGGATTTGAAAAATCTATTTCATAATATTCTATCTGCAACTCACTTAAACTTTCTTCCATAAGTTCTATAGTCCCTAAAATTGATTCTTTATTTCTGCCTAATAAGGCATATGAATCAAAATAGTCTGTTCTACTCAGGCTGCGGGCAACAGCTCTGCCTATCCCGGAACCGCAACCTGTAATAATGCACGTTCGCACTTTATTTTCTCCTTGCAAAATATTCCTGATAAATACTTTCTCCGATAATGAGATCCAATGATGTTGTCAATTTGATATCATAAGTCATTCCTTCGCATATTGTTATGTCTGTATTCGGATAATAGTAATATACTAACCCCGCATCCTCCGTAAAATGCCGATTTTCTCGTTCCGCTTTTTTATGTGCCTCTTTTAATATCTTTGTACTAAACTTTTGAGGTAGCTGCACATTCACAAGTTCTGACCTATCCAGTATTCCCTCCACCATATCATGTCCTTTTATGACCGTAAATGGTATACTCAATCCAAACATTGCATTTTCACAGGGTTCATTAATTAACCGTGTAAAATCTTTTTCAGATACAAACGGTCTAGCCGCTTCGTGAATGATTACATTTTCTGTTGTAACTAATTCCAATCCTGATTTTACAGAAGCCTGCCGTGTTTCTCCCGCATTGGCAAATTTAACCATTTTCGTAATATTATATTGCGCAAGCATTTTCTCTATTAAAGAGATATACTCATCTGTACATACAATTACTATTTCCAGAATTTCTTTTATTTTGTTAATACGCTCTAGAATATGCAAGATTACCGGTTTCCCCGCCAACAATAAGTATTGTTTAGGTATATCTTTTTTCATCCTTGTCCCGGTTCCACCTGATAATAACACTAATGTATACATTTTCCTTCACCTTCACCACATATATGCTTCTAATTGATCAGCCACTTTTGCACTCGCATTCCCATCAAAAACCAGTTTAACATCTTTTTCAAACTGCTCCAGCTTTGAACTATATTTGTCTTCATCAAATTGTAAAATATTATTTTCTAACTCATCGTTATTCTGCGCAACAGGATATGGAAGCACTGTATCTATATTTGGAGTCATGTTCTTATTGTTTGTGATAGGTTTATAAGAATCCATAGACATATTCCAAAGCATACTCCCTCTGTCATTTAAATATTTTTCAATATCATCTGCATATATAAATACCGGCATATGCGCATAGCCTGCATCCATTGCCGCACTCGAATAATCCGTAACAAATGCATCCATTGCTGCTAAAACCTCATACATATCATCTGCCTGACTGGCATCAATGAGTCTTTCTTTCAAATATGCATCTTTGTGCTCTTTTACACTTGAAGCCAATTGAGGATGTATTCTCAAGCACAAATACCATACTCCGCCAAATCGCTTTCCAAGATTGTCCAACAATCGCTTAAAATCTAAGGTCCAGACTTCTGAAAATATAGTTCTTCTTCCATTTGAGGCACCTTCTCGAAACGTTGGTGCAAACATTACCAATTTAATATCTTCACCAATTTTATATTTTTGGCGGAACCTTTCTTTGTGTTTCTCCCGATTTCCATACAATATGTCGCATCTTGGTGCTCCGGCCCACAAATAGTTTCCATTATAAACCATTCCTTTCGGATACATCTCCGCACACCATTCAGAATCTATTACGACACTATCAATCATATCCGAATCATTTTTACTAACAAGATACGCCATTTGGGAAAATCCATTCCCTCGCCACAAGCCTATGCTTTTAAATCCGATGGTTGCATGCCATGTGTTGATGTAATACTGACCTTTACGCTTGCATGTGCCATAGGGTTTGCGATAATTATCTATCCAAACTTTTGATGTAGACAACCAGTATGCTCTACTTCTTAAAGTATTTGGTACTTTCTTAATATAAGGAGGGAATTCCTTATTCATATCATCCACAAACCAGATAAATTCATAATCTCCATTCCGCTTATGCAACTCTTCTACGATATATTTAGGATTGCAACCAAATCCACCCTTTCCCTCAAATGTACAAATACTAATTCTATTGCTTTTTATAGGAAATATCCTACACATTTTAAAACACAGTCTATTCCCAAATGCTTTTATCTTGCGATATCGTATATAATTTTGTTCATTCATACTCAACTGTTTCCATTTCAGAATCAACTATTGATAGAATTCGAAGACTATCTTAGCTTTCTTGTCGACAAACCGGACAATTCCACCGTAGAAGAACGCCATGTTCCACCATAGTATCCTTGGTTATTTATAAGATATCTATCTTTCTTTAACAAGCTGTTCCCAAGAACTGGATTTTGAATGAAACATTTTGTCCTAAAATGTTGCATTACTTATTTTTGAGTGATATGTATTACCAAAAGCGGTATTATTTAGGAAAAAAGGAGAATACTTATGTGTAAAACAGATCCTATTAAAAAAAGAGAAGATGTCGAAAAACTTAAAAATTATTTTTTGTCAGAAGGACATATAAGAGACTATGCAATGATATCTGTCGCGTTAAATACTTCACTGCGAATAAGCGATTTATTACAACTTCAATGGAAAGATGTGTATAATTTTAATTTGCGAAAGTTCAAAAAGTATATTAATATAACCGAGAAAAAGACGAAAAAGAAAACTTGTATCGCCATCAACGAGGAAGTTAAACATGCTTTGGATATACTGAAAAATTCATTGACGAATATTAATGCAGATGAATATATTTACAAAAGCCGAGTTGGAACAAATAAGCCAATCGTGCGAAGTACGGCTTTTAGAATTATCAAAAAAGCTGCCTGTGATTTGGATATGGAAGGTGTTATCAGCTGTCATTCTTTACGGAAAACTTTTGGATACCAGGCATGGAGAAAAGGTACACCCCCGGCTCTAATTATGTCAATTTATAATCATTCATCAATGGAAATAACCAAACGTTACTTATCCATTGATCAGGAAGACAAAGATGAGGTTTTTTTGAATATGAATTTATAAAGATATTTCAGATTTGTTGCTATTTACCATAAAAAAAGGGGACAAAAACTTGTAAGTTATTAGTGATAAGTAGATATTTTAGCCAACAAAAGCACATGATACTTGAATATCCGTTAAGAATCTGCTATATTATTACACGTAAGATTCGAATGAAACATTTTAGGACAAAACGTTTCATAAAAACCAGATGATTTAAAGAATATTTTTCATCATTCAGAGTGTACAGGCTGCCTCCAAATGGTATGAGTCTGAAATAACTGTTTCATCCATTATGCAACTCAATACAAACATCAAATAACCCTTAAGCACTTGCTCTGGAAAAGCCTGTTAAAGATAAATACCTTATGAACAACCAAGGAAACCATAATGGAACATGACAATCATTATTATAAACTGACCCAGGATGAATTAAAAAAAATACAGGATGCCCAGAAAGAACTGATCCGGGAAGTGCAGCGTATCTGTAAAAAATGCGGCATCCGTTTTAACATGGTAGGCGGAACAATGCTGGGGGCCGTCCGCCATAAGGACTATATCCCCTGGGATGATGATGCCGATATCGGGTTCCTAAGGACGGAATATGAAAAGTTCCGGAAAGCATGTGAAACGGAACTAGACCATGAAAAGTACTACATCCAAGATCTTCGGGACACCACCGGATACCGCTGGGGATATGGAAAACTCCGCAGGAAAAATACCGAATTCGTCAGACTGGGGCAGGAATTCATGCCTTTTGACAAGGGGATATCCATAGATCTTATGCCTTTTGACAACGTACCCGACCATTGGCTCTCCAAAAGGATCCATTTTTTCCGCTGTTTTTTATACCGTAAGATATTCTGGTCAGAAGTAGGGAGCAGGACGGAAAGGAATCTCATAAAACGGCTCGTTTATAAGATAATGAGTTTGCTGCCAATGGATAGCGTCATAAAAAGCTACCAGCAGTTCATTGACTCCGGATGTGGAAAGGAAACACGACTGGTTCGGATACTGACCTTCCCTACTCCCAAGGGGGTATACGGGTATGACAGGAAATGGTACACCAGACTCGCCATGTACCGTTTTGGCGACCTGACACTTCCCGGCGCCGAGGATTATGACGGGTATCTCCGTGTGAAATATGGCAGTTACATGGAGCTGCCGCCTGCCGAAAAAAGGAAAGTCCATCCCATATCTAAATTGAAACTGCCTGAGGAGTAATACATGCCGGATACAGAAAAGAAATACAAAATCGGATACACGGACGGGGTGTATGACCTGTTCCATGTGGGACATTTAAATATGATCCAGAGGGCCAAACAGAGCTGCGAATATCTGATCGTAGGGGTCCACGGGGATGATGTGGTGGAAGAATACAAACACCACAGGCCCATCATCAATGAAAATGACCGCAGGAGGATCATGGAATCCATCAAAGGCGTTGATCGGGCGGAGATCAACCGTTTCCGGGACAAGCTTAAGCTGTGGGAGCTGTACCATTTTGATGTGGTCTTTATCGGGGATGACTGGAAGGGGACACAGCGCTGGAATAACTTTGAAAAAATACTGGCCGGGATAGGCGTGGATGTGGTGTATGTCCCGTACACGAAAGGGATCTCCACCACAGAAATCCGGGAAAGGATTGTAAGCGGAGACAGTTTATGAAGAAAAGGACAAGAATCGCAATCACAATGGGGGATCCGGCAGGGGTCGGCCCTGAAATCATCGTAAAGGCCCTGAGCCATGGGGAGGTATACCAGAAGTGCATCCCAGTTGTCATAGGGGATTATGCGCCGCTGGCAGATGCTATCCGTTTCTGCAACCTCCCTGTGGGGCTCCATGAAATCCGGGAGGTCACGGAGGCAGGCGGAGAGTTTGGGAATATTGATTTCATCCGCATGGACAGGATCCATGTAGGGGAATGGGAATATAAGAAAAACAACGCTGTGTGTGGGGAAGCCTCTTTCCAGTATGTTGTATACGGAATCAGACAGGCTATGGAGGGCAAAGTACAGGCAGTGGTGACAGCCCCCATCAGTAAGGAATCCATCAACATGGCCGGGTACCGTTACAGCGGGCATACAGAGATCTTTGCAGAATATACAGGGACGAAGGATTTTGCCATGCTGCTTGCCAGCAGGACGCTGCATGTAATCCATGTCTCTACCCACTGCTCCCTACGGGAGGCCTGCGACCGGGTGAAGAAGGAACGGGTGCTGGATGTCATAAGGCTGGCACAGGAGGGGATGCGTCAGCTGGGATATTCCCATCCCAGAATCGTGGTGGCAGGGCTGAACCCCCACTGTTCTGAAAACGGCCTGTTTGGGACGGAAGAAGAAAGGGAAATTCTGCCGGCTATAGATGAGGCCTTAAAAGAGGGGATCAACGTATCCGGCCCGGAATCTCCGGATACGGTCTTTGTGAAGTGCCAGGCGGGGCAGTATGACATAGTGGTGGCCATGTACCATGACCAGGGGCACATCCCGCTGAAGCTGAGCGGGTTTAAGTATGACCTACAGAAGGACAGGTATGACTCGGTCAGCGGCATCAACTGCACCATAGGGCTTCCGATTGTGAGGACTTCGGTGGACCATGGGACAGCTTTCGGGAAGGCGGGGGAAGGAAGGGCTAATGATGAGAGCATGATGGATGCTATTTTTGCTGGGGTGATGATGGCTGAAAATAGAGGAAAAAATAAATAAAGGAATTGAAAAAATAGCTTAATGATTATTTAAGCCCATAGTAGATAATTATGATAAATTTACACTTTACCCCAAATGGATAAAAACATTATATCTGGTAAAAGAAACTTAATTTGTTTTATAGTGGGTGAAGATTTTGAACCAAGTGAAAGGTGGAAAACAATGAGCAGGATAATGGAAGATATTTCAAAATGGCCTTTGGAAAAACGTGAGCTTTTTTTAAAGGAAGTATTTGAAAAAAAAATGGGAAGGCCCCTCAATCTTGAAAATCCAAAAAGTTTTTCGGAAATGATGCAATGGATTAAGCTATATTACCATGACCCAATAATGACTCAGTGCGTTGATAAAGTTTTGTTTAAAGACTTTATTAAAGAAAAATTAGGCGAAGAATATACTGCTAAGACATATGAAATATGGGAAACAGCAGAAGATGTAAACTTAAAAGATATTCCAGAACAATGTGTGGTTAAATCTAATTGCTCCAGTGATGGAAATAATATTTTGCTTGTTCCTGATAAAAGTAAAATTGATTTGGATAAGGCTGAAAAGGATATAAAGGAGAATTGGTTTGACAGGCTAAAATTGCATACAAATTCATTTGCAAGCTATTATTACGGGATACAGCCTAAGGTATATGTGGAAGAATATCTCAAAGAGGCGGCTGACGAAGCTGACGATTATGATGTTTTCTGCTTCCATGGCGAGCCAAAGTTTATTTATGTTAAGACCGCTCATTTTGATAATGGTGTCAATAAGGTTGGGTATCCGGTAAGTTTTTATACTACTGATTGGAAATATATGAGTGCAAAATACAGGAATTTTCCAAGCAGATCGGATTTGAAAAAGCCATTGCATCTTAGCGAGATGCTTGAAATCAGTCGTAATCTTTCGAATGAGTTTCCTTTTGTAAGAGTAGATTTTTTCGAAAATTCAAGAAAAATATATATAGCAGAGCTTTCTTTCGTAGCATGGGCCGGTCTTAGTCCCTATGAACCAGATTCTTTTGATTATGAAATGGGAAAATGGCTTGACATAACGCATACAGTAAAATCGGAATATGTGAAAAAAAGCTAGGTAAATCCTAAACTAGGTAAAACTATGTTACAGCCATCCAGAACCCCAAAATGATAATTTCCAAAATTGGAAATATTGTCACAATTTGAAAGGAAAATTAAAATGTTCCGACCGACAGTTAGTGTTATAGTTCCAATATATAATACGGAAAAATATTTGAAAATGTGCATAGATTCTATAATTCAACAAACATATGAAAAACTTGAAATTATTTTGGTTAATGATGGTTCGACAGATAAATCAGCTGAGATTTGTGATAGATATAGAGAAAATGACTGGAGAGTAAAAGTAATACACAAAAAAAATGGAGGTTTAGTTAGTGCGCGAAAAACCGGTATATCATTTGCTACGGGAGATTATGTTACATATGTAGATAGCGATGATTGGATTGATTTGGATAGAATAGAGCGAATGACAACAGCAGCAGTTGAGAAAAATACCGATTTGGTTTATGGAATGTTCAGGCTCCAATACCCAGATAATAAATTATGGACAAAGTCTATAGGCGTAGCGGAAGGATATTATGAAGGAAGAAAATATACAGAATTAGTAGAGGGTATTGTAGATATTAATAATTTTTATATAAATAGGTTGCCTCTCTCATTATGGGCATTTTTGTTTCGAACCGATGTTATTAAGGCAGTACAAATGACTATTCCTGAGGGAATAAGATTTAATGAAGATATTGCTTGTTTGTTTGGCGTAATGTTGCGTTCAAAAAGCATGGAGGTATTAGGCGACGGTGGATATTATTATTACAGAAAACATCAAGATTCTATGTGTCATAATGTACGAAAAAATGAAAGAAAGAATGTAAAACTATTCTATGATTTTTATAAAAATGCTTTTAATGATGTACATTTAAGCACAGCAATAGAACGGGAATTATTACTATACACATATTTTGCTTTGTTTTGTCACGATTACAGTGCACTGGCATTGGGAGAAGGCTATTTATTCCCATTTAAGGAAGTTACTTCTGATAAAAAAATTGCAGTATATGGAGCTGGTTCTGTAGGAGTGATGATAGTCAGTTATTGTGTAGAATATAATTTTGCATCGGTGGTATTATGGGTTGATCGGGCATTCGAAAGCTATCGCGATTATGAAGAAAAATATGGAATTAAAGTAGTAACGCCAGAAGATGTATTTTTTAGTACTTTTGATTATTTGGTGATATCCTTGACGGATAATAATGTGGCAACGATAGTTAAAGAAAATATGATACAGGAAGGAATTCCAATAGAAAAAATTGTATGTTTTGGTGAAACAGATTCTTTTACTGAAAAAAAATTACAACAGGTATTTGAAGAAAGTAAAATATAATATTACATTTTAGGCGAAATGATGTATTTTATAGAAGGTGGACAGAATGAAAAATATAATTTTATTTGGTACAGGAAATTACGGGAAAGCAGCCGCAAGGTATTATGGTAAGGAAAAAATAAGCTTTTTTATTGATAATAATAATGCATTATGGGGTAAGCCTATATTGGGTATTCCAGTTATTGCTCCGAGTCGACTTATGGAAATGAGGAAAACTGATTTCAATATTGTTATTGCAACTAAACATTATAGAGATATAGAAATACAACTAAAAAATATGGGAATCCATAATTATGAAATATATTCCCCCAATAACGGAAAAAGGTATTATCCCACAATGGAGTTGGTTTTAAATCCATATGAAGATGAAAGTAATGAAGATACTTCTGAAAAGAAATATAATGAGATAAAGAAAAACAGCCCTTTTAAAAAAGCAGTCAGAGAGGCTGTTGATAAATTATATGATAATGTTCCTTTATTTAATCATATAGAAATAGAGACTATAAACAGGTGTAATGGTATATGCTCCTTTTGCCCAATTAACGCAAAAATCGATCCAAGAGAAAAGAGGATAATGTCTCAGGAATTATTTGAGAAAATAATAGATGAGCTGGCGGAACTAAATTATAGCGGAAGGATTGCATTGTTTTCCAATAATGAACCTATGTTAGATAACAGGATAATAAATTTGTATAAATATTGCCGTAGTAAACTCCCAAATGCATGGCTTTTTATGTTTACAAACGGAACACTTTTGTCGTTAGAAAAGTGCAAAGAACTACTTCCTCTTTTAGATGAGTTAATTATAGATAATTATAATCAGGAATTAAAACTGATTTCTAATAGTAAAAAGGTAGTGCAATATTGTGAAGAAAATGAAAAACTACGTGAGAAAGTAACTGTTGTTTTACGAAAACCAAATGAAATTCTATCTACCAGGGGTGGTGATGCTCCAAATCGAAATGATATGATTTCGTATGGTGATGCCACATGTGTTTTACCGTTTAAGCAAATGATAGTAAGACCGGATGGGAAGGTATCATTGTGCTGCAATGACCCTCTTGGCAGAGAGACATTAGGAGATTTAACAAAAGAGAGTTTGATAGATGTGTGGTATGGAGAAAGATTTCGTCAGGTAAGGGAAGCTCTATATGTTGGGCGAAACAAATGGAAACATTGTATTTATTGTGATGTATTTAGTATTGGATAGCAGTGAAATTGAAATTTGCTATATGAGGACTTAGAGCAAGAATAAAGAAAATATTGGTGCATAATTTTTATTAAATGAATGCTCCTCAGAGTTATATTTTGAATAACTTCAATCTATAGCCGAAATATAGTTGCCTTGTATAGATAATGGATATGCTGTTCTTTTAGGAAACTCTTTATATAG
Organism: uncultured Lachnospiraceae bacterium; assembly: GCA_910585075.1. Lineage (GTDB taxonomy): Bacteria > Bacillota > Clostridia > Lachnospirales > Lachnospiraceae > Suilimivivens. The sequence continues at coordinate 120,830 of CAJUED010000001.1, forward strand.
TTTTTTATTGTGGGAAGAAAATTATTGTAGAGAGGATACCATATGCCATCATTAATACATCACGACAACGAAAGAGTATTTTCGAGATTTCCAAAAGTCTATTTTTTAGGAGTATGCTTTTAAGGAGAACGACTTTATAATTTATGTGGTTAATAACTTTACAGAAATAGAAATACATTTGACTATTATCATTTAGGTAACGTTATAGAATGATTTTACATCTAGAGCTAAAAAATTCTCATAGCAATGAAAAATGTATTTTCTGTTACAGCTTTGAATGTCCTATATGTACAAAAAGAGAGCCGGTTTGGTATGAATTGTCATTACTATCTGAAAATATAAAATGGCACCCGAGGAGGTAAACTAGAAGTGTTTGAAAGTATGCATTTTAATAGTTTAATTAATAGAGGGGTAATACTCCGTAGAGCCTTTTTCCTTTGGTGGATTGGAGTGTGTGTATAATGCAGAGAAATTCCAACTTGTCCCATATATCTGTGGATCAATTTGTTGTATGGGGCGCGGGGAAATTGGGGAGAGCATTAATTGATTTACTTGGAAGTGAAAGAATTATTGCATTTATTGAGTCCGATGTAAAACGTATAGGAACAACATATGATGGGATCCCAATTATTGACTATAAGACATACAAGACAAAATTAATGTGGTATCCGATTATTGTATCTGCAAAATATGCGGAACAAGAAATACTACTATTTTTACAACAAGATGGTGTTGAGTGGGCATTTCCTTTTTCTATAAATTGGATACCAATGGAAGGATTTCTGAGGCAGGCACCCGTTGAAGATATCTTAAAGAAGTATAATAAAAATGAGATTCTATACGTATATGGCTATACCCCATTGGGATTACTTATGTACAGTTACCTTATAAGGGAAGGATATCAATGCAAGTTATTATTTCAGAGTAGTGTCAACAAATTATTGAGTCAACAAATTATGGCTAAAAAATGGAATATCAGGGCGGAAAAGCTTTGTAAATTACCCAATAATGCACATGTATTGCTTGCAACTGAAGTGAATGTTCATGATAAGTTACAACTAAATCAAGTAAATCTTGAAAGCTGGTACGATTTAGGAGAGCAAGAATTATATTATAATCAAAAGATAGAACAATTCAAAAACATTCATAAGGGCGAGCGTTGTTTTATTGTTGCCACAGGTCCAAGCCTTACTGTTGAAGATTTAAATATATTATATAAGGAGCAAGAGATATGCTTTAGCGTAAATGGTATTTTCAGAATTTTCGAGAATACAAAATGGCGTCCACAGTATTATATACTGGACGACACGAATGGAATGCGTGAGTGGAAAGGAGAAATACTGAAAATGGATGTAGAAAATAAATTTATTGCAGATGTTGCGTGGAACTTGCAAAATAATGAAGTTACTGATAATATTTTTAAATGGCATTTTCAGCGTAGATGGATAGATGGACACAAACCAGATTTTTCAGAAGATTTTTCAAGAAAAAGTTTCTGCGGAATGACGATAATTTATGATGGTGCTTTGCAATTGGCGGCATACATGGGGTTTAAAGAGATATATTTGCTCGGAACAGACTGCTGCCAATATGATGATCCGAAACAACAGCATTTTATAAGTGATTATAGCAAAGAAAAATCAACATTAAAAATAGATTGTATTACACTAGCGTATCAGTCAGCTAAAGAATATGCCGAAACACATGGAATAAGAATATACAATGCTACCCGTGGAGGGAAACTTGAGATTTTTGAAAGAATAGATTTTGATAGTTTGTTTCCAGAAAGTAAGACACTGCTTTAAATACTGTTTTTAAAAGAATCTGCATGCAGTGGGATTCCTGAAAATGTTGATATGGTTTTTGCTGATAAGTCGGATACATCTGATATCATCTAAAAAATGAAAAAGGGATATTTACAGAGGTAATAAACTAGGCGGAATACACCGTCCAATCAGACTATATACAAAATGGGGCTGTCGGGAAATGGATAGCCCTGAACAGGGACAGATGTGGCTCGCATGAGTTATATCTGTCCCTAAAATTTTTAAAAAGAAAAAAGATGGCTAACGACAACCATCCCTTTCGTATGGGTCAAATCCTACGCCTTGGCTACTTAGCACATTTGTGAGACACTCTAAAGGACACGAAAAAACTAGGGAAACGCTGATTGATTCACTTTATTCTCAGACTTAACCTGTTTTGACAAATTTTTAAGAAAATATGGTTCGTGTTTGCTCTTATATTCTTGAGTGATTCGCCCATTTAAAGCTTATTTTCCTTCAAATGGGCACACCTGTGCCATACATCTTAAGAAATCTTGGGTTCGGCCAGCCCTGCTGCACATCACAAGGTTGGCACTGGCAAACAGTACGTTGAACCGGTTCATATTTTTCTCGATTCCGCGGTAAGATACTTTCCCATAAGCCATCTGCTTTTTGACTATAAGGAAAGCATGCTCTATTTTGCAGCGGACAGATGACTTATCACGTTCCAGCTTTTTGTCCCAATTGAGGCCTTTGAAATCATCTGCCATTTTCAGACTGGAAGGTCGTTTGTTGAACCAGAAATCAATCTTTGAAAGCACTTCATCTCCCTTTATCTCAGGACGTTCAGGCGCTCCAAGATATCCGGAATCACCATACATGATATGGTCCTCTTCCAGCAGCAACTTTGATGTTTCCGATACATCATGCATATTTGCAGACGTGCCGGTTATTGTGTGAACATATCCACTGCCTGCATCGGCACCGGCATGAACCTTCATCCCGAAGTACCATTTATTGCCCTTCTTAGTCTGGTGCATTTCCGGATCCCGTCTGCTACAGTAAGCGCCGCGATTAAAGCGGCGCTTAAAATTTAAGTAGGGCGTAGGATTTGACCCTTACAGTTATCAAGCTTTGGCTTGTCAATCAGTCTTACCCTCATGCATAGCCTCTTATGTAGTTTCTGTTCGTCAGATCAGAGGTTTTCCCATAGGTTAGTTTGTTCCCCATATCCGGCTTCCTTCAGATTCCACCTCACGATAGACACCCTTGCCTTCGGCTATATCCTTCCCACTACCGGGCGGATTCGAGACTTTCACCCGTTAGAAATGTGCGTCGCAAGGTATACACGGAGAAAAGCTGGTTGCCGTTAGCCATCTTTTTTCTTTTTAGGATATATTTAAGGGGAGGATGTGACCGATGCCGTTCACCTTCTCCCCTATTTTGGGCTATCTATTTCCCAACAGCCCCATTCTAACGGGTAAATCCTACAATTGTAAAGGCTCCGAGTAATCCACTAGCGGCAGTGATTAAATGTAATGGGCTGTCCATTGAACTTTCCAACGGCATTTCCGAAGTATTGTTAAGCCGTCTGCTGAAGGAGTTTTATCACGTTATCATGCTTGAGGATGATAACGGCGTACATCGTGTAGTAATCTCCTGCGGCGCAGTAGGCTTCTGGAAAAGAATCGACAGTCTTTCCATGAACATCGGAAATCAATACAAACGGAATCCTTTTACACTGTTTTTGTTCTGCGGGAAACGCACAAACCGCTGTAAAAGGGTTATTATGGATTAGGATAGGGTTTCTGCTCCTATATAAGCGTTTTGAGATGTCAGCCGCATGTCTTGTCCGAGGACTAGACCGGAAGCAACGGTTATAAAAGAACAATTCCATCATCTGACGCTGGGATTCAAAGGTTAATGTTAAATCGTCATATTTACCGTTCATACTAAAATACATTTCAGCATGTTCTCCCTCAGTCCATGTATATAAATCTTTGTTTGTAGAAAATCCTGAAATGCAGTAGGTATTTGCAATGGCATGCATCCTCAGCGAATGTCCGTTTTTTTCTATTTGATATTAGTAAGGGCTATTTGCAGCTATACATATACTATGCAGACAAAGCGATAAATCCCTGGAATCAGCCGCGATTCCCAAGGACTCCGGAGAAACTGCATCTGGAAACTCAAAGTTCAGTTTCAAAGTACCATCTACGATATATTTTCCAGGAATGGGAATACGCTTTTCCAATGGTTCTGAGGCAATAAAATCCGCGATTACATTTTCATTGGCATATATTTTTACTTTCTGTTCTTGTATACAAGAACCATATTCTAAAATTAGTGTTAAATCATCATACTCGCCGTCTAATTCAAAATACATTTCAGCACTGTTTCCTGCCCATGTATGCGTCACTTCGTTTGCATAAAGTCCCGAAATGCAATATGCATTTGCAGTAGCATCTCTGGCAAATGATAATTTTGTGCCAACTTTATATTTGTAGGATATCAGCTGTTCATTAGAAAAAATATCTCCGGACAATTGAAGGTTGGCGGCATTGTAGGCATCTCCCTGAGTTACATATTCGGAAATATTTACTTGATTATTATCCTCAGAAGCTATATAAAAGTATCTTTCTCCCTGGCAAACGTAATCTTCTTCAATATCTAAATCTGTCCCCGTCAATGAGTCAGTAAACATATTGGGGATATCTTTATAGGAAAGCGGTATTTCCGACTGTTGAAATTTTTGCTGGACGCCTCTCAATTTTACCAAAAATAAAGGATTTTGTTCATAATCCCTGGAACCATGATCGGACATAATAAAAATTGTAGAGTTCTCATATGCATTTATCTCTTTTAATTGGTGGATAAACTCATAAATTATTTTTAGTGCCCCCATAGCTTGTTGCTGTTCAGTTACCTGTTCGCCACTAATTCTTTCGCAATTTTCATCCATGATATAAGGCGGGTGCGCACCATCCAAATGATAAAATCGAAACACGTCCTTCTCTATTGAAGAATGTATATTTTCCGTAAGTATTTTATTATAAAATGCACTGTCATTAAAAGTATAAGGAATATATTCTCCGGTATTATCTTTCCATTTTTCAAAATCTTCGCTGTACATCCAGAAATAATGTTTAAGGGCATGTGGCATATAGCGAAACGCTGTTAGTTGCAAGAAATCTTTAGTTAACCCCCAGGCAGATACAGAATGTACAGTTCCATTTACGATATTTTCAATAGCTTTTGTTTGGTTGAGATCTATATAACCATTGCTTGTATAGAGACGGGCATCATAGTGTTCTGTTCTTAGTTCTTCAAATAGAGGAGAAGAAGAAAAGCTTTTATTTAAATATTCCCAATACGTTTTACTACCAGTATTAGTTTGCCCTGTTAAAATGTACGGAATAGCATATTTGGTTCTTGTTGCTCCGCCAAGTGTATTGTGATAAAACGTAAAATCTTCTAAATTTTCTTCAATTTCTGAAGGATATTGCTGTAATAATTCACAAAACAGTTCCGAATCAAAACAATCTAAAATAAAAACAAACGTATTATTGTTTTTCGAAATTTCAAATTGGCCATCTATTGATAGTATAGCCTCGTTTTCCGTCTGAACCTTGGGGAATGTCAAGCATATGGTTATTAGTGTTACAATTTGCGTAGCTAATAGTATACCTGATAAAATCTGGGAGATTGAAAATAATAGCTTTTCCTTCTTATAAGCTAAAAATATAGAACTTCCAATTAAAATACACCAAATAATACTATTATAAACCAAACGTCCCTGATAGTTGCTCCAGTCGATGCTGGTTCCATCCAGCGAACCATAATCATTTGGTAAAAAATTACCCTGAATATAGAGAGACAGTGTAAAGCCCAATATTAAAGCAACTCCATATTTAAAAATTTTAGTGGGGAGCAGCATAAGACTTACAGTAAGTATTCCAACAACCAAAATACTTAATATTATTATGATAGGAAACATATCGCCGTAGGTGAACCAAAATTCTTCTCTATTGGTAATATATAGTTCTGCAGTACCAAACATAAAGAAAGTAAACGCTAAAGCAAATGTAGATATTAAACTTATTTTAAATTTATCTTTTAAGTTTTTCACATTATAACCTCCCATAAAATCTGATTTAATAAATTTCAAACTCAATTATATACAAAAATAATAATTATTACAATGAGTACAAAATAATTATTATCTTTTCTATTGATATAAAATTTTAGATATAGAAATATAAAGAAATTCTTGCAAACGGCTATATGATGGGGTAATATTGATGATGGAAATAACAAGGAATTAAGGAAGGAAGATAATTGTAATGAAAAAAAGTTTAAAAGTATTAAATTTTTTATATTTTTTCACATGCTGGTGGATATTCTTTTCAATAGATGCGCATGCATATATTGATCCTTCAGCAGTGACTTATGTAATTCAGGCGGTGGCAGCAGTTTTTATTGCTCTTGGCGCTGTTGTGACAGTATTCAGACATAAAATAATTGCTTTTTTTAAGAAGAATTCTAAAAATAGCACGAAGCGGGAGATTCATTTAAAGGAAGATACGGATGTGGATTCCAAATCAGAACAGTAAAGGATCAAAACAAAAGATATGCAGATAATTGGAAATTTCTTTGGATGGGTAATGTTTTTATGCTATAAGCTATTGCGGAATTATGGACTGACGATTATATTATTTACGTTGGTAACCAAAATTATTTTATTGCCTATTTCGATTATGGTTCAGAAGAATTCTATTAAAATGGTAAAGATGTATCCTGAAATGAATCGAATCAAGGCGAAGTGCTTTGGCAATAAAGATATGATATCCGAGGAACAGTATAATTTATATAAGCGGGAACAGTACCATCCAATGTTTGATTTGGTACCGGTGGTGTTGCAGCTGATTATTCTGATGGGAGTTATTGATGTAATCTATCAACCTCTAAGATACCTGTTGAGAATTGAACAGGGCTCTATAGACACGGTGGTGTCGCTTTTTAGTACCGTAAGCGGTATTGGAGCCGATGTCAGTTCCATTCAGGTTCAGCTGGTGAATTATTTACAAGGCACTGACAATTTATTACAATTTACATCCAATATATCGGAAGGCATAATAGCTCAGATACAGTCGCTTGACATGTTTTTTTGTGGATTGAATTTAGGAGTAGTTCCAATCAACAGCGGTGGGATATCAATCGTGATACCTGTATTGGCAGCGTTATCATCATGGCTGATGTGTGTGGCACAGAACCATGCAAATGTCTTACAATCGGAGCAGGGCAGAATTAATAAAATCAGTACGTTGCTGTTATCTGTAGGACTATCGCTTTATTTAGGTTTTTTTGTGCCTGCCGGAGTAGGTTTTTACTGGACAGTCAGTAACCTGATGTCTATTGCTTTATTGTATATACTGAATTATTTCATAAATCCAAGAAATTATATTGACTATGCGGAATTAGAGGCAAGTAAAAAAGAATTGGAAGCCGCTAATCAATATTCAGTGCGCTCTAAGGATAAAAGGAAGTCGGAGTTTTCAAAACTGGAAAAGAATGATTATAGAAGATTCGAGAAATTTAAGGATAAGCAGATTGTATTTTATTCGGAAGGGAAGGGGTTCTATAAATATTTTCAGAATGTAATAGAGCTGATTGAAAAAAAGACAGACATTATTATCCATTATGTGACCAGTGATCCTCATGATGAGGTATTTCAGCTACAAAGTGACAATTTTCAAGTATATTATATTGGGGAAAATAAACTGATCGTATTGATGATGAAAATGGAAGCGGACATGGTTGTCATGACTATGCCGGATTTGCAGAAATATCATATTAAGCGTTCTATGGTGCGGGATGATATAGAATATGTATATATGGATCACGGAATTGGAAGTATAAACCTGATGCTTCGAAAACATGCATTAGATTATTTTGACACAATATTTGCATCAAACGATATCGTTTGTAAGGAGATACGTGCCCAGGAAGAACTTTACGGTCTTAAGGAAAAACGGATAATACGGTATGGTTATGGGCTAATTGACAATATGATTGCTAATTACAGGGAACAGCCGGAAGTAAGTAATAATCCTAAGACTATTTTGATTGCACCGTCCTGGCAGGAAGACAATATGTTGGATTTATGTATAGATGAAATTCTAGAGCATCTTCTGGGACAGGGATATCACATTATTTTGCGGCCGCATCCTCAATATGTAAGACATTTTAAGAGCAGGTTGCTTGCTTTGGAAGATAAATATTCCGGATATAGTGACTTTACTTTACAGATGGATTTTTCATCCAATGATACGGTGTTCAATGCAGATATTTTGATGACGGACTGGTCGGGAATAGCGTACGAGTATTCTTTTACAACTTTGAAACCGGCCTTGTTTATTAACACGCCAATGAAGGTAATGAATCCGGATTATGAGGAGATAGGCGTAACACCTTTTGATATTGAAATTAGAAATAGAATAGGATTATCAGTAGAGTTAAATCAACTGGATACGATTGCAGATGTAGTGAATAAGCTTTTAAATGAAGAAACTTATAAAAAGGATGAGATGCGTAAATTGCGAGATGCGTATTTGTTCAATGTTTCTAATAGTGCGGAAGTAGGGGCAAATTATATTATTAATCGTTTGATAGAGATGTCAAAAGGAGCTTAATTTTCAGCGCATAGTTTTCAGAATATTTCCTGAAACTATGCGCTCATTATATTGGATTTTATCGTTTATTGGTTTTTCTCTTTTCTTCCAAACAATTCTTTGAAATCGGCGGCGGCAAGTATTCCACAAATAATAACCACTAATGCGCAGATGATGGTAACCGGTTTAAGAACGCTTGTATCTTTTAAAATCAAGACTGTGAATACAATTGCCCATGCAGAATAGGATACATTTAGCGCCATTGCCTTGGACGCTCCTATGGTAGCGATTGCCTTGTAATAAAACAGGTAGGATACTGTGGCAAACAATGCGGCAAACGCAATTGTCGGCAATAACCATCCGGTATTTGATGTAAATAAGTCTATTGTAAAATGCCACCCTTTTAAAACGGGTATAATAATAATACCATATGTTAAGGCGGAAGTAGTCTGCCGGATCTGAAGTGCATATTCATCCTTTACCTCAGGATCCTGGAGGCATTTGGCTAAAATAACGGCTTCAATTCCCCATCCAAATGCACACATCAATGCACCTGTGATTCCCAACACAAAGTTTGTCATATCCAGTTCAGGAGAATAACTTAGGCCATATACTCCAAGTAAAGTAATAAGTAAAAGGATCCAACGATACCATTGCATCTTTTCTTTTAAAAAGAAGTATGCCAGGACTGCCCCAATAGCGGGGAAAATTGCACTGGCTACTGCGCCAATCGAAGCTCCCATATAATTTACCGCAAGTACATAACCTGTCATACCGACAGGGCCGCCAATGACGGCGGCGATTACTGCAAATTTGCCGCTTTTGGTCTTAAGGGCCTTCCATACGTTCTTCATGTTTCTACGTATGCCATTATAGAGAGTAGACCAGAAAGCAGAGCAGGCATCATGCAAAAATGTACTGACAAAAGGAGCTAAAAAGGCAGCTTGTTCGGTAGAAATAAATGGAGTCATGGATAGGGCGATTCCTAAAATAATTGTTTCTAAAGCCCAGGTTATACCTGCTAATACACCATAAATCATTTTTATATCCTCCACAGTTTAGTATTTTAAATATTTTTATATTCATTTATGTTTGCTTTTAATCTGGTATATCTCTCAATTGCCCAATCTTCCATGGACTGTCCGTCATACGGGACGCGTGTCTTGGCCCACAAAGTCCAAAGATAATCTACATATATTTTACTTGCCAGGAAATGCTTCCAATCGATATCATGGGGCTCTCTTTTTAAATATGCTTTTAATAATTTATTATCCGTATTTCTATCATAATTTGCTTCAATTGATACATCTGCCAAATCCCACATACCATCATTCATGCCGGCGTATTCCCAATCAATCAGGTACATTTTGCCGTTTTCACCGGTTACCCAATTAGCGCATAAGGCATCATTGTGACAAGGTACGATTGTAATTTTGCAATTCGCATCTATTTCTGCTTTTATTTTCATTACAATAGATTTTATGTTTAGGTAATCATCATATATTGGAACTTGGTTGTCGCTAATTATTTTTTCATATCCCATTGCCATATCAAATACTTCGAATGGAATACCGGTATCGACTCCACAGGTATGAAGTTTTCTGAAGATATCTGCAATTTGGTAAATATGTACATCTTCTTTCAACGTATCGGCGGTCATGGTTATGGCCGAGGGAATATATTCGGTCACCTTGGAACCATCTTTTCCAAAATACAACATTTGGGCATCAATCTCCAGCTTACATGCCAGTTCGGTGCTTATTTTCTCATTGCTTCTTACGATAAGTTCTTCTGTGCCATCCCCCGGAATACGGACGACATATTCTTTTCCGTCTTCCATGATTACATGATAGGTATGGTTTGTTAATCCTCCCATTCGTTCGATTTGAACATAATTATGTCCAAGTACGTTAATACATAATTCCTTTACCTTTGGCAAATCCTTTTGAACAATCGCTTTAGCCATTTTCATATTCTCCTTATAATTTTTGTTTCATATATATACTCAAAGCATTCTTTCCCTACTTTAAAAGTAAAACCTGCAGCCTCGTTAGTGCCACTTTTCAATACTTTAGCAGAACATATATCTTCTTCCCGACACATTAAATTTTGTGCAATAAATTGAAGTACCTTTGAGCGTGTATTTTTGATATAAGAACTATCAAAATTCCTTAATTCATCTAATGTATCAAATTCAAAAATGTAATTATTAGGGTACCTTCTTATTTTCATTTTAAGAACATCCAAGTGCTCCATCAAAATACCTTCCCATAAAAGGTTTACTGTTTCAGGATAGTCGTAAACCTCCTCAAGGATTTTGATGAACATATTACTAAATTTTTCATTCCAAAAAGCGTGTCCCAGCATAAACCATGCATCTCTGCCGCCAATGGTAACTTTACTTATATTTCCTTCTTCATCCTCGTCCATACACCACTCGGCGGTTTCTCCATTTGCATATACAGCGGCATAATATGCATCATCAACAATTGTTTCATATGGATTTGTTATAAAATAATTGTCAGCAGAACATATATATGTATTTTTCAGATATTTTTTTACGGCAAAAATGCTGGAATTGTTGTTTCTCGTCAAATATTCATTGTTTTCCACCAATAATACTCCGTATTTGGCTTTCAAATACTTGAATTGTTCCTTTTTGTAACCGGTCACAACAATAATTTCATTAATTCCAACTTCCTGAAGCTGCTTTATTTGCCTTTCTATAAGAACTTCACCTTTAACTTCTATTAGGGGTTTCGGTATTTCATACGATAAGGGTGCAAATCGGCTTGAAGTTCCGGCAGCCATGATTACGGCATTATCAACCTTATAGCTCATTTTGTTCCTCTCTTTCTGCCATGGCAAATTTATAAAAATCTTTTGCGTATCGATACTGCCGAAGTGAATATTCGCCAAATTCCACGCCCAGATTTCTTTTGTACTCACACCAATTACTCCAAAGCAAACCACAGGCAGCCATATAACAATATATTTTCGTGTGAATATTTATTGGGCAATTGCCTTCAAAATATATATCAATCAGATGGTCTGCTTGCTGCTTATTGTAAAGTGCATATATACAAAACATAGCAATATCAACATGAGGATCCTGCATACCTGCATACTCCCAATCAGTTAACTGTAGTGATAAATCCCCATTTTTATTTTCAGTAAAGATAAAATTATCAGGAACAGCATCAATATGAGTAAGTACCTTTTCGGTTACATTCTCCTCGATAAATTGCCGTAAGGAAAAAACATTTTCCTTTGTTTGCAAATAATCCCTGTAAACGGAAGGCTTGCCCTGCCACAAATCTTCATAGTACTGGATCTTTTCGAAAATATTAAATTCATGGTTGACTTTTAACTTCATATTATGGAAAGCTTTTAATTTCCTCATGCACAATTTAAGATCGCTGTCTATTAATGGATCACAACAGCGGGCCCCATTTATAAATCTTGCAATTTTATACCCGTTATCCGGATTTATGTATACGGGATCTTCACATAATCCTTTCCCTGCGATAGCGGAATAGACGGCAGCTTCTTCACGTCTGTTTATCAAATGTGAGGTTCCCTCACCTGGAATACGTATAACATACTTTTCGCCCGCACATTGAAACATAAAAGATTTGTTGGTCATGCCTGTTTTTAACATTTCAACATGGGTAATATGATCAATCTTCACATCTAATGCTTCTGCTGCTGTTAATATAGCTTTCTGTTTTAATTGTTCCGGCCCCTCATCAAGCTCTTGAAATTGCTTGTAGGTATTTACCTCAATAATATCTTTGGAAGGCATCATTCTTGCCTGAATAATCATTTTATCTTTTTCATAAAGCGCTTCCTCCCAAAATGAACTATCATATCGGCTGTTTGTACACATTTCAGCTATTCTACTGCGCACTAAGGAGGCTGTTTCGGCGGTCAAATAAGCTATGCCAATCATTCTGTTGCCATTTGAATTCTCCGGTACTAAGGCCAACTCTGATTTCCTGTTTATCCGAACGTTACTCTCACGAACCATAAGCTCCGAAACCATATACCAGGAATAAAGCTCATTTCTTCTGAAGGGGTTTCGGTCACACCATACATCGCATGGAACTATGTATGTATTAGAAAGATGCTCTGCTGCTAATTTTAGTGAATGGAGGTTATTTTTTTCCGCATAGTGTTTATTAATAATTAATTCAACGTTATATGTATCTATTAAATACTCAAAATGCTCTTTCATGAATCCGACAACAATATAGATTTCTTTAACGCCTACCTCATGCAGACATTTTATGATTCTTTCGATAAACGGCTCCCCGTTGAATTCAAGAAATGCTTTAGGCTTTTGAACATCACCTGCACCTGAATATATTCCATATCCTGCGGCCAGAATAACTGCATTTTTAGGGGCGTTTAATGCAAGCTCCTGCTGTGCTTTAGCAGTTATCTTGATATCATCTTCTAGATAGCCCTCTTTCATTAAATTCTTTATTGAGCGGTTAACAATTCCCAATGAATGTCCGCTTGTCTCGGCAAGCAGCCTTTGATTAATAAATGGTTTTTGCAAAATTGCCAATAGTATATCTTTTTCTTGCGCGTTCATATTTTCCCTTTCATATTGAGTTCGTGATTTATATATTTGTGATTTTCGTGAACGTTAGCCAATCAATTATTGCATCTTGATATAATATTGTCAATATATATTAAACTTAAGTTTCACAATGTAGCTTTTCCAAGAACAATAGCAGCATTGCTGCTGCTCCATATTCTGAAAATTCTTTGTAATTCACCAATACATTGTGACACTAATCAGTATAGATATTTCCCAACCCAGCATATACCTGATGTCTATATGGATATAGTAATTCCTACCTTAATATCATCATAAAGTGGTTTTTTACTAGATGCATACGAAAACTCTAAGACTCATCCTTCTCATCTACAAACACCGAAAAAATCAAAAAAACTGTAATCAGTAGAACAATAGCTCCTGATATAAATTGCATTTTTGTGTTATCGCCATTTCCTCCCAGGAACAAATTAACAATCCAGTTCAAAATAATAAGAAAACTTATTACAAGAGGTGCACCATACGGAAATTCTTTCGCATTTTTTATGGTTTTGTTTTTAATCAAATGAAATATAAACCAAATTACACACAGAGCAGCAAATGTATTTAAGGACAGCAAAAGCACTTCATGCTTTGCATTTTCCCAAACTATAGGGGAAAGCCCACATGATATCAGAAACAGCCATGTAAAAATTAAAGTAGAAGTCGGATATATTTTATTTACAGTATATTCAAAAGGCTGTTCACTGATCAACCTCAGAGCAAACACATATATAACAATCACTCCACAAAAAACAATCACAAAAAGATGGATGCCATTAAAAAAATTAGTCCAGCTGAATCCTTCAGCAATATTATAATTGATTGCGTTCAGGAAAGAAACTATGAAGCCAAATTGCAACACTACATCAAAGAAATGCTTTTTTGCGCTTACAATTAAATAAATGGTTTCCATACCGTTAAATTTAGATAAATGTTTGATAAGCGAATACACGATAAAAACTCCAAGGCAATTAGACAATGGATTTCCTGCCATCTTTTTCACAAAGTCTAATTTCCCCTGAAATACTATTTCTTTTGTGCAAATTCCAACTATTGTTGGCATTAAAGCTATTACTATAAAAATGCAAAATAGTAGTTTTCTGTCCATATTCATTAACATATGAATCACTTTTTTCAGTATAGTATCCGCGCAAACCAACTCACAGACAGAAAATGTAAATGTAAATATCGAATAAACCAAGGTAATCGACATGGAATCAGAAATAATATTACATACAACTGAAGATAATACACTTAAAGCAAGACATATAACCCTAAAAAGCTTGTTTTTGTCATTAATAAGATCTGTTAAAAATTTATTCATAATAGCCCCCCATTCCTTTCGCGATAACTGTCACTCGCCAATATCCATTATATTGTTCAGTAACCAGCCAGCGTTTTCCGAAGCAGCAGCATTGCCGGTCTCATAATTGCCCATCTCATTTATTGTTTCAATTTGAAAACGTTCCCAGGTGCTTACTTTTTTATTTGCCGCTTTTAAAGGACGATCTGCATTATTGGCAACAATTTGAACCCATTTTCCATTCGCCTGTGATTGAATATATTGTACGCTATCTTTTTCATATATACGAAAACTTCCCATGTTTTTGGCTTTCGCAATTTTTCCCATATGATGCTCTAATTGATGCATAATTTCCATTGCCAATATAACGAGAAGTAACATCAACCAGGCCGGATGTATCTATTGTCATATGTACAACATAATATTTCCAGGCAGATACTTTATCTTACCCGATAAAATATCCCATGGGAGAAACATCATATTTTATAGTCTTTAGTTTGTATTATTCTCATCTTGCATCTGTTCCTGCTCGCCCAGAATTTCCGAAGCATACACCGTTTCCGCATATTGCTGCTTTTCATACGCATCCGCCGCATATTTTACATAAGTCGAGTTATCAGGATTCGCTTCGCCGCTTTTCATAAACCTGTAATACGCATTTACAGCGTTTATGCAGACCTCCTTCCTTGCTTCGCCAGGTTCCATAATATCAAGCAAATCCCTACATACTGATAAATAGTAAAAAGGAATTTCAACCGCATATTTCTGTTCCGGGCTCCAATTTTCAAATACATCACCCAAAATGATGTAAGAACTGCACAGAGCATAGCATTTATCGTTAAAAATAATATGTACCATGTTTGCGGCCGGTTTATACATCAGTTTTCCAATACGGTATTTTACATCCCCCTTTGTTCCGCTATCGTATTCTTCCAGATCCAGACCTAATACATAGCAAAAGGTGACAATCCCTGTTCTATCATAATTAATATAATTGGCATATCCCTTCGAACTGCCAAGCTGTTCTTCCTCCACAGCACTTTCAGCCGATATAGCAGCCTGTTCCAGAACATTATTGTTCCTGTTTTCTTTATACAGAAACAGCCTGTCCTTTGTATTGGCAAAATACTTTGACGCACTTAACAAATCTGGATTTGATTCTTTTTCTGATTTAAATTCTTCAATCCTCTCAAGAACGTCGTCATAATCCCCATAATCCTCGTCAGTCGGCTCCGGCATTTCTCCCAGGATTTCCTCAAACATATCCATATATTTCATATTTGCAAAATACTCATCTACCATATTCTGCATATTGATAAGATCCTGCCCTGTAACCCGCTCTCCAAATTCATAGGGGCCCCACAGACGCAATGGACTGAAGTCATAGGATATGCTGTCTGTTTTATCGCCTTCCGTCACTTCGTCATCATCGGCATTATCTTCTATAGTCATACCGATACTGGCACTATTTTCTCCGCTTTCCTGTCGGTTAGAAGATTCTCGGCCTACAGTATTCTCCCTCTTTTCATCATTTTCCTGCTCTTTCGTTTCTCCGCTGCTGTCCGGACCGCTTCCTACGGTCACTGCATTTTGATTATCGCCTTGGGGGTTCCCTCCTGTCGCAGCCTCACTGTTTCCCTGATCATCTACTGCTGTCAAATCTTCCTGCATTTCAATGTCATCTTCTTTGCCTTGGAGAGCATCCCTTTCGCTGCCACCAGCAACCTCCCGCACCACGCTTTCGCTACCACCAGCTTCTGATGTTCCTTCCTGACTATCTTCACTTCCATCAATGCTCCCTTTCCCTGCTTCATTCATAAATGATACGGGATTCGGGCTTTCGCCATCAGCAGTGCCAGATGTTCCTTCCTGTCCATCTTCACTGCCGTCAATACTTCCTTTTTCTACTTCATTCATAAATGATACGGGATCCACAGATGTCCCCAGCGTCTCATTTTCCCAGACACATACCTCTATCTTGCTGTATGCTCCATTTGCAAACACCAGTTGCCCTATTATTATTACAGATTCCAGAACCAACAGGACCGTAACGGATATCCCAAAACCTTTCGCCTTTTGGGCCTTTTTTCTGTAAATTGGATAGCTCCTTTCCACAATCCTTTCCGCCGCCTCTTTTAGCAGAGGGCGCCTTTTTCGGAATCTCTTTTTTTGGATCATCTTTTCCTTTGGCAGTGAGTAATTATAATAACTGCAAAAGAATACAACCGCCAAAAGAAAATATATTCCTGCTGATATCCAAAAAATCATACGATTCTCTCCTCTCGTATGGATTTTATTCTAATTCACTAATCACTTCTTCAATCGTTTCCTCCATTATGGCATTTACAGTCGCTTTTTCGAATTCTTTTAGAAGTTCGTCCGTTACCATCACTCCCCGCATTTTATTCTCTGCGGTTTTCTTATCCACTTTCGTGAAAGACTCTCCTTCCAGAATATAATATACGGGGAACCATGATTTCCTGTTTTTTGACTGTACCCAAACGGTCGCCAGTCCAATCTTCTCAATTATGATTTCATCCATGTCGTATCCGTAAGAGGGAAGCTGAGTTTGCACCTCTATACGCAGTTTTTCCATCCATGTATCCGCCAATGGACATTCATAACTTATGATTTCAAATTTTTTGTTTTCAGTGGCTTGTACTTTCTTTTCATACATGTCGTCTATGATAAAGGTTTTTATCATTACATTGCTCTTTGATTTGATCACCACTTGTCCCTGTATCAGCAGATATGCATTGGGAAACGCTTCTTCACTTTCAAGAAAATATCCATTTTCCGCTTTACCTGCAAAGCTTAAATTTACTCTGTTTTCCCTGTATTCAGGAATCAGATTCAATATAAATAATATAAATGGCGTCAGTGCACCCAGAATCTGCAATACTATCCCCAATATAAGCTTAGCCTTTTCGTGTGTATCCTTCTGACGAATTTCGTCCTCGTCTGTTTTGATATTATCAACTTTTTCCTTAATCCTTACCATCCTGCCTTTCTTTTTTTAATTACAAAAAAATCCTGCCAGTGGATTAATACTTGGCAGGACAGAGCAATTCTAATAGCCCAACTTATTTACTCTATGGCAACAAGCTATGGATGTCCGAATTTTTATAAATACAAATAATTGTAACTAATCTATTTTTTTCCAATTAATATTTTCGGCATAAAATCGCTATTTTTTCATATGTAAAATGCTGAATTTTTAGCACATTTTCAACATTTTTTTGTCGATGATTTACTTTCTTAAGTAGAATTACCTGCCTTTCCGAAAACTTACAATCTTACGCTATATGAAATTTTTGACATTTCCGTCATCAGATACTAAAAATCTAATACAAATGTTAACAAGGTATCTCCACATTATTTGAATCAAATATATGAATTTTATCACAGTATGGAATTTATTGTCATGTACTATTGTTCTTTTTATGTGGAATTCGTCAAATTCAGTATAAACTTCTTTTACGCCATTTTCTTTCTTCCTGTTGAAATCAATTCTTGCGGAAAGATAAATTTCCATTTCCTACAGCGCGAAGTCCAACTTCGCCATAATCGCCGGCTTCAACGTCAAAATATTCCCACGTAGAAACAGTTGACGGATTTGCCTCGGCATCTATAGTTGTGACATTTTGGTCTGTGTTAAATGAAATTTATTGATTTACATATGAAACACCTCCGCTATTAAATTTGTAAATACTATAACTCTCTTTATTGCAAACATTTAAAAAGGCAGGTTTTTTCTCACCTGCCTTGTATCGAATCTAATTCCGCATTTATGAAGTTACAATACTCTCAATATATCGGGAAGGCATCTGATATTTAGTATCGCCCCAAGGCATTTGTTTCTTTACAGGATAAGTCATATAGCACAATCGCTTTGCCCTTGTTACCGCAACATACATATTGTTCATTTCCTGAGACAATTGGGATGCGCCGCCTTTGACCGCCCGATAGTCGGGAAAGGTACCCTCACTTAATCCCATAATAAACACAACATCAAATTGTAATCCTTTAGACATATGTGCAGTCAACATAGAAATACCATTATTAACCTCTGTCTCTTTTGTCTTTCCCAGTGAGATTTGATTTCTGAAAGACGTTAATGTTCTGTTTTCCTTTGGAACAAGCAAACAATATTTAGTCCAATGCTTTCGCCATTGTAGAATATCCATTGCCACAAGATAACGTTCTTCATCATCCTCAAAAGCCGGGAGGCCGGCTTCAAGCAAGTTTAATGCATTGCCAAAATTCAATATCTCTCTGCTCAAAACTTCTAATGCCGGAAGCATATTTTCATATAGGGTATCCATCAAAACCGCTTTCATAATAGATATTCCGTCTGCTTTTTCAAAGCCCTTATTATTAGGCAATCCAATCATTTTTTTTAGTTGGGTCAAATGAATATAGTCCTTCCCGTTAATGAGTATCCTGATGGACAAATCAAATACTTTCATATAATCAGACTCATTTTCTATTCCGGTTGAATTCTTTTTAAAGAAAAATGGGATATTTCTACCCGTCAATTCCTTCTCCAAATGAGAAAAGACATATCGGTTTCTGGCAATAACAGCAATTCGTTCCGGTGAAATATCCCCCTCCACTTCAGGATGGCCATCTCTCATAAGCTGCTCTATTTTATCAGCAATAAGTCTTGCCTCACTTTCTTCATCCGCCAGTTTGGTTGCAACAAGTTCACCGTCATAAACATAATTTGTTACACTATCATAATGTTGTAAACGATTTGCAAACTCTACAATACGTTTAGCCGATCGGTAGTTTTCGTTAAGCTTGTATATGACCGGAAAAAAATCATCCACGAAATATTTGCTCATAAAATTACTGTCAGAGCCATTAAATCCGTAAATTGACTGATTTGCATCGCCAACCATCATTACATTGTGAAAATCTGCACCACATAATGCTTTGATTACCTGGTACTGTGCAAAATTTAAATCCTGCGCTTCATCGATACAAATATATCGGTACAGCGAATTATACATACGGACAACACTTGGATTTTCTACCAATATGCGATATGCAAAAAATAGAATGTCATCAAAGTCCATTGCATTTTGATTAATAAGTTTTCGATTATATTCAGAATATATCAATGGGAAGGGTTCATCAATTATGCAGTCATCAGGCAAAACAAATTTCTTTTTTTGTTCTGTGATTAACTGTAAAATATGCTGCATTATTTTGTTTTTATCCTGGTAACGAGCAAGAAAATCTTTCAGTTGTTCACTCTCCATAAAAACATCCTTCAAGATCGCCCTGCGGTCTTCTTCATTCTCAAACAAAACCATATCCGTATTCAGCCCTATCAAATTTCCACGGGACTGAACTAAATCCAGGCAAAAGGAATGTATTGTCCCTACGGCAGCCCTCTCGATTTGTTCTTCAAAAGAATGGTCTTCCGCCAATCGCTCTTTCATCTCGTCCGCTGCCAAATTGCTGAAAGTCAATGCCAAAACTTTTCCCCGTTTGCTGGAAGACAACAAATTTTTTATACGTTCAATGAGTACCCTTGTCTTTCCACTTCCTGGCCCTGCTTCCACCAGAAGAGCCCCCTCTTTATGATTAACTATTTGTTGCTGTTTCTGAGACAGTTTCATTGCGAGCTCCTTTCTCATTACTCATAATGGGCTGCATTGCTATCAACAAATCTTTTACTTTCGGTGGGATTTTTCTGGTTTCATCTTCCACTGAGATGATTTTCTCAGCAACAGGAACCGCATATTTTGCTTTCGCCTGTTTTGATGTGCAGCAATCATAAATTGCGTTATGCCACCCCTCCGTACCGGAATAATTTCTCAAAACATCTCTGTATATATTTTGATGGCACGTCGGACATTTAGGCAAATTCGTTTTCTCCCTTCCGGCGACGGTGTGCTCCCGTGTTTGAGCATAATTTATCACAAAATCAGGATCTCCTTCATGAATGCCTATAGCCTCGATAATCTCAGTTTCATATCCGGCGTTTAGAAGGTGCCTTTCGTAGTCTTCATGATTGTCAAGTATTATAACATTGTTACACTGCTCAATTTCAATACCAAAAACATCCCGGACGGCTTTTCTGACAGTACGAATTGTAGACACTTCACCGTCACTGAAAATATACCAATGGATATGAAATGTTTTCATTAAAGAAAGGAAGGTCTTGTAATTTTGACCGCCAATACCAATAATATTAATGCCACAGAACACAGGTTCTATACCAAAATACTCTCGAAAATAGATAGGCAATGCTTGTTCCTCGGTAATTCCTTCACATAATACAATCGCCTTTGAAAACAATAATTCGCCACGTGATGAAATTACTTCACGCTTAATTCGATTCTTTTCCTCGTTAGTATACTCAGCTGCCTTAAAACGATAAGCAGATGTTTTTCCATTAATTTTTTCAAAATGAATCAAATCCTTTAAATCCGCCTGCGCAACGATATTTGGAGAGTGAGTGCTGATGATTTTTTGACCGGAAAACATGCACAATTGTGAATAGAGTTTTTGTTGTGCTTGCGGATGTAAATGTGCTTCCGGTTCTTCCATCGTCAACATGATATATGAATCCGCTTCTGCATCGTCTTCAAGTAAGCTTTGCTTTTCCCAATCTACATATGCGCCCAGGGTTAGAAATGATATCCAGCTTCTTGTTCCCATGCCATGCTGAGATACCGATAATCTGGCTGCCTCACCGTCCCTGAAAATAATATCCATACCTTTATGCAGGTCAGATATTTTTCTTGCCAACGGTTCAATTTCAATCGTACCGTCAGCCGCCCCAACAGTTGTGGCTATAGATGAAATTCGAGAAGCCGTTTGATTCAATGCCGGTATGCTCTCTACAATTTGAGAATTCACATCGTTTAACTGTCTTTCTATATCGGATACTCTCTCCTTTGGAAGTTCCACTCGGGATGTAGCCCGTCCAAAATATGACTTTCTATCTTTAATGTCATCAACTACATCACGCTGTGCATCCATATAAAACGCAGAGATATAAGTATTCATATCTCCTGTAAATGCTTTTCTGCGGCTTACTGTTGCATCCGAAACAGAATTCCCCCAATCGGTAATTTGTTTATGTATCACAACATAATCATTTTTTAATGCATCATATTGCAATACCGTCCGAATTCCTACATAATCTCCAACAGGATCCCCCGTTGTAATCCATGCCTCTGTAAATACACCAATCCAAAAATCCGAAAAATTGCTAATGACATTATTAGATTCATCGACGGCACGAATCATAATATCAATAGTAGCATATTTGGCTTTATCCAATACCTCATCTTTTCCAACATAAATATCTTCCGGAGAAACAGTTTTATTCTGTCCAAGAGCAATATTTATTGCCTTTAGGAAGTTGGATTTCCCGCAATTATTTGCACCGATGAGTACATTAGTCATAGATAATGATAATTCGAGGGTTTCAATAGAACGAAAATTTTCAATTCGAACTCGGGAAATTGAAATACCTATGTTAAACACCTCCTACCCTTTGTAATTATTAAACCTCCACATTTTTCCAAAGTATAGCACAAACTCTGTTTTCGTTCAATCATCTGAATATCAAAAAAGAATTCAACACCAGCTACCAATCTATCCCCTGCCTTTCTATTATTATATTAAGGTATTGGCTTTCACTCGCCAAAAGCTGGAAGCTCTGTTAAAGGATTTAAAGGAAGATTTGCAGGGATGACAAACCGGGCGGAACGCACCGCCCGGTCATTTTTAACTAAAATTCAGTTATTTTGATAGTAGCACTGGTACATCCCTTCCGCGTACTGCACTTCTAACCCTGCCTCTCTCAACCAGTCAATATGATCCGTACACGTTTCCCTGATAATATACACAGCAGACATTTCAACCTCGTCAGGAACGCCAAAGCATACATTTCCGATACACTCCGTCCCATATTCAGGAAGATTCACCTCATAAGGATCGCATTCCGTCCCCAGCATATAATAAATATAAGCAGGATCGGAATAATGGTCGTACACGTAAATCTGCCTGTCATCCAAATGATTTTCCTGTAGATACTCCAGGATGCCCTCATAAGTATCTGAAAAAATATATTGTGGATAGATATCGTCTTCATAGTCCACAAAATAATAATAGGAAAACGAAAGAAAATCAAATGCATAGATAACACACAGCAGACCAATAAGTGCACCCGCCCACCTTACATGCTTTCTGGCAATCCAATCATATATTTCACGAATCCCCCACATCAAAAGGAAAAACTGCGCAAAAAATATCCCATTCATCTTATTTACATTCGCCGCATTTCCGCCCAAAAAACAACCAAAAATAAAATAAAGAATAAATACCATCCAGAAAAACAAACTATAATCTATGCCTGCATTTTTATTCTTCAGATTTCTTACCGCATGCTTTGTTATATTCCAAAATCCCAGAATAATGAATGGAACAGACACTCTGTACATAGTGTAATATTTCGCAAAAGCATTATAGTCAATCCAGTCTTTTGACAATATACTTGCCAGAACAATCCCTATATTCTTTAAGACAGTCGGTAAATCAAAATCAAATTCGCTTCCTCGGTATCCGGGA
The DNA here is from genome assembly GCA_910585075.1 of uncultured Lachnospiraceae bacterium. GTDB lineage: Bacteria > Bacillota > Clostridia > Lachnospirales > Lachnospiraceae > Suilimivivens. The sequence goes on from CAJUED010000001.1 coordinate 143,774, forward strand.
AGCTTGGTAATGGTAACTGCTCCGATTTGTATCTGCGGTAAATCGAATTGGTTTATTAAAATCATCAAAACCAATGGAAATGCAATTATACCCGCAGGAATCCATACGCATAACAGTTGGCGAAATAAACTTTTTTCTTTCTTAAAAAGATATATTGTTATCAAAAGCAGCAGCAATGTATTAGGAATATAGCTCAACGCATATGCATAATATGTCATCCCATAGAAAACACCCGTCAGCAAGAAAATCCATGGTTTTCTATGTTCCAGCGCAAGGCATAAAAGGCACAATGAAATTGTCAACATATTAACCAGCAGATTACAGTCAAGGCCAAACCGGCACTGCATAATGAAATATGGCAGAATTGCCAGGATAAAGGCAGAAAGCACCTTCCACTTTTCTCCCAGTATTTTTCCGATTATATGGATCCCTGCAATATATCCTGCTAAATTAATCACCACACCTGGCATTCTCAGCAACGTAATATTCCAGTCACCTTTTCCAAAAATTTTAATAAATGCGGCACACAAATATGCATATAAGGCGCTCTGCCCCCCCCCCCAAAGTTTGTCAGATAAACAGGGAAACTGTTCAACCATCTGTCTACGTGATATTTTTGTAAACACCATGCATCATAGCCCATTCCGGCCTCGTCAGCGTGAATACCATAAGGAGTTACATCTATCGTATATATCCTGACCAATAATGCCACTAAGAAGCAGGTCAGGAACCAAAAAATCTTGATGAACTGTTTATGCTGCAAAAAGCATCCATATCCTGCTGATTTTATAGTACCCACAATTATGTCGCCTCCATATTTATGCTACAAATCATTTGTAAATAATCCACAGTTTATTCTCTGTTCCTCTCCTCCATAAACTTCTCCATAATCCCCGCCATGGCAACGGACTCCTCCTCCGTAAACTTATAGGAGCGTCCCTCGTGGCCGCTGATCATATAGGCAAAATCACTGATTTCATACCGCAGTCCCTGCCCAAGAAATTTCACAAAATGTCTATCCCTCTTATTTGGATCCTCATATCTCACCTCAAAGGACTCTGTCAGCCACCAGGGAGATTCTGCCAGAATATACCCTTTCGTCCCGGCAATTACCAGCTGTCCCTCCGACTTCACTCCCACACCGCTTTTAGAAAGCGCAAAACCGTTTTTATACCTGAATGACGCTTTGGTATACAAATCAATCCCATTTTCATCAAGTACACTGTCAAACCGCACATCCTCGTAATCCGTGCCCATCAGCTTCATAATCGGGAGAAGGGTATGGCTTCCAAACTCCGTAAAACCTCCTCCGTACGCCACATCTGTCCTTTCACGCACTTTCTCCGATGTGATTCGGGTAAAACATGCCTCCACATCCCGGATTTGGCCGATCACACCGCTTTTCGCCACGCTGACCAGCTGCACAAAGCCAGGACAATAAGCTGTCTTGATAGCCTCCAGCAAAACCCTGTTATTCCTGCGGGCAATACTGAATAGTTCCTCCGCCTCCGCCTTGCGAAATGCCATAGGCTTTTCACACAGCACATGCTTATGGCACTCTAAAGCCTTTTTCGCATATGCATAATGGGTCTCATGAGGGGACGCCACATAGACAGCATCCACATTTTTTAGAAATCTCTCTATATCATCTGTGTATAAGTCCAATTCGTATCGCTTAGCAAACTGCTCGGCACTTTCTATATGAGGATTGTACACACTCTGCACAATCACGCCACTGACATACTTGGCCTCCGGCACAAAACGCCGTGCAATTCTTCCTGTTCCAATGATTCCGATTCTGATAATCGGATGTTTCTGAACGCGAAGCATGGTGGAGGATACGTTTCTGGTCCGTTCCAGATATACCACCTCGCAATAATCCTTTAAATGGTCAAATGCTCCCTGCCAGTCAGAGCCTATTGCGAAGATATCTATGCCATACTTTTGAATATCATCCACCTTTTGTCCCACATGGTCTTCCACAATAATTTTATCCGCCAGGCCGGTCTTTTTGATGTTCTCCATCCGCTCATCCAGAGAGTCAATGATATTCAGCTTTCCTCTGGACTCATCGTACTGCTCTGTGGTCACCCCCACAATCAGGTAGTCTCCCAGCTCTTTTGCCCTTTTCAGTATATTGTAATGTCCCTCATGAAACAAATCAAAAGATCCGTAAGTAATCACTTTTTTCATGTTTCCATCCTCCGTATGCCACAGCTTTTCCTGCTCTCCCACCCCAGAAAACATTCATCTTTCTTTATTCCTCAAAATTCAGCCTTTTTTCTTCCACCACCAAAGGCCTGTGAATCACTCTGGTATTGATATTCAGGATATATTCTCCCAACAAGCCAATAAAAAACAACTGTATGGAACCAATCACAAACACACCGATAATAAGAGGGGCATATCCCGCCTGGAATCCATACCAGTTTGTCAGCTTCAAAATCAGATAAAAAAGTGCAATCAAAATACTCACCGCAGAACTTAAAAATCCAAGCAATGTCGCGATCCTCAACCCTACCTTTGTATAAGAAGTAATGCTCAGCATTGCGGCATCATATAGGCTGTAAAAATTGTTCTTTGTCTTCCCCGCCCGGCGTTTTGCCTGGGTGTACTCTATTTCCACCATGTTAAACCCGGTACCATACTCCGCTACAATCCCTCTTAGGAACGGAATTGGATCGTCCAACTGCCTTAGGATAGAAATAAATGTCTTATCGTACAAACCAAATCCCGTGAAATGCTCTATCATCCTGACGCTCGACATCCCTTTAATCAATTTATAATAGCATGACCGCAGGAAATAAATGATTCCTGATTCTTTGGAAGATGTCTTAATGCAACTTACCACCTTATGCCCCTTTTCCCACTCTGCCACCAGAGTAGGGATCATCTCTACCGGATCCTGGAAATCACAGCACATGGAGATTGTACAATCTCCTGTGGTTTGGCACATTCCATGAAAGGGCGAATTAAACTGTCCAAAATTGGTCACATTGAAAATTGCTTTGACCTTTTTATCCTTGGCACAGATAGCTTCCAGCTTCTCCCTTGTCCCATCAACTGAACAGTTATCTATAAATAGAATTTCATAATCATAGTTTGGCAGTGCCTCCTGTATCACATTCGTCACCGCCATAGCCATTAATTCCACATTTTCCACTTCATTGTAGCATGGTATCAAAACACTAATCTTTTTCACAATTATCCCTCACCGCTTCGATTGTCCGTCAATCGGAGCACTGACATAATTTTATCCGTTTGGAGACAATTTTATCGCTTATTTTCAGCCAATTCTTGCCGGAAAGCAATGTCTCCTTTCGCTATATTGCTTTAATATTCTAACGTATTTCAGTATATTCGTCAATCTTCTCACTTCTCATTTTGCTATTTTTACCAGCTAATTGTCACTTTTTAGAATTCAATCGGAAGCTTAGCGTTTATTGCCACTTTTATTTGTCATAGAGATTTGTTCAACGCTTACCGCACAAAAGTATTTCTCGCACAGGCTCACTTTAATTTCAAAACATAATACGCAAGCGTCCCCCCCCAGTTAGAAATCTCCCTGCGCTCCCCGATTTCATAAAACTGCCCGGCTATTTTCAGCGTCTCCTGTTCATCACAGTCAATATAAGGGGTAAAGTATATAACTCCCCTTTCCGCCAATTCTCCCTCAGCGCCGCTTGTCACATCTTTCAGGAAAATATGGTTTAATGGAATTATCTTCTCCCCATCCGGAAGCTCCTCAAAGACTCTGCGCTTCTCCTCCTTATCATATCCAACACAGTTATAAAAATTCAGCCGGTCTGTTTCCGTCGGAATCACAATCTGCATATCCGTATCAAAATCACAATCTGCCAGCATGTTATCTATCAGGCCGAACAGATAAGTGTGTCTGAAATTACTTGCAAATGTTTCCGAATAGTTCCCCCCTGCTTTTTCCGTGGAAATCATTTTGCCTTTTCCTGTATCAAACTGTGCAAAAGACATGTTCGTGAACGGATCAATAAAAAAGAAATTTTCCAGAATCATTAATATTCCAATTGCTACGGTCACGCAGATACCGGCTAGATGGTTCAGACAATTTCTAAAGGTCTTCAGCAGCATAATATATGCCAGTATCCACAACATAACGGCACTAAAAATATGATATCTGGCCAGAAGATAGTCATAGAGATAAATGTTTGCCAGCAGAAAAGCCCCCAGCGTCCCCAGAAAACTAACCTGACCCGGAAAGGAAACCCGTTCTTTTTTCTTAATAAAGCTATAGAGCAGACAGACGATTATTATCAGCACCGGTATCCATTCAAAGTGAAGTACAAACAATATTTTAATTTTATCTCCAAAATTCAGGAAAAAGTCTGAAATCTTTGCTGTCAATCCGGACAGCATACTTCCAACTCCCCTGTTCGCCATTCCCATCCAGGTAAATAATCCATTCTGCTTTATTGTAAGCAGACATAAAAGAACCGCACCTAAAACAGTGCATATCACATGAAAATCTGACAGGAAGTAAGAAAGTCTGTCCTTCTTATCCTGTTTCATGGCATTCCACAGGCAAATACATATATGGACAAACAGATATCCTCCTACAATGACGATTCCCGTTTCCTTAGTCATTACAATCGAGACTATCCAGACAAGCTTTAAGATACTCTGTTCTTTATATTCCGCATACAGTAAAAAGATAGTAAATACTACCAGCAGATTGTCCAGGCTTACATTCGAAAAAAGACCCAAAAACAACGGACAAACAGAAACCAGCATGGTACCGATGGCCGCTTCCTTTCGGGAAAGGTTCAGCCAATATCCCATAAGCATTTTATAGACACACACCAACGCCGCGACCATCAACACCAGCACTACAATCAATACGCCTGTCATTCTCTCCGGCATCAGAAATTCCCCAATAGCGGTAAAAAGAGTATACACTACTGCATAATGTCCGCACAGACGGAAATTGTTCCAAATATAGGAAAGTGAGTACTCAAAATTACTGCATGCGCACTTGATGGCATTATAATAAAGGGAACCATCCCAGAGTTGAATATGCACAAACAATGGAATCCTTATAATTGTACTGAATAAAACCACAACTATAAGCCATTTATCATGCAAATCTTCCAAAATTCCCATGCTTTTCCCTGCGTTATTCTTCTTATGGTTTCGGAGCACAATATAAACGGTACCTGCCAGCACACACAACAAATACAACCACACCCATATTGGCACATCCTGCCCTCTGGCAATTTTATAGATAACTGATGCGCCTAAAAAGATACCAAAAAACCACAGAACAGACAGAATCTGTTTCTGGTTATCATAATCCCCGAAAAATGAGACGACCTTTTTCCAATGAACTTTTCCTCCGGAAAAAATAAAATACTCGATAAAAAATGCAGCCATCAATATCAGAAAAAACGATGCGGCTAACGCTTCCATGTCGCCCATTGTCTTCCCTTGTCCCCGATACCCTACATACTGCCATCTCCCATTCAAATAGGAAATCGCCAGATTATTGGGAACCTGCTCTCCATTCACGCTGCAGCTTATATTGTCCTGAACTCCCGTATTACCTGGAGCTGTGATCAATCCTGGCGCTATATTATTTTCTCCCACAAAAAAGCGTATAATCAGATTCTCATGGCCCCTCACATCCACATTTTCCAGGAACCTGACAGGATAGCGTTCTCCCGGCTCTATTTCCTCCAGCTTCTCTCTTTTCTGGGACAGCAGATTCCCGTCCGCATCACATAGCTGTATATAGAGGGTTCCCTGACTCCCCTCTCCGGTTCCCAGAAGATATAAATCCAGGCCAACCATATAGGAATCCCTGTTTTTATACAGCTGATCTACGATTGTCCCCTCTCCCAGCCAGTATACTTCCTCTACCTTTGTCCCACTGCTTTTTTTATATTGCTCTGCGTAATAAGGATAAACACCCAGTCCATAATAATACACGCACCATAGAACACTTATAAACGCCGCAATTAAAACTAAAACAGAAAAAAATGTCTTTTTACCATTCATCCGGCCTTTTCTCCACGTTTTTCGACCCAATCACATACATCCAATAGCACGTAAATCTGAGCGCCAGTACATATTTTTGATTGAAACATTTTGATTTTTACGCACGTTCTACAACCATCTTTGACTTTCTCATCAGCATTGCTAAATATACCAGCACAACAATCACCGATATCAGAGATACAATATCTCCGATTTTCCATAATACAGGAGCATCAAAATACGCAATCAATTCCCCCGATGTACTGTCCTCATTCAAATACGCCCGAAGGACACCTTTTTCCCCTTTTTCCACACTTAGCTTTTGACCACCAAGCTCTACTGTATAATGTGGATAATAATATAGCGGCAGCTCCACATATCCCTGTTCCCCGGCACTCTCTATCACCAGATCACACTTCACTTTGCCTTCTTTTCTGCTTAAATTTTTGCAGACCGCCTTAACGTCCTGGGAAGTCCAAATACGCTTGCCCATATTCACTATATCTTCATTGGTATCTCCGTCATATAAATACAGATCGTCCGTATAATTTACAGCTGCCACAGCCTCCTTACAATCATAGGAATTCAGCTGAATTATGCTTTCCAGCGGATACAGACAGCTTCCAATGGCCAGGAATAAGGATAGCATTACGATTGTTCTTTTTTGGTCAGGGTATTTCTTTAGCAGGTATACAACTAAAATACCCGCCACAACACAAAACAGCAGCGCCGGAACAATCAGTAAACGGCTGAGAAATTGTAATGACCTTACCAGTCTGCCTATTATTTCCACCTTTGCCAGCATTGTCCACGGAAAAAACCACATGGTCATTACAATTGCAATGCTGCCTGTTACCACGAAGTGGACGCCCAATTTTCTTAATTCCTCGCCCTTTTGAATTTTTCCAATTTCTTCTTTGTTTTTATAGCAATATACACCGAATAAGATTACAACCGCTACAAGAATTCCACCTATGGATAGAGGCATTTCTCCCTTGGTTGTGCCTCTTAAAATCTGCGCTCCCTCCATTTTTACAAATGTGGCAAATACCTCCGAGAGGTAAACCACCATATCCGGCAGAAAAGGCTTTCCAATAAAAACGAAAAATTCTTCACGCATATATTGCAGCAGGGGGATAATTGTTCCCAAATTCAAAAGAATGGTAAGCCCTGCCGCCTTTAAAAGCGCTAAAATTCTCACCGGTTCCTTCAGCATATGTTTAACCTGACCCAGGCACATAAAAAATGTGAACGCCAGGAAAATCTCCGTTGTCAATATATGCTGCTGAAATATCAAGGTTATCCCCAGACAGGCCCATATCCACTTTTTATGATTTCCCACTACAATTTCATACATTCCATACAGCGCCAATGGCAGAAAAGCCGCGGCTAAATACTCGCCCACCGCCGCCCTGCAGTAAACATTGGTAAGACGGTATAGACCCAGCGTATAAAGCGCGCTGCCAACAAGCCCCCCGTAAGATGAATCCAGTATTTTCTTGAAGGAATACCATGAGATAATAACCGTCAGTATTGTTCCAATCCACACTAACAGCTTGTAGCTGTTAAGCAGTGACATGCCTAAAAGCCGGAATGCTGCCGGAATATAAATCATAAGCTGTGGATACATAATCGGTGAAATGTATCCGTATCCATTGGACTGAACCATATTGATTCTTGCCGGGAATACTCCCTCCTTTAATCCCTGATAAACGCCTTCGATTCGAAGCAGATGAAACTCCAAATCATGGGCTTCCTGTAAAAAACTGTTCATATAGGGAAGCATTGCAACTACAGTAACCAATATTAACCCCAGGAACACCGCCAGCTTTTCAGAATTATCCTTCCACCTCCTGATAAGATAAACAATAACCCCAACCGCCAGAAGCCACATAAGATAAATCAGGATTGCATCGTTATATTTCTTTGTATTTCTGTAGGAAATCTCTGTAACAGTACAGTTTCCTTCATTTTTAACCACCCTCATTCTCACATCGGTGGTGTATTCCTCAAAGGTAACCTCAACAGAAGTCCTGTCGGCTGTGACAGGAAGCTCCACTCTGGTAAAAACTTTGCCCAGATTTCCTTCTTCGTCCATGGTGTCCGGTGCATAAATTTCCGCGTAATTCTCCTCACTGTCATTTTCATAAGACAGCGCAAAAACCCAGGTTCCTGCTTCATACTTCGTGGGCAAGTCCCTGGGTTTCACAATGCGAAAGTCCAGGTCGTTTCTCCATGAATCAAATGCACCTATTCCCAAAAGCAGCATAATGAATCCCAACAGTATCATATATTTACTTTTCAGAAAATCAGTCTTTTTTTGAGAATCTCTTTCCACCATTACCAGTAACAGCCTCCTTCCACCTTTTGATTATGCTTTGGCGTCTCGGAGGGTAACGGATACCGCCATGCGTCGTTAAAGGCTACCCGATAGGTACGGCATTCCACCCACCTTCTCCCTTTAATCCCAAACATAATCTGCGTGACTCCTCCCAAGTGAATCACCTGTTTTCCTGCCTTCTTCAGCTTTGCTGCCAGCGGGAACCCATAGGCGCCGCATCCGATAATCGCAATATCAAAGTCTTTTTTCATTGCCTCCTGGTACATATATTCAAGGGCCTCAAACCAGGTTTCAAATCTGTCGTCCTTTTCCCCTGCAATAGTCTGTACCGCCTTTAAAGTCAAAAGTTCAAACTCCGGCAGTACCTCCGTTCCTGGGAAAAGCAGTTCTCTCTTTTGGTACTGCTCACGAATGGATTCCTCATAAGGATGGATTACCAATACCCTTTTCCCTTTTAAAGCTCTGGACCAGGGCTTACTGCACCGCCAGGGTTCCAAACGAAACAGAAAAGTCAGCTCCACCTGAGGCATATATTCTTCAATCACATAGTCTTCCATATGGCAGTGCCACATTCCAAGCAGATCCACACTTTTGCAGGACTCTAACATTAAATCTGTGAATGTCTCAGCCAGCTCCTCTTTCATTGGAAAGAACCCCGCCCCCTGGCCCAGCAATCCAAACCATTCCGCAAACCGCTCGTCGTTTTCCTTAGAGCGCCCGCATATTCTGTTTTTCAGTACGGAAGTCATCACGGAAATCTCCGTATTCCCAAATCTGGCCGCCATAAATGGCTCTCCGGAGAGAATCTTTTGATAAATCCATTCATTGGTTGCCTTTGTAGACATAATCCATTGATGCGCAAAGTGCGGCATATACAAGTCATAGTGAAGATATTTTTCAAAGATATGTCTCTGCAAAACCTTTCTGAAATAAAAATCTCTGAATTTCCAGCGCGCTTCGTATAATTTCCATTTCGTTTTTTTATCCATTGTCGTTATCCTTTTCTCCCGGCTTTTCCTCCTGCCATTCACGGTCGCCCTTTATTTTATGTTTCAGCTTTCGCATTACCCGGTAGGTTTCTATACCGAACAGTTTTAGAAATAATTTTTTGAAGGCCAGTGACATCTTCTCAAAGGGGCTGCGCCAGGATGCGGTGTAATGGTGCACTGCCACGGTATTTTCCGTAACTGTGTAAAGCATATTATATACATCATACCCCCCAAAGACCTCATTGGGGTAAATTCGTATTCCCTCTGCAAGCTCCTGATATTTTCCATTGGGTATCATGCCAAATTCCGCCGCCAATTTTCCCAGAAGATTTGTATTGGGCGTGAGCCGCATTTCTCCTTTTTCATCGTAAAATCCAACACTGTCGTAATAAGCTAAAAAGCGCCGCATTATTTCATGTCCGGGTACTGCCGCCATAAATCCTGTCATCAGCGCGTCAAGGCGCTCGAAAGCAACCACAAACTCCGCCCTCTCCAGCTTGTCCTCAAAATTCCTAAGGGCCTCAACATCCGTATCAAAATAAATACCTCCATAATGATACAGTACATAAACCCGCAGATAGTCGCTCACAAAAGCATATTTATGAGCTTCATATGCTTCCCTTGCAAATGGGAAATCGGCAAATGGAAAGTTATCTTCATTCCATTCCCTGATTTCATAATCGGGCAGATATTTCTTCCACGATGCGATACAATTCTCTATTAATTTGGATTTTTTTCCTCTTCCAAACCACCCATAATGGATTATTTTAGGAATCCGTCCCATAACATCGTTCCTCCACACTGATCCTTCATGTTGCCGCCCCTCCCCACAAATGTACTACATGCGCAACATGTAATGTATACGATGATGTCAGCACTAATTTGCATCTGCCATTAAACAATTTACCCCTAGTCACTACCACTGCCGTCAGGACCATATCAACTTCTACACCGGATTTTCCACCTGTACCACACGGCCGTCCTTCACCTCATAGACAATATCACAGTTTTTGATTGTAGAAAGCCTGTGGGCAATGACAATCAACGTCTTGCTCCCCGCTAAAGATTCAATTGCCTCCATAACCGCTGCTTCCGTCTCGTTGTCTAAGGCTGACGTCGCCTCGTCAAGCACCAGAATCGGGGGATCATTATAAAGCGCCCGGGCAATGCCGATACGCTGTCTTTGCCCGCCTGAAAGTTTAATTCCGCTTTCTCCTATTATAGAGTCAAGCCCAAATTCCATCTGCTGCACAAAATCTTTTAGCTGGGCCTGTTCGAGAGCTCTCCATATCTTTTTCTCGTCAATGTCCTGCGGTGCAATACCAAAAGCGATATTATTTTTTACGGTATCATCCATCAAATAAATGGATTGAGGAATGTATCCTATACTTTTGTGCCATCTTGACAGATTTTCAAATATGTCTGTCTGGTCCGCATAAATCTTTCCTTCAAGAGGGGTAAGGGCACCCAGAATAATGTCTGCAAGCGTTGTTTTCCCTGCACCGGAAGGCCCGATAAATGCTACCGAAGTATTTTGGGCAATGGAAAAGGACACGTCATCAAGCACATTATGCTCCATCTCAGGATATGTAAATGTCAGGTGTTCTATCCTGAGTTCTTTTTCCAGGGAAAGTTCCTTTCCCTGGGACATTTTATTTCCCTGGGAAATTTCCATTTCCATTCCTTCCTGAAAATCTGCGTCCTCCAAATGCTCAATTTCTTTTAGGTCCTTATAAACTTCATTTAAAGCAGCTTTATTAAACAAAATAACGCTGAGATAATTGGCAATACGATTAAAAGATGGCAAAAGCCGAAATGCCGCAATAGCAAATACCGCAATTGTTGATATAAAATAGCGGCTGGCCGTGCCGTTGAGAAGCTTGAGAGCCACTACCGTCAATAACCCTGTAACACACACCACCTCCATGACAGGCTTGGGCGCCACCTGCAAAAAGCGGTAATTTCCCTCACACTCGGCGAACACTTTATAACTCTGGTTAAACTGCTCTAAGAAAAATCGCTCCCTTCCCATAACTTTCGTTTCTTTAATGCCGCCAAAAGACTGCTGGAGCCACTTTACAATTTCCGCATTATATCTTCTTTCTTTTTCGCCGTTCTCCTCTAAATTTCTCTTGAAAAACTTCGCAAATAGCAAGACAAATATAACCAGAAAACCGCCAACACCAATCGTGATGGATTTATCCTTGATCAGCATATAAATGCCAAGAACTATACAGACACATATCTCCGTGAGAAGCTGGATAACAGCCAGAATTCCATGAAACATCATTACCGTATCAGAATTTATATTCCGAATCAGCTCCGCACTGTTATGGGTTACATGAAAGTAGTAGGGCTGCTTTAAGTAGCACTCCATCAGTCTTCCTGCCAGCCTGGCCTGGTTTTTGAATGTCCACTTATATTGTGTATAATACATTACAGATACGAACACATTTTTAACAATAAATATCAAAATAATGCCAACAGCCAGTACCGCAATAAAATAGTTTACGTTTGGCAAGTCCAGCATTTCATAGAAGAAACGATATGTTTCATCCGTCTGCACCATTTCAGGGTTCATAACCACATCAATGAATGGCAGAACACAGGTCACTCCCAACAGTTCAAGAAAAGAGCCTATGGCAATGATAATAAACAGACAAACTAACTGTATTTTTTGTCTTTTGTTGAATATATAGTTTAACTTTTTAAATATTTCCATAGCCATCTTTATCCCTTTTCCAGCGTTTCCTTTAATTTCCCGGGCGCACGTTTTATCAAATATTTTATCCTGTCTATTTTTTCAAATACCGACCAGATATGCTGATCGATTTTATAATAGTTACTTTCGAAATACCATTTATATATTTCCGTAAAGCTTTTACTTTGATAGGTTGCTTCATTCAGCCATTTGCTTCGAAAAAGACTGGGCCTGCAAAAGTGCTCAAATGATATGGTATCCAGATCCCTGGAAAGCCATTCTTCCTTGGCCTTGTCCATCTCAGTCCCCACTATTACCAGGCCATATCGGCATGCTTTCAGCTTTCGCATCCCATAAACACCTGCGTGCTCTGTCAGCATATAGGTAGCAAAAGTTTCAAATTCGGAAAAACCGGAGCCTTTCATAGCCTCCCTGTCCACAGCACTCAGAATTTTTTCATAGAAGTATTTCCCTTCCAGCTTATCATTCTCGCAAATCCGCTGCAACATTTCTTCCATATAAGATTTAAGGATTACCATGTGCTCCACAATAAAACATTTATCGCTTGCTTTTTTCATCCTGCCATCAAAAATTTTTTCAATCGTGTTGTAATAATCCGGGAAATATTCTTCGCAATAAGAAAATTGTGGTTTCCCATCCTGAAAAAAATCTATTTTCCTTAAGGGAATCGTGTCCGCATCCCAGATAAGATAAGATTCTTCCTGGCATTTCAAGGCATACGCCATTTTCAGAAATTGTTGAAAATACCAATTGCTTCGCGTAAAATGACCGCCTCCGGCCACTACCAGATCCCGTACCCTTTGTTTGGTCATTCCGGAGTAAAGTTTTTCTTCATCCACAAACTCTGTTCTTTCATCCCCCTGGAATATCTGCCTGCCACATGCATTCCCTATGATCACCATTTTACTGATGGGAAGATACTTGAAATAGTACTTTTTATTTTTTTTCAGCATCTGAAAGTGTTCCGGTGCCGAACAAATTACCAACTCCATATGGATAACCTCTCCCTGTCAAACGCCGCCACACTCCGTGAGTCGGCTTATTGTTAAAATGTATTCGTTGCAATAATCGTAACGTCCGGCGCGCAGGTAATTTTGTCGGGATTCTCATTTAGAAAGGCTCCCCAAAATCCAAATGAGCTCTCAGTAAAAATATTATGCTTACACTTTGCCATAAGCTGCATATCTCTATAGCTCTCCCCGCCTTTATTCCATGTTACGAATTTCACTTTATCCACTGTAAAATTTAGGCCAAAGATCTTTTCATTTTCTTCACACCAGCCTATGCTGTTTTCGTCCGTAAAAAAAATAAACACCGGATTCCTCACCCGCTTTTTTATATATTTCACGGCACGCCTGAAATAGCCGTGCTCATAGCAATGGCCATTCACAGAAAGCAAATCGCTTCTCCTGGCATGAATGGCCACGGAATCAGTATTCTCTATTATCTCCAAAACAGCCCTGTTTTTCTCATCTGTAATCGGTGGGAACCTGAAAATGTCTCTTACTTCCCTCTCCATTTTTTCCATTCCGAATCCCTTATATTTTAATTTGAGGGAATGCCCCGTAAAAGCATTTTGCGGGTACTTTCGGAACAGATTGACCGCCTGATTGTCCTTCTCTATTAATTTATTTTTCAGCAAAAGCCTCAGAAATCTTTTACCGTGATATCCTACGGTTGTCTTTTGAAAAAAACAGGTTAACAGATACCTTGCCCGGTCTTTGACACGGTCCGAATGTTTCATGTCTCTCGCCGGTCTTCTCCCGCAATCCACAAGTTCAAGCCCTTCCTGTCTGAATGCATCTGCTATATAGGGAGAATAATTCCAATCCTCTTTCCAAAATTCGCTGTCTTCAACACTTTTCAGAATCCTGTTCCATGATTCTTCTGAGAACTTTTCCTTTATATCAGGTATTTCTATATCAAAAATCCGTTCCAGCTCATAGCCGTTCCACATGGAAAACATACCGGGCTTGTTTGGTATTTCATATATCATTTTTTCAATATAGCAATCTTCCTGCGGATTCATTTTTTGAATGATCTTATATTCAACATAATCCAGCATTTGATTTCCCAATCCGGAATCCATATGAACCACTAACATTTACTCTGCCCCTGATACTATTTCTTTTTTACAATCCGGGCATCAAACGCCCAGCACTCCTTCTTACTATATCAAAATCACAATAAAAGCGCAACAATTTAATAAAATCCCAAAACCTGATTCGTAAGAATCATATTCCTGAGAATAATCTCCTTAAGAACCAGATTTTGGGATTTCAATCCTGTAAACAATATATTCTTCACCCACTGCGGTTTCCTGGCCGGTCTGATACAAAATTTCACATTCTGATAATCTGCCCTCCGGATCCTTCAGATAAGAATGGTTGGAATTTAAAAGAAAAAAACTCGTTTTTTCCGGAAAAGTCTGTCCTGCCCACAAAAGCAGGCTTTCGAAATCAGTTTCCCTGCTCTGACTTTCGCTCCAGTCCGCATAGCTCTCTCTCCGGCCGTTTCCCGCAAAATAGAAGTCATATTCCGGCAGATATGCAATAACAGAGGATGCCAAAGGTACATTGACACTCACGATAAGTTCATCCGGTGATATGTTTTCTCTTATAAATTCTGCTGCGCCGCCTCCGTCCGAATAGCTTCCATAAAGCGCATTCTTTAAACTGGAGGTTTCCTCCTGGGAGTTCCATCTGGTAAACATACACACGGCCAGTACCACCAGCAAAGCTTCAATTCCCCCCAGCGCCATTCCTGTAATCCGCTCACCATCCTCCCTTTTTCCCTTCTGACCGTACATAATCCATATTGCCCAAATCAAAACGAAGCAGAGGGATAAAAAATGCCAGATATGAAGCCCATACACTATCGCGCTGAAAGCAGCCTGAAATAAATAAGATGCTGCCATAACTGCCAACCCCTGAACATTACGCAGCCTAAAAGAGGCAAGAAGCATAAGTCCCAGCGTCAAAAGAAAGAAAATAAAACAGAAAGTATGACTTCTTCCTGACAAGCGTTCCAGAATCTGATAGGAACAGTCCTTGACAGCCTGAAACAGTTCCCTCTTTCCCAGAGTGTTTACCTGAAACATCGGACTGTCCGAGACACTATAAAACTGGGCAATGAGTAAGAACAGGCTGCACAAAGGTATCCATATTCCCTTTAAAATATTTCGCAGAGGGGCCATATTCTTCCGCTTACAGCACTGCCACAGGTTTTCCCCCAGCCAAAAGCAAGATATGGATCCTGCAGTCATAAGCGCAATTACATCAGACTGTACCAGAAGCCCCAACAACAGGCCAAACAAAATACATTTATTATTTCTTTCAGGGTAGTAAACTGCAAGCAAAACCAGTAACAGGGCAATCAAGCAGTAATTTCTGGCGATAACCGCATAATAATATGTAAATATAGGACTGAACAGCACAATTGCTTTTACCCATTTATGAAAGGGCGCTTTGTATAAAAAAAGCCCCGCTGCCATTGCCATAACCATATAGCTGACAATATTAAGTGTACGAAATGGCAGTCCAGCCTTTGCAAAAGGCATCAATAATAAATACCACAGGCAAGGATGCCCCTGATATTTGATCTCTCTCAAAAGCCCGAAAGGAGTCAACTCTCTGGCCATCAGCCATACATTTGCCTCATCCCTCCATGGTTCATGAAGTACAAGCAATATCCCGTTCAAAATCATGTAGACTGCCAATATAGCTGTCAGAAGAATAAATTCTGTTTTTTTCTGTTTGTATACATCCGTTCTTTTATCCATTTTTCCGCGAATATGCCTGTTCTTTTCCACATGTCCTCAAAAGACAATCCTTTGGAGACTTAGTTATTTTTGGTTTCTTCATATTTAAGTATCATTTCCGCAAGGGCATCCGCATACAGCTGCCTGCCTGCATCCGAAAAATGAACCCCGTCTTCCAGATACTCCTCAGCCGTATAGCCGTCAACTCCAAGATCCTCATACGCATTAAAAAATAATGCCTGGTTTGACTTTGCTACATACTGGCAGATACCTTTGTAATCGAATAAAGTTCCCTGTCCGTTATTGACACTGTTCCCATCACCAATCATCCAGGTGCCATCAAAGAAACGGGCATATGCCGGCGAGCATAAAATAATCGTGGCATCCGGCGCAACATCCTGCAATGTCCCCACTGCATACCGGAGCGCTCCCGCGTATGTTGTTAAATTAAAAATTTCACCTTCACTGTCTAATGGTACAGAATTAAAGAAGTCATTGGTCCCATATTCTACAATAAAATAATCCGTCTTTGAAAAATCAACATTTGGATTATCCAATATCGCCTTCGCCGCATCATTTGCAAAAATATCTGTGGGGATTTTCCCGGCTATAGCGTTCACCACCCCAACCATACTTCTTGATGTCCATTCCTCGGACCCTTGCGGGTCATAAATATCCAGGGCAGCGCAGGTTCCTCCAATTGCCAGATTATACACATCCGCATCGCATTGAACCGCTGTGCGATATGGAATTCCTGTTCCATCCCGGTAAGTGTCAAAAATACTGTCCCCTAAAAATACCAGCTGCAGCTCATTTCCCTGAGGCTCTGTCTGATCCTCCTCCGTTATAACCTGCTGCTGCGGCGGTTCTACCACCAGACTCATATCATGGGCACCGGATTCTCCGGCCGGACTTTCCTCCGTTTCCGATTCTCCTTCCTGTTCCCCGGCAGCCTGAGATGTTTGCGGCGTTGGTTCCGAGACTTCCTGTTCCTCTTTTTCCAGAACCTCCCCGGTTTCTGTCAGAATAACATTCTCGGACAAGGGTGTCTCATCATTTCTGCTTTTTTCTTCTCTTGCACTGCATCCGGACATCATAATGACTGCAAATGTCGCTGCCGTTAGCAGGCTTATCATTTTCAGTGATTTTTTATTCTTCATATCCTTGCTCCTTACATATTCATCTTCTAAAAGGAATATCAAATTTATTGTGTCGTTTACTATAAGCATTAGGATAACACATTTTCCGGATAAAAACACTTTTTCAAAAGCATTTTAATTCTTTTTATGTTAACCTTAAAGAATTCTTAATCTAATATTATTTTATTCTTTTTAGCAGTAAATATTCCCGGAGCTTTTCAAGTATCTTCTTTTCCTTCATCCTTTTTTCAAATGCGATATGCCCAATCCGCCACACGCATAAAGCATTCCGGCTATTAGAGCCACATACACACTTATGCTCACCTTACGCCTCAAATCCATGATTTCTATTAATCGGCTGTTCTCTCTGGTAAAATAAAAATAATTGATATCCTGCGACATATCTTCAATATACAGCGTTCTCTCCGTCACCGGTGGTTTTGGCAGGTTTACCGTATCTGTGTAGAGATCACACCACTTTTCATCTGCGTAAACCTGATCTACTTTTATCTGTTCTCCCGGGAGAAGGCATAAAAAACATATTATCCCTGTCGTCACAACTACGCAGGCTGCCCATTTCCACTTTATTTTATGAAGCTGCTCCATCAGATTTTCCCATATGCGGCAGGAAAAAGAAAGCGACTTATTGTATTCCGTGAATATTTGAAACACACATTTTCTCTTTTCCATCATTCCATACAAAAATTTCCCCATAAAGATTACGGATATATTCTTGATAGATGCATTAAACAAAAACGGCTCGGAAAGTCCGGCAAATAAAAAGGTACAAATAATTGCAAGCTCCATCCGCCAATTCTTTTTGATACAATATCTCATCAGCATACAATATGCTGCTATTAAAAGAATAAGCGGAATGGCCCCATATGCGTTGAGGGCATATATATAGGAATTATCCAGCGAAAATTCAATTCCCTCATTGCCGCCTCCAAACAAGGTGACATTGTACCAGTCAAAAAATACCCTAATCGCCCAAATACGATTATTGAATATTTTATTAACGATTTTATATGCCATACCGTCCCCCAGCGCCCGCGGCAGAACCACAGAAGCAATTGCACACAGAGCTGGCAGCGCCTGAATCATCAACGACTCTATAAGGCTGAACCTCTTTCTTCTATGAAAATAGAAAAACAATACCAGCAATCCAACCGAAGTTAATATTCCGGTAGAACTAAGAGAATACATGAACACATAGACATTCCCTATCAGCCATAAGCACACAGCGCAAAATGTTTGTTTTTTATTATCTATACATAAATACAAAATAAAAACTATCAATAAAACATATGTGATATGCAGCACATTTGGGTGGGTATATCCCAGGCTTTCTCTCAAAATCGGTCCCATACCAAACTTTTCATGAACCACTCTGACCCCTGTCCTCTCCCAGAAAACGGCGGCCGTCACCGAATAAAGCATGCAGACGCTCCACACTGCAGTACCGGTAACAAAAACTCTTTTTACCGATACATTTTTCATTCCCACTGCCAAAATCACATAAATAAACATGCCAAGGGAACCTGTCACTTTAAATGTAAAGACGCCCCATATTCCCAGTACCCCTGCGAGCAGAATCTCCGCCACACTGTATTTCCCTATAAGAAATTTGCACACCAACAGCAAAAATCCCAATATCAGGCAGCTGCGAAATAAAAAGGAGCCTTCATCCAGTCCAACTCCTTTTGTAAATAAAATAACGGCAAACAAGATATAATACAACAATTCTTCAATTGAAATCCGTATTTTGTTCTGCTCCATGGTTTTCCTCTCAAAATCATTTGTCTAAACACATAACTTTCCAAATTGCTATTTTATTCCCGCGATCTTTCCCTGAAAAGCTCTCATGAAAAATCAATATAATTATTTTCTTCCAAACTGTATTTGCCACCTCTTAAAAACTTATGTTTTACAACCCACCACCCAGGAATCCAGATATATTTATGCATAGCGGGGGATGCGCTGCCAATCATCCAGCAGTTCCGGTCGCATTTCTTGGTGCACTCTCTCACTCGCTGGGCCTTATCTGAGTTCCACAACTCCTCCCAGCTCTGCTGCCTTAAATTCCCCATAACCGCTTTTTCCGCCATACCGTTGCAGGGAATCACGTCACAGAAGGGATCAATAAAAAAGGCATTCTTTGACATATCGCATGGAAGCAGGCGCTTATTTCCGTAAATATAGTTAATCAATCCATGATTAAAATAAGCCCTGAACCATTTCTTGGGCGAATTGCTTTTTAAAAGCTCATTGATCAGGCTTTCAAAGCTGCGTGCAACCTTCAGTTTATCATCAATTTTATTGTCTGTTTTCCTGAAATAAAAAGAATTATGAAGGGTGGCCGTTGCAAATTCCATTCCCATATCATTTGCAATATTGTAAAGTGGTACCAAATCCTCACAATTCATATCCTGGACTGTCATGCCAAATCCCACATCTGGGTGCTTCATCTCAACCAGCGTTTTAAGTGTATTATACCCTCTGTTAAACCCGTCCGGAATTCCCCTGATTTTATCATTGGTCTCCTGTAGTCCCTCTATACTGATCCTGATTCCAACCTTGGGGAATCTCTTACACAAATCGATAATCCTGTCCGTAAAATAACCGTTGGTGGAGATAACAATTCTGTCAGATTTTTTATAAAGTTCTTCCACAATCTCAGGGATATCCTGTCTCACAAAAGGCTCTCCGCCGGTTATATTGGTAAAGGCCATTTCAGGCAGCTTTTTGATATCTTCCAGTGTGATTTCCTCACTTGGTTTTGAGGGGTCTTTAAAACAATCGCACATATTACAGCGGGCGTTACACCTGTATGTTACAATCACTGTCCCATATAAAGTCCTTTTTGACATACCTTATTCCTCCATGCATAATCATACTTAAATACCCTGCATCAAGTTGACGTGGCATTAAACCTGCTACACAGCAGGAGCGAAACACATCTTCGATGTGTAGATATTGCCGCCCTTGCGGCATTCGTCAAGCCCACGTAAGCAAGACCTTAACTTATTACCCACGAGAATAAAGTGAAACCAGCTTTTCACAGTATTCCTGCACCGTATCAAAATTTTTCTCTCTACATTTTTCAGTATATTTTTGAAGTGTCTCTCTGCTATTCCACATTCCTTTTATTTTTTGATACAAATCATCCTCATCACCGCTTTTGAAAAGCTCCCCTGTCTCTCCCACATGGATCAGTTCCGGTATTCCACCAATATCAGCGCCCAAAACAGGCGTACCGTAGGTAATGGATTCCATCACGGAAAAAGGACAATTTTCATAACACTCCGACGGGCAAATACTGAAATCCGCCTCCGCTATCAGTCTGTACAAGGCATCGCCTTTTAAAAAACCCACGTTTTCAATATTCGGAATCTGGTTAACCTGTTCTTCCATAGGTCCGCTTCCTGCAAATATAAAAGGAATTTCCGGCAGTTTCTCGCACACTTTCAACAAAGTATGAATCCCCTTTTCCTCCGAATATCTTCCAAAGTAAAGTACATATCCCTTTTTCTCCGCCTTTTTGCTGTCCGTCCCGTTCACAAAGTTGTGCATTACCAGTGTTTTCCCTTTGAACAGGGGATTTGTGAGAAATCTTTTTTCCATGAAATGAGAAGGAGAAATAATTATATCCAGATAGCGGTAAGTTTTCAGTCTGCGATATATTCTTCCCTCTAACTCTCCAAGGAAACTTTTAATCTTTGAATTGTGAATACATTTATGTTTGGTACACGCGCTTAAACTGCCCGTCAAACACCTTTCACAATTTTCGCCGGTGGCGGGAATCCTCATTAAATGGTTAGGGCACATTAACTGGGAATCGTGAGCCGTAAAAATCAGTTTCACCCTTTTCCCACTCTGTTTTTTGTACTTTTCTATCTCATAGATAATGGACGGTGTCAACTGAAAATTAAAATTATTCAAATGTACCACATCAGGGGCAAAATCGTCCAACACCAGCCTGATTTTTCTTCTTGCTTCCACTGAATATATAATTTTAAACGGATACAACAGTTTGCCAATTTTCCCTGTGTGGAAATCCATATTGGACGTATAGCTGCCGACCTTGTTTCCCACAATCCGTCTGTCGTCCTCCATCCCAAAATACTGCACCTGATGGCCCATCTTTTCCAGCTGCTTCCCCACCTGAAAAATATAGGTTTCCGAACCGCCGTTTGGATACAGGAACTTATTCACCATCAATATCTTCATAGGTATACTCCATTTATTATACAAATCCTCCATACTGCCTGCGGCCTGCAAATTGAGGCGTTCGTATATGCTACTTACATGGATAACATATCCCTCAGGTTTCAAGCTCTCCACGTTTATACAGTTTCAAAGTTTCTTCCACTACCTGATCCCAATTATATTTTCCACAGATAAAATCCTGGCTTCTTTCTTTAAAGCTCATTACTTTTTCCGGATTTTTAACCAGCTCGTCCAGCTTTGCGCTAAGTGATTTTATACTTCCCTTTTTAAATGTTACAGCGCAGTTTTCCGTTACTTCCGTGTTTTCCCTGATATCGCTGACCAGGCAACAATTCCCATAGCTCATTGCCTCCAGCAATGTAAGAGCCATTCCCTCCACATCACTGGGCAGTACATACAGATAGGCGTTGGAATACAATTCTTCCAGGCACTGTCCATGGATAAAATCCGTCATAATAATTCTTTCATCTGTCGCCGCCATGGTTTGTACTTTTTTCAAATACTCCTGGCTGTGGCTTTTTCCTCCCGCAATCACCAGCTTCTTGTCTGTGTCCACCTTTTTAAAGGCATCAATTAAATAGTGAAGCCCTTTTTCCGGTACAATCCTTGCTAAAAATAAAATATAGCCGTCCTTTTCAAGCCCATATTTTTCTTTGATGAGTTCCGCTTTCCTTATAGCCGGGCGTTCAATTCCATTGGGTATCAGGCAGGTATCCCGCCCATAAGTTTCCTTAAAGTATTCTTTCATATTCTGGGAAAGCACTATGATCTCGTCCGCATATTTAACCGCTATTTTTTCTCCAAGCTTCAGCATCCGGGCGGCGAAGTTTCCCCACTTGGCTCTCTGCCAATCCAATCCGTGTATGGTGGCAACCACACGGTTCCCAAACAGCTTTGGAATCCACAGCATAATACATGGCCCCTCCGCATGAAAATGAATCACATCATAGCGGCCAAACAATGCGCGTACCGCTGCAAGGAAAGCATATATGGGTGCGTTAAAAGCACTGCTTTGAAGCGTTGGAACAGTGAAAAGTCTTATCCCATTATAATATTTTCCCCTGCTCTCGTCGAATTTCCTGCCTGCTATATGCCCCCCATATCTATTATAGGCTTCCACCTCACATCCCCGCTTTACCAACCTTGTGGACAGTTCATCCACAACGATTTCCACCCCTCCTTCTCTGGATGGAATCCGTTTATGTCCAATCATCGCAATTCGAAAGGGTTTGCTTTTTCTTTCTTTCCGAAAAACATGTTCCTTCAAAATAAGGTAAACAAAGGAAAAATTGGTATCCAGATATCTGGGCAACAGCCTTCTGGGATCCTGCGTGATACGGTAGAGCCACTCCATGCACAGTTCCTGCACCCATTTAGGCGCTCTTTTAATGGTCCCCGCATGAAAGTCAAAACCTGCTCCCACTCCTATCATAAGCCCGCAAACCTTGCCATCATGGGCGGCCATCCATTGCTCCTGCTTGGGCGCCCCAAGGCCCACCCAGATAAAATCCGCTTCCGTCTCATTAATTTTCTTTATAATCTCCCCATCTTCTTCCTCTGTCAGTGGGCGAAAAGGAGGCGAATACATACCCACAATATTTAATCCGGGAAACTTTTTCCGTAGTTCCTTTTTTAATGCGTCTAAGGTTTCCGGTGTGCTCCCATAGAAAAAGTGCCGGTATCCTTCTTTTTCGGATAAGGCAAAAATTTCGGGCATTAAGTCCGGTCCCGGAACCCTTTCCGCCTTTTTCCTGCCACACAGCCTCTGCACAATAGACAGGGGTTTCCCATCCGGCAAATTCATCACCGCATCATTCTGCACCCTGCAATATTCCGAATCTCTATATGCCATTACGGTAGTGTGCACATTCGATATACATACATAGTGTCCCTTTAATCCACTCAGATTTTCTCTGATATAGGCCACCGTCTGCTCCATGCTTGTAACATTAATGTCTGTTCCAAGTATTTTATAACTTTCTAACTTTTTTAACATATTTTATCCTTTTTTGCACATCTCCTATTCGATTTCCGCCCTGCCCTGCGGATCCACAAACATCCACGCCGGCCAAAGTTCTTTCATTTCCTTTTTTACAAAAATCTGGCTGTTTTTATGGATAGTGGGACGTATCATCATTTTGTTTTCGTTTGAATTTAATCTTGCCCCCCAAAAGCTGAAAGTGGAATTTGCACAAATATTATGTTTACAACAACTCATAAGCCACATATCATAAAAGCTGTCCTTCCCATGGTTGATATCCACTATGGTATATTCCTTACCGGAATATTTACTTTGAACATAGGGAATATCATCGGAAAACAAATAAAAATGGGCGGATGGAATCTTTTCTTTTATGATTTCCATTGCAGTCCGATAATAAGCATCCGTACAAATATTCCCAAACATAGCGGCATTTTCAGCATCCAGATAATCTCCCCGCCTGATATGCACGCTGACCGACTCACATGCTTTCATTTTTTCCGCCATCTCATAGTTTAAAGGATTTCCTGATTTCGGGAACCGTACTCTATCCCTGAGGTCATACAATATATCCCCATAATACTTTTCACAGGCAAAATATCCGCTGATATACATATCGTCAAAATCAAAAATCTCCGGGTGATATATCCCGCTTTCCGTGAA
Source organism: uncultured Lachnospiraceae bacterium (assembly GCA_910585075.1). Classification (GTDB taxonomy): domain Bacteria; phylum Bacillota; class Clostridia; order Lachnospirales; family Lachnospiraceae; genus Suilimivivens. Next base: position 167,608 of record CAJUED010000001.1, read on the forward strand.
CCTGTGAATTGTAAAGGGCAGGCACTTTCTCCGCAGCTTCCCAGGTAACCCGTCACTCCCTATCAGTGTCTTTTTTTCTTCCGGTGTACACACCTCATAAGCCAATCCGTCAAAACAGGCAAGCTCCAGCTGGCGTTTTGCCGGCATTCTTTTTTGTCTTTCAGGTGAAAACCAGGAAATGTCCAGTCTTGCCTCTTTTCCCAACCCTACAAATTTTCGATAGAGAGCGTATTGCTGCAATTGGTTTCCCAATCCCCCGGCAACTTCTATAATAATCATTTCGCACCACCATAAAATGTCCATATCGGACTCAACAATTCATTTTTATTTTGTCCGGACACGTTTACCGCCCTTCTTACATCAGTCTATTCCTTAAAAATGAATTCTCAACCCTTCAATTTCTGGTTTCACAACCTCATCCACACTGCCGTTTCTCACATACATGGTTAGCGTGCCGCAAGGTATTTCCTGAAAGTCTGTTAAATCCATGCTTAGATCATACGCCCAGTGTCTATCCTCCCTGTTATACATAACAATAATATCCATATCATTAAAATTTTCTTCCTGATAATATTCCTCCGGATAATGTAAATTTATGTCACACTCTTTGGTTATTGTCTGTTCCTCCTCTGTCCAATAATATACATTATCAAAATCGTGCAACTTCATCCAATAATTGATCGTAAGATTACCTTCTTCATTAGGTCTGAAACAGGCCAGCACATTACTGTCCTCTTTCTTCATTTTATTCACGGCTTCCAACATTGACGTAATGCTTTCGCCACGGTATCTAAAATAATCCGCCTCCCGCAGCATTACTCTCCCATGTGCCGCCAGGCACAGTAATATTCCAAGCACATAGACAAATCTTCTATTTCCCGACAAGGGTTTCCATTTGAGGATCACATAAACAAAAAAGAATGCAAAACCAATGGAACTTGGAAGAATGTATCTTTCTCCAATTCCGGATCTCCCATAAAGAACAACCTGCGGGAGTAAAAAGACTAATGTCAAAAGAATTTCTTTCCATAATTTTTTAAGTTCTTCCCAATAAGTGAGCAAAATCATACAAAATAAGACTCCAAAACGTCCGTACCATTTTAAATCACCTTTCAGAGATCTTCCAAGCCCATCTACATAGTCCAAAATAGACATGCCCTTTTCCAGACCTACGCTTCCGTACTTATCTGTACCCACTACAAAAACAATTACCAGAACCGGCAACAAGAAAATGACGCCTAGAGCCACCAGATATCCTAACCGCTTTTTTACACATCGCCATACGCCCTGTAAAGTGACCTGCCCTTTTTCCGCAGAATTAATTTCATAGTAAAGAACATATACCATCAAGAATGGCATCAGCATGATATAAGATTCCTTATAATGAACCATCAATAGAAGCAGAAAACAACTTCCCGCCATCCATCCCTTTTTGCTGCTCTTTAAATACTTCAGCATACAAAAAAACGCAAAGGCAAAAATAAAGGTCCCAAAGGATTCCTGTGGACCTAATTTCCACCACACGGCAGACTGGTATCCTATCATTGCCGTAAATGAAAATAATGCGGAATGTATTTTTTTTGCTCCCATTTCCTGACCACAATAATATAAAAGAATGATGGAAAAGATGATTTCCAAAGCTTTTAAAACGGAATATGCAAACAGGTTCTCTCCAAACAGGTAACAAAGAAATATTCTGAAGAAATAATATAACGGTCTGTATCGAATCCCCAAATCTCTCCAAAACCTTACTTTCATTACCTCTAATAAATTGGCGTCCTGATATCTGAATTCATATGTCCACAATAAAAGCTCATGATCATCCACCAAATGAAACCCACTGGTCAGGGTTCCCATCCCCAATAACGGCAACGCTACAATCATTACAGCTAAAACAAAAATTATAAAAAACTCTTTTTTTTTGCCCGTCTTCTCTATTTTACTATTAAGTATTTCCAGTCCTGCCATAACCTTACTTACCATTTTTTTCTCCCTCGTCCTCCATTGCAAACAGTGACAGCGCCGGTCCCAACGACCATGGATAAGCCCCATAAATCTGCGGATACATACTGAACCCCTGACACTCAGCCAAGGCGTCATACAGTTTTCCTTCTTTTATCATCCCCTTAAGGGCTTCCCGGCCTCGCTGCATCCTTGACTTATGGATTCCAATCAAAACTTTCGTTTCCAGGGTTCTGGCAATAGCATACAAAATCATCGCCGTAGCTGAAGTATCCACAGGTCCCTCCTTCGCGACAAGCTGCCAACTATACAGCCCATTTTCCAGCTGATAGGCCTCCACTTTGTCCACGATTCTCCTGTAAGACTGCTTGATCATATCATACCCCGGCATGGACTCATCCAGGTAAGCAAGGCTTTCCGCCATTCCAATCATCAGCCAGCCTACCGCCCGTCCCCAACCGATAATTCCATATTTCATGCCGCTTTCCAACTGATAGCCATGATAGGGAAGTCCTGTTTTTGCATCCATACCTCTTTCAATAAAATTCTGTATCTGTACAATAGCCAGATTAATTGCGTTCATATCTCCATATATACTGCCATATTTGCACAAAAATGGGCATACCATTCCAATTCCATCTGCAAAAATATATTTGTTTTCCTGCTCCGGCCGGTAAGGGAGACTTCCTTCCGCGTCCATCTCATGATGAAATATGTACTGCGCCATCGTTTCAGCGGCCTTCTTATACTTATCCTCTCCTGTAATCTGGTGTAAGTCGATCAAGGCCATACCGCTGTATATATCATCCAGATAGTAAATTTTGCACCCGCCTTTTATCCATCTGTCATAATATTTCTTAAGGCATTTGGTAATAATTGCCGCTTCTTCGGAATTTTTATTTTGCATATAATAATCAACCAGGCTTTTTGCAAGCAGGCCATTGGGCCAGTTGATTTTATCAAGAGGCTCCTGCTTATTCCCCATTATGATTTTCATCCTACGTTTTAAACGATACCCTAAGCTTCTTTGAGGATAATTCAGAAGCTCTCTTTCCGCCTCTTTTACCATTTCAAGCATGCTGTTCTTTTCTCCCAATGTAGTATTTGATGTTAATAGTTTCAAAATCATACGTTATCCTGCATTTCATTCAACTAATGCATCAAAATCTGTTCAATAAAATATAATGGTCTTTCTTTTGTTTCAATATATAATCTCCCAATATATTCCCCCACAATTCCTAAGGAAATTAATTGAACTCCACCAATAAACCAAATAGATATTACTATACTAGTCCATCCTGCAACAGTATCTCCCATAAAGTGGGCTGCAATTGCTTGTATTATCATTATGATGGAAAAAAAAACTATTATTCCTCCTAACCAGCCAATCAAAGAAAGAGGCTTTATGCTAAAAGATGTAATTCCATCAATCGCTAAATTTAACATTTTCTTTAAAGAATATTTAGATTTACCAGCTTCACGTTCTCGCAATTCCTCGTAAACACACTCCGTCTTAAATCCTAATAATGGTACAATACCTCTCAAAAATAAATTTCTCTCTTTATATTGTGATAATGCTTGGACAGCGGTTTTACTCATCAGTCTAAAATCAGCATGATTATAAATTGTCTTAACCCCTAACAAATTCATAAATTTATAAAAACTCTCTGCTGAAATTCTTTTAGCCCATGAATCCGCCAGACGCTTCCTTTTTACTCCATAAACAATCTGATTTCCATCGTAATATTTATCAATCATCTCTTCCACAACATTAATATCATCTTGTAAATCTGCGTCCATCGTAATCATTATATCCGCATTCTCTTTAGCAGTCATAAGTCCGGCCCACAGGGCTTTTTGATGTCCCACATTTCTTGAAAGCTTAATTCCATTAATATAATTTGAATTTAAATAATTTTTTTCTATCAATTTCCATGTATTATCTTTACTCCCGTCATTTACAAACAATATATAACTATCCCCTGATATTTTTTTCCGTTCAATCAAATCCTTCATCAATGCCAATAGTTTTTCAGTTGTAACTTCTATAATCTCATCCTCATTAAAACACGGTAAAATCAATGCCAAGCGTTCCATTTATCAGTCTCCCAATCTTCTTCACGTATATCAATATTGCCTGCTGTTTCGTGTAAAGCGGAACTGCCGCTAACAGTATATCATTTTTTGAGGTGAATATGCAATCTGTCTACTTCAGACCCCTTTAGAGAATTCTTCTGCAAGTCTTTCAGCATTCCGCACCATGCCGCCCCCAAAAGGAAAAACAAATAATTTCTCGCCAGATAATCGGAAATAATATGTGCTTCCGCAATATTATATACGGCCAATGCAGCTGTTAAAGCAATTGACATATAATCGCCCTTTCGATAGCAGTATATCAAAAACCACAATACAAATGCCACAAATATAAAGCCGGGTATAATTCCATACCAATAAAATAATCTAACCCATCCCATATCAAAAAAATAATTGTTTTCCGGCCTTGAAAACAGGCTCCATGTCTGTATTGTTCCCTCAAACCTGCTGTTTTCAACCAGGATACGTATTCTTCCGTTGAGCATTTTATTCAGGTAAACAAGCAGCATGGTAACCGGTCTTCTGTCAAAATCCCAAACATAATCATATAGCCTGTATGCACTACCAGCTATCATTACAGAAGTCAAAATGCTCCCTGCTGAAACAAAAATTCCAACTTTTCCTATTAATTTTGGCCCCTTACTATATCGCCATTTTGCAACACCAAACACCATAGTGATTGCAAAAATTGTCACAAGAAAGCTTGTTTTAGAGTCTGTTAACAGGAAAAATGCTCCGTTTAGAAGTAAAATAAAACCGTATTGGTACCATTTCATTTTTTCTCCGTACAGATATAAGCCTAATACCGTAAGCGCCCACACCATACATTGTAGTGCATTAGGGTGTCCCATCCCTAATACATACCTTGTCTCAATACTGCCTCGTCCATAGTCTCCTGTTAATGAAACGGTTCCATATATTCCTGTAACTGACAACAGTACAATCACTACACACCCTATGAGTGTCATATAAAACACCCCTTTCAGGCATCGTTTCATATCCACATTTTTACAGGCAGCAATAAAAATTACGAGCCTCAAAACCTCATTTCTTCCTGTTGCATAATATGAAATCACTCCCAGTATACAAAATAGAAAAATGGCTGCATATTCTTCTAAGGAATACCGGGTAAGAACTACCTTAATCAAAAAAAATAGAAATGTAATACGAAAAATTTGTCCTTCTATTGGATTTGTATATGCACTTTTGTCAATCAGCACCAACAGTACTTCTATTATAACTCCTGCATAAAAGGAATAATACGCTATTTTAGAAAAAAAGCTTTTGTTATTCTCCATACTTTTCATTCCACTCTGATCTCGGTATCGCTATTACGCTATTTTTTCCATAAAATCTTCTGACCACCGTATTTACAAACGCTTCCACATCATCTGTAACCGGCATATGCATCAACGGTCCCTGAACATAATTAATAGATGGAAGCACCACATCCTCAGTACTTTCATCTAACAGCAGACGAGTCTGTAAATCCATCTGCTCTTTATAGTCTGACGCCTGTCCGCTTGCAATATATTCTAAACTAATAAAGGATGTTGTATCTTTTATAAAGATTCTTCCTACAAATAGAACAACAAAACCAAATAATATTCCAGGGATGATTATCTCTCTGTGCAAAACCTTCTTTGAAGCTTTCATATACTCCAGGCTTTTTTGGGCAATGATAAGAAAACTACCACAAGCCCACAGCAGAAAAACCTGATAGTTCATGTTATACACCCCACCTGAAACATACACCCCTGCATAAATAGCCGGCGCATGCATTGCACAATACAGGCAGGACAAAGCAGCTATACTTAAAATAGGATGGTCAAAATAAAACTTCCGTTTTTCCTTCTCCTTAACGTCCCTCTCCCTGAAAGCCTCCAGCATAAACAGAAAAATGAAAAACAGTCCCACATAAATTAACGGATTATCTTTCAAATATCCAAATAATGATTTGGCCCCTTCCAAAAAAGAAAGCCCTATGGTTTTCAACCCTGCCTGCACAGAAAAGCCAAATTCTTCCCCGCCCCGAACTTTATTACCCGGAGCTTTCATACTAACTATAAGCCCTGCCATTTCTACCGCAGTGGGAATCAAAAGACTCAGTATATGTTTATCTTTCTTTTTTATATAATTAACAATTCCTGTATAAAAGGCAGCAATCAAAGCAAATAATGCAGCCTGATAGTTGGAGCCTCCCAATAATGCCATTATGACCGTAATCCCGATAAAGTATTTTACTTTGTACTCTTTACCATATCTCAAAAGCCATACGATTAAAAGCTGACACATGGCAAAAGGCAGCATATAATGTGCGGCCCCGTTAAACCAGAAAATAGACGATTTTGTACTGGGAATAAATTCTATGCTGAGCACTAAAAATACAATTGTAATCAGCCGATAACTCCATATATTTATGTCAAGTTCTTTATACAGGATTTCACGAAACAGTAGAAAAGTACTTCCTATCCATAGAAAGAGCATCAGAAAAGCTACAATTACATAGGCATCCTCGTGAAACACCTCCGGCTGAAGTGAAAACACAAAAATACTGAACCAAGTCCCCTGCCAACTCCCATAATATCCTTTAATTGTTTCCCATGCTGCCCGAAAAACCTGAATAAGGGAATGTGACCCTGTCCAGGCAGCTCTTGTAAGCGTTCCATACCCATAGTCATCGCCTGATGCCCTATTTACAAAAGAAAGATACCCTATCGGTAAAATCAACAACACAAAAATACCAATGCTGGTTAGTGCCATTTTCTTTTCTGACATAAAATCACATATTTGATCATATACTTTCTTCATTGTCTTTTGCATTTCTCCTTTAACATGCCCAAAACATACCCAAATTCTTCTGTCCTGCCAAAAACCGCCAGAAATAACCCATTAAACATTACGCAAATCACCAAAAACATCACCAAAAACGACCATATCGTCACTGTTCCCATGACCGCTTCCTTTATCACGGCCAATATACCCAAAATTACCGCCAAAACCCCCAAGTATTTTGCTGAATCCACAAAATAGGGCTTCACCCCTTTGTCAAAACATACCCTGTAAATAATTATGGGCTTGGTGAAGTTTGCAATCAGGCCCGACACTATGGTTCCAACATAAATTCCCACAAGCCCTATTCTCTGCACCAGTACAATAGAAATGACCAGATTCACTGCTCCCTGAATCAATGCCAGGTACTTATCCTGCTCAAAAACCCCTGCCGCCGTTTTAAAGTTCGACAAAACTATTCTATCACCTTTGAAATAATAATCAACCAGTATACAGGCAACCACACTGACTGCCAGCACTTTTTCCGGCCCCTGCCATATCATAATAAAAGGGGTCAACAGCAAAAAAAAGCCCACCGCCGAAAATCCATAAATCCAACATGCAAAAAACCGATACACCTTAAAAATACGATACTGTTTTTCCCTGGATTCCGTAGCAATCAAATTACCAAACCCTGACAGCACGGAATTAAAAATAATGTTCACAAAGTTAGCCACAGAGGTCAGTATCATGTTATAATTTCCCACATACCCAACCAGCGTAACGTTGATAAACGCGGAAATAATCATGCTGTCCGTCTGGAGCCTGGCCACATCCCCCACCTTATGAAATACCAAAGCTTTGGTTTTATTGATAATCTCCCCTGTCTCCTCTTTGGAAAGGCTTTTCACATCTTTATCCATCAGATAGGGGTACCGTTTGTTTAAATATCGGCTGACAAATATCTTCTGCATCAATTCCACAAAAGCAGCCGTCAACAGATACAAATAAAAATTCCCCGTAAAAATAATGACGATAATCTGAAGCGACACCGTAATCATTTTCGTTATGGTGATAATATTGGTCTGTATATAATTATTCTGCTCGGCGTTCACCAGACTGTATTTGTATGCCACAAAATAAGAACTCACCGTATTAAACAGAAAGATGAAATAATACAAGGTCAAGTCTCTGACCCCAATTCCCTGGGGCTGCTTTACAAGATACGGCAGAAAAGGCGAGATTGCAAGGCCAATCCCCCCAATCACTAACCCAATAATACGATATGCTTTTTTATAAAGCAACATATAGGACTTGATTTTCTCATAATCCTTCCGGGCAACCGGCCCATACAGGCTGAAATTTAAGGCTGTCCCCACCCCCAGCTCCGCCATAGACAGGACAGACAAAATCCCTGTGTATAAATCATTAACGCCGTTTAAAGTATCTCCCAGATGTTCAATAAAAATTGTACGCAAAATAAAACCCAAAATCTGGGTGATAATATTTCCCACATATCCGAAAGCTATATTTCTTGCGGCTGCCTTAACTCTCCCCATAACCTGTCAACTTCTTTCCCTGTCAAAAGTGCCTGTTCTTTATACGCCGGCATCCTATTATCAAGCCGCGCCCTGATGTCTTTCTCCTGTTCCATAAGCCACTTGAAAGCAGCCGTTAAATCCTCCGGTTTCTCTAGGCTTTGAACCGGCAGGACGTAATTCTCCCAGGTTCCAAACAGATCCTGGGCAATCCCACGGGCTTTTACGGAATATCCCACTACAAGGGTGGGAACACCGGAAGAATAGGCCGCTATGGTTGCATGGGTTCTAGCCCCTACAAAAAATCTGCATCTGCTGATGTATCCTTTTAACTCCTCACAGGTGCCATCCTCAATTTCAACCACCCGCCCGGTTCCGGCATATTTTTCATACAATGCGTGAATGGGAATCCTGTCATCATTATTGTTCCAAACCACATGTGGGATAAGCGCAATTTGCATATCCGTACGCTCTATGATAAACCGAATCATATTCTGATAATTTTCCATTGTAATGCCTGCCCGGCTTTCTTTACTTTGTATCATGGGGCTTACATTAATCCCAACTGTATTTCCCAAAGTAAATCCTTCCGGCAGGGGCAACTCTTTTTTCCCAAGCGTAAAAGCCGGATCCGGATAGCAGCATACCTTTGGCGCTTTCTTTCCCTGCAAATTTCCGACATCCTGAAACGCTTTTTTCAAGGCTTCACCTGTAATGGATTCCCGGGCAATGATCGTGTGATACCCCAGTAAATCCTCCACTATTTCCCGCCTTTTTAATAGCGCAGGCTCTATGGAACATCCCAGCAAAACAGTCTTTGTCCTCTGCCTGTTAAAGGCGGCGTTGGTCAGCCTTAAATCGCTGAGCATATTGTCGTAACAGTAATTATCACCACCGATAGAGACCGCCAGTGGAATTTTTTTTTCTTTCATTATTTTGTGATATCGGTACCTGATAAAACTTTCTCTATCTCCGGTCAGTTTGCGATAAACATAATACAAAACATGAGCAAACCTGTGTTTCGCAAAACTTCGTTCCTGTACAATTTCACAAAGTCCCCTGAGAGAATATGTCTCATCCTCAGCCCCGCGATAGCTGATTAACACGGCATCTTCTTTTATCATATGGCAGACACTGTTTACAATGGCTTCACAGCCGTGGTTGCCACTGCCTGCATGCATATACATTATCAATTTATCTTTCAAATCCAATTCTCCAAACATTTTCTAATATGATATAAGCACAAATAAGCTTCTGGCAACACCTGGAACATTCTTACTTTAAGCTTGTACCCTCCGGAAAGCTTTTCATATGCCCCCTGCACCTTTAATTCTCTTTTCAATATATCATGGCACTTCTCTATATACTCCGCGTATTGCCTTCTCTCTTTCCTCGGAAGCAGTGCAAGCTTTCCCACTGTAAGCATAACCGCCATAATCAAAATCATTGTGATTTGCGCTCCGATCTGCTCCTTAGAAATCTCCGGCTCCTGTCCTTCTTCCTTAGCATCCGCCTTCCATACATAATCAACCTTTTCCCTTGCAAGCTCCCAGCAAGTGATCTGGTCCATATATGCCGGTATAAAAGCCCTGTTCATCGCCCCTGACGGATTCTGATAATATCCATATCCTTTATACGGAATTTCCACTATTTTTTTCATCTGTGGCATTAAATCTACCAGAAACAGCATGTCCTCACCAATGGTAAGGCCCTGCCTGAAACGAATATCTCCAATGGAATCTCTTTTATACAACTTACTCCAGCAACAGCTGTTCCCCTTTAGAATTCCCTCTGAAATAAAAGTATTCGACGTATAAGTCTTTGCCCTTCCGCCTTGTTTCAAAACAATTTTCCGGACACTGCCACTTTCACCTGCTGCATTTTCTTTGACACTTTCATTTACTGACTCTCTTTTTCCGTCTCTTTCCAACAGCTGCCGCCATTGTCCCTCATCATTCCAGCTTTCAAAACCACACCCGGCAATGTCGCCGTCTGTTTTTATCAGACTCTCGTACAGCACCTCCAGCATCGGGGGCAACAACCTGTCATCCGCATCTACAAAGGTAATATACTCTCCCTTTGCGGCCTCTATCCCGGCATTTCTTGCTGCTGAAACTCCTTTGTCATTTAATGTTATGAACCTGATATTATCATATATCCTGTTCATTTCTTCGCATAACTCTGCCGTCCCATCCGTAGAGCCATCATTGATAATAATAACCTCCAGATTTTGATAGGTCTGAGCTTCTATGCTTTTTACACAGTTTAAAAGAAAATCCTGCCCATTATAGACCGGCACGATCACACTGATTAATGGTTTCATTTTATAATTTCCTATAGTAAATAATCATTGCCAATCGAAGCAATCTTGTTGTAATTCCATTTGGATGACATATCACCAGATAAAGCAGTTTATTTGCTTTATCAGTCACATGAACAGGCGCACTTTTACAAACCTTTCTCACTTCTTCAGCCCTGCAGATATCCAAAATATTTTTTCTATACCCGGATGGATTTCCCCTTGCCTCATTTTTCAGTGCCAGAAACAGCATATAAATATGCTCCTGATCCGCTTTCTTTCTCATCGCAGCAAGCTGTTCGCCTGTAAATTTATCCTCTAAAATCTTCCCGGTAATCTGTCTGAGTAACTGAATATTCTCATACACCCCTTTGTCATACTTATGAATCATGGACTCCTGCACATAAAGATAATGATAATATGCTTTATGGTCCATGATTACCAGCCGCTCACAGTCAATCAGCGCCGGCAGCATGATAGTTGTATCCTCCCCCGTTTTAATCACGGGATTACAGTATTTACAATTGTCTTCTATCAATTTTCTTCCGATTAATTTCATGCAGCGCGAGATGCATACAAGTCTGTGTTCTTCTCCAAGAAGTCTTGGTATAACCTCATTCTCTATAGCTCCCCTGTCATATTCTCCCGGTTTCAGCTGCTGCCATACATACTCGCTGTTTCCCTCTCCCCGCTCTATCACATAATCACTTGCAATGATTTCCTTTTCATTGCCGGAGAGTTCTGAAGCCATCTCCTCCATCATCTGAAGGTCAACCCAGTCGTCGCTGTCCACAAAGCTTAAATACTCCCCTGTACTCTCAGCCACACCCCGTTTCCAGGCGGAAATCAGGCCACCGTTTTCCTTATGAATGACCCGTATCCTTTTGTCCTTACGTGCCAGGCCATCGCAAAGTGCTCCACTCCCATCCTTAGAGCCGTCGTCCACAAGTACAATCTCAAGGTTGTCATAGGTCTGCCCAGTCAATGTTTCCACACACTTTAATAAGTATTTTTCTGCATTATATACAGGTACAATTATGCTGATTTTATATTTATTCATATAAATACCTATTCTCCACACTATCCATTTTCAGAGCGAGTACGCGGCAATACGGCGTAATCTTAATTTCCTGAAACCTTATTATAAATTTCAAGCAGCATCTCCATATTTTTTTCTATAGAAAATTTTTCTTCCACTTTTTTCCGGGCGTTTACCCCCAGACATGCGCACAGCTGGTCATCCTCAAGCGCTTTTCTTATTCCATCCATTAAAGACTTGGCATCCTTTGGTCTGACCAGAATACCTGTCTGTCCATCTTCAATCATTTGGGGAATTCCCCCAACGTCACTGGCCACAATCGTACAGGAATAAGCCATTGCTTCCAGTATGGAAAGGGACTGTCCCTCAAAATAACTGGGCAAAACAAATATGTCGCACTCTTTTAGATATTTCTTCTTTTCATCCCCTGTAATCCAACCTAAATCTGTTACAAGATTTGAGCTGTTGGCGGCAAGAACCTTTAACGCCTTATCCTCCCAGATTCCTCCCAGGTATAGCTGCATATCCGGATATTTTTCTGACAGTTCCCCCACACTTTTTAATAATTCCTCTATTCCCTTTGCCTTACAAAGCCTTCCCAAAAATAAAAGCTTATGCCGGCCATATTGTTTTTCTACCGCTGGCGGTATCGGAATAGAGTCCGGAAAGACCGTAATCTTTTTTTCATCCACAATCCGGGAAAAAAAACGCTTCCCATCCGGTGACAACACAAGAAAGGCATCCGCCATAGACAAAGTTTTCTTAACCTGCAGTCTTCCCCGGTCGCCTAACTGCTGCCCGTAAAAGTTCTCAAAATCTCCCCCATGCTGATGAATCACCAGTTTCTTACGAAACAGCTTCGCCGCCTTAATAAAAAAAGATTTCCGGTAATAGCTGCTGTCGGAGGCTACATTTACATGCACAATCTGAAAAAAAGGTGCCTTGGCGCAAAACAGGAAAAGCGCCCCCACCGCCTTTAAGAGCTTTCGGAGCTTGCTTCCCTCCACCATTGTCCCTATATAGCACAAATCAATTTTCTCATCCAGTCCGGCCTCATAGTAATGATTCACCACGCCGGAAATCCCCCCGTGGACACTGCGGGCCGGGCCGACCATCAATACCTTTATCTTACTCTTTTTTCCCATCTGCAGTTCCTTTTTATCTTCCTGAACGCCTTTCTGCAAAACCGCCTCACATTCATGGAAATCCTTGTATAAACCAACTTGCCACCGCTGATAGGCGGCATAATCAAATAATCATATTCTTCTATATGGTCAAGCAAATATTTCGGGTAGCTTTCATCCACCTCCACCCGCTCAAACTTTGCCTCCCGTCCAAACATATCCTGTCCAAGAATCAGCCTGTCCTTTGCCTCCGCCAAAATGTCCTGATTGTTGTATTCCTGATGGGCCGCTGCCACCACCTTTGTGCCGATACGCCTGGACACATCTCTCTCCTGCCTGCTGCCCATGTAGCCAAAATGCCAGCCTCCGTCTGCCACACGCACCGCTCCGTCTGCCGTGGTTGAGGCCTCCCGCAGTCTGATGATGTCATTGGGCGGAATGCTTTTTTTACTGAATACCTTGGTCCCAAGCCACATTTTCCTCTCAACTCCCGGAAACTCTCCGGTGATGGAAAGCAGGCTCCCCGACACTTCCTCCATATTGATAAAGCAGTAGAACATTCTCTGGGCCAGATGGTAAATCTTATCAGGATCAAAATGTTCAATGATTTCCTTAAGAACCTTTGGATTGGGAATCTCGTCCACATCGCTGAGCATGATCACATCCTCGTCTGTGGCGTCCTTAAGCCCCCTCTCCAGGGCGTTTTTCTGAAAGTTATCCCGCACATGAGTGGTGCCCTCCACCGGGGAATTGTCCACAACAATATACTCTATTTTCGGCAAAAACTCCTGAAACATGGCTTTATTTTTTTCAAAACAAAGTTCTTTAGGCTCCCCGGAGAATGTAACGGTTGCCTCCTCAATCACGAATTTATCCACAATCGGATCCAGAATGTGAAGCCGCAGCTTTAAAATATCCAGTTCATTAAAAAAGGGAATGCAATCATATACCATCCGCCCATCCTCGCTTTTCTTTCCTTTTTCTACCATTTTTTAATGTCTCCAAAATAAGAGAGGTCTTATCATGGCTTTCAGCTTATTCAGTCTTCTCGTCCATGGATTCTCAAATTTGGGATACTGCGCATTCCTTCCCCACCATTTATGAAAGGCAAAAGGCGCATCCACATTAAGGGTCTCCGGCACCGGATGCTCATGTGCAAAGTACTTTGCCACCTCCACAGGCGCAATTTTCATACCGGCTTCCTCTATCTTGTGTTTATTCATGCAACACAGAAAAACATCCTCGTTGTAAACCCCGTCTTCATCCTTTTCCCACACAAGTTCCGCCTGCCTTGGAAATTCCAAAAGCCGTTTGCTCCGCAGGGAAACACTGTTCCCTACTCTGCACAGATTTCCATAAATATCGTGAAAACAATGCCGCTTCCCCTTTTCCGGCACAGGCCAGGGGGAGCCGATGTAATCATACAAAAGAAACTCGTCCCGCCACTTTTCCGGGTGAACCACATAGCCGTCATAGTGAACCAGCATGACATAATCCGTATCAATATAATCCCCAAACTCGTATACCATTTTATAGTTAAAGCAGTCGATATCCGTCAGTTTCGAGGTGTGCTTATAAGTAATCCCCTTTGGCAGAAAAAGCGGTTTTCTGTGGGTAACCAGGACCACCTGTCCGAATTCAATTCCCTGCATGCTGTATTCCAGCGCCTTTATAGTTTCGTATACCTTCACGCTTGTCATAGCCGCCAAGGTAACATTGGGCAGCTTCAATTTACCGCCATTTTTTATCTTCTCCATATTCCCAAATTTCCCTCTATGCCGCCGTATCAACTGACAGATTCAGGGATTTTTCTTCGAACTTTTATTCCTGTCCATACGTCAGCTTATTTTTATTCATAAACGGTTCCGTTCTGCTTTCGCAGTCTTCTAATCACTGCCCGCCATACTTTTTTCAGGTAAAACCATGCATATATACGCCTTCTTCTGATATCCTGAAAAAAATATTTTACCTTGCCCGGCCTGCAGTTTCTCTCCGCATACTTTTTCGAATTTTTCTTATATTCTTTAAGCTCCCGTCTACATTCCTCCGCCGTAAACAGCCGTCCTTTTCTGTCCATATAGTGGAAAAGGCTGTAAATATTCTGCTCCGACGCCCAATACCCATCCGACACATTATGCCGGGCCCAGTATTTAGGGGCTATGGCAAACTTCAAGGTTTCACTGGTATGGGCCGGCAGGCAGGCAAATGAGGAATTGGAAAGCAATAAATAATGGGCATTTTTTAGTGTTACATAGTCTTTCCCTATATCAAAATGATGGGCCGGAATCCCCGGAAGCATCTTTCCTGCCGTTTCCACATCATCTGTCACAATCATAAACTCCATATCGGGACGGATTTTCTTCATCTCTTTTATGCCGTGAATCCAATATTTCTTATCAATGAGAAGCTCCGGGCTTCCTGTATATTCCCCACCTCTCATATTGATAATACAGAGGTTTTCCCGGCTGTACTCATAGGAATCATATTCAGGTTTTACCTTAAGCCACTCTTTCACCTTTTCAAGATGCTTTATAAAATAAGATTCATCCTGCATATTTCCATAAATCAGCGTGTTATCCTCCACATGGCGCAACCCCTCATCGGCCCCGGCTATGTAGCAGCCGTGCTCCATGTCGTGTTTGGAATTTCCTATAAAAAGGCGCACTTCCTTATCGTCATACCGCTTAAAATTTTTCTTCTCCTCCTGGGAAATGGCATGTCCCAGATCCATATCCATAAAATACATTCCCCGGTTACTGTGAATATTTACAGCCAGCCTCTCCTGCCCTGCCGTACCGAACTCATATCCGTTTTCTTCCGCCACTGCTCTTGCGGTCACGTAGCAAAACAGCTGGTTTCCAAGGCCCTGACCGTTGATAAATTCCGTTCCTACCATTATGTTCCCATCTTCTTCCTTATCTTTTTCCCATACACTCACGCAAAAGACTTGTCCGGCAATCCTTCCGAAAGCTTAATACTTACCTCTTTGCTTTTAAAAACAATCTAAACTCTGCAAAGCACACTATTTTCCGAACAATATTTCACACCGGTTCGGTCATTTTCACACCGGTTTATAAAGTAGTCTCTACCAATTTCTCATTTTCAACCTTATATATCATATCACATTTTTCAATGGTATTTAATCTGTGGGCAATAATAATCATGGTTTTCTTCCCATGGAAACTGTTAATCGCCTCCATAACCGCCGCCTCCGTGTCATTGTCAAGAGCTGAGGTGGCCTCGTCAAACACCAGAATTTCAGGATCATTGTAAAGGGCTCTTGCGATACCGATACGCTGTCTTTGGCCTCCCGAAAGGCGTACGCCCCGGTCCCCGATTGTTGTATCCAGACCTTCCGGAAGCTCCTCTATAAATTCTTTCAGCTGTGCCTCCTCAAGCACCTCCCAGAGCCTCTTTTCATCAATCTTATCCGCATCAATTCCGAAGGCGATATTATCCCTGATGGACTCGTCGATCAGATAAATGGACTGGGGAATATATCCCACTTGGGCAAGCCACGACTCATAGTTTTTAAAGATATCCACACCGTCACAGGTAATTTCCCCTTCCTGGGCATGTAAAAGTCCTAAAAGCACATCCACAATCGTAGACTTTCCGGCGCCGGAAGCACCGATAATTCCTACCGACTTCCCCTTTGGTACTACCATATGGGCATCCTTAAATATAGCCTTGTCCGAATCCGGATAATGAAAACTGATATGATTCAGCTCTATCTTATCCTCAAGTTTTAACTTCTCAGCCTGCGAGTTTGCCTTCCGCTCGGCTAACATAGCGTCCGTCTTCATGCCCTCCTGCAGATTCTCATAGACAAAATCAAGACAGGGCTGATTATAGGCTATCTCCGTAATATAGGTATTGATTCTGTTTACGCTGGGAAGCACCCTGATTGCCGCCACGCCAAAGGCCGCTATGGTTTCCATAATCGCCCCCACATTTCCGCCGCCTTTGATATAAACCGCCAGAAAAGATAAGATACTGACAATGAATACCGTCTCAATCAAAAGCCTGGGACTGTTGTTTAAAACCGCATAATTGCGCGCTACATCCGCTCCCACTCTGCCGGTTTCATAATAATTTCTCACAAAAAATTCTTCCCTGTTTAAAACCTTTACATCCTTAAGCCCGTAAGTTGCCTGGATCCTCCACTTGGCAATCCTTGACTGCAAAGCCTGATTCCTGGCCCCTATCTTATTGAGCCTTGGCTTAAACACTTTAATAATAAACAACGTCAGTAAGCCAAAAACCACAAGGATAAACAATGTCATCATTGCATCCTGCCACAATAATACAAAGAAAATCAGTAATGTCACCACCACCTCGCTGGCCAGTTGCAGCATGGATAAAATCAATGCGAAGGTCTGTGGGATATCGCTGTCCGTAATACGAAAAACCGTGGGAATATCCGCCCCAAGATATTTTTCGTAAGGCCTGTTTAAAAATTCCGCCATTACACGGCTGATCATTTTATTCCGGTTCTGGGTAATAAAAGAATTCTGTTTATAGGTTAAAAACAGAATGTAAAGATTTTTAATCACATAAATGGCCATCAGTGCAAATAAGAGCGTCAGCGTCATCTGCCCCACGTCTCTGATATGCAGCATATCACACAAATTCCCTAAAATGGCATATTTCTCAACATATCCCTGGAGTTTCTCCGGCATCAAAAGCGCATCCACCACAGGAATCATGGCTCCGACACCCAGAGTTTCCAAAAGGCCCCCGATAAAAATCATGACGCCCAGAATTACCAACTGTATTTTTTGTTTTCTGTCAAAAATAGATCTGATTTTGCCAAACATACTTGTCTTTTTCATGAAAATCCCTCATGCTGCCAACGGCCCCGCAATATACTACATATGCGACACGTAGTATACCTATTTTCCTTTACCTAACCGTGTATCACCTTTTCAGAGAACATCATCCGAATCGTACTCCATTAATGAAAAACGTTCAACAGCTTCTTCCTGCTCCATATCATACGCCAGATCCCCGGCTTCTTTTATCACAATTTCAAAAACATAATCCATTCCCTTTTCCGTATAATTCCTGCTTTTTATCCGATATCTTCTGGTGTTTTTCTCCAGCAGTTTCTTTATTTTTTCTTCTTCTTGCGCCGACTTGCAATGCAGTACCAGAATATGGGATTTCATCCTTCTGTTCACGTGTCCAAGCACTACCAAGGCTATCGTTGCTACAAGAGAAGTGATTACCGCCATCTCGTAGAGCTGGCAGCCGCAAATAATTCCAATGTGAATCGACCAGAGAATAAAGATTAAGTCCACCGGATCCTTCACCGCCGTCCTGAAACGGATAATTGCCAAAGCCCCTATCGTTCCCAAGGTGATTACCAGATTAGACTGCAGGCACAAAATAATTGTGGATATGAAAAGAGGAAGCACTGCAATCGCTATATTAAACGCCTTATTATAAAGGGAACGGTGCAGAACCACCTGGTATACAATAAACTCATATAATGCCAACAGTCCCGCTACGAACACCACTGACAATACCATTGACGTGGTAATTTCCTGGTTTTGTAAACTGTCTATAATATGACTTGCTACCGCCTGAATAAGATTCATTCTTCTCTCCTTATATAATCTGCCGGCTTTTAGCCTTACCTGCTTGAAAGTCTTGTCAGTTGTAGTTTTTTAAAATTTCTGTAAGATAGCCTTTTCTTTCATAAAAAAATTTTTTCAGTTCTTCTATCCCTGCCTCAAAGTCCATTAAAGAATCATCATTATAAAAACGCCTGTCGTTTTCCCGCATAGGTTCGGCCATGAATTCTCTGTATTCGTCCAGTTTTTCCTCCATGGCACCTGCTTCAAATACTGTATCCGCCAGTTCTTCTATTCTTTGAAGCAAACGACCTCTGAACATTCCGTTTGTCATCATATTTTCAAGCATTTCATCAGCACTCACGGCCAGGTCTACGGTATCCTTCTCCGGCTGGAAACCCATGGAATTAAAATCATATACCATCCATCTCCATTTTCCGTCTCCATAGGGGCCCGCTTCTTTCTTTTTTGTCCTCCAACAGGCAAAATTCCCTACCGGCCAATCAACTTCCCTCGCCGTATAAAGCATAACCGCACAATAATCAATATAGCTTTCCATATCAATCATCTGGCATACCTTATCATAGTTCTCATCCTCTGTCAGATCACTTTCCGAGCAGAATTCTACCATTTTCCTGTAATAGTTATAGTCATCTTCCTCGCCTTCCGCAAGATTTCCCGCTTTTATCATGATCACATTATCTTTATTCACTCCATAGTAGTATTCCAGATAGCGGGTATCATATCTCTCGCTCAACCAATAAAGTCCCCAATATTCCCCATTCAAAAACATCACACAAGGCTGATAATTTATACTGCCAACCTTTAAATCCCTGATTGCATTGCTGATCAGATAATCTTTTACCTTCATCCGCACGTCGTTTCCGCCCTGAAAAAGAGTTAGGGATGAAGCCAGATATCCTGTTTCGAAAAAATCCTTCTCAAAAAATTTATTTCCATCATATTCTTTTCTGGCGTACAAGTTCAGGCTTTTCGGGTTGTATGCCCTTGTGCTGACCCCATGAATGCGTATTCCACATTCCTGTTCCAAAACAGGTTGTCCTGAGGAATCAAAAAATTGGCTCACTGCTTTTCTCTCCCATTTAATTCCCCTGTTTTTATAATTCGCAAGCCATTGCGACCAAGAAGATTCCCGAAAAATATAGATGCTCTTATCCCTGTATTCTTTTACATAATCATCGTAATCTCTCCCTGCCACATAAATACCGGTTTCATAGTCGAAAAGATTGACGGAATCCGTTACCAGACTGAGTATATTCATTCCTTCATATCCATCTTTATCAGAAAATCCAACAAAGTAAGTTGCAGTTTTCATATCTCTGCATTGCCCGGATTTGTCATAAAGAGCTGCGCGCACCACAGTCGCCTTATCAATCTTATAATCTGGCACCTGATATCCCGGCGAAGGTTCATCCGTACTTATTTTATCCACTGAATCCTCATCAAATCCCACAGAGACATCTGTTCTCATAGAATAGGTGTTATCCTTTGCGGTAGCGTCCGTTATCAAAATAGGTCCTTCATATTTTAATGAGCTTTGATTCGGTGTTGTTCCATCCAGTGTATAATAAATTGTCCCCGCATCTGCTGACAGTTCCAATTCAAAATCAGACTCATAAAATCCCGATTCTTCGGAAAAAGATAAGCTGAAATTTCCTTCATTCAGCGTAATTTCTTCGCCCTTAGCCAAAAGCGCCTCAAACAGAATCAGCACAGTCACAATCAGCATGCTTCCTGCTATGAAAACTCCTTTTTTCCTTGTACGAAATCTCATCTAAACTGTACTCACTTTCTTTTCCTGCAAAGCAATTCTTCCCAAATAGTATTTTGAAAAGGACTGTTGCAATAGAACATCTGACTGCAACACTGCTTTGACATAAGAAGGCAACACTTCGTCAAATTTTACTTCTAAAATATGCTTTTCCTTTTCCAGAACCGGTACTTGGAGGTAGTTCCCACTTAAAAAAAGTCCTATTTCGTCTGACGCAGAAACATTGCGGTCCAAAGTAATCCGTATATTGGTAATGGGCTCCACAAATGCCTCCCTCTGATAACTAATGATAACTTTGGGCCTGAATCCCTTTGTCACAATATCTATGCAAAATTCCTTGAGCAACTGCTTCTCGGTCCCCCAGAAAACCTCCATAGCTTTTCCATCTATAATGCTTTGATACTCCTTTATCGAAAGAGGACATTTTCGTTTATGGCAGCCATTATTTTTCTTTTCCTTTTTCTCAAGCCAGAGTTTTTCTGATTCAGCGCCATAGTATCGAATACGGTATTTAAATCTTTTCCCCTCACCGGCTACATTATCTCTTGCACAAGTGTCCTTGTAATCGTCAAAATACAGGCTTTGGATTCCATACTTTCCATCCTTGCCTGCATGGGAATCATAATCCAGTATTCCCGCAAACCGTTCCTTCACCGCAAGCAGATCCGCTTCTTTCTCACAATACTTCCATTCGTTTCTGTACTTTATGGCTCTACCTTCATTTCTTCCTATATCTGCTGAAGTACTTTGTTTTTCCATCATATACACATATTGCCTCTTTAGTATAACTTAAACTTCATAACGATTAAGCCCTCGGCTTCATAGTTACGAAAGTCCGGCCCACCAAACACTGCTCCTCTGTGCGTCAGCTTATTGATTAAAAATTTGCTTTCGAAAAATGGCTTAACAATAGCATTCTACCATAAGTACTTATACAATGCCATTAAAACTTACTGCCGCAACGGTATAATGACTTTGTCATAAACCTTCACAACCCCATAATAAGCTTCCGGCCATAACAAAAACAGCTTCATCCGTACCCTATCCCCTGTCGCCACAAACCCTTTTCCGTAAATCCTTCTTATTTCCTCTCTTTCCCCGCCAAGCAGTCTCTTAAGTTCCCGGCTTGATACTTTCATGCCTCTGTCTGTAAAATCCACATAGTAAAACAACATCTTACGATAAAACTGGTAAGCCGCCTTTTCCGCCAATTCCTTCATTCCAAGCCCTTTCAAATATTCCATCTGTTCCTTCCAGAATGGAATTTCGTCCTGAAAACGCCGCTGGTGCAGCTGGCTGTTCATGATGCTGCCGCTTCTGTCCACCATATAATTATAGTAAAGCGTATCTAAAAACACACATTTGGACGCTCTTGTAAGCGCCCAGGTTGTATACATAATGTCTTCCGACTTTCTTCCTTCCGGAAAACGGATGTCCTCTATTATTTTTCTGTCAAAAAGCTTGCTCCACACGGAATGGTAAATATGGTATTGGGGATGTCCGCTGATATATAACTCTAAAGTTTCCTCCCGGCTGAGGGCAAGCACCTTGCCGGTGGGATTAGCCTTCTCGGCTCCCTCACCCACCTGCCTGTAGGAGCATATGGCAATCTGGGCTCCGGTGTCCTGACAGGCTTTCAGCATATCCCTGTACATGTCAGGCTCTGTCCAGTCATCTCCGTCCACATATCCAATATAATCTCCTTTTGCCACTTTAAGACCCGCATTTCTGGCTCCGGAAGGGCCTCCATTTTCTTTGTGAATCACGCGGATATTCTCACTTTTCCCGGCGTATGCATCACATATCGCCGCCGTACCGTCCGTGGAACCGTCATCCACCAAAATGATCTCCATAGGTTCATAGGTTTGAGCCAAAAGACTATCCACACAGCGGGAAATATATTTTTCAATGTTATATGCGGTTACAATAACCGAAATTAATTTTGCATTCTGTTGCATTCATTCTCCTTCGGGCGAAATTCGAATCATATTCTCCGTATAAATATCCCTAAGCTCCTGATTATTAAACCATTTGGAAGGCGCAATCACCAGTTTATCCTTAGAATCATTCAGCCAGGCTCCCCACCAGCTGAAACTGGAATTGGCCAGAATATGGTGTTTACATTTACTCATTAAAAGCATATCAAAGTATCCCGTATCCTCCGTGGTTCCTTCCACCACCACAAACCGTTCTTGTGAAATCTCCAGCTTTGCACTTAAATCTTTTACCCATTCAGCCACCCAGGCCGCATCATTGCTGAACAAAAAAAATACCGCCTCCGGGAAAACATTCAGTATCTTTTCAAGTCCACCGTAATAATATTCCTCCGTGCATATTCCTCCGTATACATCTTCGTTTTCGAGATAATCTCCCCTGCGTATGTGTACTGATACTGACGTACAGCTCCGTATCCGCTCCAGATACATCTTTACTTTCTTCTTTACGACCTCGTCCGTTTTGCTCCAAATCTTCTCTGAAAAGGTAAATGCCGCCCGCACCTTGCCTTTTATATCTACAAAATACTTTTCGCTTTGAAAATATCCTGTCAAATAGGCAGGCTCCTTTGTCAGCACCTGCTCATCATAATTTCCATCCTTTTCGTGATATTCAAGAGACTTTCTTCCAAACAACTTTCGCCTTATCCGGTGGGTCAACTTCAAAAAGCCGTCTGTCACCCTGTTTAATTCTTCCCTTGTTGCCTTGGGATAATCAATTCCAAAGGCCCACAACATCACCGGCCTTGCTTCTCGGCCTTCATACTCTGTGAAATCATCAAATTTTACTTCTTTGCCCATGGAGCAAAGCTTTAAATACAGGGCATACTGGAACATCTGGTTTCCAAGCCCTCCTGTCATCCTGATTATGACCATATTCATCCTCATTCCAAAACGTTTACATAACAGTATCATGTCATTTTATGATTTACTGCTACTAAGCGCCGCCAGGCTTCGCCGGTCAACTTATTGCAACCCAAATGTCTTCTCTCCGACTCAAATTCTTAATTTATTTGAGCGTGCAGCTCACCCTGCCCTTTGCATTGACCAAAACCATACCCCTAGTGTAAACATCCGCACTCTCCCTGTCATTCACCCACTTATCAGGGGCCACCACCAGCTTATCGGGATTATCGTTAAGCCATGAAGCCCACCAGCTAAAGCTGGAATTAGATATGACATTATGCTTACATTTACTCATAAGCATCATATCCAAATACCCGGTATGCTCCGTATTCGCCTCTACCATCACAAAGCGTTCTTCCAGCTCCTTTATCTGCTCCTGATTCATATTTTCCTTAAGCTGGTTTTCAATTAAATACTCCACCCAGCCCCTCACCCACTTAGGCTCATTGCTGAAAACATAGAAAACCGCTTCCGGATACTTTTCCTGTATAAAACGCACTGCGCCCTCATAGTATTTCTCCGTGCAGATGCCCTCATACAATTCCTCCTCCAACCGGGAGTCGCTGCGGTACATATGTATACTCACCGCCTCAGTACTCTCAATCGCATCCAGACAAACTTTCGTGCTATTATAAAGCTTATCAGGCAGATGCATATCTTCCAAATCAGGAAACCTGTAAAGGGCCCTCACTTCGTCCTTAATGTCCTCAAAATATTTCTCGCTTTGAAAATTTCCCCGCAGATACATGGAATCGAAAGTAAGCACCTTAGGGTCATAAAACCCTTCCTCATAATACTCTATGGCCCGCCGACCAAAAATTTTTCTTTCAATTCTTTTTAAGGGCTTCATGGAGCCGTCCGTAAATTCTATAATCTCATCCCATGTGGCTCTTGGGTAATCAATGCCAAACAAAGCCAGCATAATAGGACGGGTATCGTCACTGCGGTACTCATTAATATCATCAAATTTTACTTTTTTACCCATGGAGCAGAGCTTCATGTATAGGGCATATTGAAACATCTGGTTTCCCAGACCACCGGACATTCTGATTATATTCATAGCTATTCCCATCCCCGTATTAAATTTAATAATTGTACCATACTTTTTTTATGGTCACAAGACTTTGCATAACAACTGCCAGAAAAATAATACCTTTCAAGTGCAAAATAAACAGGTATTGAAAAATTTCCTTGTTTTTCAATACCTGTGATGTTATTTGTAACTTTGCAATTATCCTAAGCTCTGCCAGATCATATTCTTTTACCATATAAAGCAACATTTATAGCATGGATGTCAGGCATACATAGGACATTTTATGTATCAGCCCTATTTGCATCCAAAATGATAAATAATACTGCTAAAATTGTCACGGAAAATTCTCTATATACAAAATGAGGATGGTAATAAGTATGGGTAGCGGCCAATATATGACAAAAAGGATAAAGGGCCACTAAAATTACAGGAATATTTCTGCGTAACCAAATTGAAGTCCGCTTAGCTTTTGCAGAGGCCATTATTGCATATATGATACCACCAATAATCAATAGCAAATAGGGCGCCTGTGTATAGATAGAAAAAATTTTTGCCATGCCGCTTGCTATTGTAATTTCTGCCCCTTCAATATTGTTGGCGTTGAGCAGAATCTTTATTTCGTCATACGCATCTTTAAAAACATTTACATCTGTGAGAAATGTTGCCAAGGTCCATTTACAAAAATACATTCCAAAATATCCTATGAAAAACATAACCGAATGAAGAATTGTATATTTCATTCGTTCTTGTATGCTTACATCATCAGAAAAGTAGAGTAAAAACAACAAAGGCATTCCTAAAGCGACAATAGGATATGTCAGGAAATCAAAGTATGCCACAGCCATACCGATGATTTGAAAAAAAGCCAGACATTGTTTCTGAGTCAAATAATTTTTTTCAAGTTTTCCGGAACAAATCAAAAACAGAATTGATAAAAGGAGCGTAAAATAAATAGATGCGTTCTGAAAATTGAGAGCGGTAACCATAGGATTAATGATCAGCACTCCTATCCCGAAACATATAGCCAAAGGCGTTTGATTTTTCTTTGCCAAATAAATAAGAAGAAGAAAAAGCAAAATTGACTGTATAAAAAAATAAATCAAATGCAAATTTGCAACGCTAAAAAATATAAGTAAAGGTTTAATAATTACAAGATATCCATGCCAGTAACGAGGATATTGCACAGACTGAACTAAATTTTCATCTTCGCAGGTGTAATTGGCAGTTAATCGAAAATCATCATTGTTTTCTTTAAGACGACGGCGGGGAGCAAGCATCGTATCGGAAATCAGATTACCTGTGGAAGGACAAATAGCTTCGGAAAGAATAGTGGTGTCAGTAGCGATATCTAAAAAAGTAGATTTATTATTATCTATTAACATGTAATTTGTCTGTAAAAAATCTGCATTTTCCAACACATGTTCTTTCATATGTTCTCTTGGTAAAGAATAGACCAACAGCAGTGCCAAAAAACCAATAACTGTTCCTGTCAGCAACAACAGAACAGATTTTATACCCATGGTGAAAAGATTATCGCCGTCTTTAAAAATCATCATTTCTCCTTTTTGAATTGACTAACTTCAATTAATTTAAATATTATATCTACATTATAATAATCAAGAAGTTTATTGTCAACTAGGCTCGAATTGGGCGCAGGTTAGCCGATAATCATCAGTATTTCAATTTCTCATGAAATAATAAGTAAACGTTCCAATTCCGCGAAATATTCATTGCCAAATAATATGGCGAGTCTTATAATATCATTATTTGAAAGGACATATTTATTTATGCTTTTTAACTCTTATATTTTTATATTCCTGTTTTTTCCATTAACTTTGATTGGGTATTATGGATTAAATCATGCCAAAAAGTATAAAGCCGCCCTGACATTTCTTATCGGTATGTCCACGTGGTTTTATGGCTACAATAATATTTATTATCTGGTCATTTTAATTGTCAGTATATTGATAAATTATGGATTGATATCCGGTATGTCAAAAATATCTTCTAAGTTCCTAAAATGCCTTTTTCTATGGACTGGCGTTTTGTTGAACATTGGTATCTTATTTTATTTTAAATATTATGATTTTTTTATAGACAATATAAATACGGCACTGAAAGCCAATCTCCCATTATTAAGGTTAATGTTGCCTCTTGGCATCAGCTTTTACACTTTCCAACAGTTATCCTGTGTAATTGACTCCTACCGGGGGGAATGTGAAAGATATAGTTTTGTGGAATATGCCCTGTATGTATCCTTCTTTCCTCAGCTGATTGCAGGACCTATTGTCTATCACAATGAACTTATCCCTCAATTTCGGAATCCTGAAAATCGAAAAATCAATTTTGAAAATTTAAGCAGGGGTATCTATGCTTTTGCACTCGGACTTGCCAAAAAAGTGCTAATCGCAGACACCTTCTCAGGCATTGTCACCATAGGTTACGATAATATTACAGACTTAAATACCACCAGTGTTCTTCTGGTAATTATCTGCTACTCTCTCCAGCTTTATTTTGATTTTAGTGGTTACTGTGATATGGCATATGGGATAGGGTATATGCTGAATGTAAAGTTACCGCAAAACTTCAATTCGCCCTTTAAAGCGGATTCCTTTGCAGATTTGTGGAGCAGATGGCATATGACTTTAACCAGATTTTTTACCAAATATATTTATATTCCTTTAGGTGGCAGCCGCTGTGGAAAGCTACGCACCTACCTGAACACATTAATTGTGTTTATTGTAAGTGGACTTTGGCATGGCGCTAACTGGACCTTTATATTATGGGGTGCCTTGAACGGTATTATCATCATAATCGAACGGATTATAAAATTTACTTCTTTAAAGCTGCCTAAAGCAGTAAAAATTGTAATAACCTATTCACTATTTACTTTTGTGTTCAGTCTGTTTCGATCGGCTTCTGTAACTGATGCTGTAACTCTCTGGTCCAGGCTGTTACATGGCGGGTTCGGGCCGGTATATCGTCCTCTTACAGATACTTTTCAAGATTTAATAGAAGTAAAATTTTTATACCGGGCGGGTCTTGGTGGTATTATCAAGCGCTATCCTTGGCTTATGTTAACCTTGTTTACCGGCATTACTCTGATTACCACCTTTACCTTAAAAAATACCCAGGAAAAAACTGCGCAGCTACAGCTTTCAAATAAAAAGTTTTTTGTAGTGGTTATCCTCATGCTTTGGAGCATTTTGTCTCTGTCCGGAATCAGTGAATTTTTATATTTCAATTTTTAGATAACATTTCCTTCTATTTTCTAAAGTAATGTAATGGAGCATCCCACGACAAGCTGTGGGGAATCAGACCCTTAAGAATTAAAATCTTTTAGAATTTAGTATGGTATTCTGAAAGTCTATGTACAGCAATTTCAAAGACGGCACAGTATCAAGAATAACGAAATCATATGGAGGCGGAAAATTATGAATCAACAAACCGCAAAAAAATGGTTTATAAAATGTATCCTTACGCTGGCAGTTTCTCTGACCCTGATTGCCCTCATCGTTATTATCGTGGATCCTTATTTTCATTACCATAAACCCTTTTCTTTTCTCTCATACCGTCTGTATGATGAGCGATATACCAACGACGGCATATCGAGGCATTTTGATTTTGACGCAATGATAACAGGCACTTCCATAACACAAAATTTCAAACCAAGCGAAATGGACGAGCTATTTGGCACAAACACAGTAAAAGAATCCTTTTCCGGAGCCGGATATCAGGAGCTTGCGGACAATCTGGACAGAGCCCTTGCCCGAAATCAAAATTTAAAGCAGGTTCTATGGGCCGTAGACTATAATGGATTTCTCCGTGAATACGACTGGGCCCGCTATGACGAATATCCCACCTACCTGTATGATAATAATCCATTTAATGATGTCTCCTATTTATTCAACAAATCCATCCTTTACCACGGGGTGCTTACCAATGTGGCAATGACCCTCACCAGGACGCCCAGCACCTCTATGGATGAATATTCTTCCTGGGGTATGGACACCGGTCTTGAAACGATTATGGCTACTTATGACAGAGAAAATGTAAACCTGGATGTTCCCACCGATTTTGGTGAGGCCGAATATAACATGGTTACCGAAACCATGAGCAAAAACATTCTCCGTGTGGTCAACAAATACCCGGACACTACTTTTTATATTTTTTACCCGCCTTTCAGCATTTTTTACTGGGAAGCGTTAAGCATCAAGGGTACTATAGACAGACAGCTTCAGGCAGAGCAGGTTGCAACCGAACTGTTGCTGGAGTGCCCCAACGTGAAGCTGTACAATTTTTTTGATCAGTATGATGTTATCTGTGACGCCAATTACTATTCCGACGACAGTCACTACAGCGAGGAAATCAACTCTCGGATTCTGCAATGGATTGCAGAAGATACAGGCCTGGTCACGAAAGAAAACTATCTGGACAAGATTGCCCAGGAACGGGATTTTTATACGAATTACGATTATGACAGCCTTTACGAATAAATATTAAGCGCTGGCTCGTTGCTCGTGGGAATCAAATAGGGCTGTTGCCAAACATGGACCTATACAATATAGGCCATTTTCTGTTTTGCAACAGCCCTAACCTTATACAAAAACGGTTTAGCAAACCGCCTCATGCACCATCCATTCCTGAAACATCAAAATATACCATATCTGAATCCTCCACTCTCCCTTATCAATAAAGTCCTTCCAAATCCTCCACACCACATCGGCGTTCAATATCCCCTGCCGTTCCAAAACATTCCTGTCAATCAAACTCTCCGCCCACTCCCGAAGCCCCGGCTCACGCAGCCACTTTTCCACTGGTATACTGAACCCCTTTTTGGGACGCTCCATCATCTCCTTCGGCACATACCGGTACAATACGTCCCGCAGCACCTTTTTACCTACTTTCCCCTCCCGCTCATAATCAATGGGAAGGCTCCAGGCAAATTCCACCACATCCTTATCCAGCATAGGTACCCGGGTCTCCAAAGAAACCGCCATAGCCGCCCTATCCACCTTCACCAGAATATCGTCAGGATGGTACATCAGCATATCCATCAGCATAATGTTATGGTTGGTCTCCTTCAAAAACTTAGGGTCATACTCACTGTATTTATAGCTGCACTCCTTCCCGTCAAGACAGATATCTTTTGTAAGAGGGTCCGTCTCATAAGAGCAGATGTACAGGTCTGAAGGGCCTTTGGCCCCTAAAAGCTTCCCTTTAATCCGATAAATTGGTTTCCGCGCCAAAGGACTGTGGGTCACCAGCAGGCTGCAGGGTTTTCTGATAAAATAAGGCACACCCTTCATTTTATTCCAGATACGCTCCACAGAAGCATAGGAAGTATAGCCGCAGAACAGCTCGTCCCCTCCGTCTCCGCTAAGAGACACTGTCACGTGTTCCCTGGTCATTTTGCTCACCAGATACGTAGGAATCTGGGAGGAATCCGCAAAAGGCTCCCCGAACATTCCCGACAGCTTGGGAATCACTCCCTTGGCGTCCTCCTGGGTAATATAAAGCTCTGTGTGCTCGGTTCCGAGATGCTTTGCAATCTCACCTGCATACACTGCCTCGTTGTAATCCTTCTCCTCCATGCCAATGGTAAAGCTCTTTACCTTATTTTTGTTCAGGGACTGCATCAGGGCAACCACGGTACTGGAATCAATTCCCGCAGAAAGGAAGGCCCCCACCGGCACGTCTGCAACCATCTGCTCCGATATAGCCTCCTTTAAAAGGTGTTCCAGCTCATCAGCCGCCTCCTTGGGCGAGCCCTTAAAAAGATTTTCCTGTCCCTTTTTTGCCGCTTCCCTGACAGACCAGTAAGCCCTAATTTCCGCCTGCTCCATCCCCCGGAAAGGCAGCCTTAATTTCAGCATGGTACCTGCTTCCAGCTTGTAAATATTTTCATAAATAGAGTAAGGCGCCGGAATGTAACCGTGAACAAAGTACAAATTCAAAACCGAGGTGTTGATTGGATTATGGAATCCGTCCAGCATTGCAATGGAGCCAATATCGGAGGCAAACACGAAGCTCTCCCCCACCTGCCCATAATAAAGAGGTTTTTCCCCTATGCGGTCCCGAAGCAAATATAAAACCTGCTCTTTTTGGTCATAGAGGGCAATGGCAAACATTCCTTTACATAGGGAAATGGCTTTTTCAATCCCATAAGCTTCAAAGGCTTCCAGCAGAACCTCCGTATCGGAACTGCCTCTGAAAGTATCCACCTTCCCTTCTTTCAAAAGCTTCTCCGCTATTTTTTTGTAATTATAAACTTCCCCATTATAGGCAATCACGTAACGTCCGCTGTGGGAAACCATGGGCTGGGCGCCATTTTCGGACAAATCAACTATGGAAAGCCTTCTGTGCCCCAAAGTTACCTGGCCGTCCTCGGAAAAAAAGCTGCCGCCCGCGTCAGGGCCTCTGTGGCGCATCCGCTCCTTCATTTTCTCGATATTTTTCTGTTTATCGCCCTTCCAGTTGCAAAATCCCGATATTCCGCACATCTTATTTATCACCTTTCAACGTATAAATCAAAGCCGCCCTGTCATTTCTTACAAACTTTATTAAAATTTTCCATTTTTCTTACACAATGACAAAAGGAATTTCTCCCACGCCCCATATACATTCTCCGGCTGGTACGCCAAGGCTGTCTTCGCCGCTGAGGTTCCAAGCCTGTCGGCTATCTCCTCATCCTTCAGCAGTTCCCGAAGGCCCTCCCTCATTGCCGCCACATCCCCCACCGGGCACAAAATTCCGTTTTTACCATTCTCAATCAAATCCGCCGGGCCGCCGCAGGGACAATCTGTGGATATTACGGCAAGCCCCATCACCATAGCTTCAATCAACGTATTGGGAACCCCCTCCGTATTGGAGGAAAGTACAAAAATTCGCGCTTTATAGATAGTCTCCGCCACATTATCAATACTTCCGGGAAGCGAAATCTGCCGGGAAAGCCCCATATCTTTTACCAACCCGGTTAATTTTTCTCTGCAATCTCCCTCGCCGTAAATCACCAGTTTATAATCCGGAAATTCCTCTGCAATTTCCGAAAAGGCCCGGATAATCAGCTCATGATTCTTATTTTCGTCCACCCGGCCTACCGCCACAATGATTTTATCCCTCTCTCCTATATATCTTTCTCTGAAAAAGGCTGCACTGACAGGATTTTTCAAAATAACCGCCCGGCGGCGCACTTTTTCCGGAAAAAAGTCAAAGCACCGGCGGGTCTGCAGAACCACTCCGTCCGCCCAGGCAAATAAATGCTTCGCCATAAAGCGCATCCAGGAATTATAGTACTCCTCCCCTGGCTCCGCCCGGACAGACACGGCCACCGGTATCTTCAAAAATCGTGAAGTCAGGATTGCCATCATGTTATTTTTCCCTATAAAGGAAAGAATCACGTCGGGCCGCTCCGCCTTCCAGATATTTCTGAGCTTACAAAAGCGGCGTTTAAAATTTATCAAACGATTACCCGTAGTTTCCTCGGGGCTGATGTCGGAGATTACCCGTTTCACCTTTTCATTTAAAGGATATTCATTGTCCTTCTGATACTGTGTTACCATGGTTACCTGGTACCCCTTCTCCACAAAGTAGTCCGCCAGGTTCACCAGAACCCGCTCTGCACCGCCCTTTGTCAGGGCCCCTATCAGCATGGCAATATGCATTCGCTTTTCCATATAGAAACCTCATTTTATATAAGACAGCTCCGTTCTTCTTCTCTCCTTCATCGCCGCCTTTTACCGGGCTTGTCCACCTACATCTGAGTCTGCCACGCAATGCCCGACAAATGCCAAGCCGAATCCCGTTACATTCATTTTTGTAGGATAACCCCCTTATCCTCCGATGCTATTCCACATATCGAGAATATATATTTGCACTATATATTTAGAATATATATTCTTGATACCACTGCTGAAATGTAAAAAACGACCATGTCAGCTTGGAGTAGTTGGCCCCCGTAGCCGGCCCTCCGTCTCCTGTCTGCATATAATTTTCTATCATATCTGCAGTAAAATCCGCATCAAATATACCCTGCTTCCGCAAATACTCTCTGTTGCACATATCCGTCAGCTGCTCTCTCAAAGGTCCCCTCAGCCATTTGTCAAGAGGCACCCCAAACCCAACCTTAGGCCGCTCCAACAGTTCCCTTGGAATATAGTCATAGGCAATATCCTTCAAAATACGCTTTTTATTTCCCTTCTCATATTTCAGATTGTGAGCCATACGGAAGGAATATTCCATCACATCCTTATCCAGAATCGGGCACCTTGCCTCCAGAGAGTACTTCATGGAAGCCCTGTCCACCTTACAGAGAATATCCCCCGGAAGATAAGTGTCCATGTCAAGCAGCATCCTTCTGACCTGCCAATCGGACACCCCATATCCGCTTTCTATGGGAAAATGACAGGACACCCCTTCCCCCGGCACCATTTGCTTTGCCCGGGTGATATAATTGCTTGCCCCAAACTGGGTCTTGGTCTCCCTGTTTCTGTTTCCCGCAATCACCCTTACCCGAAACGGCAGCCTATCCTCCAGCCCCATCTGCTTTAATCCCGGCAGCTGACACACGCCGTGGGTCAGCCCTCCAAGGCCGTCAAGCATCTGGGCCTGGCGCACATTTTCATAAATATTATAACCACAGAAGAATTCGTCTCCCCCATCCCCTGAAAGGGCCACCGTCACATCCTCCCTTGCCAGCGCCGAAACCAGCATGGTAGGAATCTGGGAGGAATCCGCAAAGGGCTCATCATAATACTTCGGAATGCTTTCCACTAAATCCAGCATTTCCTTTTCTTCTATATAAAGCTCCGTGTGTTTCGTTCCGAGATAATCGGCCACTTCCTTTGCATACTTTGCCTCATTATAACGCTCCTCATAAAATCCAATGGAAAAGGTTTTCACCGGCTCACTGGAATTAGCCTGGGCAATGGCGCTCATAAGAGAAGAATCGTATCCGCCGCTCAAAAAGGCCCCCAGTGGAACATCTGCAATCATACGGGAGGAAACCGCCTTATTTAAAAGGGCCTTCAGCTCCCCTTTTGCCTGCTCGTAATCGGTAACAGGATTTTTCTGCATTTCATGATACACTTTTTTAATGTCCCAATATTTCCAGGTGGTAATCTCCCCCTGATGAAATTTCAAAATACTGCCCGGCTCAAGCTTGTACACATGCTCAAAGATACTGTCCGGCGCGTTGATATACTGCTGGAACAAATATCTTGAGAGAATCTCCCGGCGGATTTTCTTATGGAAACCTTCCCGCTTCA
Source organism: uncultured Lachnospiraceae bacterium (assembly GCA_910585075.1). Taxonomy (GTDB): domain Bacteria; phylum Bacillota; class Clostridia; order Lachnospirales; family Lachnospiraceae; genus Suilimivivens. The sequence goes on from CAJUED010000001.1 coordinate 201,006, forward strand.
TAATCGGCTTTAATTCCGAAGCAAAAATAAGATTTTTCCCATCAATCTCATAATACAAAGGTTTCTTGCCAATCCTGTCCCGCACCAGGTAAACATCCTCTGTCTCTCTGTCATAAATGCAGATGGCAAACATGCCGTTAAATCGGTGGATACATTCGATTCCCCATTTCAAATACGCCGCTATGATCACTTCCGTATCACAGTTAGAATGAAAAGGATACTCCGTCAGTTCTTTTCGCAGCTCCAAAAAATTATAAATCTCTCCATTAAAAACCACGCTGACCCGCTTATCCACAGAGTGCATGGGCTGATGCCCCAGAGGGGACAAATCCATAATGGACAGCCTTCTCTGGGCCATACCAATCTGATACCCGTCCTTCATGGAAAATATTTCCGCACCACCATCGTCGGGGCCCCGGTGATACATGGTGTCGTTCATTTCTTTTAACTGTTCCAAGGTAATATTCTGTTTTGACACAAATCCGCATATTCCACACATATATTTTCTCTACCTCATATTATGCATCAACATTTCACTTATCGGCAAAAGCTATGGCAAATTAACGACACATCAAATTACTGTTGCTTTTCAGGGAACGGCCAAAAAAATAAATACCGCCTTAACAAATGATCAGATAATCCCTGGCAGACCCGTCCTGCACCGTTAGTTCGGCTTTTACAGTGATTATACTTTAAAATATCAGCACAAGTCTATACCCTTTATAACCGTCAAAATTTTATCCAGAACCTTCTCCTGCAAATAAGCAGGATTCAATTGTTTCTTAGAGTATTTCAGATAGCTGCTCTGTGTACTTTGAACCAACAATGTTGTAAAATATCGCTCCCAGCTGAAAAATTCTTTGCTTTCAATATAGTCTTCCGGATGTTTCAAAATCTGTGAAATATTGCTGTCTTCTATCACCCCGGACTCTAAAATAATCCACTCAAAAGATTCCGGCAGATAAAGCGCAATGTTGGGATATCCTTTTATAAGCCGCATCAACTTTTCCATTTCGGAACCAAATGCAGCACCATCTGCAATCACCAAAATTTTCTCCTTTCGATGATTGACAACATCTGCGAAAATATTGGATTTACCCTGGGCATTGATACAGGTAATTTGTCCCCCTCTTTCACAAATACTTTGAAAGAATTGAAATCCGGAATTAGAGTCCTCGGTAATCACCTTTTCAGGTTTCACCGTCTGATTCCAATCCGGCACTTGATACAAGTGATATAATTCATTGTAAGTACGTTTTAAAGTTCCATACTTTCCGGAATCACGGATTCCGTAAATCTCATCCACACTGTACGGCAGGGACGGTATACCCTCTCTGGTTACAATAACATAATAGTTGTCAGTATCCCGAATAGCAGACGCAAAATCATCACTCATTACAAACTCATTGCCCTCGTCAATAAAGACAATGCAATCTCTCATCATGGGAAGCTGCCCTCTCCAGGTCCGTCCTTCCAGTACGGTACATTCCTTATCACAAGTGAGTTCAATTCCACTGGCAGTCCCATTTTCAAAATGCTCGCGTATCATGTCAACTAATGCTGTTTTACCGGTTGCGCTGTCTCCACGAATAATAGTAATATTTCTCTTGATTACAAAATTATATCGAATGCGTTTATTCTGCACAATAATTCTGTGTGTTCCCTTCATGTGCACTACCTCTTATACATACAAACCGGCAATCGGGACAAGCTCTTTCATATTATGAACAATTTGGTCGGTGTTCACAATATGGATGTCAAATGTCCCCTCTCCGAAGTCCATCAGGTGACGAAGGTTAATGGTAAGGTCACTTCCTTCGGCCAGCTTTAAAATCCATTTTGCACAGTTATCGCCGCAAGTCGAGGCGTTAAATACTTTGGAGCGCTCATTCTTCATAAGAATCAGCGTTTTCACACCGCCGGAAAGAGACGTTGGTGCAATCTTTCCCATAACAGGGCTATCAATTACCGCACTATCTAAAACCACAGACTTATCTATGTCAAGAATCATTTCTTGTGCAATCGGATCGGTAATCCACTTGTCTTCGTATACATTTTTAAAATACACGGAGGTATTGAAAACAGCCTCCGGCATATTGCCATAATAGATATTGAGCATTTCCATGCCCCTCCCTACAATAATTGATTTTTCAGCATATTTCTTCTATATATTCCTTCCACTGCTCCAAAATTGCCGTCTCGTCTATTCTCTCGCTGATTCTCCCGGCCTGTTCACCCAGACGTTCCGCCAGTTCCCGGTCCTCAATCAGCCGGTTGATGCCATCCGCCATAGCTACCTCATCCCCAACAGGTATCAGCAGCCCATTTTCTTCATGGCGGATAACTGTCCGCGGCCCTCCGCAGGGACAATCCGTAGCCACCACAGGCATCCCCAGTGCCATTGCCTCAAGCAATGCGTTGGGCATCCCCTCATAGTCGGAGGAAAAAGCATACACGGCTCCCTTGGGCAGCTCCTTTTCCAGACTATCACTCGGCCCCATCAGCATCATATACTTTTCGGCGCCATGCTCCTTTATAAATTCTTCCAGCTTCTCCTTTGTTCCGTCAAAGGAATCTCCTCCGTATAGCTTAAGAACATAATCCGGATGCTTCTCATGCACCTTCAGAAATGCCCTAAAAAGCATCAGCTGATTCTTAAAATCCACCAGCCGCCCCGACTGCACTACCGCCTTTTCCCGAACCTCAGGCTTGGGTACGCCTACATATTTATGATTTACAGGATTTAAGATAATCCTTGACCGTTTGCGCAGGGATGCGGGAAAATATTCCCCCTGTTCCTCCGTTTGAAATACACAGCCGGCCGCCCTGGGGTACAAGAGCGGAATCAGAATTTTATCTGCCAGGGAATTGTAATAGGATTTCGGATCCTGTCTCACCGCCGTTATCACCGGAACTCCGGTTCCCATGGCGGATATGAGCGCCCGGTAATTGGGCCTTCTGGTAAAAGCAATCACCACATCAGGGCGCTCCTTGTTTATCAGTTCCCGCAAATAAGAAAAACGTAACCGGATTTTCGCAAGACGTCCTTTCCCCTCATCCTCTTTTCTCAAGCCCACATGAATCCTTCTGACTCTCTCATCCAGTGAAAATTCAACCTCACCCTGCCATTCCGTGGCGGCAATCACCTCATAATCATCCTTTACAAGCTGGTTTACCAGATTGGATACCACCCGCTCGGCGCCTCCCTGTTCAAAACAATTCAAATGAAATAAAACCTTGCGCATACAAATCCTCCATGCCACCTGTATATTTCAACTATCCTGCCAAAATCGCCATTATATAACATATGTTTTTAAATTATTATGCCGATTTCGTTTGTCAAATCTTGAATTAATTTTACTTCTGCAATTGGTACACGACCGGAATATGTTAAAAAAATCATCCCTATGCATTCTCTGCCAGCTTCAAAAACTGCTCCACATAATTCTCATAAGTAAAAATCTGCGCCCGCTCCATGGCCGCCTTCTGATAATGTCCCAGCTTTTCATCATCCCCAAGCAAATCCAGCACAATATCCGCCATATGCTTTTCTTCTGTGGAAATATGTCCTGCGTCCAAATCCCTGTTCCTGTCCATACAAGGAACCAGAATGCCATACTCCCCATAAATAACCGGCTTTTTCCCCTCCTGCATCTGCTTTTCAAACAGAGCGGTGTCTCCATCCTCCAGGAGAATTTCCGCCGGACCGGTAAGGCAGTCCACACTAACCGGTGCAAGTCCCAGCGCCATTCCCTCAACCAAAGCATTTGGAAATCCTTCATTTAAAGAAGTAAGCAGGTAAATTTCTCCCTTTTTCAGGTATTTGTAAGGCCCTCTCTGCATACCGGCAAAATAAACGGCATCCCTGATATCCAAATCCTCCGCCAGCTTTTTATAATAAGCAAAAGTTCCCGCTCCCATCAAAATCAGGCGGCTCTCCGGCACTTGTTTGTGGACAATCGCAAACACCTTCAGCATATGCCAAAAGCCTTTCATATCATCATCTCTGCCCATAGATACCATACAGCGGATTTTTCTCCCCTGTTCATCGTAATCTCCCCAAGGCAGTTCCGGCTCCTTTTCCTGTGCTTCCCGTCTGATTGTGTACACATCATACAGATTATACAACGTTGTTGTCCTGTTAAATCCAAATTTAATATCAAGTTCTTTCTCAATCGTCTTGGAACAGCAGATAATCAAATCCGCCAATTTCGTAAACAGCCTGACTTTAACTGTCTCCTCCACATCCGTATAATTCCGAAGCCCCAGCCAGACCTTTTCATGCCCTGTTTTCGAGAAAGCATTGACCATATTTGCGGTAGGGCCAAAGCTGTAGGCGATATCCGGTTTCATCTGCTTTTTCAGTTTTCTTACTTTCAGGGAGCGTTTTACAATGTTAAATATCTTTTTAACTTTTCCTTTTTTTGCTCCCATCCGGATATCTATGATGTTAAGTCCCTCCACATCATAGGCAATGTTTGCCGAATTAAATATGACAATCGTCACATCAAAATAAGGCTCCATCAGCCGCGCCGTAGTAATGCAGACTCTCTCAAATCCCCCCTGGTGAAGCATGGGAGATATCAGCATCAGCTTCTTTTTCATTTCCATTCCCCCGTTTCATAAAACTCCATCATTCGTTCGGCCTGTCCGTTTACGTCAAACCCGGCTCTCTGCATTTCCCCTACATGACTTTTCCTTTCATAGTCAGCCGTATTTAAAATATAATCCGCCCAAATGGCCGCATCTATACTTATATCCATGGTATGAACCAAATCGGTTACAACCACTTCCTCGCATATGCTATCCGACATCACACACCGAAGGCCGGACGCCTGAGCCTCCACCATAGTCCCCGGCAGTCCCTCAAACCTGGAAGGGTAAACAAAATAATCCATTGCCTGATAATAATCATACACATTACTGCGGTTACCCAAAAAATAAACCCGCTCATCAATCCCCAGCTCTTTCGCAAGGGCCTTTGCCTCATTCATACCGCTTCCTTCTCCCAAAAGCAGCAAAACAAAGTTTTTCTTATCTACCGGATTTTCTATCCGATTATCTGTAAGGTTATCTATTAAGTCAACATTTAAATCTTCTTTTAACTTCTCACTTTTTACCAATTCCGCAAAGATTCGCAATAAATATTCATGGTTTTTCGCATAGCGAAAGCTCCCAACGTGTCCTATCACATATTTTTCCGCGATTCCAAGCTCCTCCCGGATTTCTTTCCGCTTCTTTTCATCACAGGCAAAGGCCTGACAGTCAATGGCATTGGGAATGAAAATTGTCTTTCCACCTCTCACCGCCTTTTCCCCAAACACAGAAATCCCCGCCAGCCGGGAACAGGTGAAAAGGTAGTCCGCCTTCTTTGAAAGATTTCTCCTCATCCATCTGGTCGCCTTTCCTTTGAGCCCCTTATCCACTCCCGCACTTCTGGCATGGGCAATGGTGACGGGAATCCCCGCCTTTTTCGCTATGGGCAGATAAATCGCCGCCGTGCTGGTAATATGCCCCTGCACCGCATGAAACTCCCTGTGTTCTCCAAAGAAATTCTTCACAGCCTTCCTGTAAGAAAACCAGTTATATAATTGAAAACGGGGAACGCGGAAAATCCGCCCTCCCAGTTCATAAATCTCCTTATCAAAATGACCTTCCTCGCCGGTGTGAACTAAAAAATCAAACTGAATTCTGTCCCTGTCCATATGCCGGTACAAATCCATAATCCGACTCTCCGCACCGCCCAGCTGGGTATTCCCCAGCACATGAAGTATCCGAATCGGTTTCGCCATTCCTTCTCCTCTTTATATATCCACCTAATCCTCTATGCTTCCAATAGTCCGTATAATCTGTCTATTAGTGTCTTGCACCCATTTTCACAACAAAATATTTCCCCTTTGCCATCAAAAATTCTTTCCACCTGCCTGGGATGCCTTGCTTCTCCGCGGCCTGCTTCAAATATTCCCCGTAGGAAATCCACTGTACATCTTTTTTCTCAAAATACTCTTTATAGCGCTTCAGGTCTTCCTCATTCACAGTGTCCGTATGCACCACCATAGTGGAATACCCCTCCGCCTTTTGCAGCGTACTGCTCATACGGAAGGAAATAGGATAGAATGTTAATTCTTTATAAGTATAAGGCCTTTCCCCAAACCCATCTGTCAGTGCGGTAAATCCTGTTTCCTTAAGAGCCTTTAAGGTATTGGCATCATAGGAGTGGGCCGGGGCCATGAAAATATCCGTCTCAATCCCTTTTTCCCTTAAAATCTCTTTGCCTTTTTCCAGCATTTCTCTCTGCTTTTCAAAAGGAACGCCGGCAAATTCGGAAAAATTGTTAAGGGGAAACAATCCCCCTCTGTTTGTAGTGTAAATATGCCATAGCCCATGCATGGCAATTACCCAGCCTTCTTTTTCCAGTGCCTTCACATATTCCCAGAAGTCAGCGGGGGCTTGTCCCTTTCCTGTTTTTTTTAGATTTTCATCCCGATTATCCGGAACAACCCCTATAAGCGGCTTCACCTGATACTGATCCAGAAGCGCTTTGAATTTTAAGAAGCGCTCCCAATCCATATCAGGTGTTATGTCATCCAGTCTTACCGCTATTCTCATACGCCGCCTCCATCTAAGGTAACCTGCCGCCTTTACTATTCACAAAATCCCACATACCTGTATAAAATAAGCAGCTCTGTCGTAAGCAGTTGTTCGGCTTACTACAAATTTTCTTTATACCAGTCAATCGCCAGATTGATCCCCCGGGCAAAATCGTATTCCGGATCGTATCCAAGCATCTCCCGGGCCTTACTGATATCCGCATTGGAATCTCGTATATCCCCGGGCCTGGAGGGCCCAAATTCCGGTTCCACTTCTTTACCTAAGGCTTTGCAAAGCTCGTGGTACACATCTATCAGATACTCTCTGCCCCCGGCGCCGATATTATACGCCTCCCCTGCCGCCTCCGAAGACGCCAGACAGGCTTTCAGATTTGCTTCAATTACATTGTCAATATACGTAAAATCTCTGGACTGCCTGCCGTCCCCATGGATGGTGGGCACCTGCCCATCCATCAGCTGTTTGATAAACTTGGGGATAACCGCCGCATACATCCCCTCGGGATCCTGCCGCCTGCCAAACACATTGAAATACCGCATCCCGTAGGTATCCAGACCGTACAAACTCTTATAGAGCCTTCCATACTCCTCATCCACCCGCTTGGTCAGCGCATAAGGAGAGAGAACCTTTCCTTCCCTGCCTTCCTGCTTGGGCAGCACCGGATGGTCACCGTACACGGAAGAACTGGAAGCATAAACGAATTTTTTCACGCCGTTCTGCCTAGCGGCCTCCATCATGTTCAGGGTACCCCGTATGTTAATCTCCTCGTAGAGTAGCGGCATCTCGATACTTCTGGGCACACTGCCCCAAGCCGCCTGATTTAAGACAAAATCCACATCCTTACAGGCCTCCATACAGGTGTCCAACTCCCTGATATCTCCTTTTATGAAAGTAAAATCAGGGTTTAATGTTAGTTTTTCGATATTTTCATACTTTCCTGTTGATAAATTGTCCAGGCACCTGACTTTATATCCCATATTCAGAATTGCCTCGCACAGATTGGAACCGATAAATCCCGCTCCACCTGTCACCAAAAACAAAGAACCCTCATCAAATTTCAAATCCTTGTATCCCATACTGTCCCGCATTCCTTTCATATGCAATCTTATGCAGCTGACTGCAATCCCGCAGCCAAGTCCTGTTCCAATTATTCAGGAAACAACCTCTGTTTATCCATTTAAAATACTGCTTTACAAGCGAATTGAAGCTGTCTTACCTATAATCTCCAATACAGATAACCGGCGTCCTCCATCTCCCTGCGGTCGCACAGTCCCTTAATATCCAAAAGCACCTTCCTCTGCCCTTCCTTAAAGAATCCTGCAAAATCCTTCTCCTTAAGGCCGGTAAACTCCTTATGGGCAACCGCCACAATTACCGCATCCATATCCTTCAAAGCATCCATAGTATCGAAGGTAATACCGTAAAGCTGCTCCGCTTCTTTTGCATCCGCCGCCGGGTCAACCACCACGGGCGTAATCTTATATTCCAAAAGCTCCCTGTAAATATCAATCACCTTGGTATTTCTGGTATCCGGACAGTTCTCCTTGAAGGTAAATCCAAGAATAGCCACCCTGGCCCCCTTCACATGAAGGTCCGCCTTAATCAGATTTTTCACCAGGGACTCGGCCACATACTTGCCCATATCATCATTGATTCGGCGCCCCGATAGAATAATCTGGGAGTGATAGCCAAGCTCCTCCGCCTTATAAGTCAGATAGTAAGGGTCAACACCAATGCAGTGGCCGCCCACCAGGCCGGGATAAAATTTTAGGAAATTCCACTTAGTTCCTGCCGCCTCCAGCACAGATTTGGTGTCAATTCCCATTTTATTAAAAATTATGGAAAGCTCGTTCATGAAAGCAATGTTGATATCCCTCTGGCTGTTTTCAATCACCTTGGCCGCCTCGGCTACCTTGATAGACTGGGCCCGGTACACACCGGCCTCTACCACCAGCTCGTAAACCTTCGCCACAGTGTCTAAGGTTTCCTCATCCATACCGGATACAATCTTTACAATGGTTTCCAGCCGGTGCACCTTATCGCCGGGATTGATTCTCTCCGGAGAATAGCCGATTTTAAAGTCCACGCCGCATTTAAGGCCGGATTCCTTTTCCAAAATGGGCACACAGATGTCCTCCGTAACCCCGGGATATACGGTGGATTCAAATACCACCACAGACCCTTTCGTCAGGTTCTGTCCCAGAATGCGGCTGGCGCCCTCAACAGGGGTTAAATCCGGTGTGTGGTCGCTGTTTACCGGTGTGGGAACCGCCACAATGTGGAATTTAGCCTCCCGGAGCTTTGCCGGGTCGGCCGTGAACTCCACCTTGGTTTCCTTAATCACATCGTTTCCCACCTCATTGGTGGGGTCAATGCCCTCTTTATATAAAGCAATCTTTTTTTCATTTAAGTCAAAGCCTACTACCTTGATTTTGCGGGCAAAGGCAACCGCAATGGGCATTCCCACATAGCCAAGGCCAACCAGTGACAGCTTTTCTTTTCCGCTTACGATATCCTCATATAAACTCATCCGATTCTACGTCCTTTCTCCTTTTATCCACAATGCATACATTCACGTGCTTCGCCCTACATATCAAACGCTGTCTCGCTTCATGAGTCAGCTTATTGATGTAATCTGAAAAAATCGTCGGCAGGCCGCCGTTTTTCATCTTGCAAATATGCACTGACATTATATTGTCCGCAGTGCTCATTGCCACCGCGTACATTATACCACATAACCTCATCTATCTGTTAATCTGTTTTGTGATTTCCTCCAGATAAATGGAGATAACCTTCTGCCTGTCAAACACATTTTCCACATACTCCCGTCCGCAGATTCCCATTTCCCGGCGGTCAGATTCCGTGTAGGTTAAAATAGTTTTCATGGCTCTTATCAGGCCCTCCGTATCCCTGGCCGGAAATGTAAGGCCGCTAAGGCCTTTTTGCAAAGTCTCCCGGCACCCCGGCACGTCGCTGGCAAGCACCGGCCTTCCGCAGGCCGCCGCCTCAAGCAGCACGTTGGAGAGTCCTTCATGGTAGGAAGGATGCACAATCACATGGCTCCCCGCCATAACCTCCGGTACATTGTCGATATGTCCGAAATATTTCAGTTTCCCGGCCGCCGCAAGTCTCCCAATCCAGGGTTCGTAGGTTTTCCTGCTCTCCTCCTCGTATTCTCCCACAAGGTAAAAGCTGGTTTTGGGAAATTCCTCCTTCATCCGCTCCGCAGCCGTCAGGTATTCCTCAATGCCCTTATCTTTCATCACACGCAAAACCGCCACAAAAATTATGCCCTCATCCTCCGAAGGATACGCTTCATAAGGGTGCTCCTGCAAATTGACACCGGAGCCCGGCAAAAGCCTGTACCGTTCTTTTCCCACGCCCCGCTCTGTCATAAACTGCCTGTTTCCCTCATTCTGAAAAAAAACACAGGCTGCATTTTTCACCGCCGCCCTGTAAAAGCAGATTAATATCTTTCCCAAAAGCCCCTGCTTCTCCACTGCGGTTCCCAGCCCCGTGATATTCACAAGATACGGTACCTTCTTCATCCTGCAGGCCAGCCCTCCGTAAAGATTGGGCTTTATGGTATAAGTGAGCACAATATCGGGCTTCTGCTCCTTTAAGAGCTTTCCGTATTTCAAAAAAAGCTTGCAGTCATGGACAGGGTTGATTCCCCGGCGCTCAAAAGCCGTATCAACCACCTGAAACCCCAGCTCCCGGAGCTTTCTGCTGTTCTCATCCGGGGGCACGGATATCACCACCTCATATCCCTGCTCCCTGAAAGCCTCAAGGACCTCTTTCCTGAAAAGGTATAGCCCATTTGCATAATTACTTAAAATTAAAATCTTCATAACCCCTCCATTTTGGAGCGTTTACCTGTCAGACCATTTTTCACCAGTCGAGTCAACACCTCCGCTCAAAGCAACGGAGCATCAAGCTTGCAACGCTGCAGAGCAGTGGGACCCTCGCGGCAGTCGCCAAATGTCTCTGCCCGCAATTACAATTCGGCAATGGCCGCCTCTATCTCGCTTTTCTTTCGGATAACCACGCTGTCATACATCATCATTACAACATCTTCCTCATAATCCCCAATGTTTTCCGGGTTCTCATTCCCCTGCAGGTTTTCCGCAATCAGCTTGATAAAGTCCACCCCGGCTCCATAGGCATGAAGATAAGCCCCTCCAAATCTGGGATTGATTTCCGAGAGATAATATTTTCCGTCCTGATAAAAAAAGTCCATATCTAAGGGGCCATTAAACTCCATAACAGCCAGCGCCTCTTTTATAAATGCAAACAAGCCCTCGTCCTTAAAGGATATGGTTTTATTGGCACCGCCTATGGTCGTGGAGAGCTTGCGCTTTGAAAATATGGCTACCGGCTTATGGCTCACCGTATCCACATACACATCCGCGTCCAAATCCTTCCCCGTCATCAGCTCCTGGATAATCAGGCTCGCATCCCCATCCGTCACCTGGCGGAGCAGCTCAAGGGTTTCTATTTTTCTGGCTCCCACACTGCCGCTTCCGGTTCTGGGCTTTACAAATACCGGCAGGGAAATCTCCCCCTTTTCATAGGCGGATAAAAATTCCCCATAGGTTCCGTAGGTCTTCACCGTATTAATTCCATGCCCCGTAAGAAATTTGTACATTTCATATTTATTAAAGCAGAGCTTTGCGGTCTCCAAATAGGGCGCTAAGACCACCACGCCCAAATCCTCAAATTCCTTCCTGTGCTCGGCCAGTATGGCAATCTCCGGGTCAATCAGGGTGGTCACCCCATGTATTTCCTCTTTTTTGCAAATCTCAAGAATCAGCGGAATATAGCCTGGGTCCGTAATCAGCGGAACCTGATAGGCTCTGTCCGCAAAGGCCATAGCCGGGGCCACTTCACTGTTGTCCGTAACCACAATCTTCAAATTCTCCCCTAAGGTTTTCCGGAAGTCCTTTAACAGCTCACATCTTCTCCCCACACTGCAAAATAATATATTGATGCTTTTATCTGCGCTTATTTTCTTACCTGTAATATCCATACACACAATCTCCAACTATATCATTCCACTTATATTTCTTTCTCCGGCGGCGTTCCCTGAAAGGCTTCCATGGTAGCGTCCGTCTCACTACTGATTCCTTCTCGTTTCAGCACTGCCTTCACCGTCAGAAAAAAGATTTTCAAATCAAGCCCAAATGAAATATGATTCACATACTCCACATCATACGCAAATTTCTTTTCCCATGTAATGGCATTCCGTCCATTGATTTGTGCCAGGCCGGTAAGTCCTGGTCTTACATCATGCCTGTGCTTTTGAAATTCATTGTAAAGGGGCAGATATTTCACCAGAAGGGGCCTTGGCCCAATGATGCTCATTTCCCCTTTTAAGATATTAAAAAGCTCCGGAAGCTCGTCCAGACTGGTACTGCGAAGCTTCTTTCCAAAGGCGGGAAGCCGCTCCTCATCCGGGAGAAGATTTCCCTCCCTGTCCCGCTCGTCCGTCATAGAACGGAATTTGTACAGCTTAAATATCTTCTCATTCTTTCCCGGCCTTTCCTGGGTAAACAAAACAGGACTGCCCAGCTTTTTTCTCACCAAAATGCAGAGTATCAGATATACGGGGGAAAGCACAATTATCCCGCACAGCGAAATGATAATGTCAAGCAGTCTCTTTACATATTTTTCGTACATACCTTCCCTCCATTTCTGCAATTGGGGCATACCGGCCCCAAACAAACCGGGCCAATACTTTTTCACTCACAGACCTTATCCGGCAGAATATACCTCTATCCGGCCCCCATTACCTGCTATCGCGCCTTTTGACGCAATTATTTCCCGAAACATTTCCGCACGGTCTTGATAATCAGCTCCATGTCCTCAGGCGTATTCTTAATATCGCTTGGCAGGCACAGCCCTCTGTCAAAAATATCCTCCGCAACGCTGGCCAACTCCCCATTTTCCTTTTTACTGCCATTAACTGTTATAAAATCATATTCCTCAAATACCGGCTGTAAATGCATAGGCTTCCATATCGGGCGGCTTTCTATATTCTCCTCCTCAAGGACGTCCATCACCTGATTGGGGGTAACGCCGCACCCGGGCGCAATGGTCATACAGGTCAGCCAGCAGTTGGCGTCCCCGTCCTGATTCAATGGATTTAAGGTGATTTCCGGTATGTCCTTAAATGCTTCCCCATACTGCCTGTAGATATCCTTCTTTATGGCCTTATGTTCTTCCAGATGGAGAAGCTGCCCCCGTCCAATCCCTGCGACAATGTTACTCATTCTGTAATTGTATCCTATGCTGGAATGCTGGTAATGCCTTGCCGCATCCCTGGCCTGGGTAGCCAAAAAGGTGGCTTTCTTCGTATACTCCTCTTTCTCCGCAACCAGCATACCTCCGCCTGAGGTGGTGATAATCTTATTGCCGTTAAAAGAATAAATTCCGATTTCTCCAAATGTTCCCGTATGCTTTCCTTTATAAATACTGCCAAGGGATTCCGCCGCATCCTCGATCACCGGAACATGATGGGCGCTGCAGATTTCCATGATCTCATCCAGCTTGGCGGGGGTACCGTACAAATGAACTACAATCACAGCTTTTACATCGGGATATTTTTCAAAGGCCCGCTTCAAAGCCTCCGGGTCCATATTCCAGGTATCCCTTTCCGAATCCACAAACACCGGAGTCGCCTGTTCGTATATTACAGGATTACAGCTTGCACTAAACGTCAAAGTGGGAACAAATACAATGTCTCCCTGAGTAATTCCTAAAATTTTCAGTGCCAGATGAATTGCCGCCGTCCCCGCGCTGAGGGCAGAAGCATGGGAAATTCCCACATAATCTGCAATCTCCTTCTCAAAAGCATTCACATTAGGTCCAAGAGGCGCCACCCAATTGGTATCAAAGGCCTCCTGAATAAACTCCTGCTCCTCCCCGTGCATGGTGGGACAGGATAAGTATATTTTTTTCTTAGCCATTTTCCCTGCTCCTTTCCGCATAGCTTTTGCTTCTCATACATTTAAGCCTTTTATATCTGCTGCCGGCAACAATGCTTCTCCAACTTACAGCAGCATTTCTTTCTGCCACCGGTTGTCCATATATAAAAAAGACAACATCAGCACTCCGTCTCCTCATAATGATAAGTCGGCACAATCTCCTTAATCATGGGCCTGATATCACAATTTTCGCTGATGGACGCATCCTTCAAATTTTTCAGCTGGACAAAAAACTTCATTTCATTTATTTCAATAGGTTTCCCAATATAAATCAGTTTATTTTTGGTCTCCGTCATGCCCTCCTCCTCCATCAGGAGTTCTTCATACAGCTTTTCTCCGGGACGCAGGCCGGTAAACTCAATTTTGATATCCTCATCCACACGATATCCTGATAAACGGATTAAATTCTTCGCCAAATCCAGAATCTTCACGGGCTTTCCCATATCCAGCACAAAGATTTCACCGCCTTTGGCATAGGCCCCCGCCTGGAGCACCAGGGACACTGCCTCGGGTATGGTCATAAAATACCGGATAATGTCAGGGTGGGTAACCGTCACCGGCCCTCCCGCCATAATCTGCTTTTTAAACAGCGGAATCACACTGCCGTTGCTTCCAAGTACATTTCCAAAACGCACCGCCACAAATTCCGTATCGTAGTGCTTATTAAAGGTCTGAATAATCATTTCACAGATTCGTTTGCTGGCTCCCATAATATTGGTAGGGTTTACTGCCTTGTCCGTGGAAATCATCACAAACCGTTTCACATCATTCATTGCCGCCGCCTGAGCGGTTTTCCAGGTACCGAACACATTGTTTTTCACCGCCTCGTTGGGGCTCTTTTCCATAAGAGGCACATGCTTGTGAGCCGCCGCATGGTAAACAATATCCGGTTTATAATGCTCAAAAATCCAGTTCATCCGGTTGGTATTGCGCACGGAGGCAATCAGCACAGATAAAGAAAGGTCAGGATACTTTGCCAAAAGCTCCTGCTGTACGTCGTAAACACTGTTTTCATAAATATCCACTATGATAAGTTTTGCCGGGTGGTGGGAGGCAATCTGACGGCAGAGCTCGCTTCCGATAGAGCCGCCTCCGCCTGTTACCAGCACCTTTTTCCCTTTTACATATCCAAGGATGGAATCTAAATCCACCTCAATGGGCTCCCTGCCCAAAAGGTCCTCCACCTCCACATCCCGCAGCTTGCTTACACTGACCTCCCCGTTTACCAGCTGGTACATACCGGGAAGGGAGCGCAGCTTACAGCTTGTCTCCTTACAGATATCCAAAATATCGGACAATTCCTTCCGGGAAATGGAAGGCATGGCAATGATAATCTCATCAATGCCGTAAATGTCCGCACATTCCACAATCTTATCTCTGCCGCCTACAACCTTGATACCCTGAATGAATTTTCCCCATTTTCCCTTGTCGTCGTCAATAATGCACCGGATGACCATGGTGGAAAAATTGCTGTTCACGATTTCCTTGATAATCAGATTGGCGGCTTCTCCCGCTCCGATCACCATGACGGAAATATTGTTGTTTTTATTCTGCTGCCGGTGTTTCAGACTCCTGAAGAACCGATAGGAAAAACGGCTTCCAAAAATAAAACTGATAAGTAAAAATACGTACAGAAAATAGTAGCTGCTGGGAACCGCCTGCTGCCCCGGCGTCCTGAAAAACTGAATCCCCACCGCCTGTGCAACGGAAGATACCACACTGGCCATCACAAGGTTCTGCAGCTCCGTCTCCCCGGCAAAGGCCCAGAGACTGCTGTACATCCGAAACAGATACAGCACAAAAAGCGTGATCACAATATTAAACGGCAAAAACCTGCCCACCGGCCCTAAGAAATGCTCCGGTATTTCCGACAGGTCAAAATTGTAACGCATAAGCAGCGCCACATAACTGGCCAAAACCACACTTATGATATCGTAGATAATCAGGCAGGTTCTTCTATAAAATATTTTTACATTAAAAGGCGTTCTTTTCTTTTCTTTATTCATTACTCTACTCTCATACCCTGATTGTTCGCACTGGCTCAAACACTGTGCATAGCCGCAGTACATATTTACAGACTGCTCTATCCATCAATTTCAAACAGTTTATTTTCTTTTCTGTTCTTCCTGGAATACAAGGGGCGCGATAACCAGCATAAGCACCAGTCCGCAGGGATTGCTCAAATGGAAAATCCACTCCACCATACCTGCAACAGCAACAGCAACGCAAACCACAAAAGGCAATGCCGCATAAGTTATTTTGTCCTTTTCCCTGCGATAATACAAGCAGCTCCTGATAAAAGTGGCAATTCCAAGCAGCACAAAGAAGATACCCACCGGTATCCCATGGTCGTAAGCCACCTGAAGATAAATATTATGGGCGTGAGTGGCAATCTCCCCGTTTTGAAGCAGTGCTCCCATCTCCTCATGGCCCGTCATATTCAGCTGCTCTATATAAGATTTGAAAATATCCAGTCTGCCGTTGGTATAGTCCTCGTCCTTTAAGGCTTCCTCCGGGACGTCTTCCGGAACATAATCTGCAGAGGCCACCAGCTTACTGCTGTCCACGATTCCCGGAATCGTTGCTGTTTCTTCCGTCAGCTCAGAATCGTTAGCCTTTCTTTCCTCTATAAATCTTTCCTCTATTAACGGGCTCTCCAAACGGGACGTGGTCTGATGTCTCCTCTGGTATTCCTCAATTTCACCATAAACGTCAAAAGTCCCTTCCGGTATACTGAAAATTTTCTCGGCAAATACATCTATAAAACGGCCCACCCGCATAAAATTCTTGGAACCAAGCCTTCTGCCCCGCATCACATCCTCCGGGCAGTACATGGAATACTCTATCTCATAGAGAAAAGGTTCACTCACAAGGGCAGGTACATTTCTCTGGACTGTGAAAGTCACAGGCAGGCATACTACCACGGCTAAAATCAGCATTCCCAGATTTTTCCCGTAATTCTTTACATAGCAAAGTCCTTTTCCTCCCGCCATAATGCCAATCCCAAATAAAACCGCAACGCCCACTGCAAAGAACGCCGTTCTGGACATAGTAAAGAGCATATAGGAGGAAACCACTCCAAAGAGCACAAGCTCTTTCCAGCAATCCTTTAACTGTCTGCTTTTCTTAAGCTTTTCCAGCAAAATAACCGTTGCAGCGCATTCCACTATGGTAAGGTAGGACGCCGTGATTGTAACCGTATGGAAAATATGCGTATATCTCGCATTACGGAAGGTGACGTAAGGCCGGTGCAGCAGGGCATAACCGGTAGACCAGACAAACTGCATGATAATACCCCTTGCAATATTTACCAGCACTCTCTCCTTATGCTCCCACATACCGTAATTCAGATAAAATAAAGTAAAGGCCGCCGCCATCACAACAGTCCACCATCTGCCGTTGCGGAACACCATCGTCAAAATGAAAAATAACGCTACCAGACCTCCGTACACATAAGAAGGCCTTGCCAGCTTCTTTTTACACAGCCTGATTGCCGTGTGAATCAGAATAAATCCCAGAGCCACGCCAATCCACACCGTATATTTCAGGGACTGAACCGCAAACTCGTCCATCTCCGGGGTCAGGTTTGTCTGATAATAATGATACCCGCAAAGACCGGCCACTGCCAGATATATCAGATTATAGAGATTAAAAATCTCTTTCCACCGAAACATGGCAATCACCGCCAGGGAAAACCAGAGCATTTCCTTGCGCTCCGCCACCATATGGTGAACGTCGTACAGGCCGCTGACGTACTCGCAGCACCCTGCAACCGCTCCTGCAATTCCCAGAGACTGCACCAAATCCCCAAAATGGCTTTTCAGATAATCCATGGTAAGGATTGCCTGCTGTCCCACTCTGTCATGATTAATACCGTAAAACAAAATAATCGCAAGAAAAACCACGCTGACAAAATATACCGTATTATCCAGCAGATAATTTCCACAGACTCCTGCAAGCACGGCTCCTATACAAATAACGGCGCCTGCTGCCACAATGGGATTCATAACGCTCTTAAAAACCTTTTCCACGGTAGTCAGCTTGTCCTCTTTTTTCCGATACCAAAGACGAACGCTCACTATCAGCAAAGCCGCAATTGCCGCAATCAACCCGCCAAACATAAGCACCCTTGTCTTTCGAAGGGGCACGCTGTAATTGTAATTGGCCATCAGACTCATGCCCTCCTGGGTGGAATCCGCATAGTACAGGGTTCCCATATAAGGCATTTCCTCTAAAGCCGCTGGGCCCCACCCGGTATAAATCACCGAATCGTCCCCCTGCAAAATCACAAAATAGGTCTTGTTCACTTCCATATCAACGTCAATGATGACTTCCTGGAAACCGGGAAGTTTTTCCGGTTCAATGGCAGTTTCCTCCTCGCAGATTACCTGCCACTGCTCGTCCAAAATCCGCAGGAAAAAGGTTTCTCCGGTACAGTTTTCATCCAGATAGACGTCTATGGTATCCATGTGGTCGTACTGGGCCACAATCGTCTGCAAAACCGTCTTCTCATCGTCAATTGCTTCAGAATAAATTTCACCCTGAGGCATTACCACGGTGCTTACCTGTTCGTGCCAGATTCTCAGAGGCCATAGGGAGGCCAAGAGACATACGGCTATGATAAGTATTACTGTCCGGATTGCTTTGCTTTTATATACAATCTTCTTCATATCTATTCTCCCTGCATATCGCAAGCCATACTTGCACTACTGCATTAATCGAAGGTTTATTTTCAGACTTTTCCTCACTTCCGTACTACTTTTACATATGGAGGAGTTTATCTAAATTATCGCAAGTTTCACGCATGGGTAAGTATATCACAGATATTTCCAATTATCAAATTTTCTCGCCACAGCGGCATAAGAACCATGCCGAAAAGTTATTTTTCACACATTGGTCATTCGTCCGCTTCTTCAAGAGTAAATATTCAGTCGCCAATGTTGCTACCTTTTATATATTACTTGCCAACATGTGCAAAGTAATACAGGGAGCAGCGCCCACAAAAATACCACATACCGCACCAGGCAGGCAGGCCCCAGAATAACGGTCAGCCAGCACAGTCCGGGCAATATGAAGGGCAGCAGCACCCTCCACTTTTTTCCGTAACAAAGATATCCCAAAATGAAGGCCCATACCCAGAATAAAAAGCCGGGAGCAAACAGCATGGATATGACCGGAATTTTCTGCTGGGTGATTTCCAGGGACATTTTACGGTACAAATCATCCAGCCAGGGGATTTTACTTTCCCGCGTGCCGGGTTCCTCCACCTCGTAGCCAAAGTAGGAGCTGTCCTCGTACGTGTAGGTAAAAACAGTATTTCCCCGATAAGTGTCGATAACTGTGTCAGGATACCAGTAGCCATAGGAGGTCATGAACCATGCGTTCAGGTAGGCAAAGGGGTGTTCCAGTCCCCATTTTGCCCATAATTGCCAAAAGCTTTTTGGGTCGGCAGCATATGCTTCATTGTTAAAGCTGATTTTTACCCCGTCCGTTACTTTGGGCGTATATCTGTTAACCGCTTCTTCGGGCAGATATTTGTACAAAATTTCCTGGTCCTGCAAGGAAGTCTCCTCATAGGCACAGACCCTTGCCAGCTGAGAAATCGGTACGGTAAGCATTTCCTGATTTTCCGAATCATTGGCGTGAAGCGCTCCCGCAAGCCCGGCGTTCATCACCAGGTAAACAACCACAATTGCTATCATATAAGGAAGAACCTTTTTCCATTTCTTCCTTAAATAGAACACCAAAATAGGAATAAAGACAAGGAATCCGTAAAATCCATTATGCCGCAGTAACATCATTCCCACAGAGGATGCACCAAACAGGGCAACACTGCCTTTTTTTTCAAGAAATTTGTCCACATCCCCACACAGCTCCTGCAACAGAACCACCATGATAAGAAGCATTCCCGTAAAAAGCCCGTCCTTGGCGGAGCAAAGGGAAAACATCACAAGCACCGGAAACAAGCCAAAATACAGCACAAGCAGAACCCTCACCCACTTAGGCACGCCTCTTTTTTCCAATCTTCCAATGCACCACGCAAAAATTCCGGCCATCACCACCATCTGTATCAGCGTGTAACAGGCAATTCCAAGATTGTAGGAACCTGTCAGCTTATGCACCAGCTGAATGACTCCTCCCAAAAAAAGCACATGTAAAAGAGGATGATGTGTCGAAAAATTCCGCGTCACCACCTGGAGCAGCTCGTCCTGGGCGTCATACACAAAAAAGCCCGGATAGGCCGCCAGAAACACAGGAAGATAACACAGGAAAATACCTCCCGCCCTGACTATAAAGCTGCAGACACCTTTTTTCCTCCCTGCGCCCTTTTCCGCTTTCTCCTTCTCGTCCGCCTTTTCTCTTTCGCTTCCCTTGTTTTCCCTGCCCGTCGGCCGGGACGTTCCCTTGCATAGGCAAGCTGTCCCATCTTTCACTGTTCCAAACTTGTCCCAAAAATACCGCGCCCACAGCGCAAAAAGAACCGCCAAAATCAGGATGCTTCCCCACATCCGAATATTTGTAAAAGGAACGCTTCCCTGCAAATCAAGCTGAGTTCCAAATACCATGCACAATGAAAAGGCCGTCCCAAAACAGCCGGGCCAAATCCATCCGGACCATTTCCCCTCAGCTCCTGCCCCCAGCGCCTTATCCGTCAGATAGAACAGTACCAGAAACCCAAATACCGAGACCACACTGTTGGTGTATCCCAGACTTTCCGTTCTGTGAAGCATCCACGGCATAGCCCACCCACCGGCAAAAGCGAAAACCGCGGCCGCTACGTACCTGACGCCTTCCGGTTTTTGCATATTATCCTTTATCCCACGAAAAGCAGTTCTTTCCTCAGGAAGTGAATTTTCTTGAAGATTTACTTTTTCATGGAAATTTTCCTTTTGAAAAGATTTTTCATTATGAATATCGCTTTCTTTATGTTCCTGCCTGTTCCTCATCCGCCCCCGCCTTTGTTATCTCCCTGATTACAAACTGGGGAGAATTGTTCATAGAAATATACATCCTTCCCACATATTCACCGGTAAGTCCCACCATCAGCATCAGCATCCCTCCGATAAACACCAGCATTGCCATCAGGGCGCTAAACCCTGTCACCAGTCCCGGCGGGTTGATAAAAATTTTCTTGATGATAGTATAAATCCCATACAAAAAACCCGCCACGGCAAATACAGCCCCTGAAAACGTGGCAATCCGCAGCGGCTTCACACTAAAAGCCGTAAACCCGTTAAACCAAAGCCCCAGGAGCTTTCCCAAAGTATAACCGGAAACCCCTGCCTGCCTGTCCCTGTGGTTTACTTCCACATTGACAATATTTTTCGTGGTGCGCAGCACCAGCCCAATCACATAAGGATAGGCATTCTCATAACGCATCATTTCATCCACTACAAACCGCTTCGCAGCAAAATAACTGGAAAGATACAGCTCCTTTGGCTTACCCAGCATTACCCGGGTCATCACCTCATTCACATGGCTCCCCCAATTCCGAAACCCTGAATGATGCTTGTTCGTATATTTAGCATAAACCACATCCGCCCCCTGCTTGATTTCTTCAAGGAGCTTGTCCACCTCATCCGCCGGAGTCTGCCCGTCATCATCCAGACAAACCACAATATCCCCCTTAGCCTGATGGAACCCCGCCATCAAAGCACTGTGCTGACCAAAATTCCTGGCAAGGTCAACCCCCGTGATATTATCATTTTCCTGGCACAGCCTTCTAATCGTATCATAAGTCCCGTCCGGAGAGCAGTCATTGACCAAAATCACCTCATAAACATACTCCTCCATCTGACGCATTTTTTCCTGAATTTCCTTTATTACATCAGGCAAAGTCGCCTCCGACCGATAACACGGAATCACAAAACTAACCCTTTTTTTCACCGCAAACCTCCTGCGCCTGCATTTTCACTATGCTTATCATTGTCCAATTGTCCGCCTGGTAAAGTATGCACATAACCTTCGGCAGGCAGATTACCTTTTTACATCATTATGATTCACAACCGCCATAAAAATCACATCTCTGTACCGCCCCTCCAAAAACACCTCGTCCTTCAAGTAAGCCTCCCTCACAAACCCGGCCTTCTCATAACTGCGCAGCGCCTGCCCATTCTCCGCCAAAACCCGCAGCATAACTTTATGAAGCCCCACATCCTGAAAAGCATACCCAATCATCAGCCTGGCCGCCTCTGTTCCGTATCCCTTTCCAAGGGCCTCCTTTTCCCCGATAAAAATACCATACTCCGCCTTATTGTGTTCCCGGTCTATGTCCCGCAGATAAACACTGCCCACAGCCTTATCATCCGCCTTTCGGCAAATCATAAACTGCACCACTTTTCCCGTGTCTATCATATTCTTCACCCAGCTTTCATGCCCCTCACGGGTAAACGGCTTCTGATAAATAAAATTCCTGCGGACAAAATCTGTGTTCCGCCACCGGATAATATCATCCGTATCCTCCGCCTCCATCAGCCGCAGGTAAATATCCCGCCCCTCCGGCCTGTCTTTTCTCCACATTTTACCCTTCATATGAACCCTCTGCCACCATTTTTCAAAAATCAATACGACAATCTGTTTCAGCATGGTATCTTTACAATCCCAATCGCCGCAATTTACCTCTACAAACATTAAATAGACCTATAGCCGTTATACATATAGCAAACTTCCAAGCATCAAATTTCTATACAAGCCCTCTGCAACTCTCGCAACGCAAAATCTCACCGGGAAATCTCTGACACGGCATATATCTCAAAAACATCCGCCACCTTATCCACTAACTGCGCCTCCACCGGCGTCCCATGGCCTTCATAATAGTCAAAAATCCACTGCATGTCTTCACTGCTTTTTCGAACAAAGAACACATCCTCCCTGTCCTTAAGTGCCGATTCCATATTTTCTATCCCAAAAAGTTTTAACTTTTTCCTCTGTAAAGGACTCTTGCAGGCCCAGCCGCCCATAATGTCATAATTGTCTAAAGAATTATCCACATCCTGAAACATCTTTTCCGAATAGGGAACGCCCCCGTCAGACACAGACGAGTACACATCAATCAGATAAAAACTCTCTCCATTGTCCCCTTCCGACAGATAATCATACAGCTCCCGGTAAAGAACATTCACCTTCTCCCGCTCCGCCTGCCTTACGGAAACCGCCTCCACGCTGCCCGGAAAAGCCGTAAGAGCAAGCAGACCAAAACAAACCGCCGCTAAAACTCCCCACAGCCGCTTCACTTTTTCCCTGCTTATTTCACTCCACTGCACCAAAACCATGGCAGTCAAAATGCAAAACTCCATCAAATACAAAGAATGGGTAATCCGCTCCGGCGCCCGGTCCCGCATCAAAATAAACATCCACAAAGCTGTCCGCACACCGAAAAGAAAAGCCAGCTTCCATGCCGCTCCAAAAGCATTTCTAACCCACAGTCCAATTTTGGTTCCTCGACCATCTTTGCCATCGCTTCTCTTTTCCAATCCATAAGATGCGCCTTCTCCCGAACTATTCTTCTCCGAAAATGCGTCCCTTTCCTTCTTCTGTCCCTGTCCGTCTCTACCTTTCCCTGGAATTGCCGTACAAAAAACCGCCACATACCCCAGTATCACCATATAATTCCAGGGATAATCACTGCCCACCGCTTTAGGCCCGTGGAGCAGGCGGTAAGCATAATCCTTCAATTTCACGCGAAGCTTGGGGACAAAAGGCTCCTCCTCGCTTTTGTTCTTCCCCGCATACTCCGCAATCTGCCCCACCATAACATGGTCAATTTCCTCGTCCATGCCAAAGTTATAATTATCCAGCAAAACCTTTTCACTTTCGCTAAGACCGATACTCTCATAAAATTCCTGATGTTCCCCATACACAGGAGGCGCCTGAAAATCGTAAAGCTCCGTCCTGTTGTCAAAAAATGCCGTGAAATCCCTCCACTCCTTTGAGCCGTAAGCTACCCTGTGACTCACCTGTCCAATCAGGATTCCGGCTAAAATAAGCCCTATCACCGTGAAATACTTAAAAGCATGCTCCCAGGTAAAAATCTTCTCCTCACTCCCCCACTTGGCAGCACCCGCTACGCAAATCATAGGCAGCACCAGAAGCAGCATCTCGGAGCGAATCAGATAAGCGACCGCCACCAGCAAAACGGCAGGGATATTTTCCCTCACAAACTCTTTACCGGAAAGACCAATGTCTGTTGTGTAAAACAAGAAAGCCGCCGTTGCCCCTAAAAAGGTGCAGGTCACCGTATACTGGGCAAAAATAAGATGCTCCAAAAAAACGCCCACAAAAAACAGCCCTTCCACCAGACAAACCGCCAGCTTTCCCCACCGTGTCCTGCAAAAAACAAGGCTTCTTTTCAAAATCAGAAAGAAACAGCCATAGTGGCAGGCACACAGAAAAATCCCATACCAGGGCAGTCCCCTTGCCAATCTGTAAAAGAAACTGATAAAGGCACTGACCAGCCACAGCATCTGTATGTTGTGCCCCTCCGGTGTGCCCGTGTAGACTCCCGCCAGAATATCCTTCATCAGCACGTCGTCATTTAAATCGTAAAAATAATCAAACCTGTATCCCACAAAAACCGCCAAAAGCACCAGGAAACCCAACGCAATTATCAAATTTTCATACTTATGCCCATGCCGCTTTCCGAACACAAATCCCGTATAAAAACGGACTTTATTTCCATTTTTGTTTATCTGATTTTTAAGCTCCATAAAATTCCTTTACACAGCCTGCAATATACGCCGTCTGTTCCTCCGTCAGCTGATAAAACATGGGAAGCCGCAGCAGCCTTTCACTTTCCCGGGTGGTATAACGGTCCTCCCCATGGAATCTGCCAAATTTAAGCCCCGCCGGTGCGGAATGTAAAGGAACATAGTGGAATACTGTCAGGATATCCTTCCCCTTCATAAAATCAATCAGCCGGGTCCGCTCCTCCATATCCTTCGTCTTAATGTAAAACATGTGCCCATTATGCACACACCCATCAGGCACCGTGGGAAGTTCTATCTTCCCGGCCTCCGCCAAAGGCGCAAGAAGCTCATGGTACTGATTCCACCTTGCAATCCTGGCCTCGTTGATTTCATCCGCCACTTCAAACTGCCCATATAAATAAGCCGCATTGATATCACTGGGAAGATAAGAGGAACCAAAATTCTGCCACCTGTACTTGTCCACCTGTCCCCTGTAATATTGGCTCCTGTCCGTTCCCTTCTCCCGCAGAATTTCCGCATTCTCAATATACTTTGAGTCCCGAATTAAAAGGGCTCCGCCCTCTCCCATACTGAAATTTTTCGTCTCATGAAAGCTGTAACAGCCAAAGTCCCCTATGGTGCCAAGCTGTTTTCCCTTGTAAGTGCACATAATCCCCTGAGCAGCGTCCTCCACCACCATAAGGTTATGGCGCTCTGCAATATCCATAATCGTATCCATCTCACAGCTGATTCCCGCATAGTGAACCACAGCGATAGCCCTTGTCTTTTCCGTAATCGCCGCCTCAATGAGATTTTCGTCAATATTCATGGTGTCCGGCCTGATGTCCACAAACACCACCTTCGCCCCCCGCAGCACAAAGGCGTCCGCCGTTGACACAAAGGTATAAGAGGGAAGAATCACCTCATCCCCCTCCTTAATATCACACAAAAGCGCCGCCATCTCAAGGGCATGGGTACAGGACGTGGTCAGCAGACATTTGGAAGTGCCTGTGACCCCCTCCAAAAAAACACTGCATTTTTTGGTAAACTCCCCGTCCCCGCAGATGTGCATGCTCTCCACGGCCTTCTTCATATTTTCCATCTCTCTCCCCGTATAGGGAGGTACGTTAAATCGAATCATCTTTTTCCTCATTTCCGCGCCACTTTACCGCGCACACTCATGTACACTCCGTAAGTGCAAACATAAATACAAATATAAATACTTGGAAAGTTTGTATATGCAATCACAAACTCTATTTTTCATTCTCTTTTCTTTGCGAACAGTGCCCGCAATTAAAAATTCATAATCTACTTGTCATAAACTACAAACGCTTCGTTAGCAAACACTTCCGTATACCCATTTTCCCTTATAAAATCCCATATGGCCAGAAGCTTTTCATCCCTGTCGCAGGCCTCCGCGTCCGTTCCCCAGAATGCCATCACATCCGCATCTCCTGAAAAATACGCCGCCAATCCCGGCGGAACAATCACCAGAGGACTCTCCATTCCCTCCGCCCCGTCCACATCTGACAAAGCTGTCAGTTCCTCCCGAAGCCTCTCAAGAGAATTGGTATTTAAATCCGCCCAGGTGGTATAAATTGCCGGAGCCATATCAAGATAATAGGCAAGCCCCGGAATATTTCCATAAAGAATCAGCTCTTTGCCCTGATACTCAGCCTTATTTTCCATCATAAAAACGGAAATTTCGTCCAGAGTCTCGGCATTCATTTCATTTGTATACATTCCCCGCAGTACCGGATTGCCGGCCACCTTATAGGACCGCTCCTGTCCCGACTCTCCATCCAGAAAAACATAGCCAAAGCCGATTCCCACAGCCTGCACAAAAAAGGCAAGCAGTATACCGGATATCATGGCCTTTACAGGAAACAGCGGCACCTTTCCGGTTGTGTCCAGATAAGTCCGCCCCCATCTGGCAAAACGGTAAATCATCCAGAATACCACCGGCACCACAAAAAACAGATTGTTCAACACCGGCCATATATGATTGTTGCTTCCAAGAGGAGTAATCAGAATTAAAATCAGTGCAATACAGCCAATCAGCCGCCACTCGTCGTCCAGCATTTTTGTCTGCAGCATCCAGACCGTGACCCCCAGCGCCACCAGCAGAAAAACAGCCCCCCACTGCAGCGCCGCCTCCTTCTGGAAATATTTAAAGTTAAACATGCCCCACTTTCCAAGTATAAAGAACAGCACCGGAATACACAGGCAGTAAACCACCTTCCTGATCCCCGGAAAATATTCTTTTCTGATTACAAGAAAGGGAATTCCCGGCAAAATACAAAGGAGCATGTAAAGCATCCACTTAAACCCGTGGAAATAAGCGTCCACAATGGCCAGCACCATCTCTCCCAGGGTATAATCGGAGGCACTCTCCGCCATCCCAAAGACTCCTGTTATCATGGTTCCAAACGCATCCCAGCCATAGACCGCCGTAATGATTCCCGCCAAAACCAGAAAAGCCGCCAGATAGCCGGCCACACAAAGCCCCGTCTCCTTTGCAATCTGCCGGGCGCTCTTTTTCTTCAACACCTTGTAATACCATACCGCCAAAATCAACGCGCACTCCAGAACATTGTTGGGAAAACGCACCAGTCCATTGACGCCTAGTATCGCACCTGCCACTACAAGACAGGCAGGCCTGCTCCCGGCAAGCCCCCGGAACAGGAAAATCGCTCCCAGCAAAAACAGCAGATACGTAAGATAATTATATAAAATCACAGTAGGACACCAGCAAAAACCAATAGCTGCCATTTCTCCCAGAAAAGCCAGCCAGGCAGGCATCTTTGTCCTGAAAAAGCGATACCCCAGCAGGGCCGCCGCGCTTACAATAAGGGAACAGTACAGCTTCATTCCAAGCATAGTCCCTCCCATGGGCAGTTTTGTAAAGAAAAACCCCACCACATTGGAGAGAAATGTAAGCAGCGTCCACACCCCGCTTACCTGCCCGAAAAACCGGTAGTTTCCAAGACTGTAGCCCGTATCTGTCAGGTCAATTCCCTGATTGATTTTAAGCAGCGGAAACAGCAGCAAAATCAGCGGGAATATCACATCCTGCAAAATCCGCCACACAATCTGCAATTCTTCTTTCTCTAACAGGCCGGATGCCTCCGCAGTCAAAATTTTTTTCTTTTTTTCGTCCTTCATCCTAATCCTCCATGCTGCCGATAACCCGCAAATGTACTGCATGCATAGCATGTAGTGTATACGCAGTATACAATGGCGTCAGCACAAATTTGTATGATTGAAAAATAAGCTATCCAGCTTATTTTTCAATCTATGCCCTCCCCATCATTTACAGTCAATCCTTCTTCCGCACACTGCCTATCAAACGCCGTCACGCTTCGCGAGCCAGCTTATTGAATTATATGTAACAGTTCAGCCCCCGGCTTCACTGTTACGGAATCGTCATCTTCACGCAAGTGCACCCTTGCTCTTATCATCTATCAGGTTTGAAACACTGATCAAGATTTCGTAACCATTTTCCTGCTCTTGTCTTATAAAAGCCCCGTCCTGCCAAAGAAAATATTCTGCTTCTCAACCAGTCTATGCAGATACCCGCCCCAAAAAGAAGCACCACACATAAGGCCAGCTCCCAAAGAAAATAGAAAATCCCTTCTTTTCCCCCGGGATTGATAATCCCTCTGATAAAATCATACCACAAATAACGCAAATCAATATGCTCATGAAACAGATAAACCCCAAAGCTTAAACTGCCAATCTTCCTTATGGCTTCCGCAATCCGCCCTTCCTTTATATGAATTTTCGAAAACCCATAGAACAATCCCACCGCGCCCAGCAGACAGAAAATAAAATTATAATGGAAGGGAACCGTAAAATAATACCGAAAACTGTCCCACCTCTGACTGAGAAACCACATAACCAGATTCATGCCAAAGCTCACAAGAGTGCTCCCCACATAAAAAAGCCAGCCTCTTTTCTCTAAAAAGGAACACCTATACCGGCCAAGATACGCCGCCAAAAGATAAACACAGACAAACCATGGGAAATCATATCCATATCTGTCAAAAGCAAACACCACAGGACTGATGCTTTTAATCCCGCTAAAAAGAATAAGCAGACTTGCCAGTGTGATTTCCAACTGCTTTTTGGACATATTTTTTACTGCCGTCCCCAGAACAGGCGTCAGAAGATAAAGCATAAAATAAGATGTGGCAAACCAATAGTGCTCTGTCTCTATAGGAAAAAGGTACTGAATCAGCCCGTAAATTCCCTCTGTGGAAGCCATAGTAGGAACCCCCGCCGCCGTAAGCCCCAGCCAGATAACCAGCCCATAAAACCAAATCTGACAAAGCAGCCCAGCCGCCCTGCTCACCTTAAAAGTACTTCTTGCCCCAAAATAACCGCTGAGCAGCACATAAGTATTCACCGCTACAAGACAGAAGCTTTCCAGCAGCGTCCCCAAAATCCTTACGCTGTCAAGGGGCAAATCCAGGGCAATCAATGCATCCGAGCGGGCCAAAAAGTGCAGAATGACAACCATGACCATCGCCACAATCCGAAGCAACTCATAATTTGCCATGCGCTTACCTTCCGCCACTTTTCGCCTCTCCTTTCCACCCTGTTCTGGCACTCTCTATCAGCCTTCCCACTCCGTCCGGTGCCTCGGGCAAACCGCATCCATCTATCTCTCCGCCACAAACTGCGTGGCATCCATCTTGCAATTACTGCGCGGGCTACCGCTCCCTGCGCATTTTTCCGTTTTCCACCCGGTAAACCATATCGCATTTTTCAATGGTTTGAAGTCTGTGGGCAATAATCACCAGGGTTTTCCGACCGTGGAGCCTGTTGATGGAATCCATAATCGCCGCCTCCGTGTCATTGTCAAGTGCCGAAGTTGCCTCGTCCAGCACCAAAACCTCCGGGTCCTCAAAAAGCGCCCTGGCAATACCAATCCTCTGTCGCTGTCCTCCGGAAATACGGATTCCCCGCTCCCCAATGCTGGTATCAAGTCCCTCCGGAAGTCCCCGCACAAACTCATCCAGCTGTGCCTCCTTAAGGGCATACCATACCTTTTCATCATCTATCTCGTCATCCCCATAGCCAAAGGCCACATTCCTGCGTATGGAAGAATCTATCATAAAAATCGTCTGGGGAATATACCCTATGTTTTTCAGCCAGGACTGGTAGTTTTTGCGAACCTCCACACCGTCCGCCAGAATCTGCCCGCTCTGTACCCTTAAAAGTCCCAGCATAATGTCAACCACCGTGGTTTTCCCGGCCCCCGAGGTACCCACGATCCCCACCGCTTTACCTACAGGAATCTCCATATCCGCGTGGTCAAAAATATAGACGTCCGTATTTGGATACTTATAGACAATATCCTTCAGCTCTATCTTGTCCCTGATCTCCAGCTTTTTCACTTCCGCCCGCTTCTGATAAGCTGACTTGTCATAGTTGATGCTTTCGTCCCTGATTTCCTCCTGAAGGTTATCACTGACCCCCATAAAGAATGGCTCAAAATAAGAGATGGAGGTCAAATGATTGTTAATACGGTTGGCGCAGGGAATCAGCCGCATGGCCGCCACACCCAGTGCCGCCACCTGAGGCAGAATATCGGAAACCGCCGTCCCCCGAAGGAGCTGGAACAACATATAAGAAATCATACCCGCAATGGCCACCGTCTCAATCAGAAGACGGGGCGTGGCATTGTACAGATTATACCTCTGCACTGCGTTCACATACCCGGCGCCGCACTTGGCATACTCGTTTATAAAATAATTTTCCTTGTTTGCAATCTTGATTTCCTTAATACCCATCACAGACTGGTCGATCCACTTGTACAGACCACTGTAATAATCCTGGTTTTCCTCCCCGGCCTTTTTCATAATAGGCTTAAGAATCCCCTTGATGATAACCAGCACTGCCACCAAAAGTACCGTGACCGTAACCGTCATCCACACGTCCGCATTAATGCTCACCACCACAAGGCAGGCAAACACAATCACCTCGCTGATCAGCTGCAACAGGGATAAAATAAGCCCGTACATATTGTTTACGTCCGAAGTGATACTTCTCTGAATCACCGAGGTGTCCGCATTCAGATAATACTCATAGGGCCTCTCCATAAAATTGATCATCATTCTCCGGGAGGTGGCAAACTGATTCGTATAGACAAATTTAAGCTGGGCCTTCTGCTGAAAAAAGAGAAACAGATTTTTCGCCGTAAAAATCACCACCAAGGCCAGCATGGTCACCATCATCAGCCCTCTTGTATCGTCATAGGCCAGATGGCTTATATCGCAAATCACCTGCAAATAGCGGTATTTCTCCACCGCATGGGCATCCATCACCACCTGCATGGCCGGTACCACCATGGAAACACCCGCCGTTTCCAGTATAGCCCCCACAAGCATCAGCATAATCAGCAGAACCATAATCCGCTTCTGCCGTTTGTCCAGTAATACCATCAATTTTTTGATTATTTTCTTCATAGGCTTCTTCCAAATATTGTCATTTATGTGAGATAACGACTTTAATCGTTCATCCTTACGCCGCCTGCATGCTGCGCATGCCGCTAAATTTCATATACAAATCTATACACAAATATCGCTATATTTTACCACAATCACCATTACAAGTCAAAAAATGGAAGGTTGCTTTACTCTAAAGCCGTAACAGTTCAGCCTCCGGCCTCACTGTTACCTAAAGCCTCGTCCTTCACATCCAGCACCTGCCACCTTGCATAAAACACCTTATCCTCGTAAACCGGCTTATACTGGTCATAAGGGATCCCATCCTCCGTTGTCCAGCCTATAAACAGCGAACCGTTTCTGAAAGGGATCGGTTCACTTCCCGCCATATCCCCATCTTTTACACAGGCAATCTGCCAGGCCTCATCATCCACTGCAAAAGTCACATTGTGGTAGACCGCTCCCTCCAGCCATACCTCATTCAAAAATTCCATTCTTTTCTCAATAAACCACTTCAAATATCTGACGCTGTTATCATATTCTTCGTAATACTGATACCGGTTGGCAAGCTCCTCCCAGCGGATACTGTCCATCTTTGCCGAATCTCTGCTCTGCGCCACCATCTCGTCTATTCCGCCCTCCAGCAGATTTTCAAGAAAAGGCAGGGCTTTTTCCTCATACAAATCCTGTATTTCCCTGTAAAAATCCTCTTTCTCATAAAGCCTTGCAAACAGCTCCGTGCCGTATACATGGTTGTTCAGCTTTGTGATTCCCACCGGATTGCTGGCAATCTCATCCAGATTACAGTTGCCAAAGGCCACATCATAATCCCACACCGGCCCGGCAAAAATCTTACTGCTCACAGTATCTTCCGGTTTATAAAAAAAACTGCTTGTGACGCCTCCGTCGTAGTTTTTGGAAATCTCCTCCACCAGATATTTCTGCACGAAAGAGGCAACGTCAATGTACTCCGAGTAATGTTTTCCTGTTCCCGGATGGATTCCATCCCGCTCATCCACCGCATCCTGAAATTCCTGCATAAGACCGGCAATATATTCCACTTGCTCCCTGGATGCATATTCGGGACTTTGCAGCGCATAGCAGTCCCCCTGCTTTGTGACAAATCCGCTGGCCGTCTCTTTAAAACGGCTGGGCAGCTCCCGCTCCAGCAGATATCCCCCGGAAATATCCTTTTCCTCATAGGCGATTTCCGTCCATTTCCTGTCACCGTCTTTTGACTCCATGCGTTCCAGCTTTTCCAGTTCTTCCGGGCTGTAAACGGCGTCCGGAACCTCCTCCATATCCCGGATGGCAACGCTCTCGCTTCCAACCCCTATTTTTTCCGTCAAATAATAATTTCCATAATAAATATCATTCACGTACAAATCCACCATCCGTCCCTCTGGGACATAGTCCATACCAAGCTCCTTAGCAAGTTCCATGACAATCCGGTTGCGGAGTCTGGTCTCATCATACCCGTTGGCAATCAGGTTAAAGGATTTGGCTTCCCCAAATCCAAAGAAATCAACCTTCTCGCAGAGTTTAAACTGATAGGGCTTTTTGGAAAGCCCCCAGGTGGAATTGCCTCGTCCTTTGATGCGCTCCGCATCACCTGCATAAAGCCTCTCCCCATTCTCCCCGAAAAGAACCACTTCTCCCGCTTCTCCTGCCTCCTTATCTTCGTGAATCTCCTCCATCCCACCGGAATCCGTGCGAAGGAAAAGCACCGGAAGGTCTGAAGAATACATAAAAATCACAGGTTCCTCAAGAATCACCTCTCCGTCCCCGTCATACAAGGTCAGTCCGTAGGCTTCTTCCGGGGAAATGTCCCGCAACACATCCCCCTCTTTCAGCCGGGAATTTCCAATCAAAACATTTCCGCCGCCTGCATCCTCCAGAATCAAACTCTTATCCTTCGCAAAGCCTGGCAGAAAAAAATAGCAGATTCCATTCTCACTCTGCCAAAGGGAAAACTTCATTTCAGTTCCGCCGTCTTCAAGTGCAAAAAAAAGCTCCCCGGCCATCTCCATGTCCGCTTCCTCATTGTCCGTCTTTTCCGCTGCCTGTCCCACACCTGCAATACCGCCGCCCTTTTCCTGCTCTCCGCTCCATTCGCTCTCTCTTTGCTTCTCCACATCCTCAGCGGCTCCGAGAGTCTGTGCCTTCTCTAATGATACGTCCTTTTGCCTGTATTCATTTATTTTATCTTTCACGGTGGGAAAAACCAGCAGCCCTGCAAGCAACGCTATGCCCGCTCCAAGCAACAGATTTTTCACCAGTTTGTTTTCTGTCACTCTGACCTCCATATTACCGCTTATATTTCCTCGTTCTGCCTGTGCAGCTCGGGCGCCTCGTACCTGTCCATAAAGTCTACGTCAAGGTATATCTTTTCTTTTGCAAATAAAATTGCATCCGGCACGGTAAACACTGTCACAACTCTGTCAAAAACCAAATCCCTTACATAATTCAATATTTCCATGGGAAATTTCCCGTCCAACACAATATATTCCGAGAAAAGCGTTTCATAATCAAGCACATCTCTGGGATGGGGCTTGATTAAAATCTGGGCTTTTTGTCCATCCACCTGGCCATATTCCGCAATGATGTCCCTGAAAATCCGCTCCCTGGTCTTCAAATCGCAGAGCGGTTCCGTAAGCACCAGCACCTTGTGCTCATGCCCCAGCCCTGAGGAAAGATTTTCTTCCAATCTCTCTCTGTTCTCAACAAAAATTGACACCAGCGTCTCTTTTTCCTCCGCCCCAAGCCCTTCCACCAGCCCTCTGCGGGAAACCTCAATATATTTAGGGCAGGGATATTTGAGCACGGAAATATCATTGACTTCCATATCCAGACAATATTTAGCATATCCATTCTGAATAAAAATAATATTCCTGGCCGCCATCCAGGCTTTCAGCCCAAAAAAGCCACGGTTGTCATACCGGGCCGTATCGTAATACCGGATACAGTCCAACCCATCCTCAAGGGCATGGTAATAAATCCTGTGCACATTCAGATAATAACCGATAGGATCCGAATCACAGAACACATAAATATCCTCATAGCCACGCAAATCCACGGGCACAAAGGGCGCCTGCAGCTTCCCCATCCGCCGCGTATACTTGATTCTTGCAAACATATTGATCAGAATGTTTCCCCTGTCCTTATGATATTTTGCAAGCTCCGGGAAAAAATCTTCCGTCTTTTCATCATAAGGGATCACTTCCTCAAAGAGACCGGATTTTTCCACCCGTTCCTTCAGGTTCCCAAAGTCGTTTGACAGGGAACTGAGCATAAGGCTGGCCTGTCCCCTCAGGGCCCCCTCGCCGCTTTTCGGAAGGTTCAGCTCTTTTAAGCAGGCAACATATACATGATAGTAAGTATGGCAAATATAAATACGTTTTTTCATACCTTAGATAGTATCACAGATTTTTATTTGATTGCAACGGATATTCGTGTATAATCTAAGTATTAAGAAAGTCTTAAATAAGTGTTCGGGCCTACAGGTATGGCACTTGACTCATTGCTTGCAGGAATGGCAAAGAAACAAGTTTGTGTCTGCGCTGCATCCATAAACTTGAAAATCTGCAAAAACAGTACAAAAAGCAGCGCAGAAATGCGGAGAAATATGAATCATAGAAAACTGGCTATCATCACCGCCCGGGGCGGCAGCAAAAGAATCCCAGGAAAAAACATAAAAGAATTTTGCGGAAAACCAATCCTTTGTTACTCTGTCGAGGCCGCCCGGGATGCGGCGGTATTCGATGAAATCATGGTGTCCACCGACGATAAAGAAATCGCCCGGATTGCCGAAAAAGCAGGCGCTAAGGTCCCCTTTTTCCGTTCGGCCGAAACCTCAGGAGATTATGCTTCCACGGACGACGTCATCATGGAGGTGTTAAAAGCATATCTGGATCTGGGAGAGACCTTCGAGTCCTTCTGCTGCATTTACCCCACCGCCCCTTTCCTTGGCGGCGCGCGGCTTAGAAATGCTATGGAGCTCTTAGAGGAGGCAGACTCCGTTATGCCGGTGGTTCCCTTCTCTTACCCGCCTCAGCGGGGTCTCATTATGAATAAAGATGGCTTTCTGGCAAGACAGTATCCGGAGTACGCCACCACACGCAGCCAGGATTTGCCGAAAATCTATCATGACTGCGGACAGTTTTATGCCTGCCGCACAGACGCCTTTTTTAAGGCCGGGACCACAGATGTGGAAAAGCTTGTGCCGCTGGTTCTCACGGAACTAGAGGTACAGGATATAGACACCCCGGAAGACTGGGCGCTTGCGGAAATAAAGTATAAATTATTAC
Organism: uncultured Lachnospiraceae bacterium; assembly: GCA_910585075.1. Taxonomy (GTDB): domain Bacteria; phylum Bacillota; class Clostridia; order Lachnospirales; family Lachnospiraceae; genus Suilimivivens. The sequence goes on from CAJUED010000001.1 coordinate 236,045, forward strand.
AGGAAAGTAAAATCTCTCTCTAAAAGGGCAGGACGCAAATTCGATATACAAAATCAACAAATCTATTATGCGCATAAAAACGGCGCGGAAATGAGGAAAACATGCGACAGCTTCAAACACCTTTTTTCAGAATCCGAACAAAGGATTTACAATACGATATTTCACTTTTAAAACAAGCCCTGGCGGATAACTGGGGGAATTATATTCCTGCCTATTCCGTCAAAACCAACTCTCTCCCCTGGCTGTTAAACTACCTGAAAAACCAGGGATTTTATGCGGAGGTAGTGTCCAAAACAGAATATGATCTGGCCGTCAGGCTTGGCTTTCCCGGCCGGCACATCATATATAACGGACCCATCAAGGACAAAAAAACCTTTGAGGCCGTCCTGCTTGCAGGTGGTTATGTGAATCTGGATTCCAATTACGAACTTGAATGGATGGAGGAGTTAAGCAGATTTTATCCCAACAGACATTTTAAGGTGGGCCTGCGCGTCAACTGCGACCTGGCTGCCCTGTGCCTGAAGGAACAAGAAGACAACTCACAAAATAGCCTGCAGAATACTTCGTCTCTCAAAGAAGCAGGGCAGCACACCAAAGCAGAATGCTCCCAGACGGCACAGCATACCGCACAATCAGAACCGTCCGGAGCATCTATGCATCATGACGAAATTTTCCCTCCACAGGAGTGCGGCCGGTTTGGCTATTGCTACGAAAATGGCGTGCTGAAGGCAGCCCTTGACAGATTATCCACCTTACCCAACGTATGGGCAGCCGGCCTTCATATGCATTCCTCCACCCAGTCCCGCTCTGTCCGGGTTTTTGGCATTTTGGCGAAAATGGCTGTCACAATTGCCCGGGAATACAATCTTTCTTTAGATTACGTGGACATGGGCGGCGGCTATTTCGGCGGTCGCGATGATATGCCGGATTACCGGGACTATTTTAAGGAAATCTGCAAGGAGCTCTCCGCTTATTTCAATCCTGAAAAGACCATTCTCATTGCGGAGCCCGGTGTTTCTCTGATCTCAAGAGCCACCACCTTTGAAACCACCGTTATCGACATTAAAGATATCCGCGGCCAAAAATTCGTAGTCACAGACGGCAGCCGCACCAATTTAAACCCACTGGTCACAAGACACGTATATCCCCACCATATGGAGTATATTTCCGACACTTCCCTCAGAAATATAGAATCTACTCAATGGATATGCGGCGCCACATGTATGGAATACGACAAATTATTTGAAGTCAAAGATGGCTGTGCCCTCGTTCCCGGCGACAAAATCATTTATGACACTGCCGGCGGTTATACCATGTGCTTAAACCCTTTATTTATCAATTATTTTCCCACCGTATACGTGGAACATGAGAACGGCACCCTGTTCACCGCCAGAAAGGCCTGGACGAATGATGAATATCTACAAAATAACTTCATAGAATAGCACCCATGCCCTGGTGCACATCCGGTAAAAACATTTTTCAAATATGCTACGATAAATTATTTCAATTTTCAATATAAATATCATTAAGGAGACCTTCATGAACCATTCGGAAAATTTTACATGGAATAAGGAATTCAAGATTGGTACGCATACCGTAGGTGAAAACTCACCTGTCTTTGTGGTAGCTGAAATTTCCGCCAACCACAATCATGACTACCAGAGAGCCATAGAAATCATCCGCGCCGCCAAGGAAGCAGGCGCAGACGCCGTAAAACTGCAGACCTACACGGCAGACACCATCACCATCGACTGCGACGACCCTTGTTTCCAGATTGACGAGGGAACCATCTGGGACGGAACCACCTTATACAAACTTTATCAGCAGGCATACACCCCCTGGGAATGGCAGCCCAAACTGAAAGAAGAAGCAAACCGGCTGGGAATGGAGTGTTTTTCCTCCCCCTTCGATTTTTCTTCCGTGGATTTTCTTGAGGAAATGAATGTGCCTGCTTACAAAATTGCCTCCTATGAGATTAATGACATTCCCTTAATCCGCAAAATTGCCCGGCTCCATAAACCCATCATTTTTGCCACCGGTGTAGCTTACCCGGAGGATATCGAGCGGGCCCTTTCCGTCTGCAGGGAAGAAGGAAATCACGACATTATTTTGTTAAAATGCGTCTCCTCCTATCCGACGCCTTACGAGGAGGTTCACTTAAACGTCATTCCCACTCTGGCCAAAACCTATGGCTGCCTGGTAGGCATCTCCGACCATACAATGGGAACTATTGTCTCCGCAGGCTCCATTGCCCTGGGCGTCAAAATGGTAGAAAAGCACTTTACCCTCCGCCGCGCGGACGGCGGCCCGGACAGCGCTTTTTCCATGGAGCCCAAAGAATTTGCACAGATGGTAAAGGATATTCGCATTATGGAAAAGGCCCTGGGCTCCGGCCAATATCAGCTCACCGCCACCCAGAAGCTGGAGCATGAAGGCTCCCGCTCTCTGTTTGTGGTTAAGGATATTTCCGCCGGTGAAGCCTTAACCCCTGAAAATATCCGCTCCATACGTCCCGGCAACGGCCTGCACACCATGTATTATGAGGAAGTTCTTGGGAAAAAGGCGAAAACATTTCTAAAGAAAGGAACACCGCTTCAATGGGAACTGATAGATTAATCTATTTTCGGACAGACGGCAACCGGCAGATAGCCTCCGGCCACCTTATGCGCTGCTTTTCCATAGCCCTAAGTTGCCTTGCCCTGGGCATGAAAGTCTGCTTTTGGGTTTCTGATGAGGACAGCCAAAACCTGCTGCAGGGAATCGTAAACGCCCACCGGTTAAGTTCCCCCCACAAAGACCTTTTTTCCGTTGTATGCCTTAAAACTGCCGCCTTTGACCATTTGGAGCAGGAACTTCCTGAGGTACTTTCCCTGCTCGCCTCCGCTGAAAAAAAAGCTCCCACGGCAGATTCCATCTATTTTCTTGACTCTTATTATGTCACGGAAAACTATTTATCGGCTTTGAGACCTATGATAAAAATTGCTTATCTGGACGATCTTAAGCTTTTTGATTACCCGGTGGATTTGCTGATTAATTATGACCTTATACCTGACGCCGCCATGCCCGCTTACAAAGCCGCCTATCAAAATGCCCATAGGCTTCTTTTAGGGGCGGCTTACACGCCTCTGCGCATCCAGTTTCAAAATGCAAAAACCCACGTGCGGGAACAGGTATCTCATATTTTGATTACCACCGGCGGGGGAGATTCCTGCCATTTTTGCCTCCGCTTTATGCACAAATGGCGCAAAGATGTCTTTTCCATCCTGCCCTTAGCCGGTCAAAAGCTCACTTTCCATGTAGTTATAGGAAAATTTAACACTGACAGAGAAGCCCTCGGACAGTTGGCTGAGCAATTCCCTTCTCTCCTTCTCCACGAAAATGTCAGCGACATGGCTTCTCTCATGCAGTCCTGTGACCTGGCAATATCCGCCGCCGGCACCACCTTGTATGAGCTGTGCGTCCTTGGCGTGCCTGCCGTCAGCTTCACCATGGCGGATAATCAGCTTCCCTCCGCACAGGCCTTTGCGGAAACAGGGCTTATACCCTGCGCCGGTGATATGCGCATCAACCCGGAGGCAGTTCTTGTATCCGCAGTGAATTTTGTGACATCAATGTCATGTGATTTAAACTTTACTCCCCAAAATCCCTCGAAACCTGCCCCCTGCAACAGCAATAGAATTGACAGCCAAAGAAATAATTTTTCTCTGCAAAAAAGAATCTCCGCCCACAAGCTCATGTGCCGCTCTGTGGACGGAAAAGGCGCCCACCGCATTGCCTGCGCTCTCAAGAATCTTTAAAATGTTGTACACTCAGCAACATAATCACCGCACCTACCGCCGCGCAAATACTCCCCAGAAAAAGCGCCCGCCCCATACCGAAACCGTCAATCACAAAACCGCCCACCGAAGAACCAATCACGGTTCCAATAGTATTGGTCATGGTAAAGTAGGATTGGCCTTTCACCGCATCGCGAGGCGCCATAATTCCTTTTATGTAGTAAACAGGGGCAACGGCAATGATTGCCCAGCCACCCATCTGAATCAATTGCACCGCATAGAATCCGCCCACACCGGTCACAAGCAGAGTGCCCACCGTTTTTAGGAAAAAGGCAATTCCACACAGGCGGAACCAAAACGAGGCCGGCTTTTTCCGCATCAGCCATCCAAAGAGGAACATAGGAGGCAGTTCCACAACCGCGGCAATGGCCTGGGCATTTCCCATGACAACACTGTCCCATCCCTTATCCAAAACAATCTGCCAGCAGAAAGTGTTTAGGAGCACATGGCTGATATACACTAAAATACAGCCAAGCAACGTAATACCGAATCTGGGATACCGGCGTAAAAACCCTTTTTCTTTTCGGTCTTTATATACGTCTTTATCACTTTGTTCACAGGGCTCATAGAGATAAAAATGAATGGATACAAACAATAAGAAAAAAACAGCGCAGATTGTCAGGGAAACGGAGCGGGCTCCCCACCTGGCCACCCATTTTCCAAGAATGGCCGCCAATATTGCATAAGCCAGAGAACCAATCCCCCTGGCAAATCCAAAATCCGTTCCCCCACTCTCCGGTTCTTTTCCCACCGAGAGGGAATTAATGAGAGGCAGCACCATCTGCAGCAAAGCTATGTCCACCGCAAACAAAATGCTTGCACCGGAGCGTGTTACGGGAAACAGCAGAGCCTGCAAAACCGCCGCTCCAAACATTGTCCCCGTCAAAATATACAGCCACCGTTTCAAAGTCCTTCCCCCGGTGCGGTCCACCCACCCGGCAATTACCGGCTGCAGTACCGTGGAAGCCAGACTGCAAATCGCAATAATAATTCCAATCTGTCCATTGGTATAACCGTTTTCCAGCAAATAAGTGCTCGAAAATCCTATCAGCGAACCGACCCCCATCCAAT
>CAJUED010000001.1:240961-307837 GCA_910585075.1 uncultured Lachnospiraceae bacterium
GGCATATTGTATGGTACGTTTGTATTTCATATTAATACTCCTCTGCACTATCTTTACACAGGCAATGAACTTTCCTTCGCTGCCTTTATGGTACGGCAAACAATTTTTTAATGACTCCAACCTGTGCCATCAAGTGAGGTTCATCCTCACCCTCCAATATAAAATATCCCCGGCCCATCAGGGAATGTCCGTCTGACACGCATGTTAGTTCATCCCCTGATTTTATATGGCATTCCCATGCTGTCAGCTTTGCGCTTATCGCTTCTTCCACCTGACTTTTTTCCGGTACATGTTTTACAAGGCCCTGCATATCGAAATAATGAATCATCATACGCTTTGTTTGGGCCGCTTCAAAACCGTAGGGAAGTCCCATCCGATATTTTATATATTCTTCCGCCATATCCACACCCGTACACAAAGGTGTAAACAGATTATGAAGATTATGCCCGGAAGGTCTTGCGGAGAGTTCCACAACAAAGGGGCCGCCCGCTCCTTTGATGATATCCGCATGGATCAGGCACTCATTAAGCCCAAGACATCCTATTACTTCTTCCATGTAATCCTTTACCTGCTGCCAAAATCCGTCCCCCGGCATCACGGAGAAGTACCCCACTGCCTGTCTGGCCGGCGGCGGCGTATTTTCTTTTTTGCGCAGCAAGACCATGTGAAAGCCTTCCTTTGTCACCGCCCCGTCTACGCCGTACTCCTCCCCGGCAACACATTCCTCAAGAACATAGGGCTCGCCCTTCGCCGCATACAGCGCCTCCTGCAAAGCCGCCTCGCCTGCAAGCATATGTATTCCTCTGCTCCCGGAACCGTATCTGGGTTTTAAAATTGCCGGAAATGACAGCCAGGTATCTTCGCCTGTCCTGCCCCTCCATTTATTCTCATCCCAGTTAATCACATTTCCGGCCGTATCCTTTATCAGACCTTCTTCTACCGCATAGCAATGGCATTTTCGCAGATTCTTTTCCCTTAATTTCTTATGGAACAGGAACTTATCCGTACACACTGCCGCCATCTCCCGGCTGATTCCCGGCAGTCCAAGCGCCTCATTGACAGCCCCCACGGTGGTCAGATATCTTCCAATAGGCACTGTCAGCACAAAATCAGGCTTTTCCTTTTTTAAGACCTGAATCGTGGCATTCTCGTCAGAGATATCCGTTACCAGTTTCCGGTCCGCCGCCTTAAGGCCCTCCGCCTCAGGATTACCATCCAAAGCCACCACGGTAAGTCCATATTCGTGAGCCTTTTTTATTGTATGAAGCGCCTCGCCGCTGGCGCCAATAATTGCTGCTTTCATTTTTATACTCCTCGCATACCGCAAACTATGGTCGCGATACTGCCTTAATCAAAAGTTAGAAAATTAACTTTCCTTCCCTCATTCCGAAGCATTTTTCCGAAATTTTTTCCGCAGGTTCCGATAGGTCCATAACAGTTTATAATAAGCCATAAAATACAATGTGGATTTCATGTGCATCCGAATCAGCTTCCGCTCCTCGGCATGAACCCGCTCCTGGTAATAAGGATTTTCCATGAAACCGGGAAAGGTCTCACGCATTTCCTGTCCCATGTCCTTTACAAATCCGTATTCCTTCTTTTTCACGCCCGCCATATAGGAGAACAGCGTATTTACGTAAAACAGCGTGGTGAAGCTGCTCTCTATCTCATCACGGTATTCCTCCAGATAGCCAAACGTCTCTGCCTCCCGTACCATCACTCTTGCCGCCTCCATCCGGTCTTCGCAGCGCTCTTTGGTTATGGTGTGAACCGTGGAAGTGTCATGCTGATAATAATAGTAAAGAGGCTCCTCCAAATACTCAAAATGCTTCGCCCGAAGCATCCAGGAATTGCCGATTGCATTGTCCTCATAAAATATATGTTCCGGGAATCGATTGGGAAAATCAAGAATGATGTGGCGCCTGTAAATCTTTACCACCAGGCTGCCACTGTCCAAAATAAGAGACTTGTACTTTTCCTTCGTAAGAATTCCTGTCTGAGAGGGCTTATTGTTGTGTACCACCTGACCAATTTTCATGCTGTGCTCATGTGTCAGGTGATAATCACAGCCCACCATATCAGCCCCTGTTTTTTCCGCCCGCGTAAGAAGTTTTTCATAGAAGTCCGGGGTAATCCAGTCGTCGCTGTCAATAAATCCTATCCAGTCCCCCTTCGCCTTCTCAAGGCCAAGATTCTTAGCCCCACCCTGCCTTCTGTTTTCCGGTGAGGCCGTCACATGAAATTTGTCCGGGTATCTGCGCTCATAATCCCGCAGTATCTCAAGGGAATTATCCGTTGAACAGTCATCAACGGCAATGATTTCATAATCCGATATGGTCTGGTTAACCAATGAATCAAGGCACCAGGTAAGTTTGTCCTCGGCCGCCATATTATAAACAGGTACAATCACACTAAGCTTCATTGGTATTCTCCACGTCAAAATATTCTGCAATTCTGGTAACTGCCTTTATCACATCCTGTACATCCTGGTCTGTCATGGCATAGTAAAGCGGCAGGCTGATGATTTCCTCATACAGCTTTTCCGCTTTGGGGCAAAGACCTTTTTTGTACCCTAATTTTTCGTAATAAGGGAAATAGTAGGTTGGAATATAGTGCACATTACAACAAACATTCTCCGCTCCCAGAGCTTCAAAAAATTCTTTCCGGTTTATCCGCAGCCTGGAAAGATTCAGCCGCAGAATATACAGATGCCTTGTGGTATCCGACTCAGGGATTTCCTTCTGTACTATCACCTGAGGCAGCCTTCCAAAAGCCTCGTCATAGGCCCTCACAATCTCTTTTCTTCTTGCCGAAAACATGGGAAGCTTGTTCAGCTGGCTGATGATCAGCGCCGCCTGCATATCTGTCAACCGATAATTCATGCCAAGGGCAATCTGCTCATAATACCAGGGGCCGTCCGGCTCATGGGCCATTTGCCCCTCATCCCTGGTAATGCCGTGAGCCCGGTACAAAAGCAGTTTCTTATAATATTCCTCATGATTGGTGAGCACTGCTCCGCCTTCCCCGCCGGTCACCGTCTTCACGGGATGGAAGCTTAAGGTGGTCATATCTGCAATGGAGCCGTTGCATTTTCCCTTATAGCGGGTTCCGATCACATGAGCTCCGTCCTCTATCAGTACCAGATTATTTTCATGACAATGGGCAAGCAGGCTGTCAAGCTCCACCGACTGCCCCGTGTAATCCACTGCCACAACAGCCTTTGTCCTTTCATTGGTCAGCTTTTTTACCTGCTCCGGGTCAATGTTGTAGGTCTCCTCATTGATATCTGAAAAAACCGGCTTTGCACCGCAATAAAGCGCACAATTGGCCGAAGCCGCAAACGTGATCGGCGTAGTGATTACCTCGTCTCCCTCTTTCACTCCGGCCGCCAAACAGGCCATATGCAGAGCCGCCGTTCCGTTGCTGCACACCACCGCGTACTTGGCCCCCGTTATTTCACACAGCTTTTCCTCTAACTCCCCTATCTTCGGGCCGCAGGTAAGGTAATCGCTTCTCAGCACATCAACCACTGCCTGTATATCGGCCTCGTCAATATACTGATGCCCATAATAAATTTTCTTATCCCGAACGGGAATTCCTCCTGAAATCGCAGGTTTCTCCATTGTTATTCCCTCCCTATTATCTTCAAACCACAAATTACTTCATATCTTCCTTCTTCAGGGAATTCAGTTGTATCCTGATTGTATCGGCAATCACCGCTATGTACTCACTGTTGGTAGGTCTCACATTTCCATTTTCTATGCAATAACCAAAAAGTCCTTCAAAAGTCTTCTTATTTCCTCTCTCCCACGAAATTTCAATTGCATTTCGTATTGCCCTCTCTACTTTTCCGTCAGTAGTATGATACATCTTTGCAATTTCCGGGTAAAGAAGTTTGGTAACGCTTCCCACCACTTTCATGTCTTCCTCTGCCATCAGCACAGCCGTCCGCACATATCGATATCCTTTCAGGTGGGCAGGCATACCTATATCCAGCATCATATGGGTAATCAACTGCTCTACTTTTTTATCGTCTTTTTCCTGCATAGCTTACGTTCTCCTGTTTCACAAAATTCGCCGCCAAATCCCGCCCGTCAAACACTGCCTCACTGCACATGTCAGCTTATTGATTAAAAGTTTGTCTAAGTGCACGCTCCTGGGCCGAACGATTACCATCGTACCGCATGCTTTGCCGCGATAATTGACTTACGCTGATTACAGTATAAATTATGTAAACCTCTATGAATAGTTGTAATTCATCGCATTATGCCCTGTTTATGTCATAAAATTCGATATTTCTTCATAAAATCACGAAAAAAACGAACAAATCCTTCTTCTGAAACTATATCATCCTGGGAATCGCCTTCCATATCATAATAATATTTCCCTGTATCCATATCCAGCGAAATACTGTCAAGAGGAAAACCCGGCACCCGCTTCTTATGAGGCACATCCGTAAGGAGAAAGGAATCTCCCCACAATTCCTCGTCCATGCTCTCCGCCCTTCGCTGCCTGTCCCAAATCAGGCAGATAGCATTTTTATAGCGGGCCCTGATAAGTCCATATTCCTTTACCAGTGAGATATAATGAGAAAGCAGTTCCTCGTCGCTAAGCCTTCTCTCTCCCCTGCCCCGCACATGGATGCCCGGCTGCAATTCTTCCGGCAGCGGCTCCCCTGTAGCATAATTCCACAGGTATAACCCGCTGTCACACGAAAACACCGGACAGCCCAAAATCTCAAAATAGCTTTCGGCCTTTTGCCTTGCATTTTCAAGAGGCGTCGCACCTGTTTCCGGTGCCTCGGTCAGCACAATACCTCTCTCCTTCGCCGCAGCCTTTAAACCCAATATTTCAAATGGAAAATCCCTTAATGCTCTTTGCATATATGCTATTTTCCCGTCGTTTCCCGTTCCATATATAATCTGCATATTCAGCCTGCTTTCATCTTTGACGCTATTTCGCCGCCTTATAATTTCCGTCGTCTACGATAAACCGCCAAAGAATATCCCTATATTCTTCCGTGGCATAATCAATCCCTACCCTTTTAGCCGTCACATACTTGGGTTTATATCCGTCGTCCTCCAGCCACAGATTCTTAGAAATTACCATATCTTCCTCATTCAGAGTTCTATCTATCTCCATGGCTTTGGTAAGCTTCCCCGGCCCATTATAGCCTGTGACGCCGCGGATCAACACTGCCTCCGGATGTCCTTCCTTCCCGCTCACCACGTTAAACAGGGCATGTATGCCATAGCACAGATATACATAAGCAGTACCGCCCTTCTCATACAGAACCCTTGTCCGCTCCGTTTTGCCCTTACTGGCATGGCAGGCCGTATCTTCCTCCCCGCAGTAGCACTCCGTCTCCATAATCCTGTATTTCAAAACACCCTTCGCTGTCTTTCTGCACAGAAGCTTGCCTAAAAGCTCCGGCGCCAATTCCTGCGCGGAACGGCTCAAATCCTTCCTCCCCATTCGCCTCGCCATGTAAATCCTCCATGCTATCAATATCTGCAAATTTGGACTTTAGTACAAATTTGTCAATTGAAAATCTCTGATTTTCAATTTCTTAACCTTCCAGAAATTCCAGATAATCTTCCTCACTGGCAAACAACATATATCTTCCATCCACCAGTCCCATGTATCCATTATTTACAAAATATCCTTTCATAATTCCGCCTCCTGTCATTCCGATTGGTTTTCTGTTATAACCAGAATAACATTTTGGCAGTCCTATAAAACGGACTCTATCTTTTTTTCGAACATATTTTCTGACCGGTTTACGGTAACATCTCTTATAAAACCTTCTATGCTGCCAACGGCCCACAATCTAAATCAGGGTAATTTATACTGCTCCTGAATCCTTTTCACCTCGGCCACAAAAGTTTCATTGTTTTTACTGGACAAATGCTCCTGAAATTCATGAGTGCCAAAATTTTCCTCATTTAACTGCAAAAGGCAAACCGCAATATTAGAGCAATGGTCTGATACTCTCTCATAATTGGTGGAAATATCTGACAGGATGAAACCCATCTCAATGGTACATTTCCCTTTACGCAGCCGTTTTACATGGCGCTTCTTGATTTCGGAATTCAGGTAATCAATGACTTCTTCCATAGGTTCCACTATATTTGCCAGCTTCAAATCTTCTTCCTTGAATACCTGGATTGAGGTATTGATAATATTTCTCACAGCCTCCGAAAAAACAGTCAGTTCTTCCACTGCCTTCTTTGAGAATCTAAGATCTTTTTCATACATCTCCCTGGCTGATTCCATGATATTGACCGCATGGTCGGAAATCCTCTCAAAGTCTCCTATACAGTGCAGCAACACAGTGAGCTCCTGGCTGTCTTTTTCCGTAAGGTGCTTACTGCTTATTTTTACCAGATATGTACTGAGCTCATCCTCATAATGGTCTACCAAATCTTCCAGCTCCATTACCCTGTCTGCCGTTTTCTCATCAAACTTATGGAATAATTCCATAGCCAGGAACAGGCCTTCCTTCGCATAATTTGCCATATCCACCGCAGCATTTTTACACTGCTCAAGAGCCACCCGGGGCGTGCTCAAAAATCTGGCATCCAGAATCTGAATTTCTTTTCTGGCGGGTTCCACCGTCTGTATCTCCTCACCTTTTTCAGGAATTGTCAGATAAGCCAGCTTTTCCAAAACTCCGGTAAAGGGGTACATAGCCACCACGGCCACCACGTTAAACGCCGTATGGATTGCGGCAACCCCCAGGGCGCTTGCCGGCTGATGCAGAAATTCAAATTGAAACAGCGCATTCATGGTATAAAAAATCGCCATAAATGCCACTACTTTTATTACTTTATAATAAAGGCTGATAAGCGATGCCCTTTTTGCCTGCTTACCCGCGCTTGCGCTGGAAATCAGCGCCGCCACACAGTCCCCCACATTCTGTCCCATGAGAATAGGGATGGCCGTCGCATAGCTGACCGCACCGGATACACACAGTGCCTGCAAAATACCAACGGAAGCGGAAGACGACTGGATAATGGCGGTAAGCACAAGACCAATCAACATTCCAAGAACCGGATTGGAAAACATAAGCAGCGTATCAATAAAATCGGGATTTTCCGCTAAGGGCTTTACCGTATTGGACATGGTGTCCATACCAAACATAAGTACCGCAAAACCTATCATAATCGTTGCGGCCACTCTATGCTTTTCCCTCTTGCACATGCTCAGCATAATCACGCCTGTAATTGCCAGAATTGGTGAAAAAGAAGATGGTTTCAGAAGCTGAAGAAAAATTCCCGATCCTTTCACCCCTGTCAAGCTGAGCAGCCATGCGGTAACCGTGGTTCCCACATTTGCTCCCAAAATAACCCCTATGGCCTGAGAGAGCTTCATGATTCCTGAGTTTACGAACCCCACTACCATAACGGTTGTGGCGGAGGATGACTGGATAATGGCCGTCACCCCTGCTCCTAAGAGAATTGCCTTCAATTTATTGGAGGTAAGCTTCTCCAAAATAATTTCAAGCTTACCGCCGGACGCCTTTTTCAGACCGTCACCGAGTACATCCATCCCGTAAAGGAATAATGCCAGACCGCCTACCATAGTCAGTACACTAAAGATATCCATATTCTCTTTCCTCCGAATGTAAGGCAAAAATTGCTACGTTTTATATTTTACACTATTTCATTCATTTTGGATATAGGATTTTTTGTTTGCTATTGAGAAGTATTTTCTGTATACTAAGGCTATAAAAAATTTTGCAATTATCAACAATTCTAAAGAGCCCCGGAAGACAGACCTCTATTCAACGGAACCTTAAGAAAACACCTTGATATGGCGCCTATGGAAATGCGCCGGGAGGACTTATGAGTACAGAAAATCCGGCTTACGCCAAAGCAGAAGAAGCAATCGCACATTTTGCCTTAAAAGGCAGGCTTTTGAAAAAAAAGCCTTACGGAAACGGCCACATCAACGATACCTTTCTGCTCACCTGCGAAATGCCTGGTGGTCAGACCACACAGTATATTTTGCAGCGGATGAACCATTCCATTTTCAAACAGCCCCGGCTTCTCATGGAAAATGTGGTGAATGTCACCGAGTACCTGAGGAAGGTTATCATTGCCCAGGGCGGTGACCCCGACCGGGAAACCTTAAATGTAATACGGACAAAGGATGGCGTCAGCTATTATGAAGATGCAGATCATAATTACTGGAGAATGTTTCTATTTATAGAAAGAACCCTCTGTCTGGAAAAGGTTGAGAGCAAAAAAGATTTTTATGACAGCGCCGTGGCCTTCGGAAATTTCCAGAGGATGCTTTCGGACTATCCCGCCGAAACCCTGCACGAGACCATTCTCAATTTCCACAACACCCCTTCCCGCTTTCAGGATTTTAAGCGGGCAGTGGAAAAAGACCCCTTAGGCAGGGCTGCCCTTGCCGGGCCCGAGATTTCTTTTGCCCTGGACAGGGAAGGGGAAACTTCCATATTGACAGACCTTTTAGCCGCAGGAGAGCTTCCCCTGCGGGTGACCCACAACGACACCAAATTGAACAATATCCTCTTTGATAAAGACAGCGGAACGGCTCTCTGCATCATTGACTTGGATACGGTGATGCCCGGCCTTTCCCTCTACGATTTTGGTGATTCCATCCGTTTTGGGGCCAGCACCGGAGTGGAGGACGAACAGGATTTAAGCAAGGTTACCTTGGACTTATCCCTGTATGAAGCCTTCGTCAGCGGCTTTTTAAAGGGATGTGGGGGAAGCCTTACGGAAAAGGAAATCGAAATGCTCCCCATGGGGGCCAAGCTGATGACCTATGAGTGCGGCATCCGTTTCCTGGCCGATTATTTGGAAGGGGATGTTTATTTTAAAATCCACAGGGAAAACCATAATCTGGACAGAGCCAGGACACAGTTTAAGCTGGTGGCGGATATGGAAAAGAAGTGGAGCAAAATGGCGGAAGTTACACGGCAATGCTCCGGGGCATAGACATCAGCCGTCTTCTCCCACCAGCTCCTTCTCCATGGAGAAAAGCAAATCCTCCGTAAAGCTGAGAAGCATCTGGGCGTCCCGCTCCACCATGCCGCATTTTTTATAGCGGAACAGGAACAGGGGCGTCCCTTTTGCACTGAAAGACAGCTTTTCATGCTTTTTTAAAAGCTTCGGTATTCCGGAGGGGGACAGGTTTGCATCCGGTTTTAAAGTAAACTGAATCTCTCCGTTTCTCCCCTTCACCTCCGTCATATAGAGCTTATGGGCGTTCACCCGTATCATGGCTATCCGCAGGAGGTTTTCCACCGGGCCGGGAATCTCCCCAAACCGGTCAAGAAGCTCCTCCCGCATATCATCCCGTTCGCCCCGATTTTCAATCCCGGCGATCCGTTTATAAATATCCAGCTTCTGCACCTCGTTTACAATATAGGTGGGAGGAATAAAGGCGTCCACATCTATATCCACAGTGGTGTTGAAATCCTCCGCTACCGAAATGCCTTTCAGTCCCTTTACCGCCTCATTGAGCATTTTACAGTACAAGTCATATCCAACCGCCTGCATATGACCATGCTGTTTTGCTCCCAGAAGATTGCCTGCGCCGCGGATTTCCAAATCCCGCATGGCGATTTTAAATCCGCTTCCCAAATCCGTAAATTCCTTGATGGCGGACAATCTTTTTTCCGCTATCTCCTTTAACATCTTATCTCTTTTATACATCAGGAAAGCATAGGCCGTGCGGTTGCTCCTGCCTACCCTTCCCCGCAGCTGATAGAGCTGGGAAAGCCCCATGGTATCCGAATCGTGAATAATCATAGTGTTCACGTTGGAAATGTCCAGGCCCGTTTCAATAATCGTGGTGGATACCAACACGTCGATTTCCCCGCTGATAAAGTCATACATGATGCGCTCAAGCTCCCGCTCCTTCATCTGCCCGTGGGCAAAGGCCACCGCAGCCTCAGGCACAAGCTGCTGCACGCTTGCCGCCACATCCGCAATATTATTCACTCTGTTATAAACATAATACACCTGACCATTTCGGGACAATTCCCGGACAATGGCCTCCCTGACCATCTCCTCGTTGTATTCCATCACATAAGTCTGTATGGGAACCCTGTCCCCCGGCGCTTCCTCAAGAACACTCATATCCCGAATGCCCACAAGACTCATATGAAGGGTTCTGGGAATGGGCGTAGCCGTCAGGGTCAGCACATCTACATTCTCCTTCATTTTCTTAATCTTTTCCTTGTGGGTAACGCCAAACCGCTGTTCCTCGTCAATGATCAGCAGCCCCAAATCCTTATAAGACACATCCGCAGACAAAACCCTGTGGGTGCCAATGACAATATCCACCAGCCCCTTCTTTAAGTCCGCTATGGTCTTTTTCTGCTCCGCGCTGGTCCGAAACCTTGAAAGCAAATCCACCCGCACCGGGAAATCCTTCATCCTTTGCAGGAAAGTGCTGTAATGCTGCTGGGCCAAAATAGTGGTGGGCACCAGATACACCACCTGCTTCCCCTCCTGGATTGCCTTGAAGGCGGCCCGTATGGCAATCTCCGTCTTACCATAGCCCACGTCCCCACAGATCAGGCGGTCCATGATTTTGCTGCTCCCCATGTCTTTCTTGGTGGCTTCAATGGCGGCCAGCTGATCCTCCGTCTCCTCAAAGGGAAACAGCTCCTCAAATTCCTTCTGCCATACCGTGTCTTTTCCATACTGAAAACCGTTCTGTTGCTGACGGGCGGCGTACAGCTCCACCAAATCCTTAGCTACTTCCCCGGTAGCTTCCCGCACCTTGCTCTTGGTACGGCTCCACTCCTGGGTTCCCAGCTTATTTAGCTTGGGGCGTCTCGCATCCGCCGAGGCATATTTCTGAATCACATCAAGGCCTGTTGCCAGCACATAGAGATTCCCCCCGTCCCGGTATTCAATCTTGATGTAATCCTTTACAATCTTCTCAACCTCTACCTTCTCAATTCCTTTATAAACGCCCAGCCCATGATTTTCATGAACCACATAGTCCCCAACCTTCAGCTCATTGAAATCATGGATTTTCTGTCCTTCATAAACTTTCTTTTTCTTCTTCTTTTTCTTTTCCGCCCCAAAGATATCGCTCTCGGAAATCACCGCAAACTTAAGCAGAGGATATTCAAACCCCTTCATCACCCTGCCATAAAAAGTCATAAGCTCTCCCGGCTGTAATTCCCTGTCCGGGTCCTCCGTATAAAAAGCCGCCAGCTCCTCCTGCTGTAAGTCTTTGGCAAGCCGCTCCGCCCTTGTTCTGGAACCGGACAAAAGCAATATTCTGTATCCGTTTTTCTTATACCGCTTTAAATCCTGCACCAGCGCTTCAAAACTATTATTATAGGAAGAAATACTTTTCACGGAAATATCCGCCTTCCGCTCCGGCTTAAATAAAGAGGTTTTCATATCCAGTGAAGCCAGCGTTGCCATGTGCCTTTGCTGCATCCTGGCCGCCGTCTCCTCCACGCCGTACAGAAGCTTCATCTGCCCGGGAAGAATATACCCTTTCTCCACACGGTGCATCATGCTCTCCCGAAACTCTAATTCCACCGCGTCCGCATGCTCCCTGATCCTTGCGGGCTCATCCACAAAAATGCAGGTCCGCTCCCTGTCAAACAGCTCCAGAAAAGAAACCGTATCCTCATAAAAATAATGTACGTAGGCATCCAGATTCACCAGATTCTGAAACTCGTAAACCTGCTCCTTCAATTCCTTTATCTGAGTCTCCACCCGGTGGGCTTCCTCCGTGTGAAATTCCTCCCGCAGTTTCCCTGCAAAATCCTTTCCTTCCTTTTCAATCCTGTCCATGCCCTTTTTCAGACGTTCCCCGGAAAGAAGCATTTCCCCTGCGGGATAAACGGTAATACTTGCAAGCTTTTCAATAGACCTCTGGCTCAAAACGTCAAAGCTGCGGATAGACTCCACCTCATCCCCCCACAGCTCAATGCGGTAAGGGTTTTCCTCCGTCAGGTCAAAAATATCCACAATGCCGCCCCGTATACTGAACTGCCCCGGCGCCTCCACCTGATAATTTTTCTCATATCCCATCTCCACCAGACGGCCTGCCAGTTTCTTTTCATCCACAGAGCCCTTCCCGTCAATGAAAAGAAGATGCCGCTTCCACTCCGATATGGGAATCTGGGGCGCCATCAGGCTGCTGAAGGTGGTGATCACCGTAACCGGCTTTCCCTCCAGCATGCGTTTCAGACACTTAATCCGCTGAGTCATCAGCTGGTTACCGTGAATATCCGCCTGATAAAAAATCAAATCCTTGGCAGGATATACCTGTACATTCCTGTCATAAAAGCGGTAATCCTCCATCAGCTCCTTCACCCGCAAATCGCTGAAGGTGACAATAAGCCTGTTTTGAAAGTTCTCCCCAAGACCGTATATCATATGGAGCTTTTGAGACTCCACACAGCCCGTCAGGGACACACAGCCTGCTTTCTTTTGCAGCCTGTCTTTTATTTCTATAAATTCCCCCAGCTCCTCTAAAGGCGCCGTTAATGCTCTCATGATTCTTTTTTCCTTTCCACTTCTAAACACTTCCCACATTCTTTATAATATTCCTATGGAGTATTCCTATGGAGCCTTGGGCTCCTGTGGTTTCCTATAAAATTCCCTGTGAGACCACATCAGACGTGTACTTTTTCCCGAACCATATTACGAATCCTTCTCTATAACAACTTTACGGTTAAATTCATTCATAGCCTGGTCAGTATCGCCCTTTAACATCATTTCCGCCGCCTTTACGGCCTTCTCTATTCCTTCATCCATAAGAGGCCTCTCCTCCTTGGAAAAATGTCCCAGCACGTAGTCCACCAAATCATACTGCTTCGGTTTTTCCCCTACTCCTACACGTATTCTCTGAAACGCATCACCGCCAAGATTTTGGATGATATTTTTCAGCCCGTTGTGGCCGCCGGCGCTTCCCTTTTTCCTGACCCGTATCTGGCCCGGCGGCAGATTAATATCATCCGAAATCACAATCAGCTCCGTCTCATAATCTATCTTGTAGTAATCTGCCAAAGGCCGGATACTCTCGCCGCTTAAGTTCATAAAGGTAAGGGGCTTGACCAGTATCACTTTCTGCCCGTCAATGATTCCTTTTCCTGTCAATGCCTTGCTGCGCACATCCATCACGGAAATATTGTACTTATCCGCCAATGCATCTATCACTTCAAAACCAATATTGTGTCTGGTATTATCATATTCCTTCTTGGGATTTCCAAGTCCTGCTATTATAAACATAATTGACCTCCGTGTTGCTGTCACTTTAATCTGATATCTATATTTCCCTGTTATAAAACATAATACCCATAACCGTCCAGCCTTGAAATTCGCCCTTGCAGGCTTTGTACAAATATAAAGTCCTGAGCTGAACTGTTACATGATAACATACCTCAAAACAAAAAAACAAGATACGAAAGCAAGGCCGGGAATCTATTTTTGATTCCCGGCCAGGATTCCTTCACGAACAGTATTTTTTGGCTTCTTCATATCCGCTTACCGTTGTCCCCAGACCCTCGCAGGCCTTCTCCAATGTAACTTTAAAAAATCTCATGGCATTTTCAACATCCTTCACAAGACGTTTTGCATCTCCGGTCTTTTCCCCTTCTGCAATCCCTTCTTTTCTTCCCTCTTTCATTCCTTCTTTTCTTCCCTGCCGTACATACTGGTCAAATAATTCACACACCGTAAGCTCATCCTCCACTCTGATTCCCTGTTCTTCCATCCAACCTTCTATATTATCTATTCTGTCTTCACCGGAAACGCCACAAACTCCTTTTCTACCGTGTCTTTCTTTTCCCTGACTCCACTCATGCTTTCCTTTCCGCAGAACCGGATTTCAGGAACAAAAACACTTTTTCCTTTCAACCTATACCATTACAGATAGTACTCTAAAGCTTATCCATCAAATATCGGCTCTGCCAACATATTTTTCCGTGAAAATGCTGGCGACACGCCAAAGATATTCTGCACGACAAGAACTGCCATAACGAACTGCTTTCCACTTTTTATAACATAATCGTATAATCTAACTGTAAAATTGTCAATTGACTTTTAGTCCAAAATCAATATTATTATAACGGTTCAAGCTTTGCCTAACAGTTACATGCTCTACGACAAAGCCCGATAGCCTGACCGAACTATTTCATATGGAAACCGCCGTATCATAAAACTATCATACGGCGGCCCTGTACTTTTTCATATTCATCCGTAGTCTTTTACCTACAGGTCGTAATACATCATAAATTCCGCTGGAGTGGGAATCTCACCGGCTTTCTTTGCTTCCGCTCTCTTACGGCTAATCCACACGTCAATGAGCCTTTCCGGGAACACGCCGCCCTTTGTCAGGTAATCGTGATCCGTTTCAAGGGCATCCAACGCTTCCTCAAGGGATTTCGGCAGACCCTTAATCTTCTTCTGTTCTTCTTCGGACAAGGTATACAGGTTGAAATCATAAGGACCCCAGCCATTCGCTGCCGGGTCAATCTGTTTCTCAATGCCATCCAGCCCTGCCATCAAAATTGCAGCGTAAGCATAATAAGGGTTGGCCGTTGCGTCCGGATTGCGCAACTCAAACCTCTTCGTTTCAGGAGACTTGGCGTAAGCGGGAATCCTGATAACCGCGCTTCGGTTTGAGGTTGCATAGCCAATGGTTACCGGCGCTTCATATCCCGGCACCAGACGCTTGAAGGAATTGGTAGACGGGTTCGTAAATGCACACAAGGATACAATATGGGACAGCAGTCCGCCAATAAAAAAATGGGCCGTTTTACTTAAGCCGGAATAACCGTTTTCATCATAAAAAAGAGGTTTTCCATCCTTAAGTAGAAGCATATGCACATGCAGGCCGCTTCCTGCTTCCTGATAAATGGGCTTCGGTAGGAAAGTTGCTGTTTTCCCTTCCTGGGCCGCCATATTTTTAATAATGTATTTAGTAATCATGGTGTTATCCGCCATCTGGGGCATGTCCTCAAGCTCCACCTCAATTTCCATCTGACCGGGGCCTCCCACTTCGTGGTGGTGATACTTTACCTTGATTCCCCAATTCTCCATCTCCATACACATGCGGCTGCGCAAATCATAGCCTACATCCTGAGGCGCCGCAATATGATAGCCGCCTTTGTGAGGCACCTCAAAGCCATTATTACCTTCCGTATCAAGACGGCAGTTCCATGCCGCCTGCCTTGTATCAATCTGATACCCGCACTGCTCCGGTGACACTTCATAACGGGCACGGTCAAACAGATAAAACTCAAATTCCGGACCGATTATCATCCTGTCAGCAATACCGCTATCCTTCATGTATTCTACCGCCCGAAGACTCACATTCTTGGGATACTGGTCAAAAGGACGGTTCTCGCCCTTCCCTATCACGCATACATTACCGCACATGGTCAGCGTGGGCACTTGGGCAAAAGGATCCACATACATAGTGTCCGGATCCGGTATAAATACCATGTCACTTTTTTCAACCGGCGCATAACCATAATTAGAGCCGTCAAAGCCAATCCCATAGACGAAAACATTTTCGTGGAACCGCTCCACCGGTATCGTGATGTGACGCCAGCGCCCGTCAATATCTGTCATTTTAAAATCAATCATACGGATTTGCTTTTCCTCGCAAATCTTCCTGACTTCCTCACTTCTGTTCATATCCTCTCCCTCTCTGTTCTGCTTTTCCCCATTTTCGTTTTTTCATTTGGGACAAAAGCGCACCCATTTTTTCATTTTTAACTTGAGCTCCGCCAGCTCCACCTGACAGCTTCATTATGCAAAAGTATATCATATATCTATGGGTAATGTCATGCTCATTCGATAAAAAGCTAAAATATACTTTTGAAAATTTGAATAAACTAAGAAATATCAGATACAAATTTTGCAACCAGGATTTGCATAGGCTATAATGCCGATAGGCAAAAATGCAACGACAGTTCCGTGCGACCAAAAGAACGAAAGTAATCGCTATGTATTATCTTTTATAAATAACCTCTATTTTCCAATTATCAATTAAACCGATATCTATGTCACATTCAAAAGTATAATTCTCATATATTTTGATACCAGGCATAACATCATTACCACCTGATTCTCCAATATATAAAATTATATGCTGCGTGTGAGGAGTATTTTTGTACATATCCACTTTTTCCGTGTAAATCATACCTGTTTTTATCATTATACAAAGTATTTCAAATATGGAAACTCCTACAACCGCCGAAAAGGCGGCTCCGGTCACTTCTATAATCTTTAAAACCTTTTTTGCTTTTTTATAAAGCTTTTGATCTCTATTCTTTTTGCCATTGTTCATTAGCAGACTCCTTATTATAGAAATAATTTTTATTACTTGTCCCTAAATAAGCTTTTTGTATATCTTATCTCTATAAATAATATATGGCCTATTATTCTTAAATATTACACCTATCGGTGGTTATATTATTTCAATTTTTAATTTACCGGCTGCTTCATAAATCCTTGTATAGAGGATTGTCGAAAATTGTTAGACGGGGCTTTCATTGTCAGTCTATAAATCCCAGCTGTAAATCTCTGTCCCACTGCACTTTTCCTCAAACCGGAACTTTTCCAATATTTGCTTCCTTATTTTGGGGTTTTGCCCATTCAAAAACTCTATATGCGCAAAATAAAATCCCGATATAAGACAATTTCATTTCTCATACCGGGATTTGCATTCCTTAGTTTTCTCTATTATTTTTCTGAAAGCAACTTACTCTAAGCTTTCTTTCCAATTCTTTCAATAAAATCTTCCGTCTGTTCCAAATATTTCGGAAATTTTTAGCTGGAAAATATTTCAATCCGGGAGTATCCGCAAATCAATCTGTCAGTTTCTGTTCGCAATCAGTCCGTCAAAAATAAATCTCGCGTATATACCTTATCCATCACATCTTCCAGCTCCTTTTCCTTCCTGTTCGATATAATCAATCCGCATTCATCCTTGAACTTCTGTAAATCCCTCTCCACACAGCTTCCAAAAAAGGTTTCCTTTTTTAATGAAGGCTCATAGACAATAATTTCCACTCCTTTTGCTTTCAGGCGCTTCATAATTCCCTGAATAGAGGACTGCCTAAAATTGTCAGAATGTGCTTTCATTGTCAGCCTGTAAACCCCAACCGTGCACTTCCTTCCGGCTGCACTCTTTTCCTCAAACCGCAGTTTTTTCAATATTTGCTCCGCAATAAAATCCTTCCTTGTCCGGTTAGCCTCCACAATCGCTCCGATAATATTGTTGGGTACATGATCGTAATTTGCAAGAAGCTGCTTCGTGTCCTTAGGCAGGCAGTAACCCCCATATCCAAAAGAAGGATTATTATAGTGGGAGCCTATGCGTGGGTCCAAGCATACTCCCTTGATAATCTGTTCTGTATTTAACCCCCGTATCTCCGCATAAGTATCCAGCTCATTGAAATAGGCAACTCTCAGCGCCAGATAGGTATTTGCAAAGAGTTTCACTGCCTCGGCTTCGGTCGGCTCCATAATTAACGTGTCTATTTCCTGCTTCAGTGCCCCTTGCACCAGCAGGGTAATGAACTGCTCCGCTTTGCTCAGCGCCTTCTTATCGTCTTTTTGCACGCCTACAATGATTCTTGACGGATAAAGATTGTCATACAGAGCTCGCCCTTCCCTTAAAAATTCCGGCGAAAATAAGATATGGCTGCTATTATATTTTTTCTGCATACGCTCTGTAAATCCCACCGGCACCGTAGATTTGATCACGATATAAGCGGATGTATTAACCCGCAGCACCTGCTCGATAACAGACTCTACCGATGATGTGTCAAAGTAATTCTTCTCCGGGTCATAGTTGGTCGGCGTTGATATAATGACAAAATCGGCATCCTTATATGTGGGTTCTACGTCTGTGACAGCCCTTAGATTTAAGTTTTTCTGTGCCAGATATTCTTCCAGTTCCTTATCTTGGATAGGTGATTTACGCTGATTCAGCATCTCCACCTTTTCCGATATAATATCTACCGCACAAACCTCGTTGTGCTGTGCCAGCAATACGGCATTTGACAGCCCGACATAACCTATCCCTGCTATTGCAATTTTCATTTTCTTTTCCCCTGTCCACACTTATTTGTAAAAAGCTACACTATTGTCTCTATCTATCGTCTCTTTAAAATATGCAATCGTTTTCGCAAGGCCTTCTTCCAGCGGTACCAATGGTTCCCAGCCCAGTTCTTTCTTCGCCAGATCTATAATCGGTTTTCTCTGTGTGGGGTCATCCTGAGGCAGCGGCAAATACACAATCTGGGATTTGGAATCCGTCATTTGGATAACCATTTCTGCCAACTGCAACATGGTAAATTCTCTCGGATTCCCCAGGTTGACAGGACCGGTAAAGCCATCCCGGCTGTCCATCATCCGTATCATCCCCTCTACCAAATCATCCACATAGCAGAAACTCCGAGTCTGCCTGCCGTCCCCATAAATCGTGATATCCTGTCCTTTTAGTGCCTGGACAATAAAATTTGACACCACTCTCCCATCGTCAGAACGCATCCGGGGGCCATATGTATTAAAAATGCGAATTACCTTGATATCCACCCCATGTTGTCTGTTGTAATCAAAAAATAAAGTTTCCGCCATTCGTTTCCCTTCGTCATAACAGGAGCGGATTCCATTAGGGTTCACACAACCCCTATAGCTCTCCGGCTGGGGATGCACTTCCGGGTCGCCGTATACCTCGCTGGTGCTTGCCTGCAAAATACGGGCATGACAGCGTTTCGCAAGCCCTAACGTATGTAAAGCTCCCACCACACTGGTCTTTCCTGTCTTGATAGGATCGTACTGGTAATGAATCGGGCTAGCCGGGCAGGCGAGGTTGTAAATTTGGTCGCATTCTACATAGATATCCTCTAAAATATCCTGCCGGATGAACTCAAAATATGGGTTGTCCATCAAATGGCGGATATTATCCTTCTGCCCGGTAAAAAGGTTGTCCATGCAGACTACGTCATTTCCCTGCATTAACAGTTTCTCGCATAAATGGGAGCCTATAAAGCCGGCGCCGCCTGTTACCAATACTCTTTTGCGTCTCATCTTTGTTTCCTCCAAGCTCGTTTTTTCTATAATCAATCTTTTTATAATCAATTTTTTTCTTTCGTAAGGCCTTCCCGGTCGTTGTGTTCTCCGAAGACACGACAACATCTAAAATAACTTTTATTGATTTATACAAATTGCTTACTGATATCCAAAGCCCTTCGAATCACCTTATCCATGTCGTAATATTTATACTCTGCCAGCCTTCCCCCAAATATTACATTGGTTTCTCTATCCGCCATTTGACCGTACTTTGTATATAACTTTTGATTCTTTAAATCATTTACCGGATAATAGGGTTCATCGCCCTGTTTCCATTCTGAAGAATATTCTTTGGTGATAACCGTCCTGCCTGTATTTCCTTTTCCAAACTCAAAATGCTTATGTTCCACAATTCTTGTATAAGGCGTCTCTGCATCTGTAAAATTCATACCGGCACATCCCTGGTAATTATCCATATCACATATCTCTGTCTCGAACCTAAGGCTTCGGTATTCTAAACTTCCATAACAGTAATTGAAATATGCATCAATCGGACCTGTATATACGATTCTTTCCGCAAGAGAATCATAATACTCTTTATCCGCCAGATAGTCACAGTCAAGCTTAACTTCAACCCCTGACAGCATCTTTTCAACCATTTGTGTATAACCGCCAACCGGAATTCCCTGATAAGGATCGTTAAAATAATTATTATCATACCGGAGTCTGACCGGCAGCCTGCGGATAATAAATGCTGGCAGCTCCGTACAAGGACGTCCCCACTGTTTCTCGGTATATCCCTTTATCAGCTTCACATAAATGTCATACCCTATCAGCTTGATTGCCTGTTCTTCCAGATTCTGTGGTTCGTAACCACCCTGATGCTCTGCAAGAAACCTCTTGCGCTGACATTCTAATTCCCTTTCTGCTTCTTCCGGTGTATTTACTCCCCACATCTGGTGAAAAGTATTCATGTTAAAAGGAAGGTTAAACAGTTCCCCCTTATAATTTGCTACCGGTTCATAATGGAAATGATTAAACTCCGCAAACTGCCGGACATAATCCCATACTTCTTTGTCTGATGTGTGAAAAATATGCGGCCCATACATATGTACCTGAACTCCTTCTATTTCTCTGGAATAGATGTTACCCGCGATATTGAGGCGCTTGTCAATTGCAAGACACTTTTTTCCTTTTCCGGTCAGCTGGTTTGCAAATACCGAACCAAATAATCCGGTTCCGACAATTAAATAATCATACTTTTTCATATACTTCCCCTCTCAAAGGCTTCCTCCAATAATCACATCTATTATTTCCCTGACTGCTCCATCTCCGCCATTACGCTTACTTACATATTTGGCCTTTGCCTTAATATCCGCAGATGCATTGTTCACGGTACATGGAAAGCCTACTTTTTCCAATACTTCAATATCATTAATATCGTCTCCAACATATGCAATTTCTTCTAACATAACATGATTTTTTTCTGCCAGGTGTTTCACAATATCCAACTTGTTTTTGACTCCCTGATATACTTCATCTATCTGTAATTTCTTTGCCCGTTTATCTACAATATTTGTTTTTTCACCTGTTACAATCCCTGTTATAATTCCCCTTTCCTTCAATAGTGAAAATCCCATGCCATCCTTCGTATTAAATTTCTTAAGTTCATCCCCATATTCCGAATAATACATGCCTCCATCCGTAAGACATCCATCACAATCCGTAAGGAACATTTTTATTTCAATGCCCTTTGAACCGTCCTCGGTTTTATTCCCCTTCATCAAAGACTCCACAATAATCCAATCACTTGGTTCATCAATTTCATATGCGGTGTTTTCATTCATCTCATATGCTTTTATCCTGCCTGAAATACGATTTTTATATTTTAACAATCGTTCCTTTGAGGTAATGTAAAATGCTCCATTTTCCATCAAATAACCCGGAAAGCTCTGCCGCCTGGGTCTACAATTAATATCATAATTTGAAGGACATACATCTCCTGTTTCTTTCTTTTCCCACAAAAAACGATACTGGCGTACGCAAGATAAAACACTATCCGTATCAGGAGATTTGAAAAGCTGAAAACCGCCCTCTAAATCATCCGCTGTCAACATAGGTGATGTAGCCTGAATGAGTATTATATTTTCAAAGTCATATTTTTCAGCAAATTCTAACATAGCAAATTCTGTGGATGCCGTATCGGAAGCTGATTCTTTGGAACGTCCTATTACTTCTACCTTATGAAACATCCCAGGTTCATTCGTTTCAAAGGAATTGATAATGACTTTTATTTCCTCACTATCAGTAGCAACATATACTTTATCTATATATTCGCATTCAGAAGCTGCTTTGACTGTCCAGTATACCAATGGCCTTCCCATAATTTCCTTTATATTCTTAAGGGGAATTGATTTACTTCCGCCACGTACCGGTATAAATGCCACATTCATTTTATTTCACCATTTCCTTAAAGTAAGCCTTATCTTTTATATTACATGTTCCCTGTACTTTAATTTTTCTCGCTGCATCCGCTCTATTGGTAAGATTTCTTCCGACTTATACGAAAGCGACTCATATATCGCATTTAAATTGCGCACTAATTTACGGATACCATCCGGTTCAAGGGATGCCGCATGATCCGTACCTTTCCATGTTCTGTCAAGGGTATAATGACGCTCTATGTAATTTGCTCCTAACGCATAGGCAACATTATCCACCGCAATCCCTAAATGATGCCCTGAAAAACCAATTGCCTTCACTTCGCTTCCATATGTTTCCCGTAATCTTGTAACTTCCAGCAGACATACATCTTTAAATGAAACAGGATAACCTGATGTACAGCTAAACACAACCAAATCTTTCACACGATTTTTATGCTCAAATAACGCTACAATTTGTTTTTCTTCTTCGTGTGTGGTCATCCCAAAGGATATTTGTATTTCGCCCTTGTAGTTATCACATAGCCACTCAAGCATTTCAAAGTTATTATTGCAGGCTGACGGTATTTTGATAAACTTAGGGTCCAGTGATGCAATTTCCTTTGCAGAGGTCATGTCCCACACTGACGTTGCATAAGTAATCCCTATTTCTTCACACCACTGTTTTAGCTGTGCATGCTGCTCCACAGTAAATTCCAGAAATTCACGGTGTTCTCCATACGTCTTTCCAAAAGAATTGTATGGATTAGGGTGAGGCGCATTATACTGCTCCGGAGTCAACAATTCCCTGGGACATCTTTTCTGAAATTTGATTGCATCTGCTTTGCAGAAAATTGCTGCTGTGTTAATTAAATCATGGGCAATTTCCATTTGGCCCATGTGATTGCATCCTGCTTCCGCTATGACATATGGTTTTTTGTACATTACCTTTCCCTCGCTGCTAAAATTCCTCTCCTCTTTACACGTTCCATCATTTCCATCAGAAATTTATTTTTGAAAAGCAATAATATCACAAAATAGCTTATTGCCGACAACATTACTGTTAAAAATATGGTAACCAAATTACTAAATCCCAATTTTGAAATCCATATTCCTATTGCTAAAATTGGCAATCCCGCAACCCAATACTGATAATATTGGTGAAAAATATTATCTATTCTCAAATTATATTTTGCATTGACAAGGCATACGATTGCGACTACTGTCTCTGCTATCACGGTAGCAATTGCCGCTCCGTTTTCTGCATAACGTGGTATAAGTAAAAGATTAAATATAAAATTTGTAACTGCTCCTGCACAAGTAGATATTAAAATTAACTTTTCTTTTCCCATTGGGACAAAAGTCTGTTGATTGGTAACAACACTGAATGGTATGACGAGCACAATAGGCGTCAAAAGCCGCATTGTGAATCCCGCTGTCTCAAACCCTTGTCCACAAAACAGAGAAATAATTTCATTACTTAACACAAATAGCCCCAAACATGCGGGCACGGAAAACATAAACACAAAATTATATGCTTTATCAATCAGTATTTTAAATTGCTCTCGTTCCCCTTTTCCCACATAATATGATAGCCTTGGAATGAGGACCACTCCTAAAGATGTTATCAATGAATTGGCTATTCTATTTACTTTAATAGATGCCGTATATATTCCAACTGCAAAGTCTCCCTTAAAAAAGCCAAGCATAGTGGAGTCTAAGACCGTATACAATTCAATCGAAAGTGCTAATGCAAACAGCCACATTAATGGTCGCAGATGTTTCTTTATTTCGTAATTACCATACCAACAAAAATCAACATATTTTCTGCTATTAATAAAATTCAATATATAAGACCCTGATGACGCAATCACCGAAACAATCGTATAATTCACAACATCATTTACACTTTTTACTGTAAGCAGCATAACAGCCAACGCAATTCCTTGAAATGCCATTGCCCTGAGCGCAATATATCTATATTCTTCCAACGCTTGGTACAGCCATTCCATACCCATGCCCATCATTAAAATTGAAAAACTATTAATTATCAGGAGCAGTGTATAATCTTTTAATTTGGACATAAATAATATTACAATTACCAGCACAATATACGCTATAATAGTTGTGCATCCGTTAATCAATAGCATTTCATGTGTAAACTTGGAAAGTTTATATCTGTTTTCACGAATTTTTGCGGCTTCTCTTGTCCCATAATATGCCATGCCCAGCATTGCAAACATGCTAAAATAGGAAATAATGGATTTTGCGAAATTTACCTTTCCTATGCCATCTGCGCCTAAAACTCTTGATGAATATGTAAATGTAATAATTGGAAAAAGGATACTTGAGAAAGTCTTTAATAAATTAAATATAAAATTTACTGTAAGTGATTTATTTTTTCTCAAATGAATTTCCTCTCATTATCGCTTTTCTATTAATTGATTACTCCTAACCATACCCTTAATAATTTTCTTTTTTCACTATCTCTGTAATATAAATAAAAAAAGTTATATAAAAAGGAATCGCAATATTTCTTCTTGCATCAAACACACTATTTGATAAAATACTGGACAAAACCATGTATAATGTACTGGAGATTGCAAATATTTTTTTCTCATTTATTTGCTTTTTATATATTTTTATGGAGATAAAACTCATATAAACCATCACAGACGTAAGTGCTACAAAACCAATCAAGCCAAAATGAAATAAGACACCCAACAACCCTAAATCAGAAAAGCTGCCTGTTCTTCCATAATCAACCAAATAAATTGAATAACCCAAACCAAATAAAAAAGTGATGATAGATGAAAGCCACTTCCCGCTAAAATATTTTAATGCAATCAACCTTATATTATTACTAAATGAATATGCTTGAAATGTATACCAAAAAGTCATTGCACTTTCACTAAAAAAGACAAATAACACCATGAAACTAATACATACACTCGCAAAAAGCCTCTTTCTTATATTATTTTTTGAAAAAAGGATTAACACAAAAAATATTAAGATTCCGTAAACAATCACCAATGATCTTGCCTGGGTAATAATATGCACATAGACCATTTCTGAAATAATATAAAAAACATATATAATCCGATTTTTCTTCTTTTTCGAAAATACACTCGAAAGAGCATAACAGAAAGAAATACCGGAAAACTCTGTAATTGGTATTCTTTGAAATCCCTCTCTCACCCATCTTCCCCCAAAGTCATATAAAAGAGGTTCCATAAAAGTTATATTGTGGTAATTAAATAAATACCAAGATATCGCTCGCAAAAGAACAGAAAAAAAAGTCAAAATTACCAATCTTCTTAAAAATTCCTCTGCTCTATCATATGTCGGTAGTATATATGCGATTGCGTAACTTAACAAAATAAACGTAAACCCTGCACCACCCAGTTTGCCATCTTCTATAAATAATATTGAGTAGCTATTTTCAATTACAAGAAAAGCAATATAGAAAGCAACAAAGAAATCGAGTTTATAGTATATATTTATGCATTGTCTGCATATCTCCCTATTACATCTGCATCCAATTGCCAAGGTAATTGAAGATATCAGATTAATTTTTTCAATAAACTCATCCATATAGACAAACTTAAAAATCCCCAAATTTATGGACACTAAAATGTAAATCCAAATAGTGATAAAAGACCTTAAAGACAACTTCATTAGTTTTGCCTCAGCTAATATATTTTTTCTTTTCATGAATAGATAAAGGAATATAAAACAGTAAAATCTCTTTAAAAAGTAAATATACTGTTTTACTACGTTTCTTTGTATAATCTAAAATACTCCTATCTATTTCGATTGCATTTTTTTTAACACCTCTTATCTCGGCTACAATTTTTTTTGATGGGGAAAATAGTAATAATGCTCGCACATAAAAGCATATCATGCATGCTGTACGCCATTTTATATATTCAGCCGTCTTTGCAGTCACTTTATCTTTATTATCCATAAAAAACTTCATTAAATGATAGCAAACACTTCTTGCATGGCCAATATTTTTTATCCTGCTTTCCCGACTAACGCTTTGTCCATCAGTTCCTAACCGATAGCAATAAATACAACAGTCAATATAACTAACTGTTTTAACAAAAGGGATTGGGTATAAATCTAGTTCCGTATCAACATAAAAAGCATGCTCATCAAGTTTAATATTATTTCCCTGTAAAACGGATGTCTTATAAAAAATTGCATGATATCCCATGTAATTTACAACCTCTAACATCTCGTCAAGTTGATAATTTTTACCGTTTTCCAGACCAGTAAATTCGTGAACTATTTTTTCTTTTCTGTTATCTTCGTAACAACACTTATAATCGCACAAAATCATGTCGCTTTCTGCTTTTTCCATATAGTTAATTATTCTTTTTAAATCTTCGGAATTAATCCAATCATCGCCATCAACAGGCTTAAAATACTTTCCCTTTGCCTCTTGTATTCCTCTATTAATTGCAGAGCCCAATCCTCCGTTTTGTTTATTGATTATTTTAATTACCTCCGGATATTTCTCACTATAATTAAAACCAATTATTTCTGTTCCATCTGTTGAACCATCATTTATAATTAGCACCTCCATAAAATCAAATATTGAAGGGTCTGCTACCAAACTTTCTAATAACTGTTCCAATGTATTTTCAACATTATACGCATTAACTGAAAATGTAATAACTTTATTCATTTCCTTTTCCTCTCTTTAAAAAAACAGTTGGATATTTCTATTTCAGTGATTCATATATTTGCAACATTTGAAATGAAACCTCTTTAATATCAAAGTTTTTCAGTTTTGGGAAAAAATGTTTATACCTTATATTTTTTTTGCTGATTTGCGTATTTATAACATCTACCCATATATCCACATTTAGTGGAATCGATAGGTAGTGGTTTGATACTTGCGCTTCAGAAGGAACATGTTCTGAAACTAAGGTCATTAGCCCAGACACCTGTGCTTCTACAGCAACAATTCCTAAACCCTCGTATAATGAAGGCAGTACAAACAAATCCATAACTGCATACATATCTTCAATTTTTGTTTGTGGCGGTGCAAAAATCACTTTATCTTCTATCTCCAAAGTGCTAACGTATTCTTCCAAACTCTTCTTAAGCTCCCCATCCCCTACTATAAGCAGGCATAAATTTTCTCTGTAATCACACAGCTTTTTATAAAAATTTAGAATAAACCTTTGATTTTTGGGCTGACACAGTCTACCAATATTTCCTATAACATATTTACCGGAAAGGTTATATTCATCACGCATTTTAGTTCTGTTTTTAGTACAATTAAAAAATCTGTTTAAATCAAAGGCATTTTGTATAATTTGTACATTCTCTTGACCTAATCGAGGATACATCCAATTTGCTGCTATTTTTGAACATGCCAGCTGTATATCTGAGCAAAAGTAAATTAAGTATTTATTTATCCTCCTTATTATCTTTTTACAGAATCCCCCCGGTACACTTGTTGCATGAGAATGTACAATAATCCTACGTCTCAATAATTTTGCAATCAAAATATATTGAACTGCTCTTGCAGGATCCGATAAATGAATGTGTACAATTTTATATTCCTTATGCTCTTTTAAAAAAATAAAAAAACTGAATGTCCTTTCAAAAGCTCCATTTATTCCACCTTTCCACTTTTGTGTTACAACATGCTTTTTCCCACCCAACAATTGGATTTCATCATCATAGAATTCTTTTTTTTCTTGAAATGTTACAAATCCAAAATTAATTTTTGTTCGATCGATACTACGAAATACATTCATAACAAAAGCTTCAATCCCACCACTACCTAATTTCCCTATAAACTGTAGAACACAAATTTTCTCTTGCATCTGTACCTCAAATACTTATTTATCATCAATAAAATTATCAGTTATATTATGCATACACATATCAAAGTCGATTCTTTCAAACACTTCTAATTTTCCCCCACGAGTAGCATTAAATATTTTAATTTCATGTTTATCACAATATTCTTTTGCTTTTTTCCATGCATTCAAGGTACTCTCATAGTTCAGTCCCGATCCATAATGTTTTTTTCCATCGAAATAATCTTGAACACTTTTATCCCTTTTTACCATACCCCATTTATTTGTAGTTTGAGAATAATTAAAGTCTACTCCCAACAAATATATTTCTCGTATTCCCGTATATATTGCAAATTGCAATGCTGCAAACAAAACCGTATATCCACATGAAAAATATTGTGAAATATCTTCACTAATATGTATGCTTTTATCATTGTATCGGTTAATTATAAATTTTTTATTTGAATGATTGATAAATATAACTTTATCATTGTACTCCGATATATACCTACGTGCTGCCAATTCTAAAAAAGCTATTCCAACATTTGCATTTTCTATTTTGGGGATAATCTCTTTCATTCCTGCATTATCCACACAAAAATAATATGTCGGTCTCCATACGGTCTTATTAAAAATATCATATATTCTATTACCACAAAGTGTTATCTCATCTTTTAGCCTATTTAAGTCAGTTACAGTTAAACTGGGACCATTCCCTATAATGAAACATCTCTGACCTTTATGAATATTTTTAAATGCCTTTAATCTATTTGCGTCTTCAGAATCTATATATGCGTTAAACTCTTTCTTTTTTTTATAATTCATATATGGATAAGCAAAAAAACGTATTAAAATATTACCTTGCATTTTTCTAATTAACCTATTTTCCATATATAACCCTATTTAACTCCTCATTTGTACTCATAACTCTAATATTCGCGTCCAGTTTCAATATACGCTTTGTTTACCGATTTTCGCCGATTCCATCTCAGCTTAATTCTCAATAGTAATTCTCCATTTTTATATGCTCTTAATCCATTTCTAATAAAACCTGATATATATTCCAATTTTCTTTTCGCCCCTTCCACAGCATAGCTATACCTTTTAATAAATTCAGCATTTATATTCTCATTGTCGCAAAGTTCTATTGGTACAAACTCTTTATATGTAATACAATACTTATTTTTTCCTATACATTCCTGTACATTAACTGGTTTTTTTCTCATAAAATGTATATATGAAACCTCTGCCCTTTGAACTATTTCATAATCATTCAGATAATTCTGCCATGTTTTTTTGTTTTCCCATGTAAATATTTGATATTTATGATTTTCTACTGCCAATTCACCATCTATAGAATCCTCGTCCATCATGTAAAATGCTCTGTAATGGGGAGCAATATCTGCACACACCACTCTTTTATATGTTTTTATTTGATTAATCTCACATATTCTCGTCATGC
This sequence comes from uncultured Lachnospiraceae bacterium, assembly GCA_910585075.1. Taxonomy (GTDB): domain Bacteria; phylum Bacillota; class Clostridia; order Lachnospirales; family Lachnospiraceae; genus Suilimivivens. Next base: position 269,712 of record CAJUED010000001.1, read on the forward strand.
CAGTATGCTCGTCAAACCCACAATAGTGTTTCTCTTTAAATACCTTTTTATATGGAAACAAAGCGCCTTCTTCACGATATAAATGATTAATTTCAGTACAATTTCTATACAAACATAAATGACCTACTTCAAAAATTCTATCAAATGAGTCTAAAATATCTTCCGTAATAAATTTTCGTAAATCTCCAAACACCATATCAACATCACAATGTCCCCAAAAAATGTATTGTGATAAATCTTCCTGAAAGGCTTCTCCATAAATCGCTTTATAATCACACAATTTATATGGCATTTCTAAACTACACTCAAAACCGAGTACTTCAGAAAATCTTTTTCGCAATTCCTCCAATGTGACGCTATGAAATATTATATTTTGGGGTAATGTTCCCAATTTCTGATCTGTATATAAGAGAAAATCAATAGAAGGATTCCCTGCACAAGATTTTACCCAAAGAGGAAACCATTCTGGGAATTTACCAATATAGCAAACTACAATTCCAATGCTAGTTATGTTTTGTCCCTGTTTCATATATACTCCTCAAATATTATTTTTTAGAATTCCGTCCTTCTTTTCTCAATAAAATTTATTCCACATTTCCTCTTTAATGCAGTCCACGCTTTTTTTAACATAGACTGTTTTTCCATAAACAGCACATCAACTTCTTTGTATGAAATTTTATTTTTCTCATTCCAAATATCCAACATAAATTCTCCAAAATCCCCTACTACCCTGCTTTCCCTCGGTGTATAACCTGTCATATCAATTTTTTCATCAACCGCCCGAAGAATTGGAAACATCCACCCACAATATTTATCAAAATGTTCTTTCTTCATAATAAACATATTAAACATATGCGCCCAACTACGGCTCATAACTGTTTCATATGCATCAAGATAATCCGGTGCAAGCTCTTTTATCGTTTCTTCGAAGATCTTCAAATCCTTTTCAAATGTATATGGCAAATGAATAAAATGTGAACGGATACTTTCTATATAATATTTCCTCTTATTGGGAAGAATAAGTTCATATTGCTTTAAAATATTTTCTGCATCCTTCCGCGATAAAACCATTTGAAACTTATCTTTATTTCCCAATCTCCTTATCCTTTTTACAATAGTAAAGTGTCTGCGATAATGCACAAGACCGATATAATCAGCTGTCAAATTTTTCCATGACCAATAAGCAGCTGTCAATTCACTCATTCTTGGGTTAAAAGAAGAAATATTTTCCCCTATATTATCTCTTTGAAATCCAAGGGATTGCTTTCCTTCCGCTCCTACCTGAATCGGAAGATACATATCGTCTTTTGGCATTCTATATTTTTTATGTGTCGCTATTAAAATTTTTATGTCCATTGCTACTCTCAACCTTATTTTGTTCAATCAAGCAGGAAAGGTTCTTCCCTTACTCACCCGCGCAGGCTGCATGCTGCAATCATCAAATTTCCATATGCTGCCCTATGCCTCAAACGCTGTCACGCTTCGCGAGTCAGCTTATTGAATAAAAAAATCCCGATATAAGACAATTGCATATCTTATACCGGGATTCTCTCAATCCTTAACTTACTCTATTATTTGGGGAAATGGGTTACTCTCAACTTTCCTTCCAATACTTTTCAACAAGTTCTTCCGCCTGTTCCGAATATTCCGGAAACTTTTCCTGGATTTTAACTATTGCGCTTTCTTTTGTGCCATGATATTCGTGAACTGTTTCAATAAACAGTATGATAGACTTCAGGCTCATAGTATCCTCTATTTCTTTTTTTGCATTTTCCTTTATTTTTTCTTTCAGACCATCTACCATATCTTCTGCCATATCTTTCGCCATATCTTTTGCTATATCCTCTGCCATATCTTTCGCCATATCTTTTGCTATATCCTCTGCCATATTTACAGCCATGTCTTTTGCCATATCCACAGCCGCTTCCTTTGCCATATCCGCTAACATATCATCCATCCACTCTCCAAGTGTCATATAGCCATCCTCCACTTCCGGCAGATTTTTTACCTTATTTACATAGAAATCCATCATTCTGGTTGCATCATCCACCGCATTTTTACTATCACTGTTCTGAAAATATGTTAGCATATTTTTAATTGCCTGACTACCGCCTTTTTGACCTTTTGTATTAAAATATATAAATTTGAGTCCATCGTCATAGTTCAGCTCCGGTACTTCCTCGCACTTGTTGTGGATGGTATACACCATATAATCCTCGCCAAACAAGTCATAATTCGTAATTGTGATAATATACAGATTGGGAATAGATGAAAAATCTTTTAACCCTCTTTTCACATATCGACCGTCTATCTTTGCCTGATAATACCTGTTATGTCTTGGCAAGTGAAGGCTGTCTTTGATATGAGGTTCCAAGTCATATACATTTGTGACGGTTTCTTCATCATACTCAGTGATTTCCACATCCATCCTGATTCCTCTTAAATCCGGGGTTATCGGCGGAACAATCTGTTGTGCGCGCACACGAACCTTCTTTATCTTTTTTCCAAGAAGCACCGACAACAATAACCGGTAAAAAGGTTCATTAATCTCCTCATTGGCTGCAATTGCATTTGACAGGAAATTGTCAATCAGATCAAGCTCCTGCAATGTCTTTTTAGTATATCCCATACATCCTCCTTTCGGCAGAGTATGCAGAATATACGTAATAGAAATTTACAACGCCCAAAATTCTTTTTCTCTGCCTTCTATATTTAATTTTCTCGCTGTGAATTTCCGGTGAGCTACCGATATAGATTTCCATATTTCAGGCGCTTCTTTTCGTGCCCTTCCTATAGAAATAAGAGACTCACATTGAATTGATAAATCTAATATATCAGGCTTTATAATTTTCCGCAAGTTATTTGATATAAGATATGCAATTGTCAAGGTACGTTATCATAACAGTGAGGCCAAAAGCCGAACTGTTAATCGTTATCTATACTAAAAGCACTATATGCTGTCAATAATCCGCTTTTTCATGCCACTTCCATGCATGTCCGACAATGGTATCAATGTCTCCATAAATTGGTTTCCAGCCGAGTATCCTCCGAGCCTTCTCACTACTTCCCACCAGCTTAGCCGGGTCTCCTTCCCGCCTGTCTGCCAGAGTAACGGTAAAATTTTTGCCGGTTACTTCTTTTACGGACTCCACAACTTCAAGCACTGATGTCCCAAGCTCATTTCCCAAGTTGAAAAAATCGCTATTTTTTCCTTTTTCTAAATAATGAAGTGCCAATAGGTGTGCCGTTGCAAGGTCATACACATGAATATAATCTCTGACACAGCTTCCATCCGCCGTCTTATAGTCAGTACCAAACACCTTAATATCCTGTCTTTTCCCACTAGCGGCATCCAGAACCAAAGGAATTAAATGCGTTTCAGGATTATGGCTTTCCCCGATTTCACCGTCTGGGTCAGCCCCCGCCGCGTTAAAATACCGGAGAACTACGAAGTTAAGTCCATAAGCCTTGTTGTAATCTTTCAATATGCGCTCCACCATTAACTTGGAAGCTCCATATGGGTTGATCGGGTTCTGAAGCATATTTTCCGTAATCGGAACCTGTTCCGGTTCCCCATAGGTGGCACAGGTGGATGAAAAAATAATTTTATCGCACCCATACTTTCTCATGACACGGAGTAAATTTAAGGTGTTTGCCACGTTATTGTAATAATACTTTTCTGGGTTCGTGACGCTTTCGCCTACATACGCGTACGCTGCGAAGTGGAAAACGGCATCAATCTTATTTTTTTGAAACACCGCCTCTATTTCATCGATGTTCTTTAAATCTCCCTGGACAAAATCTCCCCACTTAACCGCTTCCCGGTGACCGTAGACTAAATTGTCTAACACCACCGTCTTATATCCTTCTTTATTTAATTGTTTATTTACATGAGCCCCAATATATCCTGCCCCTCCGCAGACTAAAATTGCCACTCCTATATCCTCCTCAGCCTATATCTGGTTTTGTCATACTTTCTTGACAAGCTCATTTCGAAGTCCTTATTGAAATCAGCGGTTAATATCCTGCTTTACCGCAAATAGTATATAAAAATGTCTTTACAATGAGTTTTAAATCTTCTTTTATACAGCAATGATCTGCATAGTAAACATCCTGCTGCATCCTTGTTTCAAAGGACTGTTCTCCTCTGTCTGAAATCTGCCAATAACAGGTAAGCCCCTGGGGGACGGAATATCTTCGAATATATCTTTCTCCGTATCGCTTTTGTTCTTCCTCATATTCATATACCGGCAATGGCCGGGGCCCCACAAAACTCATACTGCCCGCTAAAATATTAAATAGCTGCGGTAATTCATCAATATTGAACTTTCTGATTATCCTTCCTGTTTTTGTAACTCTTGGGTCATCCTGAAGTTTAAAAGAAACTTCTGTGTTACCATGTTCCTTCCGTAATTCCTCATGAACCTTATCTGCATCTTTACACATACTGCGGAATTTGTATATTTTAAACGGCTTCATATCTTTTCCTGTCCTTATCTGTGTAAAGAATACCGGCCCTCCATCTTCCGCCCTAATTGCAATAATTGTTATTAAAAAAATAGGAGAAAGACAAATCAGCGCAATGCAAGATAGACAAATATCAAACGTACGCTTCCAGCTTCTATATAACAGACCCTTTCGTTGATGCATTTCTCTTATCCGATTTCCGTCAGTAACTGCATCTTTTGTCAGAATCCTTACTCCATCCATCTTTTCTCTCCCCATAAATCACAAAGCAAAAATCCCCATCTCAAAATAATTACATACCTTGTATATTTTTTCAGCGTACTGCCACTTCCATGGCAGCACGCAATTCCCACACTCTGAAAGCAAAAAAACAAATCTTATTCACATGCGATTCCCTTTTCGGGCAGTTTCGCATGCATTAATTAATCATGCATGACTAATTATTCTTTTTTACACCCCTTTTACTGTGTAAAACCTTTTTTACTCAGCTGCCGGAGCTTCTGCCACAGGTGCCGCTGCGCCGGGAACTTCGATAAATGCCAAAGTTCCAAAGGATGTCATATCAACAACCACATGGTCATCTCTGACTTCCGCTACGCCAAGCTCAACCCACTGACCGTTTACTAACTGATATACCTTAACCAGCTGTCCTGTCTTCACGCCCTTCATGTAATAGTTCACCTGTGCGGTGCTAAATCCACCGATATGGGATGAAACTGTCACTACATTCAGAACTTTTCCGCCAAGGGCTGCTGCCTGTGCCTTTGCTGAATTCACAGCTGCCAGAGCAGGCTTGCCAAGGTTAAATGTAACATTGCTGGGTGCACCGTTAATGAGAATGTGTCCTCCCTGTCCAATAGGGGTGACGCTGTCAAGTCCGGGTACGGATACAACTGTGTTGTTCATATATTCCCCAATTGACATTCCCACAGACGCTGCTGCAGACACAACAGATGCAGGAACACCCTCCACTGTGTCTGATGTGTCAGCTGCGGCTGCCTTTGATGATGATGCAACCACTGCTGCTGCGGACGGGCTGGTCGCTGCCATTACAGGCAGAGAGAATACCATTGCGCCCGCTAATGCTAATGCAATTAATTTCTTCATCTGGAATCTCCTCCTTTTCTCCCGATGTACCGGGTATTTTGAGTGTGGTTTATATTTACGCTTCCGGATAACCGTCAGCGGAAATACCAATATTTCATAACTACCAGCCTTACTCATACATGACCCTGTCTATGGTTCCTGCCGCATCATTTACAAGCCCTCCAAGGACTACAAACTGCTTATCAGGGCTCTCTCCACTGCTGGTCGTCAGGGTAACTAGAAAATGGTAAGGGGTTAAATCCTCCCACCCTTCCCTGAAGTTCATCCCCATGACTCTCGTACCATATAAATCATCCAGGAACTTTTGGCAGCCTGAGATATAGGTAAAATCATAGGTACGAATCAGGCTGGTATTCTCCCTTTCATATGCCGCAAAAATCTCGTAGGTTAGCAGATTACCATCCAGATACAGGTACACTGTCTTATGTTTTTCAAAGAACTCCGGATCTGCAAACCGATAAAGCTCTGCAAATAACCCGCGTTCACCGTCTTCAATTGTTTTTCCATGGAGGATGGTATTGAAATCACACATATCTGTCAGGTTGGCAAGCTCCGTATAAACAGCCCCTTCCTCATCGGCCTCACCGTAAGCATTATGGCTTTCATAGTAATCATCCGCCTGTGTGCTTTGGAGCACCGGACAGTCAATATCTGTCCCCGGTATATAAAGCCATGCAAAGATATCAGGATTTTCTTCCTGCAATGCTTTGATGTCCACCACGGTATCTTCTGCCGTTTCATTGGCAAGCCCTGTTTCCTTTCCTGAGCCATCCGCGCTGCCACTGCCTGCCTGTGCGCTGCTTTCCGGGCCATCTACTGTCATTTCCGTTCCTTCTATCTCCTCTATCGCTGCGGATTCTGTTTCCGATGCCTCCGTTTCTTCATTATGACTGCCTGAATTTACACCATCTGTTTTGCCTGTTCCACAGGCCGTAAGAATGATGGCTGCCAGCAGATAAAGGAACAGCTCTTTCCTGAAAGTAAATTTCCTGCATATCTTCTTCATATCCATACCCTTCGTTTCACACAAATTATGTCGTCCGCCTCTAATGTCCCCTCACCGCAGCATGTCTGGAAAATGCCTTCTACCAAATGTTCGCCACAATTGGCTTCCAATACTTCTAACCGGCTGTAACTTCCTCATAAAAAACATCTATAATCAATTCGTAAAGCGCTTCTTCATCCATCCAAAATTCTTCAAATTCCTCTCCCATAACACTTTCCCCTTCCACCATCCGGAAGCTGTCGCTTTCAAAACCATAATCCACAAGGATTGGGGTCAGGTAAGATACTTCATCCAAAGAAATATCCGTCACCATCTGCGCAGCAATCTCCTGATACAAGCCAATCGCCACGGACAGGTTATCCTTCACCGCGCCTTTCGCCGCATTTATAAAAGCTGTCAGATACTGCTTCTGCCTTTCCAGCCGCATATCCGCAGAGCCGAATATTCCGGTATCCCGGTATTTCACATACCAGAAGGCGTTCTGCCCTTCCAGATGCACTTCTTCTCCCTGTTTAAGGCTTTTATCTATTTTCGTTAAGTCTTCTAACACGGTCACATCCACCCCGCCAACCGCATCATTGACCGCCGGGATAGCGCTCATGTTCACTGCCGCATAGCCATGGATGGGCAGATTATAAAAAAGTTTCTGTACCGCCTTTTTCTGATATTCACAGCTCTCCTCCATCCCATTTCCAAAGCCGTGCTGTACTGCAATCTGGGCCTTAACCGTATTTACATAAGCCCCTTCTTCATTGTAAATATCGATATCCGTCATGGTATTACGGTTAATTCCTATTACACTGATGGATTTACTGTGGGGATTCATCACTGCCAAAAATAACGCATCCGCCTGTCCGCCGTTGGTACCTTCTTCTACTTCTTTTACATCACTGTTTTTATCAATCCCCATAACCAAAAAGGTCATAATATCTTCATTGTAGGCATAAATTTTTTCTTTGTATTTCACCCATCCCTGCTGCCACTTTTCTTCTTCCTCCTCGGATAAAGGCTGGGATGCTATAACAGGTGTAAGCTCCGGTGCCGTCTGCGCCTTGCCAAGGAGGCTGTTTTTCCCTACTGCCCTGACAATCTGGACAATCATGCAGACCATCACCACTAAAACAGCCGTCTCAAGCAAAACCATGGCCGCAATCTTTCTTCTTTTTTTCTTTTTCTTTTCCTTCAGCCTTTCAGGATTTAAAAGCAGCTCTTTTTCAAGCTCCGCCAATGCATCCCTTTTTTTCTTGCTTTTCACGAAAAGGAAACCTCCAATTTTTATTTCACAATAATTGTCAGCGGTACTGTCTCTGAGATGTTCCCGTCAGAATCCTCTGTGGATACGCTCACCTGATAAGTACCCGGTTTATTTCTATCATATCTGCTCACACTCAAGTTCCTGAAAAGGGTCTCATACCCATCTCTGTCATCCGAAAGCGTCTCAATCAGATCCACCCACGCAGGCCCCTGCCCTGCCTCCACTTCTACCTCTGATGTTTTTAAGGAAAGCACAGGCGCATGGTTACCTGTATCCGCCATCGTACCTTCCTCCGAAGCTTCTTCTGAGGCCGGTTCATCTTCTGGTTCCGGTCCATTTTCCGGTGCAGGCGTCCTTTCCTGTTCCGGTGCCTGGGACGCTGCCGGCAAAGGCGTCGGCTTTTCTGTCGCCTTTGGAGTCTCCACAGGAGCAGGACTTTCCGGCTCCTCATCCACCTCCGCTTCTTTATCCGTATCTCTCTCTTTCAGTTCCGCCGTAATTCCTGCCTCAAAGGGTTGCCCTTCCATTTCTCTATCCTTAGGGTCATCCTCATCCTGTTCCATGAAAACCGCGTCAAATACCCTGGATGCCCTTGCCACATTTCCGGCTCCATCACTGACCGCATAAAAAACCACAACAGTCTTATTTTGTCTGTCTTCACTTATTCTTTCTATTACAATCCTGTCACTTAAGTCCCCGTCCCGTGTATCCCGGGCAGTGACACCTGTAAGAAGTGCTTCCGTATCCATTCCTTCCTGATAAACCGCATCCACTGCTTGAAATGTAATTTCAGGCTCCTGTCTGTCCTTTCCCAGATATAGAAAAGCACACAGCAAAACCAAAATTACATTAGCCCCGGCAAGTGCCATACCAATTATCCTGCTTCGCTTCATTTATCCTTCCCCGCCTGATTCTCTTTGCAAAAACCACATGCCCATATTTTGATATGCCCTACTGACATAATAGCTGCATATGTTGCCCTAGGCCTTCACTAATCCAGATATTCGATATCCTTTTCTTCCTCCGGGCCTTCCCCATCTGTGTCTTCATTCTCATCCACTATTTCTGTTTCCCGCTCCGTATGACGCACCGCTTTCTCCACATTGTTGTCCTCGCCATATTTCCCGTAATACTTACCATAATATTTCCCGTAGTATCTGCCATAGTGTCCGTAGTAGCCCTTGCTGCTCATATCCACTTTATTTAAAACCACACCAAGAATACGGCTCCCGGTCTTATCCAGCTGCTCCTTCACTCTCTGCACGAATTTATAGCTCACCGCATTGTTCTCCACCACCAGCACGGTTCCATCGCAGTTTTTTGCTGCGACCGCCGCGTCTATTACGCTGCCTAAGGGCGGTGTGTCAATAATGATATAGTCAAAAGCGTTTCTCACCATCCTCACCAGGGAAGCAAATTTCTCCCCGCCAAGCAGCTCGCTCGGATTCGGCGGTACCGGCCCTGAAAAGATAACATACAGGTTATGAATGTTGGTTTCGCACAGCACATCCCGGTACTCCGCCCTTCCCGACAGGCAGTGACTCATCCCCTGCTTTACCGCCCCTGTCCGGTATCTTCCTACAAGGACGGATTTCCTCATATCGGCATCTATTAAAATTGTTTTATTTCCTGCCTCCGCAAAGGCCCGCGCCATCTCCATGGCCACGCTGGACTTTCCCTCGTTTGGGGTACAACTGGTGACTGCCACCACCTTCACGTCCCTGCCGCAGAATTCTATATTTGTGCGCAAGGTTTTGAAGGCCTCCTTCATGCGGTAATCCTCTGCTGATTTATCAAACTGTAGCTTTACGCTCTGCATCCCGGTTTTCTTTTTCCTCCCTGCTCTCTATCTTTAACCTTATGATGGAAAGAATGTCTTCCCGCTCTCCCTGACTAAGGCTCCTGAATCCTGAGAGAAGCTGACTTTCCATTTTGTCGCTGATTTTTTCATATAATTCATTTTCATTTAATTTGTCTTTTACATTTTTATCTATGATATTTTTATCTATTTTAACCTCCGGACCGCGGCTGCCCTCATGCTCCACCGCCCGGCTCTCTATCCCATACTGTCCCAGCATCATAAGAGAGAGCAGATTTTCCACCGGTATCCCATATAACCTTGCAAGGCCGTACAGAGCCCCTGCCGGCGGCCTGATTCTTCCTGTCTCGTAATGGGAATAGGTCTGCCTTGAAATATTTAATTTTCCGGCAATATAATTCTGCCGATAGTGATGGGACACCCGCAGCTGCCTTAAATATTCCGGCAAAGTCTTCCTTCTCTCATTTGGCTGCTCTCTATATTCTATATTTGCATCCCGCAAGGAGCTGACATCCATTCCCTTCCATCCTTTCTTTTGTCTTCATATTTCTTCACATTTCTTCAAGTTCTTTTGCGCGCATCCTGATGCCCCGTACATCCCGCCTTTGGCCTTTACATTTTCATGTTTTCTGTAATATATACAAACTTTTACCTGATTCCTTGATTTTTCTCTTTTTCTTTCTACTCCCTGTTTCCTCCGTGGCTGCCGGTATCAAAGCCAGCGTGCTTAGGCCCAAATATTTTTCCACATCCTCGGATGATTTGATGGTATCGTCCATCAGATACTGTATCAGAATGATAGCGCACAGGATAACTACGCCAATCATTCCCCCGACCATTGTCCAGCGCGTTACGCTTGGCCCTGCTTTCTCCGTGGGCATGTTAGCCTGCTCCACCACGTTTACTGCCTCTATATCCATCACATTCTGTATGTGGCTGCTTGCCACTTCCCTGATACAGTTAGCTGTCTCCATAGCCCGCACCGGGTCCTTATCTTCCACCGTAATCGCCACAATACGGGTATCGGTAGGTGTCTCCACGCTGACTTTCTTCAAAAGTTCCTTATATTCCATGTCTAAAGAAAGCTTCTGAATCACTTCCTCCAGCACATAGCGGCTGTTGATCAACTCCGCATAGTCCTTGGTCAGCTGAGTGCCTATCTGCACATCGCTGTAGCTCACCGCCGCATTATCCGATTTATTCAAAATATAAATTCTTGTGGTAGACTCGTAATAAGGCGTCAGCACAAAACTGCTTATTACAAGGCAGATAAGCGCGGCAAAGAGACCTGCACTTATAATCAGCCATGCTTTTCCCACCAATATGTGGAAGACCTCAAGTAAATCTATTTCAATTTCATCATGTTCCATCTGATTTCCCATATTTTTACGTCTTATCCCTTTTAAAGGATTATCCTTTCCAGCGGCTTATTCCCTCTATCGTATTATCTTCTCTTTCGAATTGTCCTCTCTCACCGGATTAGCTTTCCGGTTTTATTTTCCGTAAAGCATTTCCTGCTTCGGGTAGTTGCTAACTTACTTCTGCAAATTTGTCTTGAACTCGACGCCTCTGCATTTCCTACGCTGCCTTTTCTGCAATACTTCATTTTCGGAATTTTTCATATATACTCATCCTTTATGATGCGCATAGGGTTTTCATAAAAAAGCTGTCCGGCATATTCCTCCCCATACTTCCTTGACACGTATGCCGCACATTCTGAAAGCACAGGTTTCCTTTTCCCGGTATCATGGGCATCTGTGGCCACAAAGTGAACAAGCCTCTCTGATAAAAGCCTTTTGGTAAAATGTTTTGCGCCGAATCCGAAGTTTCCCATAATACTCCCCGCATTCACCTGTATATAACAGCCCATTTTTATCAAATCCTCCACCCTGTCCGCTTTCATGCAGCCATAGCGCTCCACATGGGCAAGGATGGGCCGATAGCCGTGGGACAGGGCTTCATACAATCCATATCTGATACGGGTAAAATCATCCCTTACGCCAAATTCAATCAGCACGTAGGCGGAATCCGCCATCGTGTATGCCCTCCTCCCATCCAGCTTTTCTATCATACTGCTTCCGTAATATATTTCATTTCCTGTATGGAAGGTTATATCTATCCCTTCTCTCCCGGTATTTTCCTGTAAATTTTTTATCAATCCTTTTATTTTTTCAGGCGACCCATTGTGATGGGATGGTTTATTGTGGGGTGTTAAAATGATTTCCCGGATTCCGTCATTCCAGGCTGTGCGCAGCATTTCCATACTTACATCAAAATTTTCCGCTCCGTCGTCTATTTGGGGCAGAATATGGGAATGAATATCTATGTAAGAATCCAACCGTACTCACCTTCCTCCTTCATCCTCTCCCCCATATGCCGCCCAAAACAGCGGCATAAATCGGAGAAAAGGAACCGGGATTTTTGTTTCCCGAAGCTGCAGTTTTTCTTTCGTAGATTTATATAATTTACGAAATAGACATTTTTGTGCTCAAAAAAGCCCGTAAATACAAGGGGACAGAACTTACATTCTGCCCCCTGACCAGATTTTTGACGGTCTAAAAAAAATTTATAATTTTTTCAGCCCATCTTTTTATTATATAATTTAGTATTTTTATATTTGTTTTACAGTTTTATTTTTTTGAGATAAGTGCACTAAAATTTGCTTTTAATCCGTTAATAATCAAACATTATAATGTCTATTTTGACATGATTTCTCATAACTCTACAGACGCTATCCTCTCATCCTGATAAAGCCCTCCTTCAAACCGCCCCATCAGTTCCTTTTTATGCTGCATGCTGGAATGCACATACAGATTTAGGGTCACCTGGACACTGCTGTGCCCTAATATCTCGCTTAAGCTCTTTACATCAAACCCACTGTCTATACACCGGGTTGCAAAAGCATGGCGCAGCAGATGGAAATTAAACCTCTTTATCCCACATGCATCCAGTATTTTCGCAAAACGATACTGCAGGGTTCTTGGCTCCACCCATGCCTTCCTTCTCCCCCTGATGATATATGCCGTCTCCTCCCCCCGATACTGCCTTAAAAGGGGAAACAGCACCGGCGGGATGGGCACCAGTCGTGAGGAAGTACCTGTTTTGGGTGTCTGTACCAAAATTTCCGTATTGCTCTTTTCCTCCCCTGTTTCCTTCCCCGGCTGCTGTGATTTCACCCTCTGTAAGTTCTTTCGGATGGAAATCACCCCTTCTTCCAGACTTACATTCCCCCATGTAAGGGCGCATACCTCCCCAATCCGCATTCCCGTATAAAATGCCGTCAATATCCCAAGGCAGGTACCGTAAGGGTCATCCCCTACATGCCCTGCCAGGTAGCGCTCAAGGGCCGCCAGCTCCTGTTTCCCGGGCAGCGGTGCCTGTCCTCTTTTTACCTGCGTCACCTGGTTTTCCGGAATGATAATCGCATAATGGTATTTCTTTTTCACATACTTAAGGGCCCTTATTGCAATGCTGCAAATATTCCTCACATATCTGTCGCAGACCGGTTCTTCAGCTTCCCTCCTTATGCTTTCCGCAAAGGCTTCAAGCACCTTTTCATCCACCTTATCCGCCCTTATGTCCCCTATCTTGGGGATAATATACTTATATGCGGCCTGACGGTAGGAACCGCAGGTTGTCCTTTTCCAGGAGGGCTCCTGCTCCTTAATCCACAGTTCCATCACTTCCGCCATACTCCCCTTAAAGGGCTCCCCCTCGGGCTTCCTTGTACCCTTTATCAGGTCAAGCTTCACCTTCACATCATTGTAGTTTTTCCCGTAGACAGAGCTGTACTTAGAGCTTCCGCCTCCGACACCTTCCGTAAGAATACGACCCTCCCATCTGCCGTCTTTTCTTTTGTAAATATTAGCTCCTCTTCTTGACATTACTGACTCCTTTCCATTTGACCAGAAATTTGACGGTCTAAAAAAAATTTAAGAACAAAAGTTACGGTTAAATATACCATCAGCGGTATCTTAAATTTTGTCATTTGTGAAAAATGAATCAGATTTAATCGGAATAAGGTAAAAAAGAACAAAATGAAATAGACAGTTGATTTTTTTGATGGTTTGTAGTATAGTTCTTTTAGCGTTTTTTGTAATATTTACATTTATTTGCAGTTTTTTCCTATTTTTCTATTTCGTAAATTATATAATTTTATGAAATCTTTTCACTTTATGATTTATATTCTCAAACACGTTAATCCAATTACCCATATGCTAAAAAGTGTTAAATAAGCCATTCAAACTACAATCACTGTTATAAGTAAACAAGTTGATTTTAGTATATTAAATAGATATAATCTATCGCTTTTTAATTTTCGAAAAGCGGTATTTTCTTATCTTTCAAGTTCAAAACAACATTGTGTATGTTGATTATGTGGTAGATTGCCGGCAAGATTACGGCTGGCTCATCCGCTAAAATTGATCAAATCCTTAATAACCTCCCCAGCCATAATAAGCCCCGCTACAGACGGCACAAAAGCATTGCTCCCAGGTATCTGACGCCTTTTTGCATGTTTTCCACCCTCTCCGCAATTTTCGGAGAAAATTTTTTCACAGGAAATTTCATCCTCACAACCATTCACACCCATATCCCTGGACGGCGTAATCGCAGGTTCTTTCGAGTAAACCACTTTTAACTTCCCAACGCCTCTTTTTTTCAGCTCCCGCCGCATCACCTTTGCAAGCGGGCACACACTGGTTTCATAAATATCCGCCACCTCAAAGGCCGTAGGGTCCACTTTATTCCCGGCCCCCATAGAACTGATAATAGGCGTCCCCGCCTTTTGCGCCTGAACGGCAAGCTCCAGTTTTCCTGTCACCGTATCTATGGCATCTACAATATAGTCATACTGTGTAAAATCGAACTGAGCGGCCGTCTCCGGTAAGAAAAAGGTTTTATATTTATGAATCACCACTTCAGGATGAATCTCCTTCATACGCTCACAGGCCGCGTCCACCTTGTACCGCCCTATGGTTCCTATGGTGGCAATCAACTGCCTGTTTAAATTGGACAGACACACCTTGTCATCATCCACAATATCTACCGTACCTACTCCGCTGCGCACAAGAGCCTCTAAGGTATAGCTGCCCACACCGCCAAGGCCGAAAACCGCCACCCTGGCATTCGCAAGCCTCTCCATAGCCTCAACCCCAAAAAGAAGTTCCGTCCGTGAAAATTGTTCCCGCATCTCTTTTCCTTTCGTATCAAACGCTGACATGCCCAGTCAGCTTATTTATGGTAACAGTTCAGCCTTGCTTCACTTTTACGGGTATCCGACCATCCTAAATCACTTCGCGATGGGCCGGATACTTCAGACCACTACTCTTTGGTACGGTCAGCGCAGTAAATGCGCAGACCTGTCCGAACTGTTACTATTTATGAACAATGTGCGGCAGATTTCTCCGCCGCACATCTTAAGTAATTCTTATAACAATCTAACTCGTCACATTACACTACTTTATTTCTCAACCTGCTTATCGCTTTTCTTAGGCAGTACCACCTTGTCCAGATGCCACAGCTCATCCACATATTCCTGAATGGTTCTGTCGGAAGTAAACTTGCCGCTGCATGCAACATTCAAGATTGCGCTCCTTGCCCAGTTCTTTTCATCACGGTATGCCTGCTCTACCTTTCTCTGAGCCTCCGCATAAGCCTTGAAATCCTTCAAAATGAAGTACATATCAGCCTTATTGGTGCTGATGGTATTGAGAAGGGAGTTGTAAAGGGTTCTGAATCTGTCAGGATCGTTAGGTGCAAAGGTACCGTTGAGCAACTGCATCAGAACTCTCCTCACATCAGGATCGTTGTTGAAAATTTCCGTAGGGTCATATCCGCCGTTGTTCTCGTAGTTGATTACTTCATCAGAAGAAAGTCCGAAGATAAATGCATTTTCCGCACCCACTTCCTCAACAATCTCCACGTTTGCACCGTCCATGGTTCCAATGGTCAGAGCACCGTTTAACATAAACTTCATGTTACCTGTACCGGATGCTTCCTTACTTGCGGTAGAAATCTGTTCCGATACGTCCGCTGCCGCAAAAATAAGCTCCGCATTGGATACCCTGTAGTTTTCAATGAATACCACTTTGATTCTGCCATTGATTACCGGATCGTTATTTACCACATCAGCCACGGAGTTGATCAGCTTGATGGTCATTTTTGCATTATAATATCCTGCTGCCGCCTTAGCGCCAAAGATAAAGGTTCTGGGATAGAACTCCATCTCCGGGTTGTCTTTCAGCTGGTTGTACAGATACATTACATGAAGGATGTTAAGCAGCTGACGTTTATATTCATGCAGTCTCTTAACCTGTACGTCAAATATAGAGCGGGGATCCACTTCGATTCCGTTGTGCTCCATAATATATTCTGCCAAACGCACCTTATTCTGGTACTTAATATTCATAAATTCCTGCTGGCACTTCTCGTCATCCGCATAGATTTTCAACTTACTGATTTTGGGAAGGTCTGTAATCCAGTCGCTGCCCACATGAGCGGTTACCCAATCTGCAAGGAGCGGATTTCCGTGAAGCAGGAAACGTCTCTGGGTGATACCGTTTGTCTTATTGTTAAATTTCTCAGGCATCATCTCATAGAAATCTCGTAACTCCTGTTTCTTTAAGATTTCTGTGTGGAGTCTTGCAACACCGTTTACGGAATAGCCTGCCGCAATTGCAAGGTGGGCCATCTTAACCTGTCCGTCATAAATAATTGCCATCTTGCGGATCTTTTCCTGATTGCCGGGATACATTTCCTGTATCTTAAGGATAAATCTGCGGTTGATTTCTTCAATAATCTGGTAGATTCTGGGAAGCAGCCTTGAGAACAGCTCAATAGGCCATTTTTCCAGAGCTTCCGCCATAATTGTATGGTTGGTATAAGCACATGTCTTGGTTGTCACATTCCATGCCTCATCCCATGTGAGATAGTACTCATCCATGAGGATTCTCATAAGCTCAGCTACAGCCACGGTAGGATGGGTATCGTTCAGCTGGAAGGTCACCTTCTCATAGAACTTCCTTACATCATCATGCTTTCTCATGTATTTGGCAATTGCCTCCTGCACGGAAGCGGAGATAAAGAAGTACTGCTGTTTCAGACGCAGCTCCTTACCTGCATAGTGATTATCATTGGGATAAAGAACCTCCACAATATTTCTCGCAAGGTTTGCCTGCTCCACAGCCTTCTGATAATCTCCCTTGTCAAAAGAATCCAGCTGGAAACACTCTATCGCCTCCGCATCCCAGATACGAAGGGTATTTACAATACCGTTGCCATAACCAACAATGGGAAGGTCATAAGGAATCGCCCTTACACTCTGATAGCCTTCCTGTACAAAATTACTTCTTCCATTTTCATCAATACGAACATTTACATAACCGCCAAATTTAACCTCTTTGGCATACTCGGGCCTGCGCAGCTCAAAAGGATTGCCGTCCACCAGCCAGTTATCCGGCACCTCTATCTGATAACCATCCCGGATTTCCTGCTTAAACATACCATAACGATACCGGATACCACAGCCGTAAGCCGGATAACCCAGGGTAGATAAAGAATCCAGGAAACAGGAAGCGAGACGTCCCAGACCACCATTTCCAAGGGCCGGGTCAGGCTCCTGATCCTCAATCACATTCAGGTCAAGGCCCAGCTCATCCATTGCCTCTTTTACCGGCTTGTAAGCCTGCAAATTAATAATATTGTTCCCCAAAGCACGTCCCATCAAAAACTCCATGGACAGATAATACACTGTCTTGGGATCCTGCTTATCATATTCCTTATGAGTGGTCAACCAATTGTCAATCACCACATCCTTAATCGCATAACCAACCGCCTGAAAAATCTGCTGAGGCGTCGCCTCCTCCAAAGTTTTTCTATACAGAGTCTTTACATTATAAAGTACACTTCTTTTAAACAATTCCTTGTCAAAAGTATTAGGCGCTGTCACTTCCTTCTTCTTAATCATAATCTCTCCTTCCACTTTATCCTGAATGAAACAAAACTTCCTCGTAGATTATACTACAAACATCCCAATTTCACAAGTTTTACCATTTCCACATTTCTATTTCTCTCATCAACAGTGTAACAGTTCAGACAAGCTGACCTGTTACATGCAAAATCCATTTAAATTGCCTTTGGCAATGGGATTTTGCACTCTTGCCTCATGTTCTTACGGTCAGCGCAGTAAATGCGCAGACCTGTCTGAACTGTTACTCAATAGTACAGTATTTTTAAAGGTCTGCCAAAAACGTAGCTTCTCAGGGAGAAAATATTCAAGGCGGAACCCTTATAAAAACGCCAGCGCTTAGCGAAGTCCTTTTGAGCTTAGCGTCTGCTGCGTTTTTATAGAGCGAAAGCGCGGTGACAACTGAATATTTTCTCCCTGAGAAGCGGCCTATTGTCACCTTACCTACCTTTTGACCTCAACCCCAATGGTAACCTTCTCCCCATTCACGTTCCACTCCTTCAGGGAAGCAAGCTCCGTATCCGTCAAAATCTCATCCGCCAGCACCTTCTCAGCGATAGCCTCTCTATTATCCTCTACAATCTTAGCGACCTTCTCATTCTCATTAATCGCCACCTTGATATGGTCCATCACCTCAAACCCTGCATCCTTACGCATGGTCTGAATCTTACTGATGACCTCATACACAAAGCCCTCCTCAATGAGCTCCGGCGTAAGATTGGTGTCAAGCACAACCGTCACATAATTATCCGCTTCCGTCACAAGGCCTGCCTTCTGCGCCACATCAATCAGCAAATCTTCCTCTCCAAGAGAAATCTCCACGCCGTTTACTTCAAATTTAAGGGTGCCCTCCGCTTTAAGCTGCTTCATTGCCTCCGTGCCGTCCACTGCCGACAGATATTCCCGGATACCGCCAAGCTGCTTTCCATACTTAGGCCCTACCGTCTTAAGCTGAGGTTTGAAGCTGTAGCTTGTAAGGTCACTGACATCCTCCTTGAACACCACTTCTTTTACATTTAACTCATCTTTGATGATATCCGTAAAATAGGAATCCAGAGTATGCGCTGCCTTTACATACATGGTCCCGATAGGCTGACGGTTCTTAATGCTTGCCGCGTTACGGGCCGCACGTCCCATCACCACGATTCGCAGGGCTTCCTCCATGTTTTCTTCCAGCTTGCTGTCAATCATAGCCTCATTCGCCACAGGGAAATCACACAGATGAATACTTTCCGGAGCATTCTTGTCATTGCTCCTTACAAGATTCTGATAAATTTCCTCTGTCATAAAGGGAATCAGCGGCGCCGCACACTTACAAATCTCAACCAGTGCCGTATACAGGGTCATGTAAGCATTAATCTTATCCTGCTCCATGCCCTTCGCCCAGAAACGCTCCCGGCAGCGGCGCACATACCAGTTACTCATTTCATCCACAAAATTGTCCAGAACCCTTGCGGCCTCGGGAATCCTGTAGCCATCCAGATGTCCGTCCGTCTCCCTGATGGCCGTATTTAACTTGGACAACAGCCACTTATCCATCACCGGAAGCTTATCGTATTCCAATGTGTATTTCGTCGCGTCAAAATCATCAATATTTGCATAAAGAATGAAAAACGCATAAGTATTCCAAAGAGTACCCAGGAATTTACGCTGTCCTTCCATAACCGCTTTTCCATGGAACCTGTTGGGCAGCCATGGTGCGGAATTGATGAAGAAATACCAGCGGATTGCATCCGCCCCATAAGACGCAAGGGCCTCAAAGGGATCAATTGCATTTCCTTTGGACTTACTCATCTTCTGGCCGTTCTCATCCTGTATATGCCCCAAAACAATTACATTTTCATAAGGAGAGCAGTTAAACAACAGGGTAGACTCCGCCATCAGAGAGTAAAACCAGCCTCTGGTCTGGTCCACCGCCTCGGAGATAAACTGAGCCGGGAACTGGGCCTCGAACAGCTCCTTATTTTCAAAAGGATAATGATGCTGTGCAAAAGGCATTGCCCCTGAATCAAACCAGCAGTCAATTACCTCCGGCACACGCTTCATGGTACCTCCACACTTTGGACAGGTACAGGTAATTTCATCCACATAAGGTCTGTGCAATTCTACCGTCTGTGCAGCCGGGTTGCCGCTTAATTTCTCCAGTTCATCCCTGGAACCTATGGCATCCTGATATCCACAGCCTTCACATTCCCAGATATTTAAAGGAGTACCCCAGTAACGGTTACGGGAAACGCCCCAATCCTGTATATTTTCAAGCCAGTTTCCAAAACGCCCCTCCCCGATAGATTCAGGAATCCAGTTAACTGTCTTATTGTTCCGCACCAGATCATCCCTGACCGCCGTCATTTTAATAAACCAAGATTCCCTTGCATAATAGATAAGAGGGGTATCGCATCTCCAGCAGAAAGGATAATCATGCTCGAACTTAGGCGCGTCAAAGAGCTTTCCTTCCTTATCCAAATCCACCAGTATCAGCGGGTCCGCATCCTTCACAAACTTACCTGCATAAGCAGTTTCCTGTGTCATGTTACCCTTGCCGTCAACAAACTGTACAAAAGGCAAATCATATTTCCGTCCCACCTGGGCGTCATCCTCACCAAACGCAGGCGCAATATGAACAATACCGGTACCGTCTGTCATGGTAACGTAATTGTCACAGGTTACAAAATGTCCCTTTTTGTTCTGTTTTGCCGCAGCCTCTCCCGCACAGGCGAACAAAGGCTCATATTCTTTATACTCCAAATCCTTACCTGTGTAGGTTTCCAGAATTTCATATGCGCTTTCGCCTTCTCCCGCAAGCTTCCCTAACACATTGTCAAGGAGCGCCTGAGCCATGTAATAGGTATAGCCGTCCACTGCCTTTACCTTTACATAGGTTTCCTCCGGATTCACGCAAAGAGCCACATTAGAGGGCAGCGTCCAGGGCGTTGTGGTCCATGCCAGGAAATAAGCATCCTCCCCCACAACCTTAAAACGCACTACCGCTGAGCGCTCTTTCACCGCTTTATATCCCTGAGCCACCTCATGGGAAGAAAGGGGCGTTCCACACCTTGGACAATAGGGCACAATCTTAAATCCCTTATAGAGCAGTCCCTTTTCCCAAATCTGCTTGAGAGCCCACCATTCTGACTCAATAAAATCATCATGATAAGTCACATAAGGGTCGTCCATATCCGCCCAGAAACCTACCGTTCCTGAGAAATCCTCCCACATACCCTTATATTTCCAGACACTTTCCTTACACTTTCTGATAAAAGGGTCAAGGCCATACTCCTCAATCTGCTCCTTCCCGTCAAGTCCAAGGAGCTTCTCCACCTCAAGCTCCACCGGGAGCCCGTGTGTGTCCCATCCCGCTTTTCTGGGAACCATATACCCCTTCATGGTACGGTATCTGGGAATCATATCCTTGATGACACGGGTCAGCACATGGCCGATATGGGGCGTGCCGTTTGCCGTAGGGGGCCCATCATAAAATGTGTACGTAGGACACCCCTTCCGGTTCTCCATACTTTTCTTAAAAATGTCATTTTCCCGCCAAAACTTTTCAATGTTCTTTTCCCGGTCTACAAAATTAAGGTCTGTAGATACTTTCTGATACATAGACAGCTTCCTTCCTTTCCTTTTTTTAATCGGGCAAACTATAAGTTTATCAACCGCCGGCGTACTTCATGTGCCAGCCCGTTGAAGAAAAAAATCCCCGTCCGTAAAAAGGACGGGGAATACTCCACCTTAACCACCTGTTTACCCATACGCACCGATTAAACTACGGCTTAATATGCTTTCCCATAACGGAGGATCCCGGCAAAGCCTACTTGCAGACGCTTTCAGCCCGCGGCTCGGAAGTGATTTTCACTATTTTCCTACTAATACCGGCTCCCACCCTCCCGGCTCGCTGCAGCGCAATCTGCCAAAACCCGACTGCTGCCTTACTGTTCGGAAAAAAGCTACTGTCTTCGTCATTGCCTTTACTTTTTAAAAAGTACAACATTCTCCTGGGGTTTGTCAAGCCCCTGCTGCTTTTCCTTTAAAAAAACCATGGACGCATCCTTTTTTGTGATGTAAAATAAAGACGGAAAGCGAAAGGTATATACTGTGAAAATCTGAAGCTTTTTAAGCTCCGGATTTTCACAGACAAATTTGTGCTAACGCCCAAATTTGCGGGCTGTCGGCAGCATGAAGGATTATTATGAAGGACAAAAAAGAAGAACACATTTATCTCGAAACCAACGGCAATTTTAAAATGCGTGAGCTGGATAAAAGCGACTTGGAGCAATTCAATGCCCTCCTACAATACGCATTTCAGGTGACAACCTACGATTTATTCCAAACCGGCTGGCAGCAGGAAGAAATCAAATATGCCAAAAGACCCATTTTGGAGGAAGCATACGTTCTCGGCTGGTTTTACGGCGAAAAGCTGGCTTCTATGATTGTAGTCTATTCCATGAAAATAAATATCTATGACGAAATCATGGACATGGGCGGCATCACAGGCGTCGCCACCTACCCCGAATACACGGGAAAGGGACTGATACACGCCCTTATGAAACACGCGCTCCATTACATTCACGAAAAGGAAATGCCCATTTCCTTCCTCTACCCTTATTCCATACCCTTTTACAGAAAAATGGGGTGGGAAATCGTCTCCGACAAGTTATCTTTCACAGTAAAGGACACCCAGCTTCCTAAAGCCCGCCCGGTGGACGGCATGGTGGAGCGGGTCAGCCTTGATTCAGAGGACTATCACAACGTACATTCCTACTTCGCACTACAGCGCCACGGCTGTCTGATCCGCGACAATTTATCCTGGGAAGAATACTGGCGTTGGGATAACGACGATATGATTGCCGCCGTATACTATAGCAAAGAACACAGGCCCTTAGGCTATGTGGTTTACTATATTGCAAATGATATTTTCCATATAAAAGAAATGGTGTACCTGAACATTGAAGCCAATTATGGGCTATGGAACTACATAAGCGCCCATTTTTCCATGATTGAACAGGTACAGGGAGACAATTATTCCGGCGAGCCCATGGCTTACCTGTTTGAGGACAGCGAAATCACGGAGACCATTTCCCCCTACATTATGGCAAGAATCGTAAACGTGCGGGATTTCCTGGCGGATTACCCCTACCAGATTCAGCCCGAGGATTTCAAGATTCATTTCAAAGTCCACGATGAAATGGCTCCCTGGAACGAAGGCGACTACATGGTTTCCTGGCATGACGGCGAAACCATATGCGAACAGGTAGCGGACAACCAGTCCATAAACGTGGTGGAGCTCACGGTAAACACCCTGACTACCATGCTGATGGGCTACAAACGCCCCTCCTACCTCTACGAACACGAAAAACTCACCACCGAATACTACATGCTGACCTGGTTAGAACGCCTGATACCCGCTGAAAAGCCTTACTTTTCCGACTATTTCTAGCCCTAAATTTAGCTCCTTTCCCTACAAGCTGCACAAAATCTGCAAATGTTTATGACAGCATATTTATATACTAAATGTTAATAGCAAAACTAATCTGATATACTAAATATAGTCACCAATTCACCTGAATAAATCATTTTCTGCCCAGCTATAGTATCTTTAAAAGGCTTACAAAAACAGCTTAGCAAAAATAAATATTCAAGGAGCCGCCATCAAACACTGCCTCGCTCCGCGAGCCAGCTTATTGAATAAAAACGCCACGCTTTTAAGCGTGTGCACTTGGTGAGGTTTTTTCGAACCTAGTATCTGTTGCGTTTTTATAGAGCGAGAGCGTGGCAGCGACTGAATATTTATTCTTGCTGAGCGTCCTGTTCGCCAATACCTTCTACCCCTTACATCCGTAGCAACTCCAGCAATTCCTCCTTCGTAAAGCTCCCGCTCCCCACTCCATCACCCGAGAGCACCTGCTCCGCCAGTTCCTTCTTTCGCTCCTGAAGCTTTACAATATTTTCCTCAATGGTATCCTTCATAATCAACTTATAAACAGTTACCACATTCTTCTGCCCAATCCTGTGAGCCCTGTCCGTCGCCTGGTTCTGCACTGCCAGATTCCACCATGGGTCATAATGAATCACGATATCCGCCGAGGTCAGATTCAACCCCGTCCCTCCTGCCTTCAGAGAAATACAAAATACATTTGTCTCATCCTGATTAAAGTTCTCCACCAGCTTAAGCCTTCTCTCTTTCGGCGTTGCCCCTGTCAAAGTATAATAGGAAATCCCCTCTTTCTCCAGCTCCCTCTGTAAATTCTCCAGCATAGAGGTAAACTGGGAAAACAAAAGCACCTTATGTCCCCCGCTTATAGCGTTTCTGATTAAATCCAGACACATCACCGCCTTCTGGGAGGCGCTTTCATAATTTTCATACACCAGGGAAGGATCGCAGCACAGCTGCCTTAATTTCAAAAGCTCTGACAAAATCTGTATCTTGGCGCTTTTAAATTCCTCATCCGACTGCTTGTCCACAAGTAATTTGATCCTCTGCACATGGGCGCAGTACAGCTTCCACTGCTCCCCTTCCATCTGCCCATACACACATTCTTCCAGCTTATCCGGCAAATCTGTCAGGACATCCTTCTTAAGCCGTCTTAAAATAAAGGGCCTTACCATCTTCTGAAGCCTTCCCATGGCCTCATCGCTTTTATTCTGCAGAACCGGCGCCTCTATCTCCGACCGGAAGCGCTGGTATCCATACAAAAATCCCGGCATCAGATAATCAAAAATACTCCAAAGCTCACTCAGCTTATTTTCAATAGGCGTCCCCGTCAAAGCAAAGCGGCATCCCGCCTCTATCTCTTTCACTGCTTTTGCGGCCTGGGTATTGTGGTTCTTGATATACTGTGCCTCGTCAATAATCTGGCAGAAAAATGTAATCCCGCCGTAGGCCTCCAAATCCCTTTTTAGCAGCTCATAAGAAGTAATCAAAATATCCCTGGTTTGGGCCGTCTCTATGATTTCCTTCCGCTCCGCCACTGTACCCACCACCATTTTTACCGGAAGGCTGGGTGCAAAACGGGCAAATTCGCTGTTCCAGTTAAATACCAAGGATGCGGGCGTCACAATCAGGCATCTCCTGTTATCCTCCGCCTTCGCATCCAAAAATTCGGACAATAGAAATGCAATCACCTGGAGGGTTTTTCCAAGTCCCATATCATCTGCCAGAATCCCTCCAAACCCGTTAAACCTGAGGGTTTTCATCCACAGAAAGCCTGTTTTCTGGTACTGGCGCAGGATATCCTCAAGACTTGCCGGAATCTCAAAATCATTGTCCTCTATGGTCTTCATGTTCCTTACCAGCTCTTTAAAGGTTCGGCTTCTTACGGCCTGCAGGTTCTGCTTTTCCCGCAGCTCGCCATCCAGATACATGGCCCTGTACTTGGGCACTGTCATCCTCTCATTTCTCAGCTGGCTGTCCGTCAGGTTCAAATCCTCCTTAAGCCCTAAAAGAGTCTGCATCCCTTCATCTTCCGCGTTAACAAAGCTGCCGTTTTTCAAGCGGAAATATTTTTTCTTCCTGTCATACTTTGACAGAATTTCTATCAGTTCTTCTTTGGATAAATCCTCAGCATTCACCGTCAGCTCCAGCAAATCTCCTGACAGGGATATGCCCACCTCCACCCTGCTGTGCTGCACCACATGAATTCTTTTTAAGGCGTCCGAAACGTATACCTCGCCCAGCTCCTGAAATCTGGGAATCCCGTACACCATAAGCTCGTAAAGCTTATCCTCATCCCCGGAAAGAACCATCATACGCTCATTTTCATCAAAAGCGTTACAGTAGGACGCAACCACATTTCCAACCAAAGTTTCCTTTACAATGTCCCTTCCGCCCTTTTCCTTTTCACTTTGCTTCCCGTAAACCTCATACTTCCTTTCCCCGTACAGCGCATAAACCTTACAGGTAATGAAATCCTTCTGGGGCGCATCCAGATAAATCTCAAAGGCGGCAGGCACGATTCCATATGCAAGTGCATCAAAATTTTCCTTTTCACATACATAATGCTTTTCAAGAACGGGGAGCAGCTCCCTGCAAAAAGCGGAAACATCCTCCCTGGCAATATAAAGCGTTCTGTCAGGAATCTGCGCCATGCACGAAATAAAATCCTTGATTTCCGCAACATCCTCCCTTTTCTGCCTGTAAATCAGCCCATCTTTAAACATGACTACGTCATGAAAACAGAAAAATCCGTACAGAGGCTCTATCTTCACTTCGATGCCGTCTTTTTCGCCCGTTATCCGCATATTCCGAACCAGCTTATCGTCAGTGACCTTCCATATCCTTTCCCCTGTTCCATCCACATTCATTAAAATATCTCTGTCCTTCAATATCTCAAGAATTTCCTCAAGCTCTGCGCCGCTTAAAGGTATTTTGCGCAGCTTCGCATAGGCCGGCGTGTAATTATAATAACTGTAGCTGTAGGTATATTGCACATACCCTTTTCCATTTTCCTGAACCCACCTGATCAAGAAATCCACCAATTCTCTTGATGTTGGTTCAAAGGCGTCTAAGGTATGCAAAAATTTGAGCTTTTTCCCGTAAGAATACTCCGTCTCCGACTTCACCCTCTCCACAAACTCAAAAATATCCTTCATGACATATTTGGTGCCCGCCCCTATTTTAAATTCAACGTCAAAGCCATTGTTATTGCATTCAAAAAAGGGCTCTACTTCTATCTTCCCGTAGTCCCCTTGAGGCAGCAGCGCCATTGTCGCTTTCGTTGTCTTCTTGCGCAACAATTCCTTTATGGCAGGGGTTGTGGTTTTGCCCTGTCTCCTTCTTGCAGACTTTACGCTTTCATCTATATCCATATAATCCCGCAGATACTTTTCTCCGGTTTCTCTGATTAATTTTTCCAGAAAATCGTCAGTAGTTTCCTGCCCAAGCGCTTGATGCTCCGCTTCCAGAAGCACCGCCACACAATGCTTACAGATACCATCATAGCTGTAAAAGGCCGGGCATTCGCAATAACATTCCTCCAAATCATCCACATATTTATCATAGACAATCTCTACATTATACCTTTTTCTCCCACTGCCATGTACCTTTGCCTTAATGTAAACCGCATACTCGTCTTCATCTTCTATTTGAAAGCTCTCAACCTTATCTTCATGAAAAATTTCCATTCCTCTGTTATAGGTGACCGGGTTTGTAAGCTTTTTGATTTGTTTTCTATCCAGCATTTTTTCCTCTTTCTGTGTCTTTACAGTGATATTTGCTTTCTGTCCACCTCCAATGCTGCTCGCTTCTCCACCATCAGATATTTTATTATCTTTATGGTTTTACATACTTACTTAAGCATATCCATCACCCTTTTTCGTGTCAAGCAAAACCCACCGGCAATTGATAAAAAGTCTATTGTGTTTTTCTCCATCATTCTTGCTTTCATAAAAAATCAATAATTGCAGATGATAAATGCCTATGATATAATACACTCAAAAATCCAGCCGCTATGCGGCTGCCGCGCTTCGCGCTCTAAGATTTTTTCGTTATCATGTCAGGTGAAATCAAATGCTCACATTGTTCGCGCTTGATTTCCTGCTGACATGATATAATACACTCAAAAATCCGATGAAATCGGACAGAGAACGCGTTAGCGTGGTTTGCAAGTGTAGATGATGTAATAAGCTCTAGCAAGGAAAGCATGCTTGCATGTTCGGCGAGTAGCGAATGACGACCAACTAATCACGAAAGGGGGACCACAGCTATGAACAACAATATCAAAAGTACATATGCACAGGTTTTACTCAATGCTTATGACAGTGGTTTGCTCAAAATAATCTGGAACACATCGGGTTTTTCATTGGGTATTGACCCCGGAAGAAAGGAATCGATTCCTGAATTAAAACAAAAAGAATTCATAGATTATGCATTTTCTATTGTGAAAATCGTTATGGCTTTAGCAGAAGACAAGGATGTAAGTCACATTTCCGAAAATGATTTGGAAATAGCTAAAACAATTTATTTACAAGAAAATGATTTAAAAAATCATCTTTATATAAAAAGAAACAGTAAAATCAATTGTTACAAACTTCTTGAGAGCCAAATTATCAGTTATAGAAACGAAGAAAATCCCCAAAAAATAGAAGCAAATTCGGCAATTATTAAAGTCATGGCAGAAGAAAATGACGAAGATTCTTCGTATACATTTGAAATCTCTAAAAGAGATTTGGGAAACATGATTGATAATTTGATAGAACTCAAGAAAAAAATAGATTTGATATAGCTTAAATAGAAAGTCAAAAAACAACGCAGAAATGAGGAAAAATATGACAGAACTTTTTACCCCAAAATCCGAACTGTCTTTTCCTGAGACATTGAATTATACATACAGAAAAAAAAATGAATATCAATCCAGTTTAAATGAAAACAATCAGACATATAATAAAAATATGAAACGTAATATCATATTTTTAAAAAACACATGTACAAATTATCAGGAAATTGAGCAGTATTTTAAAAAGATAGCAAAAAATTTTTACGAAATACAAATAGACGAAAAGAGATTAGGCGGAATGCCGGTGATAAGTAATACCCGAATACCTGTCAGTTTAATTGTTGCGTGTCTAAAAGACGAAATGTCTATCAATGAAATTTGTGAAGAATATCAGCTTGAAAAAAAAGATATAGAAAAGGCCATGGAATATATCATTGAAATTTTAGATATCCCCTATCAGGAAGGGTTGGAATGAAAGTACTATTAGATGAAAATATTACGCAAAAATCAATACCGGTTTTAGAAAAATACGGACATGACGTTATCCATGTACTTAACAGATTTCCTGCAGGGAAAAGTGACGAAGATGTTTTTATGCTTGCTATCAAAGAGGAAAGGGCATTGATTACTTTAAATGGAAAGGATTTTATTGTTTTCATTCCTCCAAGGAACGGTCTGACGTTACACTATGGTTTAATTTGGCTTAGGGGATTTCAAGTAACCAATAAAAGTTATGAAGGTGTAATGGATACCATAGGAAATTTCCTAAAAAGCAAAGGAGATTCTATAAAAAATACCTATTATGCCATGAAGAAAAAAGACAATACATACGAAATAATTCAACGTTTTCCAAAAACAGAAAAAATGATAGTTGAAATTTCTTCAATTTGAAATGTATTTCGTTGTATGCTGAATTACACACTAAAGCAATTAGATAGGGGAGCCCTACGCTCCCCTGTTTACTTTAATACACAGAGCCGCATATGGAAATTTGCTGCGTTACAATATGTGCCCTGTACGGCAAGCGGGGAAAGGAACCTTTTCTCCTCGATCCCAAAACTGAATACATTTAAGAGCTTTATTTCTCACTCATCTGATCCAAAAGCTGAATTTTAATATCATACAGCTTCCTGGACAAATCCACATAAATCTGGTGAGGATTTACAAATCGTTTGGTCTCATCCCAAAGGGTATCAAGCTCCTCCTGACAATAGCTTCTGATTTCCATCACCTTAGGAGATTCGTAACAGCACGCCCCATTTTGGAAAACCGGTACAAGCAGTTCCCGCAAGGTATAAGAGCCGGCTTCTAATTTTGTCTTTTTCCACGGCTCTAAGGGATCGAACAAAAGCAAAGGTCCGTCTTCATTAAAGGTTTCACCCACAAGGCAGATTAAATCAGCCTTAATTTTTCCGGTATTTTTTTCATAAACACGGTAAATGGTCTTATTTCCTGGGTTGGTTACCTTCTCAGTGTTTTCAGATAGCTTGATTTTGGGGACAAATTCCCCATTTTCATCCATAATAGCGGCCAGCTTATAAACGCCGCCAAAGGCCGGATTATCCTTTGCCGTGATAAGGTTAGTTCCTACACCCCAGGAAGTAATGGCTGCCCCCTGTGCTTTTAAAGTTTCTATCAAATATTCGTCCAAATCATTGGAGGCGGAGATAACCGCATCCGGGAAACCGGCTTCATCCAACATTTTACGCGCCTTTTTGGAAAGATAAGCAAGGTCGCCGCTGTCAAGACGGATTCCATAATAAGTAAGAGGAATACCCGCGCTGCGCATTTCCTGAAATACCCGAATTGCATTGGGGATACCGGATTTTAAGGTATCATAGGTATCCACCAGCAAAATACAGGCGGAAGGATACATATCCGCATAGGTTTTAAACGCCGTATATTCATCCGGAAAACTCATAATCCAACTGTGGGCATGGGTGCCCTTCACCGGAACGTCAAAAAGCTGTCCACAGAGAACATTGGAAGTGCCGATACATCCGCCGATTACCGCCGCCCTGGCACCGTAAATACCTGCATCCGGCCCCTGTGCCCGGCGAAGTCCAAATTCCATAATTCCATCCCCTTTAGCGGCGTAGCAGACCCGGGCCGCCTTAGTGGCAATCAGACTTTGATGATTGATGATATTCAAAATTGCCGTTTCAACCAGCTGGGCTTCCATAATGGGAGCAATCACCTTGACCAAAGGCTCCCTTGGAAAAATAACGGTTCCTTCCGGAATAGCATAGATATCACCGGAAAATTTGAAATTTGCCAGATAGTCCAGAAAATCCTTGTCAAAGATATGCAGGCTGTCCAGATAATCAATATCTTCTTTGGAAAAATGCAATTCTTTGATGTACCGGATCAGCTGTTCAAGGCCTGCGGCAATGGCGTAGCCTCCGTTACAGGGGTTGGTTCTGTAAAAAGCGTCAAAAATAACGGTTTCATTTTGTTCCTTGTGCTTAAAATACCCCTGCATCATGGTGAGTTCATAAAGGTCTGTTAATAGAGTGAGGTTTTGTCTGTCCATGGTATTCTCCTTTATTTTTTGAATCAATATTTTCCGCTATCCGGAAAATCTGCACAACAAACCATCAGACATCCCGGACTGTTACCTTTGATTGATTTTATAAATATCGGCTTACACAGCGCGAATGACTGTTAACGCGCAAGGATAAGCTCCGTCAGATAGTTGGCCGTAGGCAGTATCACCCTCTCATCCACTGCAAATCCCGGCTGATGAATGGCCGGTCCCTTTCCGGTGCCAACCTTCACATAACAGCCCGGTATTTCTTCTTCCAGAAAAGAAAAATCATCCCCACCCATGGAACTCTCCTCAGGCACCACTGCCAGCTTACACTTCTCTGCAGCTTCCATACTTTTCTTAACCATTTTTTCGTCATTATACACAGCCGGGCAGCCGGCAGTCCATTCCACCTCTGCTGCCGCCCCGTAGGCCACCGCCGTGTTTCGGGCAATTTCCGCCACCCGCTTTTCAAACAAAACCCTGTCTTCCCGATTCATAGTGCGGACAGTTCCCTCTAAAACCGCACTTTCCGGTATCACATTCCAGGTTTTTCCCGCTTCTATTCTTGTAACGCTCAAAAGGGCCGGGTGGAAAGCATTCACATTTCTGGTTACAATGCACTGTAGTGCTGTTACAATGGCCGCTGCTACAGGAATCGGGTCTGTGCCATCGTCAGGATGCGCCCCATGACAGCCCACTCCCTTTACGGTAATTTTGAACCTGTCCACCGCAGCTGACACATATCCCTCCCGGATTCCCAGAACACCGGCCTCATTTGTAGGATCCGCATGAATACCCCATACCATCTCCACATCATCCATCACATTTGTTTCCAATATCTTAAGGGCTCCCAGAGAACTTTCTTCACCTGGCTGAAAAATAACCTTAACCGTACCAGCCAGCTCCTGTCTTCTCTCCTGCAAAAGGAGGGCGCAGCCTATCCCGGAAACAGTATGAAAATCATGACCGCAGGCATGCATCTTTCCTTTGTACTCGGAAGCATAAGAAAGGCCCGTCTCCTCCACAACAGGAAGGGCGTCTATATCGCACCGAAGGGCCTGTACCGGCCCTTCTGATTTTCCACGAATCACAGCTACCAATCCCGTTTCCAGCTTACAGGGCAAGATTTCAATTCCCGCCTCCGTAAGAATTTCTCTTATCCGCGCAGTTGTCCCGTATTCCTCATAGGACAACTCCGGATTCCTGTGAAACCACTCAAAATATGAAATCAACTTTTTTTCAAGTTCCATCTCTTTCTAATCCTCTTTTTATACAGGCTTTTTCCGTCCTTCTGTCTTATACGCATCACTGCTATATTCTTTCCTTCCGGGCGCCGCCACCTCTGCCTGACAATGTCAAAACATGTTTAAAAATACTTCCAACCGGTTATGTGCCACAATATTAATAAGAATAATTTTTATCGACGGCTGTTAGGGTCAAGCGCATCCCGCAGAGCATCCCCGATAAAGTTAATGGACATAACAAGTAACACGATCAAAAGTCCCGGCGGCAGCCACAGCCAGGGCTGCTTTGTGAGCACTGTCAACGACTGGGCCCCGTTTAACATATTGCCAAGGCTTGCCGTAGGGGGTTGCACTCCCTGTCCAAGAAAGCTCAGAGCCGCCTCGTCCAGCATGGACAGGGCCAGTACGGAGGTTCCATACACCAAAATCGGGGCCACCGTATTAGGCAGAATCTCCGAAAAAAGGATATGCCTAAGAGGCATTCCCGCCACAATATTTCCTTTGATAAAATTTGTTTCCCGCAAATTTAGCACATTTCCTCTGACCAGTCTTGCAATTCCCGGCCAGTCCACAAATCCCAGAATCAAAATAATATTCCACAACCCCGGTTTGAAAACTGCCGCCGCAACCAACACAAGCAAAATATAGGGAAAAGACATAACCATATCCGTAAACCGCATAATGGCCATATCCGCCACGCCCCCGAAATAACCGGCAACCAGCCCAAGCACCACACCGATTACCGTGGAAATCAAAGTGGCCATAATCCCCACCAGCAGGGAAATTCTCGTGGCATATAAAAGCCTGCTGAGCACATCCCTTCCAATCTGGTCCGTTCCAAGCAGGAATTCCTTACAGGGCGCTCCGCTGAAAGTTCCAATAATCTCATCCGGGTCGTAGGGCGCAATCACAGGCGCCAAAAGCGCCGCTCCGCCGAGAACCGCCAATATGATCAGGCTCACCATGGCCAGATGATGGCGGCGAAAACGGCGAAACACCGTCTGCAAATAACTTTCATTTGCAATATCCTTTACCGCTCCCTTTCCCCGGTCTGTGGGAGCTGCTTTTTCATACTTTATATTTTTTGCCATTTCTTTTTTATCCGTTCTTCTTTTTTCAAATATCCTGTCCCATTCTCCATCAATCCAGTTGAATCGTAGGGTCAACCAGCGCATACAAAATATCTGTGACCAGATTTGCAATGAGCACCACCACGGCGGACAAAAGGCATACCCCCATAATCACAGGATAATCCCTGCTGCTGATGGCGCTCATAGTCATAAGTCCAAGTCCCGGCCAGGAAAATACCTGTTCAATGATAACCGCCCCGCCAAAGAGCACCGGAATTTCCATTCCAATCACCGTGACAATAGGCACCAGCGCATTGCGCAGTGCATGCTTGTTAATCACCAGAAAACGCCCTATCCCTTTGGCCCGTGCCGTGCGCAGATAATCCTGCTGCAAAATCTCCAGCACCGCGCTTCGAATATATCTGATATTACTGCCCGCCATGGAAGTTGCAAGCACGATCACCGGCATAACCATGTGCTTTACCACATCTGCAAAGCCTCCCTCTGTTCCCAGAGTTGTCATTCCGCTTGAAGGAAGCCATCCCAGCTTTACCGTAAAAATATAAATTAACAGCAAAGAAAGGAAAAACCCCGGTATACTGCTCCCCAAAAAGGAAAAAGTAACCACCGCGTAATCTCCCTTTTCATACTGATGTATGGCGCTGTAAATTCCTGCAGGAATCGCCATAAGAAGGCTCACCACCAAAGAGACGCCCATCAGCAACAAGGTAGGGCCTAAATGACTGCTTATCATTTCACTTACCGGCTGATAGGATTTGATGGAATACCCCATATTCCCGTGAAAAAGCTGTCCCAGCCATACAAAATACTGTACATAAAAGGGCTTATCCAATCCCAGCGCAATTGCCTTTGCTTCCACAGCGGCCTGAGACACCCTGGGGCCCTGCAGCATTTCCAGGGGACTTCCCGCCATACACATAATGGCATAGTCTATGATGGTAATGCCAATCAGTACAGGAATTGCAATTAAAATTCTTTTTATAATATACTTCGTCAATCTGACCTGTTCTCCTTATCTAACATCAAGTAATCGTTCAGACTTCAGCTTCACTGTTACAACATCACAATCGGGCATGCCGCATAATGGCCGCATCCCGTCTCTGCCTCTAACATTTCAGGCTCCTTCTGCCTGCATATTTCCGTAGCATAAGGACACCTTGGATGAAACCGGCATCCTGAAGGCAGACTGGAGCTGTCGCCGATTTCCCCCCGCAGGGTATTGTAGGCCACTTCCTTCTCCCCCGGGTCAGGCACCGGAACCGCATCCAAAAGCGCCTTTGTATAAGGATGTACCGGATTGTTGAAAACTTCCTTCGCCTCACCCATCTCCACAATCCTGCCAAGATACATCACGGCAATTCTGTTACTCACATAATTCACCGCGCCCAGCCCATGCCCTACAAACAAAAGGGTCAGATTCAGCTCTCTCTGCAATTCCCTCAAAAGATTCAGTATCTGGGCCTGTATGGACACATCCAGAGCGCTCACCGGCTCATCGCATACAATAAATCTTGGATTCAGGGAAAGGGCCTTTGCAATGCCGATCCTCTGTCTTTGTCCCCCTGAAAATTCATGGGGATATCTGCCCAGCACGTTTCGGGGAAGCCCCACCATATCAAGGATTTTCAAAATATCCTTCTCCACCGAGCCCTTGTCCGATATCTTGTGATACAACATGGGCTGGGAGAGGATTTCAAATATATGCTTCCTGGGATTTAAGGAAGAATAGGGGTCCTGAAATACCATTTGAAGCTGGGTACGGATTTTCTCCATTTCGCCCTTGGGAAGGGCCGTCAAATCCTTCCCTTTATAATAAATTTTCCCCTCCGTAGGCGTCTCAAGTCCCACCAGTTGCCTTCCAATGGTAGATTTTCCACATCCCGACTCTCCTACCAGGCCTAAGGTTTCCCCTTCCATAATGGAAAAGCTTACGCCATCCACCGCCTTGGTATAGCCTTTGGTGTGATTGATGATTCCGCCCTTAATCGGATAATATTTCTTTAAATTTTCCACCTGAATCAAAGGAGTATCCTGTCTATCACTCATAACATGATTCCCCCTTCCTTCATTACAATACATTTAGCAGTGTGACCGGCCCCAAATTCATAATCCTCCTGGGGATTGTCACATTCCGGCCTTCTGTATTTACATCTGTCCGCAAACCGGCATCCCTTCATATTATCATAGTTCTCCGGCACGATCCCGGGTATGGATACAAGCTCTCTGTCCACCCCGTCCCGTATGGTGGGAACCGTGTCAAGCAACGCCTTTGTATAAGGATGCTTCGGATTTTCAAACAGTTCCTTTACGGGAGCCTCCTCTATAATCTGCCCTGCATACATCACCAGCACTCGGTCTGCCGTATTTGCCACCAGACCGATATCATGGGTGATTAAGATCATGGACATACCCGTTTCCTGCTGGAGCTCCTCAAGCAGCTTCATAATCTGGGCCTGTATGGTCACATCAAGGGCCGTGGTAGGCTCGTCCGCAATCAACAGCCTTGGGCTGCAGGATAAGGCCATGGCAATCATCACCCTCTGGCGCATTCCACCGGAAAGGGTATGAGGGTACTTTTTCATGGTGCCATGAGGATCCGGCATCCCAACCTTTTCAAGCAGCAGCTCCGCCCGCTTCTTTGCATCTTCTTTCGATAAATGCATATGGGTACGGATACTCTCCACGATTTGATTTCCCACGGTAAAAACAGGATTTAAGGATGTAAGCGGATCTTGAAAGATCATAGTAATCTGATTTCCCCGCACCTGATCCAATTCCTTTTCCGTCATGGACAGAAGATTTTTACCGTCAAAGAAGACAGAGCCGTCAATGACAGCCCCGTCTTTTTTTAATAATCCCATAATTGACAGCGAAGTTACACTTTTCCCACAGCCTGATTCACCTACAATGCAGACTACTTCGCCCTCGTTTACATGAAAATGAATATGATCCACACTGATGTTTTCGCCATAATCCCCGGCAAAAACGGTGGTCAGTCCCTGCACATCCAATAAATGCGGCATGGCTACACCCCCTGCATACCGCAGGCACTGCCTGCGACTCTGTGCCCATTCAGCAAACTGGCACGCCAACCGTGACAGCCTGCGGCACCTATATTATTCTGCAACATCCCAGTTCTGCACATCATTAAAAAATCCGTACGCGCTGGGCTCCGCACCGGTAAGCCGTTTGCTCACCGCACCCTGGACACTTAAAATATACGCGGAGAACATAGGAACATCCTCCTGCACTTTTTTATCTATAATAGAATAAAGTCCTTTGATTTCTTCTACATCGCTTGTCTGCTGTGTTTTTTCCAGTGCTTCGTTGATTTCGTCACTGGAATAACCGGTCCAGCTCTCATCGCCGCTCAGGAGCCACTGTACGTCCGGGTAAGGGTCAACCGGCGCATAAGTGTACTGCACTGCAAAAAAGTCATAATCGGTGCTCCCCGCAATGGTCATCAGGGTTGCCAGGTCAACGGTCTGTACCTCCACATTAATCCCTACGGCCGCCCACTGTGCCACTAACACCTGTGCACCGTTTACAAATGTATTGTCACCGGAATTTACATAAAAACGTAAGGTTTGTGAGCCGTCCCAGCCCGCTTCCTCAAGCAGGGCTTTTGCCTTCTCAGGGTCGTACTCCATTGGCGTAACGCCTTCGTCAAAGAAGGGGCTTGCCGAGGAGAGGAAACCTTCCGCCACCTCGCCGTGGCCTTTTAAAAGCTGGTCCACAAGCTGCTGCCTGTCAATGGCATAGACAAGTGCCTGACGGACTCTCACATCCGGAATATTCTTCGTCTGGATAAATACGGACTGGTTTGTAATCGGCAGTCCATATACTGTCTCTACATTTTCAAGCGCTTCAATGCTTTCATAATCTTCCTGGGGTACCGCAGTCATGGTATGATGTGTAATATCAATCTCTCCGGACTGAAGACCCGCATAAATCTGGCTGGCATCCACAATTCTGATATTTAACTTATCAATTTTGGGCGCCCCTTTCCAATAATCCGTGTTTGCCCTGTAAGAAACGTAATGATCATTATCATAATCTGTCAGGATAAAAGGGCCGCTTACCACGTCCGGATGGTTAAACCAATCCGCCGTTAAGAGCTCCTCCTCACTGAACTGCTCAATAATATGCTTCGGCATGATATGGAGATATCTCGCATAAGTGTTCTCAAATGTGGTCAGCGCCATAGGGTATTTAGCCGTGAACTGGATTGTCTTATCGTCAATCACTTTAAGGCCCGCCATGCTCTCGGCTCCTTCCTCAACAAACCCTTCCTCACTGGTGCCCTCAAAGGCATAAAGCATAAGGGTTGTGTTGTTGACAATAGGACTTGCCAGCCTGCGCACCGTGTATTCCACATCATCTGCGCTCACCGGCGTTCCGTCCGACCATGTGGCCGCCTCGTCAATGTGTACCACAAAATTGATGTTATCCTCCGTGGTAACACTGTCCGCCAGCATTCCCTGAAAATCAAGGTTCTTGTCAAGCTCCATTAAAGGTAGGAACATCAGCCCCATAGCGTACTTATTGATTTCCGTCTGGTCAACCACAAAAGGATTGATTCCGCCTAAGGAATCCGTAACGCCTACGTTGACAACCTTCCCTTCTTCATCTGCCCCGCTTCCCTGATTATCAGACGAAGCGCATCCAACCGACGCAACTGCAAGTGCTGCTGTCAGCCAGAAGCCCAGCAGTCTTTTTGTAAGTCTTTTCATAATTCACTACTCCTCCATTGCAAACACCGGATTTAAATTATCCGTCTACTATTTTTTTAGTTGGTTCATTATACTGTTACGCTATCCAATTGTCAATATTTTCAATAATAATTACTTGAAAATGATATTGGATGCGTATTTGTTTTTTGTATCCGTCCATATTTTATTCTCTATTATAAGCAAATCACGCTTCTTAATGCATACGGGAAATTAACGTGAAGATAAGTTCTAAGTCCGCAAAAGACACAGACTGAGTGCTTCTAAGACTTCACATCAAGATTTGTGTTGCTGTAAAGCAATAATTATGGAGATTAGAGTAAAAGACAGGGAGGCTGTCAGTCCCCCTGTCCGGTTTATTCCTTCTATATAACTTTTTCTTCCTGCAATGCTACTATCTGCTCCTTCGTATACCCAAGCCCTGTCAGCACTTCCTCATTGTGCTGCCCGAGGGTTGGCGCCGGGTAATTGACCCTTGGCATCATGTCCATCAGCTTCACAGGATTTCCGTTTACTTTGAATTTCCCAATCACGGGGTGCTCCACTTCGACAAACATTTCTCTCACATTCGCGATATGCTCGTCCTCCGTAATCCGCTTCAC
This sequence comes from uncultured Lachnospiraceae bacterium, assembly GCA_910585075.1. Lineage (GTDB taxonomy): Bacteria > Bacillota > Clostridia > Lachnospirales > Lachnospiraceae > Suilimivivens. The sequence goes on from CAJUED010000001.1 coordinate 307,740, forward strand.
ATCATAAAGTGGAGCTGCCGGAATTCCCTTATCCAGCATTTTTTCAACAATTTCATCTACTGTATACCGGGTGCTCCATTCTTCAATATAAGCCTTCT
>CAJUED010000002.1:0-50257 GCA_910585075.1 uncultured Lachnospiraceae bacterium
CTGTCTGTCTGTCTGTCTGTCTGTCTGTCTGTCTGTCTGTCTGTCTGTCTGTCAATTATCAGCCATCCAGCCATTCCCTGTCAACCTCCTTCCGCAAAATTTTCATAAAAACTTTACATCAATAAGCCGCCCGCACAGCGGATCGGCGTTTGATTTTTATTGTAGCGGATTCCCGAAAAAAAACAATACTTCTGGCAGGAACGTCAATTTTCTGGCAAGAACGTCAGTCAGATTTCCGATTTTTGGGGTTGACAAATTTGAAAACCTGTGATTTTTGTATTATTATCAAGCTGGATTTTTATATGGAATTGAGGTGCCACTGATTTGAAGATTGCTTTAATAGATGATGAACAGATTTGTCTGGATGAGATATCCGGGCTGATAGGTGGATTCAGCGCACAGCACGGCTGTCATATAGACACCGTCCCATTCACGGATGCGGGAACATTCCTTGCCGCTCTGCCGGAAGGCGGCTTTAGCGCTGTGTTCATGGATATCTATATGGATGACATGGACGGCGTTGCCGCTGCCATGAAGATGCGGGGTCTTGACAGGGACACTCCCCTGGTGTTCCTGACCTCATCAAAAGACTTCATGCCGGACGCTTTCTCCCTCCATGCCTTCGAGTATGTTGTCAAGCCGGCTGACCGGGAGCGCATCCATAAGATTCTTTCTGACATTCTTGAAAGGCTCCCCGCACAGGAGAGATACATAGAAGTGGCGGATGGCCGGAAAAATGTCAGGGTGTTCCTTAATGAGATCGCCTCCGCCGTTACGGATGCACACTATCTTGACATCAACCTGCTGGGTGGGGGAAAACTGCACTGCCGCATGACGATGGCAGAGTTTATGGAACTTGCCGGAAATGATCCCCGTTTCCTTACCATCAATAAGGGGATTGCCGTGAACGCGGAATACATCACGGGCTTTGAGGATAACTGCTGCGTCCTGGAAAATGGCGCGAAGCTCCCCGTCCGTGTGCGGGACCGCCTGGCAGTGGAGCAGGCGGTAAGGGATTATAACTTTGAAAAGATACGCAGCCGCCAACGGCACAGGAAGGGGGAATGAACATGGCATACTATGCCATTGATATAGACAGATTCTTGTCGGCACTGCCGCAGTTCCTTGTACTGCTGCCCTCGGCGGCTTCCTCCTATTATGTGATGAAGAACCAGACGAGGCATTCGCTCCCCCGGACAGCCGCCCTGGGCGCTGCCGTGCTGCTCCCGTACTCCTTCCTGGCTTCCTGGCTCTGCGCCGTGTATCATCCGGAAGCGAATATCCTGCTCCTCCCTGCCCTTGTGCTGTTTTTCTTCCTGTACCGGTACAGCGTGACCGCCAGCCTGCCGAAATGCCTGGCGGTCTATGTGGGAGTATGCGCCGTCCAGAGCTTCCCGGCACAGTTTGCCTACGCTTTTGACGCTTACCTGCACCCGGCATCGGGGGCTGCGGATATTTCCATTGAGGCGGCCTGTTTCCAGCTGGCCCTCTCCTGCCTGGTAGCCGCTGCATTCGCCCGGCCTGCCTGCCACTATTTTTTCCGGATCGTTGACAGCCTGGGCTCGCCCGTGATCTGGTACACAACCCTGGCCTTTTCCTCCGTGTTCCTGATCTTAAATATACTGGCTGTCCCCCAATCCTACAGCACACTCCATACCGGGCGGATGTTCTTCCTGTTCCTGTTTCTGGAAGGGAGCCTCCTGGCTGTCCTTACCTCGATTTATCTGCTCTTTTACCACGGTACGGCTGTCATCCTGGAACACGCCGAACTGAAAGAACGCTCCCTGCTCCTTGAGATGCAGGCCAGCCAGTACCGGACGGTGCAGGAGCATATGCGCCAAACTGCGAAGCTGCGCCATGACTTCCGCCATTCCGTTCGCCTGCTCACCTCCCTTGCGGAGAAAGGCGACTTAAGCGCAATCCGGGCGCACCTTGCAGAATATGGGGCCATCCTTAAGGAGAACGCGCCCGTAAATTACTGCGCCAATGCCGCAATGAACGCCCTGTTTGGCTACTACCATGAGATGGCTGTCTCCGCTGGCATAGACACGGACTGGCGCATTGATCTGCCGGAGCCGCTCCCTGTCACGGAGCTTGACATGGTCTCCCTGTTCGGAAACCTGATGGAAAACGCCATTGACGGGTGCCGCACCGCGCCGGAAGGGAAACGTTACTTCTGCCTGACCACGGAAGTACGGCATGGGAACAGCCTGTATATTGTTTCCACTAACAGTTTTGATGGGAAGGTCCGGAAAGGGAAAGACGGGTACCGCTCCACGAAACGCAGCGGGAAAGGAATAGGACTTCCCGCCATTGCTGCCACAGCGGAGAAGTACGGCGGCTCGGCACAGGCTTCCGATAATGGCGCGGAGTTTTATGTGGATATAATGATAAAGATATGACCGGGGAAAAAGCGGCTCACTCTTGGATGTTTTTTATTTCCGACGGTCAAAAAGGCTATCCTTATTCCTATATTAAAATTTGTGGATATTATTTTAAAAGAACATAGTATGTTCCTTTTCCTGAACCCTTTCTTTCTAATTCTCCTCCCTTTACCAACTTTCGAAGCGCCCCTTCAATAGAACTTACACTAAGCGACGGACACAGCTCTCTGATATCTTGTTTTGTAAATTTTCCGATTTTATTTAATGCTGCCTTTCTGACAATATCTACAGCAGGAAGTTTTTCTTCCACAATGGAAAATCTATCCTCAAAGTCCTTATATGCCGCAAGGATTGTGCCTAATAAATATTTGATAAAAGGCACAACGTCCTCAATACCTTTGTGCCATCCGTCCTGAGATCGTCCGAGAGCATCATAATATAAATCTTTATTCTTTGCTATCTTTGCCTCCAAAGAAATATATTTACCCACATAAAAACCGCTGCGATATAAAAGCAATGTAGTAAGCAACCTGCTCATTCTGCCATTACCATCATTGAACGGATGTATGCAAAGAAAATCATGTATAAAAATCGGTATGACGATAAGCGGTTCTACCTCAAAGTTTCCAATGACCCGATTATATTCATCACATATTCTATCAAGTGCTTCAGGTGTTTCGTATGGTGCAAGTGGCGTAAAAAGCACCTCCGTATGTCCATCCGGGCAGGTCGCGCTGATATAATTCTGCACGTTCTTAGTTTGACCTGCAATAGGATTATTCATATGACTGTAAAGTATTTTATGCAACTGAAGAATATAATTCTTAGTGACAGGAATTGCGTCAAAACTTTCATGAATAACATTTAACACATCACGATAACCCGCAATTTCCTGCTCATCGCGGTTCCTCGGTGTGGTCTTTTCTTCCACTAACTGCCTTATTCTGGTATTGGTAGTCACAATACCCTCGATGGCATTAGATGCCTCGGTACTCTGTACTTTTGCTATTTCCACAAGCTTTTCAAGCTCGTTCGGCTTTTGCTTGAGATAAAATTCCTGCTTTCCCGCATATTTATAAATAGCCGCAACAAGTCCAAGAATATCTGAATCCCATTTCAGCTCTTTAATGGCCGAATAATCAAATCTTCTCATTCCCTTACCCACCGTCCTTTTCCCTTAAATACTATCACATTTTAAGGGAAAGCTCAATCATTTGTGGGTATTCTCCCTTAAAATTCACCCATTATCTCTTTTAACATATATTCTGCATATCCCCTTGCTAACAACTCGTCCAATTTCATATAACCGCCTGTGTCATACGCCTTTACGGCATCCTCTACCAGGCCGATATATTTTTCCGGGACATTTTCAAGCCCCCATTTCCCCCCTTCCTGCTTTGAAAGGATCTTGTTATCTCTTTTATATGCCAACACTCTGCATAAATTCAGGGTAATATACACAGGCTTTTCAAAAATTTCTTCCTCCGCATTTTCTATATCGAGCCAAATGCTGTCAAAATAATCAGTCCTGTTTACTTTTGCAAAGACCTCTTTTATCTCTTTCCCATAAAGAACCCTTCCTCTGTAATAAATAATCGTAAAATGCGCCGCCAGGTCTTTATCCGCCCCTCTCATTTTCTCAATATAATCCTCGGGCTTTTCCTGATACCATTTTATATGGGCTTTCGAAAAATGAAGTTCATAAGGCGTGGGGTATACAAAAGGGCTGCAAACATCTTCTCTGACAATACTCATTTCAATTCCCTTTGCCGGCGCCTGCTCATTCAGCCGGATCACCATATCCATATACTGCCGTTTTATCTTATCTGAAACAGATTTTTTGACAACAACTATTAAATCCAGGTCGCTTTTTTCCCAATGGAAACAACCCATGGCCGCCGAACCATGAAGATAAATCCCCGTAAGATTTTCCCCTAAGATATCTTTACTTTGTTCCGTAAAAATATTTAATAAAATTTCATACCTCTGCATACCCCAAAACCTGCCTTTCTAATTTTAACACCTGTTATTTTTACACATTCTCCCGTCGCCCACTTTTCAGGAAAATCATATTTCCTGTTAATTCACAAAAGAAAAACCTCCGTAAGGGTTCGGCTCCCGACTGTGCGCAAGCACACCGTCCCAGGCTAAACAATTTTTCTCAATCTATTAATGCAAAAAAATGGTAATAATGATATAATGAGCGTTAGCGAGGAGAGCATGCTTGCATGTTCGACGAGCGGCGAATGGCGAGCATAAATCTATGATTTATGATATAATAGCCACAGTAGAAAAACAAGCGACTGCGAAGCAGGCATTTGTTTTTCCTACGGCATTAACGAGCAAACGTCCGATGAAATCGGACAGAGAGCGCGTTAGCGCGGGTTTGCGAGTGTAGATGATATAAAGAGCATACCAGCTTGTTGATTATTTCAGAAAGGAGCCATTATGCTGCAAGCATTACAATATGTAAAAGAATATAAAGAAGAACAAATTTACCCTGCCATCTGCAAGGCAATGGATGCCCTTTCCATTGCGCAGGACATGCGCCCCGGCCTTAAAGTGGTAATCAAGCCCAATTTAATCATGGCTAAAAGCCCCGATTTTCCTGTCACAACGCACCCTCTGGTGATTAAGGCCGTAGGCCGGTGGCTGAATGAGCACGGCGTCACGGACATCACTCTTGCGGAAAGCTCAGGTGGCCTTTACAACGCTGAGTACATGAAAAATATATACCGAACATGCGGCGTGAAGATCCTGGAGCCCGAAATAACACTCAATATGGATTTTTCCGCACAGACTGTAAATTGTAAGAGTGGGTTTGCCAATCGCTCTTTCCATATAATAACGCCCGTTTTAAAGGCTGATTATATCATCAATATCTGTAAGCTGAAAACCCATTCCATGACAGGTTATTCGGGAGGTATCAAAAATCTTTTCGGCACCATCCCCGGTCTTGAGAAACCGCAGATTCATTACCGCTGGCCTGATCTTGAAGATTTTTCCCGAATGCTCCTTGAACTGGCGCAGACGGTAAATCCTCAGCTTACCATCATTGATGCCATTGACGCCATGGAGGGGAACGGCCCAACAGGCGGTACTTCCCACCCTCTGCATCTATTGCTTGCCGCAAGGGATTTTTACACACAGGACTATTTTGCCGCCGGACTTATGGGACTTGACCCTATGAATATTGAAATGATTAAGCAGGCCGTAAAGGCCGGTCTGGCACACCCGGATGAAATCCAGGTGGTGGGGGACCCGGTTCCTGAAAACCTTACGCCCTTTCAGCTGCCCGACACGAAAAAGCTTGACTTTTCCAATTTTCTTCCCGGATTTCTGCGCAAGCCTTTTGTAAAAATTGCAAGCCGCCTGTTTCAATCCTATCCTCAGCTTAACCCAGATTTATGCGTAGGATGTGGGAAATGTGCGGAAAGCTGTCCCGCCCATGTAATCCAAATTGAAAATAAAAAGGCAAAATTCAGACGAAAAGGCTGTATCTCCTGCTTCTGCTGTCAGGAAATGTGCCCTATGAAAGCCATCTCGGTAAAAAAAGCATTATAAAAATCATTTTGCCAGCGCTTTATAACAAAGTGCTGGCAAAACTGTCGTTATTTTATTTCTGTCACCTCATAACCGGCCTCGGTCACCGCCCCTTTTAACGCATCATCCGATACCTCGCCTTCAAGCGTCACCTTTGCGCTCTTTTCCTCAAGGCTCATAACCACCTGCTTTACACCGTCCAAAGCTTCCAGGGCTTTCTGTACCCTTCCGGTGCAGTGCGCGCACATCATTCCCTCAATCGTCATTGTTTTTTCCATTACTCTTTCCTCCTTATTTTCCCCATTCATATTATTATGAATGATATTCATGTTATTATTATCTGCACTCACAGTGCAAGCAATATTTTCCCCATTCATGTTATTTACGCCGCTTACCGTATTTCCTGCGGTATTTACAGCATTTATAGTGCAGGCAGCATCAGCATTTGTCATATCAGAAAGATTGGCAGCATTAGAAGCATTTACAGTATTCGTCACATCAATCTCACTTTGTTCGGGCTCCTCCCCATGCTCCGCTTTAAAATTCCGAAGCCGAAGCGCATTCCCTACCACAAATAAACTGCTCAGGCTCATTGCGGCCGCTCCGAACATAGGATTTAGCTTAATGCCAAATAAAGGATACCACACTCCCGCCGCAAGGGGAATCCCTATTGTGTTATAGAAAAAGGCCCAGAACAGATTTTCTTTAATATTCCTGATCACCGCCCTGCTCAGCCTGATGGCTGTGATAGCGTCCGTCAGCCTGCTTTTCATCAGAATAATATCGGCGCTGTCTATCGCCACATCCGTCCCTGCCCCAATGGCAATACCCACATCCGCCGCGGCAAGGGCCGGGGCATCGTTGATGCCGTCGCCAATCATGGCAACCTTTTTCCCTTCCTTCTGTAATCTTCTGATTTCCTTTTCCTTATCTTCCGGTAAGACCTCCGCAACTACCTGGTTAATATTAAGCTTCTTTTGAACCGCCTGTGCGGTGCGCTTATTATCTCCGGTCAGCATAACTACTTCTATTTTCATATTATGAAATTCTTCAATTGCTCTACCGGAGGACGCCTTGACCGTGTCCGCCACCGCTATGATTGCGGAAAACTTTCCATCTATGGCAAAAAGCAGAGGGGTTTTCCCATCTCCCGACAATTCGTCCACGGCGGCCTGTGACTCTGGCGGCATAGCGATACTGTTTTCTTCCATAAAGCCCTTGTTCCCGGCCAGACATTTTTGCCCGTTGCAAACACCTTTGACACCTTTTCCAAAAACCGCCTCAAAATCTGTCACATCCGGAACTGTCAGTCTCTTTTCCTGAGCCATGCTTACAATTGCTTCCGCAAGGGGATGCTCGCTGGGCTTTTCAATAGCAGCTGCCATGGCCAGCATTTGCTCCGCATTTAAATCCTTTTCATAAGTAATTACATCTGTTACTTTTGGTTTTCCTTCCGTGATGGTTCCTGTTTTATCCAAAACTACGGTATCTATATCTCTTGCAGACTGCAGGGCATCCCCCGATTTAATCAGGATACCGTTTTTAGCGCCCACACCGGTCCCCACCATAATTGCCACCGGGGTAGCAAGGCCCAACGCACAGGGACAGGAAATCACCAGCACTGCAATGGCGCTGGACATAGCCGCCTCAAAGCCGCCGCCCACAATCATCCACACCACAAAGGTAAGCAATGCAATTCCCATGACAACAGGTACAAAAACACCCGCAATTTTATCTGCCATTTTCGCAATAGGCGCTTTGGAGGAGGATGCCTCCTCCACCAGACGGATAATCTGAGATAAAGTGGTATCCTCTCCCACCTTCACCGCTTTACAGATAAGGCGTCCGGCTTTATTCATGGTAGCTGATACCACCGAATCTCCCGGCTGCTTTTCCACCGGAATGCTCTCCCCGGTAATTGCCGCCTCATTAATGCTGGAGGTTCCCTCTACCACAACACCGTCCGCCGGTATAAGACTTCCCGGTTTTACCACAAACAGGTCGTCTTTCATAAGCTGCTCTGTGGGGATTTCTTTTTCTTCTCCGTTTTCCATAAGAAGAACAGCTGTTTTTGGCGATAAATCCATCAGTTTCTCAATGGCTTCGCTGGTCTTTCCTTTAGAACGGGTTTCCAGATACTTTCCCACCGTGATAAGCGCCAGAATCATACCGGCTGATTCAAAATATAAATCCGAGGCGTATCTGCCAACCAGCACAACATCCCCATGCCCCAGCCCGTAACCAATCCGGAAAATGGCAAAAATACCATATACAAGAGCTGAGCCTGAGCCAATCGCAATCAGACTGTCCATGTTAGGACTTAAATGAAACAAAGTTTTAAATCCCGTCTGAAAATATTTTCGGTTTACATAAATAATAGGCAGTGTCAGCAAAAACTGGGTAAAGGCAAAAGTAAGCGCATTCTCATTGCCATGGAACAGCCTCATAAACAGGTCGGGCACCGGAATATGCAGCCACATAAAAAACATATGGTGCATGGATACCACCATCAGCAGAATCATGAAAACAATTGAAATAGTCAATCTTGTCTTCATTTCCTTATTTTCTTTTTTTCCTTTAAGAGCCTCACGCCCGGCCGCGTCCCGGCCGCCCTCTCGGCTCCCTGTTCCGGCTCCATTATCGGTATGGCCATTATTCCGGGCGGAAGAATTCCCGCTTTGCCCTCCGCCTCCATGCTCCGTAAGGCTTGCCCCATACCCGGCCTTTTCCACTGCTTCTATGATTTTTTCTTCATCACAAAGGGTCTCGTCATATCCCACCTGCATACTGTTTGTGAGCAGATTTACTGTGACATCTTCCATACCGGGCAGCTTTTTCACACTTTTCTCCACATGGGAAGAACAAGCGGAACAAGTCATACCCGTCACCGCATATTTCTCTTTCCTCATAGTAATAAACATGTCTCCTTCCATAGCCCGCAAACTTTCATATATGCGCAGCATATATTGCGTAGGCACGAATTTGCCTGTGAAAAATTTATTTTTCACAGTACTCCTCCATACAACCTGCAAAAAATATTATTTTAGCTTTTTGACCAGCTCCAAAGCTTCCTCCATAATCCCCTCGTTCCCATTCCTGACTTCTTCCACGACACAGGTTTCCATATGTTCCTTTAGAATAATATACCCAAATCCCTGTAAAGCACTCTCCACCGCCGCAACCTGGGTCAGGATATCACCGCAGTAACGGTTTTCCTCCAGCATCCTGCTGATTCCGTTTAACTGTCCAATTATCCGGTTCAGCCTGTTTTGAAGCTGCTTTTCCTGGTTCTTACTTCTGGGCGTGTGCTTGGTATGACAGCAATTGCATCTGTTTTCTTCCATAAATCTGTTTTCTTCCATAAATTCCCTCTTTCATATTTATAATGAACCATCCCGCAACAAACTACGGGGAATTGGATCCATGAAGAATTGAAAATCTCCATTCTTTCAATTTATACCCCACCCGGGTATTATCTTCAGGTTTATAATATACCCCATAGGGGTATTTGTCAACACAAAATTTATCCCAAAAAGAAATAACTTATGTCACCACATATTCCAAGTGTAATGACATAAGTTATTTCTTACTATTATATCTGTTATTTATAATTTCATGTTTCTCACGTTAAATATTCCGGCTCTCCTGTCCATATGTTACTTTTCGCAGATTAGCCGTCAAAACTTTATCAAAGCGGCAGTTCTTTTCCATCCACCGACGCCTCATACAGGCGGTAATCCTTATCATAGCAAAGCTTCATAGAAAAAAACGGCGCTTCTTTTCTAAGCAGCTCGAAAAATAAAAGGTCCCCTTTCCACAGGTTCAGGCTCTCGATTTTGTCTTTATCAACCCACTCCAGCTTTCCCTCATCGCAGTCAGTGAGCTTCCCCTGAAAGCCATCCGCCGTATAAAGGCACATATATTCGGCCGGGTATCCCTCGAAGCAAAAGGTCACAATCCCTCTGAACCGATAGGAGGTAAGAGTAAGGCCTGTCTCCTCCTTCACCTCACGCAGAAGGCATTCCTCAGGACTTTCATTTTCCTCAAAATGTCCTCCCACTCCTATCCATTTATCCTTATTTACATCTGCTTTTTTCGCGATTCTGTGCAGCATCAGGTACTGGTTATCCCTCTCTATGTAGCACAGCGTTGTCAGTTTGCTTTTCGCGCTCATCCAAGCATTTCTCCTACAATCTTATTTACCAGGCTTCCGTCCGCCCGGCCCTTTACCTTCGGCATCAGCTCCTTCATCACTTTCCCCTTATCCTTTCCGGTAGGCTGTGTGATGCCAAGGCTGTCGAGAACCTCCTTTACCTGGGCGCGAATCTCATCCTCTCCCATCTCCTCAGGGGCAAATTCCTGATAAACGGCAAGGCGCTTCTCGCATGCTTCCTTAATATCCGTTCTGTCGGCGGGCGCTAACTCCATGGTTTCCTTGGTCTGCTTGATTTCCTTTTTGACTACCTCAAATTCCTCGGCCTCGGTCAGGTCAGCCCGTTTATCAATGGCCTTATTTTTCAGGGCGGAAAGCAGCATGGAAAGGGCGTCCTTCCTGTCCTTATCCCTGTTTTTCATAGCTTCCATCATTTTTGAACGCACATCTTCAATCATACTCATTTTTATTTCCTCCATATTCAAATATTTATATCAGCCCGGCGCTTCTGATATCCCGTATCTCCTTCCTTATGCCAATATAGCTCTATTTTCCCAATAACACAGGGCAAAAGTCTCCGCACAGCCTGCAGCATCCGCGTTTTTTGTCCTGCGCCGCTCGGAAAATATTCTCGAAACTTATGCCTACCCCATTCGTCAGGCGCCTTTATATTGTTGCTTTCCGTTTCACGCCTGGCTGCTGTACTTTACAATCAGCATCTCCACGCTGATATTATCGTTCATCTTACCTGTCTTAACCGCTTCCTCGGCGGCCACACACTCCTCAACAGCCTCCCGCAGCCGTGCCGTGTCAAAAGAGGCGGCCTGGGTCACATACTTGCCTGCAATAAATCCCGGCAGTCCCACCTTCTCGCCAATGGCCTTATTCTGATACCCTTTTCCCCGAAGCTCCTTTACCTGTAACAACAGATTAAATTGTCTGGCAATCAAAAATAAAATTCTCATAGGCGGCTCTTTTTGTGCCAAAAGCTCATAGTAAAGGGTCAAAGCCCGCTTTTGCTTTTTGTCCGCAATGGCGCTTACCATATCAAAAATATGGTTTCCTATCCTTTTGGTACAGATTTCTTCAATATCTTCCTCCGCAATCACATCCTTATCAAGGCAGTAGCAAAAAAGCTTCTCTGTCTCCTTGCGTATATTTTCCATATCCGTGCCTGTTTTTTCCAGAAGGAATTGGAGCGCGGGGCCTGATATTTTCTTGTTTTCCTTCTTAATCATCCCAAGAATCCACCGTTTCAGGGTAGCCTCATCCTGAATGGCAAACTCCACGGCGCAGCCCTTGGATGATGCGGTCTTATAAAGCCGGCTCCTTTTATCCACCTGCGTTTCCACAAATACAAAATACGACGTCTGGGCCGGGTTTGCAAGATACGCGGCAAGTTCTTCCCCACCGCTCTTGAAAAGTCCGCTGTTTTCTAATATAAGAAGCCTTCGCTCGGCAAAAAAGGGAAGCGTTTCCGCCTGGTCGATAATCTGACCTATGGAAATATCTTTTCCCTCATAGTAATGATAATTCATATTGTCATCACCAATGATAGCCTCTTTCAATTTGTCCCGATACTGTCTCCTTAAGTATCCTTCCTCGCCATATAAAAGATAAATCTGGCCAAACTGCCCTGTTTTTATATCCTGAATCAATCGCTGCATCTTTCCCCTGCCTCACCCCCTTGCAGATAAAATTTGATAAAACTGTTACAAGTATACCACAAACCCTCTCATTATTCATTGAAAAACTTTTCTACGAAAAAATTTTCTATGAAAAACTTTCTATTTGCATTTTTCTTCCGTTTGTAACAAAGGTAACGGCTCCTGTCTCATAGGTTATCAATATTTTCGTATTATGTTCCTCTAATCTTTTAAGGAGCTCGCTGTGGGGATGCCCGTAGGAATTATTTTCCCCGCAGGATATCACCCCATAGGCCGGCGGACAGCTGTCCAGAAATTCCCAAGGCGTAGAGCCCCTTGAGCCATGATGAGCGGCCTTTAATACCGTAATTCCTCCCAAGTCCCCTTGGTTTTGCAAAAACCGCATCATATCTTTCTCCCCCTCACCTTCCACGTCACCGGTCAGCACACTCGTAAAATTTCCATAAGTCAGCTTCAGCACAACAGAATATTCATTGGCTTCCCCATTTTCATAGGCCAAAGAAGGATGCAGGCAGCTAAGGTTAAGCCTGCCGTCGGAAATTTTCTGTCCTCTGCTTATGTAAGATACTTTAATCCCAGCCTTTTCCGCCATCTGCTCCAGCTCCTGATAGGCCTCGCTTTTTACTCCCTGTGCAATGTCAGGCAGTATCAGATTTTGAATTCTTATTCCTTCCAAAGCCCCTTCCTCCATCAACTCCTTAATTCCATTACAGTGATCCTTGTCCGGGTGGGTCACAAACACAGCCTCCAGCCGGGAAACCCCCTGATATTGCAAAAATGGGATAATCCGGTTTGTTCCCGGATTTTTTACGGAGGAACTTCCTCCATCCACCAAATAGCAATTTCCCCCTGCATTTTCAATATAAATACAATCTCCCTGTCCAACATCCAAAAAAGTGAGCTCAAGCTGCACCCTTGGATGCACCAGTAAAACCGCCACAGCCAACGCAGCAATTCCCCATCTCGAAGCCATTCGAAACTTATTTTCCCTTTTTATACACAGCTTCTTTCCCCTTATTATAACAAACGTTATTAGTATCAAATAAATAACCATCTGCCACACCAATGGCCTGCCTGGCGTCATGAGCCTGCCCGGCAGGCGGTCACAAAGGCCGCAGGCTCCTTCATACGCCATCAAAATTATTTTGACCAAAACCGCAAAGGGCGCTGTCAAAAACGGACACAAAAGCCCAAACAACAGAATCAAAAGCCCCGCCCCCATCAGAAAGCTCATAAGCGGGATGACAAAAAGATTTAAAATAACGGAATATACCGGAAACTGATAATAGAACCACAGATAAATCGGCAAAGTAACCACCGCCACCCCAAGACCGCTTACAATCCCTCTTACCACAGGGCGTAAGAGGGGATACCGAAAATCATCCGTCCCTCTTTCCTCTGTAAGCGCTGGCAGTACCAGGCCAATCCCAAGAACACATCCAAAGGAAAACACAAAACCGCTGTGGTAAAGATAGAGAGGCTGCTCCAGCAAAATCAAAACTGCCGCTACCCCCAAGGCCGTCAGCATATCATAAGTACGCCTTGCAAATACCGCCCCCATGCGCAGACAAAACATTAAAACCGCCCGCACTGCCGACACGGAAAACCCCGTCATGACACAGTAAAAAATCATAAACGTCATGGATACGCCCGCCGAAACCCGCATAGATATGCCGCATTTTCGAAGCAGACCGTATAACCCCATTCCAAGCATGGAAATATGCAGACCGGAAATCGCCAGAATATGCGCAATCCCATTCCTCTGATAAAGAGACTTCAGCTCCTTGTCAAGACCGCTCTTTTCTCCTAACAGCATGGTCTGCATCACAGCCGCCTCCTTAGCCGGAAGATTCTCCTCAAGCACACCACAAAGGAAACCTCTGACCTTATAGGCCATTTCCGTTACTCTATTATATTTTGTTGTTTTTGCCAGAATTTTCGCCTGACTTAGGCGATAAGAAATTCCAGAAATCTGATAAAAAGAATATGCATCAAACTGCCCCGGATTCGAGGCCCTCTCAAACTGTGACAGCTTTCCCGAAAGCCGCACCACACTACCCATTTCCGGTTCCGCCTCACCGGGTTTTAAATAACATAACACCTTTTCTCCCAGCGGACCCGTATTCAATTCATGCGTAACATCAGTTTTTTCATGAACAAGTCCCAGATATAACACCAGTTCTTTTTCTTCCTGCCCGGCAGCTTCTTTCTTATAAACCTTCCCTGTAACAGTCACCACATCCCCCTGATACCCTCCATAATCCACATAAGGCGCAGGCTTCATATGCACCATCACAAACAAAAAAGCTACAACCACCAGACAGGCCGCCCCAAGCGGCCGTCTCCTCATATAACCCCTCCAATCACTCAACCAACTCCAAATTCCTCTCAAACACAGTAGACAAACTGGTATTTTCCTTATAACTTACCGTACTGTCACCATTTATGGACAGCTGTACTTTATTGATATTCGACAATTCCGCCAAAGAATTGGTAATAGAATAAATCGTCACATCAGCCGTCACATTATAAATCTGTGTCAAAAAGGTACTATCCAAATCCACATAACAGATTCCATCCTTCACATTCACGCTAATAATCTTCGTGCTCGGATTGATGGTCGGGAAAGCCTTATCCTCCTCCCCGGGCCCTGCAATCAGCTGTTCAAGCACCAGTCTTTCCATGGAAATATTGCTGCTGTAAACCACCGACCGACTCACCGTTTTAAGCCCGTCCCCCTTTTCATTGGCCAGATAGAGATTTAATTTCACCTTCTCGTAGGTATTGATTTCATTACCCGCGTTATCAATAAACAAATCCGGGCTCATGATGCCAACCACTGTCCCCGCCGCATCTGTCAGAGGCTCCGTCCTGATTTGGAAGGTAACGTACTGTATCCCGTCAATCTGCGTCACCGTTCTAACAATTGCCGCCCGTATCAGCACCTCCGTGGTAGCCGGAAGATATCTATAATTTTCATCAAAGTTTAATGTAAGCTGTTCCTCCGCAACCGTATAGTCCAGCAAAGTGACATTGTCAGATAAAGGCGCCTTGTATTCCAGTTTTTCCGAAACAGTCCCAAGCTGTTCCAAAAGCTCCGAAAGCACCCCATCCATATCTGTGGTCTCTGTCACATATTCCTGGGGATAGATACCTGTCTCGTCATAATTGATATAGTATACCTCGTATTTATCTCCCTGTTGATTCCTTTCCTGACGACCGCAGGCGTAAATTCCCACTATCATAAGTAAGACCATCAGGAAAAGGAGCTTTCCTCTTTTTTTCAAATCCATTCCATACCTCCGTAAGGCCTATACCAAAACTCTTGTAAGCGGTATTTTCACTGTAAACTTACTTCCTTCTCCCTCAACGCTTTCCAGCCTGATAGAACCCCGGTGGCGCAGGACGGCGCTTCTTGTGATAGCAAGCCCCAAACCGGTTCCTCCGATTTCCCGGGAATGTGACTTGTCCACCCGGTAAAACCTTTCATATACCTGTTCCTGGGCTTCTTCCGGAATCCCGATTCCCGTATCCGCCACTTCCACCGTAAAGAACTGGTGATCCGCATCCAGGGTCACATCCACTTTTCCCTGCTCTTTGTTGTACTTAATTGCATTCTCAACAAGATTCGTCAATATCAGGGACATCTTTACCTCGTCAACCTCCGCTATCACCTCGCGCTTGCTGATCAGTGTTACTTCCACATTTTTCTTCCTTGCAATGGGACGGATTCTCTTTAAGATAGTTTCCGTAAGCATGTTGATATCCACCACGCTGATATTCAAATCTGTTGCAGGCTTATCCATCTTGACAAGGGCCAGCAGGTCATTAATGATTTTGTTTTCTCTTTCAACTTCTTCCGCAATATCCACCATAAATTCATGATAAAGCTCCGCCGGTGCATCCTTCTGGGCAAGCAGGGAATCCGCTAAAACCTTGACGGAAGTGATGGGCGTTTTCAGCTCATGGGATACATTGGCCACAAATTCCTGTCTGGAATCATCCAGCGTTTTCATTCTGACCAAAAGACTGTTAAAGGCATTCACAATGTGCTCCGTCTCCAAATAGTCCGGTACGGAAATAGACTCATTGGTGTAGCCCTCCTTGACCTCGCTGATGGCCTTCGTGATTCTGTCAAAGGGCCGGATTAAAATCTGGGCAAGGACAAGGGCTATCGCAAAAATACAGAATACCATGATGATTTCCACAATCTGAGCCTTCCGGTTCAATATCTCCATGGTCATCATAATGCTGTCCGTAGATACGCTGGTAAGAAGCACTCCCCTTACAATCTCAGTTCCCTCCGGCATATCCTCCGTTGCCATCTGAGCCGAGACCGTCTCCACAATGGGAACGGTAATCTCAATAAATCCGTTTACCGCATCATAGTTTGCCGTGTTGGTGCCCTTCATACAGCGGATTACCTCCTCGGAGACAATGACCTTCCCCTCGCTGATACCGTAGGTATCCTTGACCACCTTTAAATTTCCATTGATTATAAGGACACGACCATTGTACAGGTTCGAGAGCTGCTCAAGCTCCGCCCCTATCATCTCCGATGAAGTGTCCTGAAGATAGTTGTATGTAATCAAATGATTTGCAATAATGCGAAGCTGGGTCTGTACATCAGAGGTCCGCACTTCCACCGCACGGCTCTCATAATTTTCCAAAATCCCTACCCGCATAAAGATACTGGGAATTACACCCATAAGAAACATAATGACAAACAGGCGCGCCTTAAGGCTGCGCCATATTTTCAGCTTTTTCAGACTTGCTTTCACACTGTAGGCCATATCCGCCTGCCCTTTCCTGTAACCATCCCAAATTTTCCGGCCGCTGCCAGATGGCGGGCATCAGCCCCTACGCCCATGCCCTCATGTCTGACCCCGCCGCTGCATACATACACACATAATTACGCAAAATAATACCCTACGCCCCATTTTGTGTGTACATATTTGGGCTCCGACGGATTTTTCTCAATTTTTTCTCTCAGTCTCCTGACATGGACATCCACTGTCCGCACATCTCCGGGGTAGTCGTTTCCCCACACCAGTTTTAAGAGCTTTTCTCTGCCATATACTTTATTTGCATTTACCACAAGAAGCTCTAAAAGCTCAAACTCCTTGGCCGTCAGGTTGATTTCCTTTCCTGAAACGTAAACCCTTCTGCCCTCACAGTCAAGCTTCAGATCCCCGTTCTCTATCACCTTCGCCGCTTCCTTGGGCTTGGGGGAAGTACGCCTTATAATGGCCTTCAGCCTTGCCTTTACCTCCAAAATATTAAAGGGCTTGATGATATAATCGTCCGCGCCATATTCCAGGCCCAGAATCTTATCCATATCCTCCCCCTTAGCTGTCAGCATGACAATAGGGACACCGGAAAATTCCCTCACCTGCTGGCAGACCTCAAAGCCTGTGAGCTTGGGGAGCATTACGTCAAGGAGAACGATATCATAATTTTTATTCCGAATCATCTCCAGCGCTTCTTCCCCATCATAGGCGCAGTCCACTTCCATCCCGTCCTGCTCTAAACTAAAACGTATTCCTTTAACAATCAACTTTTCATCATCAACTACCAATACCTTTTTCGCCATATAAATTCTCTAACCCCTATCCGCTATTCTTGCTCAAACTGCATATCAGGACACAGCTTCAATATTTATCCGTGGAAATTTTATCCATGGAAAAAGCATTTCACAGTCTTTCCTTTGCCGCTTCCCATCTCTATACAGTAATACTGTCTTTTATTTTTTGGAACAATCCATCCTTTATCCCTTCAACGTTCATGATATCTTCAATCTTTTGAAAGGAGCCGTTCTTTTCCCGATAAGAAATAATGCTCTTTGCCTTACTGCTCCCTATCCCCGGAAGCCTGCACAAAAGCTCCTCACCGGCCGTATTTATGTTAATCAGCGAAGAAGTCTCGCTTTCCTTTGCAGTTCCTGCAGCCGCACCTGCTGCCGGGCCGGTCTCCTGCCACGCCTGCAGGCCGCCCATCTCCGCCAATTCCGCCTGGGTCGGCACGTAAATTTTCATTCCATCTGTGAGAAAATCCGCCTGATTCAAATAGTCCGAATCGGCCTCCTTAGTCATTCCGCCTGCCATCTCGATTGCCTGATAAACTCTGCTGCCGTCCTCCAATGTATAGACACCCGGACTTTCTACCGCGCCGCAGATATGTACCACACACTGTTTTAATTCCGCTTTGCCATCCTCTGTCTCTTTATACGCCGCTTTAGCATCTGCAGGCTCCGTGCTTTCCTCGTCTGCCTCGTGAGACAGCGTCCGAACCTGCGCATTCTCCGTCCCGGCTTCCCTGGGTATCTCCGACTCCATGGCTTCGGGCTTTGCAGTCTCGGCTTCCACATTTCCGGCTTCCACAGGCAAAAGTATCTCCTCCTGCCCTTTTTCTTTTAAAATTCTTCCGCAACCTGAAAAAAGGCAGGAAATCACTGCAAAAATAATTACCGTAAATCTTATTTTTTCTTTCATCGTTATCTCCTTTCTGTCAAACAGAAAGCCCCTTATAACGATACCACTTTATTGTAAATTAAATTGTCTCTATTGACAAGCCGAAAGTCCCGTTTTATTTTGTGTGGAAATCCGATAGCATTAATATCATTCCCATTTAAAAAGGACAATCCCCGCAATTGCCACTCCCATCCCCAGCACCTTCTTCCATTCAAGAGGCTGCTTTTCCACGCCGAACAACCCCAGAAGTTCTATCACATAGGCCACAATCAGCTGTGCAACCACAATCAGCATGGCAGCCTTGGCCGGCCCTAAAAGCTCCATGCCCTTGATGACGGTATAGGTAATAAAGGCGCCGATTGCCCCGCCAAGCAGCATGTATTTGGGCTCCACCTTGAACAGTGTGCCAAAGGATGACCTGTCAGAAAAAAGCCAGGCGCCCAGACAGACCAGCAGTGCCGTAAACTGCACAAACGCATTGGCCACCCAGATACTTGTTGACTTTGTTACCTGTGTATTAAACACCCCTTGCACGCTCATAAGGGCGCCGGATATAAGCGCAATAAAAAATCCAATCATATAGAGCCTCCTTAACACTTTTGCCTTCAACAAATTTTGTTAATTCATCATACCCATATGATTGGAAAATTATTCATACGTGCCTTAATCATGATACGTACCTTAATCATGCTGTTCCTCTGAATCCTGCGTATCGTATCCTTCCTCCGAATATTCTTCTTCCGGATAATTTCCGGTTTCTTCCTGTTCAGGTTCCTCCTCCAGGTATTCTTCTTCATAGGCTGCGCCTGTCACCTGGCTCATCACCTGCTCGGAGAGCTGTCTTAACATTTCATTAGCGTCCGCCCCATTCCATACCTGTGAAAACACGGACTCCAGCCTTAACCAAAAGCCGCTGGTCTCTATCATTTTCGGCATGGATATGGATCTCTCATACTCCTGAGCGAATCGGCTCAACGCCTCGTAATCGTAGGCCACTCCCTTAGAGGCTGAAACCTTCCCTGAACGGGCATACAGAATATCGTTAAATTCTGATGTCAGAAAATATGCAAAATCATTGGCTTTTTCCTTGTTTTTTGAATAGCCGTTTACCACCACACAGTTTGTCATGGAAAGGGAACGGGCTTTTTTGTTTTCATCCACATCAGGCGCAAGCGTAACATCATATTCATAGGGAAAAAGCCCTTCCTCCCTCGCCTGCTCCAATCTGGAAACCGCATCTGTTGTTGCAATTGTAAAAACCATTTTCCCTTCTATAAATTCATTTAGTATGCTACTGTAATCAATTTCGCCGGTATCAATAGAAAAGAACTGATTTAAGTCCTGATATACCCGCATACTTTCAATAGCGTTTTTGTTATAAACATCAATCTGGGAAATATCCCATCCGGCTTCTCCGCCCATTTGAATGGAATCTCCCACAAAGAAATAATTATAAAAAATATCGGTCACATCCCATTTGAAAACGCCTTCAACCTGCTCCGGCGCATCATAATTATCCGCAAAAGTTTCCATCTCCTCTATGGTAGAAGGTAGAAGCTCCTGCAGCTTTTCAGCGATTTCCCCTTCCGTAAAGCCGGCATCCTCACCTTCTGCGCCTTCGCCGTTTGTTTCGGAATCGTCCCCGTCTCCTGTTCCTTCGCCCTGCGCTGCGGTATCTCCGCCTTCCGTCCCTTCACCCTGGGTATCTTCTTCGGCTAAAAGGCGCTCCACTTCCAACCTGTCAGCCGCCATATCTTTTAAATAGGTCTTATTATAAAGAAGGGCGCTTGTCTCAAAATAAAAAGGATAACCGACAATCTTATCCTTATAAGCCGCCGCATCAAGGCCGGTCTCCATATATTTTTCTTCCATGGAAACTCCCTCCGGGGGCCTTACCTGGCTTGCCAGCCCTGCAAGATAAGCCTTTCCAAGAAGGTCATGGCTTAATACGTATAAATCTGCCCCGCCATCTTCCGTAAGAGAAGCGCTGTTTACATTTTCCAAGTACTCAAGCCCCGATTCCAGCACCGGCACCACCCGCACATCATGGGTTTCATTGTAGGCCACTGCCGCACTGCCTAAATAAGAAGTAAGCGCTTCATCCGTATACCACAGATAAAGCGTCTCCTTCCTCCCTGAAAAAAAGGTATTTTCCTGAGAGCTCACGTCCCCGTAAGAACCTGCATTCTCCGTAACTGGTCTGCCATATTTGGCAATGCCAAAGGTAAGCGCTGCCACCCCGGCAAGAATCCCAACTCCAATCAGTCTTCCTTTCAGACTCATTCTTTAACTCCATTTCTATTAAAATTCCGCGAGACATGCCCTCAATATCGCGGCCATGTCATCAATATTATCTTTCCTGATAATAAGAGGCGGCACAAAACGGATCACATCCGTACCCGCGCTTACCAAAAGCAGCCCCTTATCCAATGCCTTATTAATAATCTCTCCCACAGGCCTGTTAAATGCAAGTCCCTGCATCAATCCCGCTCCGCGTCTTGCCACAACACAATCATATTCCGCTACAAGCTTATCCAGGGTTTTCTCCAGATAAACTCCCATTTCTTTCACATTATCTATTATATGGTTCTCCTCAAATAAATCAAGTACAATATTAATTGCCGCTGCCGCCAGAGGATTTCCCCCATAGGTAGTGCCATGGTCTCCGCTTGTCAGGGAATGCTGGGCTGTCTTTTCTGTCATAAGGAAAGCGCCCACCGGCACGCCACATCCAAGTGCCTTGGCTGCCACCATAATATCAGGCTTTACGCCATATTTCTGCCAGGCAAACATATACCCTGTCCGTCCCATGCCGCACTGAATCTCGTCCAGAATAAGTAGAATATCCTTCTCCTCACAGAGAGCCTTCACCTGCCTCATAAAGCTCTCATCCGCCGGATAAATTCCCCCTTCTCCCTGTACCGTCTCAAACAGGATTGCGCAGGTTTTATCCGTCACATTTTCTAAAACACTGTCAAAATCATTCAGCTTCGCAAAACGGATATTCCCAATCATAGGCTCAAAAGCCTCCCTGTACTTGGGATTTCCCGTCACCGACAAAGCTCCCATGGTCCGCCCGTGGAAGGAATGCTCCATGGCAATGATCTCATGGTCGGTGCATCCATCTTTTAAATACGCATACTTGCGTGCCGCCTTGATGGCGCCCTCCACAGCCTCCGCTCCGCTGTTGGTAAAAAATACCCTGTCCATACCGGAAACCTTTTTCAGCTTCTTTGCCGCCTCTATGGCCGGTACATTATAATAGTAGTTGGAGGTGTGTATCACCTTGTCAATCTGCGCCTTCAGCGCGTCATTATACTTATCATTATGATACCCCAAAGCAAACACCGCGATTCCCGCACAGAAATCCAGATACTTCTTTCCTTCCAAATCGTAGAGATATACGTCCTCCCCTTTATCCAAAACAATCTGATAACGATTATAAGTATGCAGAAGGGCCTGCTCCGCATCCTCAATATATTGCTTCATATCCATAAATCTTCCCTCCAAATATCCCAGCCTGACTATCTCCTAAAATTATGTATGAAAAATCATTCTTTTTCTAAGAGTGCCTTGTCCTCATCCCTTAAAATCATAGTTCCCACACCTTCGTTTGTAAAGATTTCCAAAAGCAGACAGTGGGGAATCCTTCCGTCCAGAATATGCACCCGGTTTACGCCGTTTTTCACAGCTGATGTACAATTGCCAAGCTTCGGCAGCATACCGCCCCCGATAATTCCGCTCCCAATCAGCTCCTCCGCATCTGAAACCGTAATCCTTGGTATAAAAGAACCTTTGTCGTTGATATCCCGGTAAAGCCCCTCAATGTCCGTCAGGAACACCAGCTTATCCGCACCCACAGCCTTGGCAATGGCGCAGGCGGCATCGTCCGCATTGATATTATAGGTCTGAAAACCATCGTCCAGTCCCACCGGCGCCACAATAGGAAGAAAATCCTTTTCCAGAAGGTCATAGAGAATCTTGGGATTCACATCCGTTATCTCACCCACAAAGCCAATATCCTGGCCGTCCGAATATTTCTTTTCCACATGAATCATGCCGCCGTCCTTGCCGCTGACACCAACTGCGTTTACCCCCAGCTCCTGTACCATGGACACAAGCCTTTTATTTACCTTGCCGAGCACCATCTCCGCAATCTCCATGGTCTCAGCGTCCGTAACCCGCAGTCCGTTTACAAATTTGGATTCCTTCCCCACCTTATCGGACCACTTACTGATTTCCTTGCCGCCTCCGTGGACAATAATCGGCTTAAAGCCTACCAGTTTAAGCAGTGTCACATCCTTGATCACATTCTTCTGCAGCTCCTCATTGCTCATAGCCGAACCGCCATACTTCACCACAATAATCTTCCGGTTGAATTTCTGTATATAAGGCAGGGCCTCTATAAGGACCTCCGCTTTCTTTAAAACTTCCTGCTCCATTTCCTTACCTCCATTCATCTTAGCAGCAATGTCCCTTCGCCGAAATATTTAGAGAATCCCTACGCCTTTGCCTGGCACAAGGGAACATTAGTTACTATCTACCGTCACAGTTTATATCATGTAGCTTTTGACGTCTTCCAAACCCCGTTTTTCCGCTTCTCAACTTCTATAATCCGCATTGATTTTCACATAATCATAAGTCAGGTCGCATCCCCAGGCCGTAGCCGTCTCATCCCCCATCTTCATGTCCGCAATCACGGTCACATGGGGCTCCGACAAAATCCGTCCGGCTTCCTCCTCGCTGTAGTCCGCCGCCGAGCCATCCTTATAAATCAAAAGCTTTCCCGCCTTACTCTCAAAATAAAGCTCTATCTTTTCCGGGTCAAACATTACCCCTGAATAGCCAAGAGCGCAGATAAATCTTCCGAAATTAGCGTCATGCCCGTAGATGGCCGCCTTGGAAAGGCTGGAGCAGATAACGGACTTGCTCAAAATCCGGGCGTCCTCCTTGGTTGCCGCCCCAAGCACCTTTGCCTCAAACAGGGCGGTTGCCCCTTCCCCGTCGCCTGCCATCATTTTTGCCAGGGTTTCATTGATATAATGAAGGCCCTCTTTAAACGCCTCATATTCCGGTGTACCTTCCCCAATCTCCGGATTTTCCGCCATACCATTTGCCATCACGATAAGGGTATCGTTGGTGGAGGTATCCCCATCCACGGAAATCATGTTGAAGGTGTCCTTCACATCCTCCTTAAGGGCCTTTGTAAGCAGTTCCTTGGATATAACGGCATCTGTTGTCACAAAGGCAAGCATGGTGCACATATTGGGATGAATCATTCCCGAGCCCTTGCTCATACCACCAAGGGTCACCTTTACACCCTTTATATCAATCTCCACCGCAACTTCTTTGGAATGGGTATCCGTAGTCATGATGGCCTGTGCCGCCTGTGTTCCCGCTTCTAAAGTATCCGCCTTCGCCGCGGCTAATTTATCCACACCGGCCTTAATCTTTTCAATGGGAAGCTGCATGCCAATCACGCCCGTTGAGGCAACCAGCACCGCATCCTCGGGCACGCCAAAGACTTCCCCTGCCTTAGCCGCAGTTTGTTTGCAGTAATCGTAGCCCTCTTTTCCCGTACAGGCATTGGCGATTCCTGCATTGACAATCACTGCCTGTCCAAAGGCGGATTCCTCCACCACTTTTTTATCCCAAAGAACCGGAGCCGCCTTTACCACATTGCTGGTAAAAGTCCCGGCCAGCACGCAGGGCTTCTGACTGTAAATGGCAGCCATATCCTTTCTTTCCTTATATTTGATTCCGGCCGCAACGCCTGCTGCCTCAAAACCTTTTGCCGCGGTCACACCGCCTGTTATCACTTTCATATTAATCTCCATTCCTACACACTTTCTTCATTTCTATTTGTTGAAATTCACAATGTTCTTCTCGTTCAGCACAAAATCATAATAATTCAAATCTTCCCTCTTTGTCCAGCCAATTTCCTTCCAGAAAGCGTTTCCGATATCATTGGCCGTAAAGGCAATCAGGGAAACCTTGCTTATCTGCTCCTTTTCCAGGGCTTTCATGCAGTAAACCACCATGCTTTTCCCGATTCCCCGCATGCGGTACGCCTCATGGACGCATACATGGTAAAGACACCCTCTCCTGCCGTCATGTCCGCAGAGAATGCTTCCCACAATTTTCCCATCCTCCACCGCTACCACGCTGCATCCCGGATTTCTTTTTAAAAACCGCTCCACCCCTTCCTTTGCATCATCCAGGCTCCGTATTGCAAAGCCTTTGATGCTCATCCACAGGGCATATACGCCATCATAATCCTCTATTGTCATTTCCCTGATTTCCATAACCACTCTCCCGTATTTTTTTATCACCATTGCTGTAAATTATAAATGTACCGTTGTGTATTCATGCCTCACAAAAGGCAGGAATTTTTCAGTCACGTCTTTTGTCTTGATTCTTAAGCTGGCCGTATTCACACAGGGGTGACAGCCTAAAAATTCCTCCCTAAGCACATCCTCGTCTATCAGCAGCTTCACGTGGTTTTCCTTATCGTTCATAAGTCCCATGATGCTGACTGCTCCCGGGGAAATATGGAGATATTCCTCCATAAATTCTTCCGGTGCAAAGGATAGCCTTGCGCTGCCTATCTGCCCGGACAAATCCTTTGTCTTAAACTTCTTTTCCCCGGGCATCAAAAGCAGATAAAATGCTGTCTTTTGGGCGTTACATAAAAACAGATTCTTGCACATATGGATTCCCAGAAGCTTATCCACGCCCTTGCAAGCTTCTAAAGTTGCTATGGGGCCGTGATTCAGCCTTTTAAAGGGAATTTCCAACCTTTCAAGCAGCCGGTAAACTTCCATTTCCCGCTCCGGCCTTCCTTCATTTTCAGGAACATCTTCATATAAATTGGTATCCTGTATCAATTCATTTTCATCCATCCTGATCCCTCATTTTTATAAGTTAAGTCCTTTATCCTCCTCGCAGCCCAGCATAATGTTCAGACACTGAATGGCCGCGCCGGAGGCTCCTTTTCCAAGATTGTCAAACTGTGCCGTGAGCAACTGTCTTTCCTCATTGCCGGTCACAAAAATCCGAAGGCCGTCCCACCCGGAGCAGTCGTTTCCGGCCATCATCCCTCTTTGTTCTTCCTCGGCGCCAAAGGGCATCACTTTCACAAATTTCTGTCCTTCGTAGAAATCCGCAAAAAATCGCCGCATTGCCTCCGGCCCTCTGTTATCCTTTAAAAATTCGCTATACAGTGGGACACTGACAACCATACCGCTGTAATAATCCGCTACTATAGGCGAAAACAGGGGTTTTCTTGCAAGGCCCGTTATCTCCTTCATTTCCTTTAAATGCTTATGCATCTGGGAAAGGGCGTACTCTCTGGGAGCGTCATATTCCGCCCCGCGCTCCTTCCCCTCATACTCTGCGATCATTTTTTTCCCGCCGCCGCTGTAGCCTGTCAGGGAAAAAGCGCTGATGGGATAATCCTCAGGCAGAATCTTTTCCGCTATCAGCGGATATACCAGTGAAATAAAGCCTGTGGCGTGACATCCCGGCACGGCAATCCGCTTTCCTTCCTTTATATTCTCTCTGTGCTTATGGGACAGCTCCGGGAATCCATAAGCCCATCCTGCCTCGGTTCTGTGGGCTGTGGAGGTGTCGATGATTTTCACATGGTCGTTGCTGGTAAGAGTAACCGCTTCCCTTGCCGCTCCATCCGGCAGGCAAAGGAAGGTAATGTCCGACTGATTAATCAGGCGTTTTCTTTCCTCTATATCCTTACGCTTTTCCGGGTCTATGGGAAGCAGCTCAATGTCATCCCTTCCCGCAAAACGCTCATGAATCCGAAGCCCTGTGGTGCCTTCGCTTCCGTCAATAAAAATCTTTGTCTTCATCCTGAAACCTCCATATCATATCTAATCTAAATCATTCCTAAATTCTCAGCTCAAATATGCAAACAAACTGTCACATTTTACTCCTTTTTATATTACTCTTTTATATCAACCAGCATTCATCATACTATCTATCTGAAAAAATCTCAACCCAAATCTGCATCTTCTGCATGGCAGAGTGTTTTTCAATGCATTATTATACATATTTAACGCATAATATGCAATACCTTTTCATTTTTTTTGATTAAATCCAAAATTTATTTTTATTTATGCAAAAATAGGTCTTGCATTTCCCGGCAATCTGTTGTATATTGTCAATTGTCAAATTGAGCTGGCAGATTTTATTATACAGGAGGCATACATTATGAAAGAAAAAGTAGTTTTAGCATATTCAGGCGGTCTTGACACCACAGCCATCATCCCCTGGCTCAAAGAAAATTTTGATTATGAAGTTATCTGCGTCTGCATTGACTGCGGACAGGGCGAGGAGCTGGACGGCCTGGAAGAAAGAGCCAAATTCTGCGGCGCTGAAAAATTATACATATTAGATGTAACAGACGAGTTCTGTGATGAGTACATTGTTCCCTGCGTACAGGCTCACGCCGTATATGAGAACAAATATCTTCTGGGCACTTCCATGGCAAGGCCCCTTATCGCCAAGAAACTGGTTGAGATTGCGCGCAAAGAAGGCGCTGCAGCCATCTGCCACGGCGCTACCGGCAAAGGAAACGACCAGATTCGTTTTGAGCTGGGCATCAAGGCTCTTGCACCGGATTTAAAAATCATTGCTGCATGGAGAAATGAAAAGTGGACCATGGATTCCCGTGAATCCGAGATTGCATACTGCAAGGCTCACGGCATTGACCTTCCTTTCTCCGCTGATTCCAGCTACAGCCGCGACCGCAACCTGTGGCACATCAGCCATGAGGGCCTGGAACTGGAAGACCCTGCAAACGAGCCCAACTTTGAACATCTCTTAGTCCTTGGCGTTACTCCGGAAAAGGCTCCTGAGGAAGGAGAATATATAACCCTTACCTTTGAAAAAGGCGTCCCCGTTTCCTTAAACGGAAAAGAAATGAAAGTTTCCGATATTATCCGTGAATTAAACGAATTAGGCGGCAAGCACGGTATTGGTATCGTTGATATCGTGGAAAACCGTGTTGTGGGTATGAAGTCCAGAGGCGTTTATGAAACCCCCGGCGGAACCATCCTCTACGAAGCTCACCAGCAGCTGGAGGAACTTATCCTTGACCGTGACACCTATGCGGTAAAGAAAGATATGGGCAACAAACTGGCACAGATTGTATATGAGGGCAAATGGTTCACTCCTTTACGGGAAGCAGTTCAGGCTTTCGTTGAGTCCACCCAGCAGTATGTGACAGGTGAGGTGAAATTTAAGCTCTACAAGGGCAACATCATCAAGGCAGGTACCACCTCTCCTTATTCCTTATATAATGAAAGCATTGCTTCCTTCACCACAGGAGATTTGTACGACCATCATGACGCGGAAGGCTTTATCAATCTGTTTGGCCTTTCCACCAAGGTGCGCGCCATGAAAATGCAGGAGCGCGGGGAAATATAGCTTTGCAGCAAATCTTTTACCTTTCGCTTTGGAGGTTAAATGCCCATATGGATGTGATCACACTTTTATCTGCTTACTTTGCAGGAGTTAACCTGATTGGTTTCGCCCTTATGGGCATTGATAAATACAGAGCAAAAAAAAGGGCCTTCCGGATTCCGGAAGCAACCCTTTTTATCATTGCAATTATTGGCGGAAGCATAGGTTCCCTTTTGGGAATGTATGTTTTTCGCCATAAAACAAGGCACCGCTCCTTCGTGTACGGCATGCCTTTTATTCTTATTGTCCAAATCGCCCTGATTGTGGCTGTCTTACACGCGCCTATTGAGATTTCTGTTCTATAAATACTGTAAAGTATCAAATTCATAGTCATTGGTTTTCCGCAGTTCGAACGCTTCGAGAGGCTGAAACAGTCTGTCAAACCAGAAATATAAACGTGCAACTGCCATTTGCTTTAATGCACTTATCGAATTCTTTTATCTTCTTTCCTTATGCCTTATAATAACAGTCAGATACACTGCATACAGAGTCAAAAGCCAAAGAAGCAAAAGTTTCTCTGCAAGTATGCCATTGGCTCATTGTCATTGGCTCGTTATCATTGGCTTGTTGCCATTGGCATATTGCCATTAGAATGAGGGAGGGCGGATTTTATGAATATGAATATCATATCAGGATATTTACAATTTTTACGTAAAAGTCATAATTATACACAGAAGGATTTAGCCCAAAAACTGAACATATCCAGACAGGCCGTTTCGAAATGGGAAACAGGAACAGCGCTCCCTGACCTGGATGCTTTATTAAAAATTTCCAAATTATACAATATCACAATAAATGATATATTAGAGCCAAATATACAGCCCCGGCGGATAACTGATTTTGAACAGATATCCACAATCCCCGAAAAAGAATTGCAGGAAATATTAAAACAGTTTGATGCCAATTCTCTTGTCACTGCTTTAATGGGAGCTTCACCTGAAATAAACAGTTTGTGTGAAAAACTGTTTTCCGATATAAATTTTGAAATGGTAAGAAACAGTATCGGCCGGGTAAGGATTGAAACCGTAGAAGATATGCAGCGCCAAATCATTGCTGCCGTAAATTTGTGGTCGGTTGCCAAAAAAGACTGAAAACAGCCATTCGGACAGGTTAGTCCAAATGGCTGTCTTCATAAACTACTGCTTAAGCGCTACCCCAATCAGTCTGTCCGCCTGGTCAGCCATGAACAAAGGAATGTTCAGCACATCCTTATCCAGCTTCAAGTTGTTCAGTGAGAATCGGACACGGAGCCTACACTTATCCGGGAACAGCTCCTTAAACTTCCTCAGGCTTTTGCTGGTGGTATTGGCCTCGGACTTGACCTCCACAGGGAAAATATCGTTATCCCGCTGAATGAGAAAATCCACTTCATAGGGTGGGTTGTGCTGGCTCCAATAGCGGGGAACCACCTCAAACTGCGTGAGCAATGTCTGAAGCACAAAATTCTCAGTCAGCGCGCCCCTAAACTCGGTGAACAATCGGTTGCCTTCTCCGAAGGCCGTGGGAGATAGTTGGGCCAGCCTTCGGAGCAGTCCCACATCCACCAGATATATCTTAAATGCGGAAAGGTCATCATAAGCCGCTACCGGCAGACCGGGAGCGGTACTGCGGTAGATTTTATGCACCAGCCTTGCATCTACCAGCCACTGCAGAGCATCCTCGTATTCCCGTGCTCTTGCACCTTCCTTGACCACTTTGTAGATAAACTTTTTGTTTTCCCTCGCCAGCTGGGATGGGATGGATTTCCAGATCATTGAGATTTTAGGGAACTGGCTGAGGTTAGGGTGCTTGGCAAAATCGCGTTCGTATGCGCCAATAATCCCGGACAGGGCTTCCTGCATAGCGTCTACATCTCTTGCCTCTGTCCACATCAAGACAGATTCCGGCATGCCGCCGGTTACATAATACATCTTCAATTTCTCGCAGAGCGGATTAAAAAAAGCGTCCGGAAGCGGTTCTATAGTATCCACACTTTCCAGATATTTTGCAAGATTCTCGTCGCCGTTGGCAATCAGAAACTCAAAGAAGGTCATAGGATCAATCTGCATAAAGTTGACCTTCCCCACCGGAAAAGAAGATGGTTTCGCCAGTGCAATTCCTAACAGAGAACCGGCACAGGCAATGTGATACTGTGGGGCGTTCTCACAGAAATATTTCATAGCGTTAATGACCTTTGGGCAGTCCTGAATCTCATCAAAAATGATCAGCGTCTTTTCCGGTACGATCTTTTGTCCGCTGGCCAATATCAGATTCTGCAGGATACGGCTGACATCCTTGGTGGTCTCAAAAAACTGCTTATATTCTTCATTTTCATCGAAGTTAAAGTAAGCCGTATTTTCATAATAGCGCCTGCCAAATTCTTTGAGAATCCAAGTCTTACCCACCTGACGCACACCTTTTAAAATCAGTGGTTTACGGTAAGGAGAATTCTTCCACTCCAGCAGTTTTGATAAAATCAATCGTTCCATAGAAACGCTCCCCCACATTTTTATTAAAGTTTTTGTGTTAATAATCACATTTTTATTTATTATATGTCAAATCTATGAAAGTTGCAATCTTCATCACATAATTATTTATTTTTAGGTGATTAGAATCACACTTTTCTGTCCGCATTTAGTGAACGTATACGCCGCCAAATAGAAAGATTCGCGGCGGCACGCGTCTGCCAACATATCAAACGCTGTCACGCTTCGCGAGCCAGCTTAGTAAATTTAAAGGCACATGGAACAGTCATCCTCATCCCATGCGCCCTTTTCATCCAAATCCTTCATGCTTCCAACAGCCCGCAAGTATAATGTATATGCAGTATACAATGGCATCAACACAAATTTTTCAATCTAATTCCTTATAATGTTACAATCACGCCCCCATCATTGGCATACATACTGCTGACACCCATGGTATCCATAATCAGTACGTCCTTCACCTTAATTTTGGAAAGAACCGTTCTTTTCACACATTCCGCCCGCTCCGGACAATTGCAGTGGGTGATCATGAGGGTCTTTTCCTCAGGATTTACCGCCTCATTTGCCACAATTTCCGCCATTTTGGCCAGGCCCTTCTTGATTCCTACGGCCTGCCCTAACTGGATGATTTCTCCCTTTGTTGCGCCCATAACCGGCTTAATGCTTAAGGTGGAGGCAATCAGCGCTTTCACGCCGCTGAGACGGCCATTCTTTCGCAGGGTTTCCAGGTTATCCAGCACAAAATAAGTATTCATCCTGTCACGATGGTCCGTCAGTTTCCGGCAAATTTCTTCAAAGGGAAGCCCTTCCTCGGACCACTTGGCCGCCTTAAAGGCAAGCTGGGTCTCGCCACAGCTGGCCGACTCGGAATCGCACACAAAAATATTCTTATGGCCATATTCCTCCAGATAAAGCTTTTTCCCTACCTCCGCGCTGTTATAGCTTCCGCTTAATTTGGAAGATAGTGTAAACACAAATACATTCTCCGCCTCCGTGCGGTAAGAATCCTTAAACTTCTCCGGAGAAGGGCAAAAGGACTTAGGACATTCAGGTGATGCTGCTACTTTTGAAAGGAAATAGGCCTGGTCGAAATTCTCATCATCCATAATCAGCTCTCCTCCCACCTCAAGCCCCAGCGGGATACGCTCATATCTCGGGTCTCCTTTATACTCCTTCGGAAATTCACAACAACTGTCCGCAACTATCTTATAGCTCATCACACTAATCCTCCATGTTGCCGACACCCCACAAATTTGGGCGGTCAGCACAAATTCCTGCAGTCAAATCTTTATTCTCAACCATCACTCAACATAGTTTTCATTACTACTTATAATAGCATATGGTTCCCACCATGTAAAGCAATAATTCTCACATCAACCGGATTTCATAGCCACGAACTTTTTACCTTGCGCCTCAAAAAGAAATATTATATGATAGGGAAGGACAAAATCACCTTATCGATCAAAATGGAGGTACCCATATGACTACAAACGAAAAAGCACTGCTTCTCCATGAAAAATGGAACGGCAAACTGGAAATCACATCCAAATCACCCGTCAAATCCAGGGATGATTTATCCCTTGCCTATACTCCCGGCGTTGCCGAGCCCTGCAAAGTAATTGCAGGGGACAAGGAAGCCGCTTATAAATACACCATGAAAGCAAACACGGTTGCGGTTATTTCCGATGGAAGCGCCGTTCTCGGCCTTGGAAATATCGGTCCTCATGCCGCAATGCCCGTTATGGAGGGAAAGGCCGTCCTTTTTAAGGAATTTGGCGGCGTCAATGCAATTCCAATCTGCCTTGACACCCAGGATACGGAGGAGCTTATCCGCACCATCACTTATCTTGCCCCGGGCTTTGGCGGCATCAATTTGGAGGATATCAGCGCTCCCCGCTGTTTTGAAATTGAAGAACGCTTAAAGGAAATTCTGGACATTCCTGTTTTCCATGACGACCAGCACGGAACTGCTATTGTGGTTCTTGCCGGCGTTATCAACGCGCTCAAGGTGGTAAACAAGAAGAAGGAAGACTGTAAAGTGGTGGTAAATGGCGCCGGAAGTGCCGGGGTAGCTATCACAAGGCTGCTGCTCACCTATGGCTTTACCAATGTTATTATGTGTGATAAAGTCGGTATTTTATCCAAAAATACGCAGGAACTTAACTGGATGCAGAAGAAAATGGTAGAGATCACAAATCCTGGAAATGAAACAGGCACCCTGGCGGATGCCCTTAAAGGTGCGGATATTTTTGTAGGAGTTTCCGCTCCAAACATTGTCACCCCAGAGATGGTATCTTCCATGAACCATGATGCCATTCTCTTTGCAATGGCAAACCCTGTGCCTGAAATCATGCCGGATGCTGCCAAAGCCGCCGGCGCAAAAGTTGTTGGCACAGGCCGAAGCGATTTTCCCAATCAGGTCAACAATGTGGTAGCCTTCCCCGGTATTTTTAAAGGCGCCCTTGAAGGACGGGCCACACAGATTACCGAGGAAATGAAGCTGGCAGCCGCAGAGGCAATCGCTTCCCTTGTTCCCGAGGATGAATTAAATGAAGATAATATTATGCCCGAAGCCTTTAATCCCGAGGTTGCGGAACTTGTGGCGGAAGCAGTAAAATCCCATATCAAACCGACCGGTTCTGAAAATTAAACAGCAAACGCTGTCACTTATCGCACAAACGCCTGCTGTAAAACTGTTTATTGAATATTTCGAAAGGATGTAACCATGCCGGATGTCTTACCTTTTTACAAGTTAATCATACTTTATATGTTATCAAGGGTGGATTTTACCCTGACCAAAATCCAGGTCAGCAGTTTTATGATGGAAAAGGAATACACCAACAACTTCCTCTCCCTCCAGCAGGCTATCAATGAGCTGATTGACGCCGGCCTTCTGGAAGGTCAGTACATCCGCAACCACACCCACTTAAAAATTACGGAAAAAGGCAGGGAGACCCTTGATTTCTTTGTAGGGCGCATTGACCAC
The DNA here is from genome assembly GCA_910585075.1 of uncultured Lachnospiraceae bacterium. GTDB lineage: Bacteria > Bacillota > Clostridia > Lachnospirales > Lachnospiraceae > Suilimivivens. The sequence goes on from CAJUED010000002.1 coordinate 33,149, forward strand.
ACCATCAGAGCCGATATTGACAGCTATTTAAAGGAAAACGGCCTAAAGCTCCGCAACGAAGTGTCGATTCTGGCCGATTACGTCAAATCTTCCACAGGGGAGTATGAGGCACACTTAGTTGCCAAAGACAGGAGCGTAAAGTTGGTTGACATAACTCTGTCTGTTCCCATGGAGGAAACTGCCATTTCCATCTGCGATAACTGGCAGGAAAAAAATCAGGAAATCTACCGGTATCTTGTGGGACAGCTTTTCTGATTTCCCCTCTGCACGCCTTGCAGGAAATGGTTTTGAGACCATCACGCTGCAGTCCGACATATAAAACAAACAGCGGATGCTGCGCTTTATGAAACGCAATATCCGCTGTTTTTATTACACTTCGATACTCCGCAGTAAATCCGCATACCAGAAAATCACATCCTGTATACGGTACAGCTCCGACTCTTTGCTCACACTGTGCCAAAGTTCCTTATAAAACATAAACCATTCTTCCAGCTCCCCGGCAAGGAGAGTTCCGTCTACGGGGATCGCCGGCTCAGTCTGATAATCCCGGGCGCTTACAAGCACACCTGTCTTCTGGATTAATTCCATCCCGCGCACAGCCACCAGGCAGGCGTGAATAAGGGCGTTTGTCCGGGGCGGCAGTTCAGGAGTCATACCGCGCAGTTTATCCGCAATGCGCTCCAATTCTTCCAGCGCTTTACCGGTACCTGCAAGTTCCTCCCTCGTGAAGGCTTTTCCCTTCTGCTCCCTGTATCTGACAGCATCCTCCCACTTAAATACCCAGCTGCCGGAAATCTCCGTAAGCAGGGAAACAAAAGTCTCCGACTTATCTCCAAACTCAACCCTTGAAATCCTACGGTTGATTTCCTCAAAGTCCGGTATATTTTTGTTCCAGGCAAAGGCCGCCCCGTAAATCCTTCCAGGAATACCCAAATCAGGATGGTTCACATGGCCGTAATCTCCCCAGTCGGTGGTCAGAACACCCACCGCTCCATACTGCACCGCATAAGTGCACATTCTCTTGATATTCTCATAGGCCACATCCAGCTGGTTCACCATCTGATTCCAGCCGCTCACCCCCGGGCAGCAATACTGCACTGCCCCTGCCGCAGCAAGCTTTTTGGCGGACTCGTCGCTTTGATACTTTTCATAGCCCCAGTTAAGACAGGTGGTTTCCTTCGGCAGTTCCTTTACACATTCCGGGAAATCGCAGATAATATCCCCCCAGAACATGGGCTTTTTGCCCTTTTCCACCACAAACTCGCAGATTTCTTTGATAAAGTCCATATACAGGCGCTTTACCCCAATCCGCTCCGCTTCCTGCCGGCTTTTTCCTTTTCCAAGGTCGAAGGTCTCATCCCCGCCAATATTGAAATGCTCCGAAGTAAACAAAGGCATAAATTCCTCTATCAGGCCTTTTATAAAAGTAAGGCTTTCCTCATTGGTCACATCAATGGTGTGATGCGCCATCCTCTCGTAAAAGCCAAAGGGCGCCTTACGGGGCTCCGGCAGCTCGCACAGATGCTCATAAGACTTTGTGCGCAGTACCTTATATAAATGTCCAAAGCAGGAAACATTGGGTACCAGCTCAATGTTCAGCTTCCTGCAGTAGGCATCCAGCTCCATAATCTCCTGAGCGGTGAGGGGTGTATCGTCCCGCCACACCTCGCTTAAATCCTCAAATAAAAAGCTGTGCTCAATATAAAGCTGGAGCTGGTTCATCTTGTAGAAAGCCATCTGATCCGCCAGCCCCTTTAAAAAGGAAAGGGTCGGTATCCTGCCTCTGGTAACGTCATGATAAAATCCCCTGTTTTTTATCTCCGGGAAATCATGGATACGCACAAAAGGCAGTCTTGCCCCGGCCTGTCTCACCATCTGACGCAAGGTCTGAACGCCGTACATAAGGCCCGCATCCCCGCCCCCTTCTATCCGGACACCTTCCCCTGAAACCTCCAGACGGTACTCATCTTCTTTCAGAGAAGACGCTATTCCAAGGCGGATGGCCGCCTTTTTTGACATGCCCCGGGTAAGGGCCGGCCCATAGCCGGCGCTTACCAAAAACTCCTCCTGCAAAAGCTTCCCATATGCAAAGGCATCAGGGCTGCAGGTATCATCCAGTACTATTTTTGGGTCAAATGTTATCGTATAAATTCCTTCCCCAAAAACCACTTCCTGGGGTTCCGGTAACAAATACATATGAATCCTCCCTATAAATTATTTATCATATATTCGTTCTATTCCAGACGGTTTATACAACAACCCCCGGACCTTCTACAAATCCGGGATTTGCTGCAAAGTCTATGACTTATTATAAAGTCCGGAACCTATTTTATAAAGTCCATTTTTACATTTATCATGTCTCCGGAACAAACCGCAGGTTAAAGCGGAATTCCTTTTCATTTAACCGATACTTTTCAATCAGCTCAGGGCCGCAGCTGTTAGAACCAATACCGCTCTGGCGGTAATCCACACACAGTACCGTGTAAGGAGATTCTTCCAGCTGGTAGTTATGCTCTTTTTCCGTAAGCTCCTCCTGGGTGTAAACAGATGCGTTAAACGCAAAGGTTTCCTTCCCTGCTACTGTAAGCGCCGCTCTGTCATTTCTCACGGTCACATAATCACAGTCATGGTGGCTTCCATTTTCCTGAGGCCTGATGTAATCCTCATGCATTGCCTTTACATCCGTGTCAAACACGCCGTGGTAACCGGCATATTTCTTATCTATATAGCTTTCCACAGGCCCAATTCCGCAGTAAGTCACCTTTCCCATGGATTTAGGCAAGAACAGACGAAGGCCGAACCTTGGCAGGAAGGGGAATGTGGTATCCTTTTCTACTGCAAGGGATACGTCCAGTGCGCCGTCCGGACGAACTTTCCAGACAGCCTGAATGTTCAGGATTCTCTGGATATAAACAGCCGATATGGACAATTTGGTCGTAATCTCAACTTCGCTGTCTTTCCTGCTTACCTTTGTCTCGTAAGCCCTTGTGACGATACGGTCATACTTAGCCTGCCTCCACACTTCCTTAATGCAGCGGTCGTTGTCCGTAGGAGCCCGCCAGATGTTAAATTCCATGGGACGTTCCAGCAGAGTCTGATTTCTATATACCATTTCGGTAAACAGGCCTGTCAATTTATTATAGGTATAAGAAAATTCCGGTGTCTCCACAATCAAAGTCCGGTCATCTTCCTTTATCGCAAATGCGGTCTTTCCGGCTTCCTTTGCAAACAGCTTCTTTACCTTCTGATTTTCCCCCGGAGTATTTTTCCCTCCGTGGGTATTTACAAGCGTAACCTCCTCGAAACCAAGCAAAAAGCCTGCGGGAAGGATTTCCCCTGCCTCCTTCAGATAATAGGAAACCTTCAGGAAGCATTTCCCCATTTCCGGAACTTCAAAGGCAATTGGAACCGCTTTTTCCCCATGGGCCGGAATGTCCAGAAGGCTTACATCCTCCACCGCTCCTTTGCCCACCACAACGCCGTCACAGAGCACTTCATATTCTACCGTCAGATAATCCTTCAGGTTCAGGAAATCCATGTAGTTTTTCAGCACCATTTCCTTCTTTTCCTGGTCAAAGGATGCAACCCTTGCAGGACGGTACACATTCTTAAATTCCAAAAGGCCTGTGTGGGGCCTTCTGTCGGGATAAACAAGTCCGTCCATACAAAAATTCCCGTCGTGGGGATATTCCTCATGGTCCCCGCCGTAGGCATAGACCTTTTTCCCGGAAATGGTCTTTCCAAGGTCAATGGCATGGTCGCACCACTCCCAGATAAAACCGCCGCAGGCTCCCTCATATTGGTGAATCACCTTAAAGTAATCCTCCAGGTCTCCGGGGCCGTTGCCCATGGCATGGCAGAATTCACACATCACATAAGGCTTGGTTCCATCCTCCTTAAAGTAATCGTGGATTTCGGGAAGTGCCGGATACATGCGGCTGTATAAATCAATATTACTGTAATCATATTTCCGCTTGTCGGGTACGTAACGGGCGCTTTCAAAATGGGTCAGCCGGGTGGAATCAAATTCCTTGGTCCATTTAAGGGCCTCCTCAAAGGTACAGCCATAGGCGCATTCATTTCCCATAGACCAGATAACCACACTTGGACGGTTCTTATCCCGCTCCACGCAGCGTCTGGTTCTGTCCACGGTAGCCTGGGTATAGTCCGGGTTGTCGGCAATGGCTATGTTCCAGATCTTCCTGCGATTCTCCCAGTCAGAGTCCTCCAGATAAATATCCGCCGTACCGTGGCTTTCATTGTCCGCCTCGTCAATCACGTAAAAGCCCAGCCTGTCGTAGAGCTGATAAAAGGCAGGGGCATTGGGGTAATGGCTGGTACGGATGGCATTGATGTTGTGCTCCTTCATCACCCTTAAATCCGTCATAATCTGTTCCCGGCTGATGGCAAAGCCGGTCACCGGGTCGCTGTCATGGCGGTTTGTACCGTGGAATTTCACTTTAACGCCATTGATATACAACACGCCGTCCTTTGCATGGATTTCACGGATTCCCACATAATCGGTAATCACTTCATTTTCCGTCTCCAAAACCAGCGTATACAGGTAAGGCGTCTCTGCGCTCCAAAGCTTCGCATCCTTCACCTCAAGGCAAAGCTTTCCGTTAAGAGCCTCTCCTTCCGCCACCAGCTTGTCTTCTCTGTCGAAAAGCCGTCCTGTGGCTGCAACCGCCTGCTCCTGGTACTGAAATGAAATTTCTATGTTTCCGTTTTTGTAATCCTCTGTGGGCTGTGCCTTTACAAAGTAGTCGAATATTCCTTCTTCAGGACGTTTTAACAGATACACATCCCTGAAAATGCCGCTCATTCGGAATTTATCCTGATCCTCCATATAGCTGCCGTCACACCACTTAAGCACCAGCACGGACAAAACATTTGCGCCCTCCTTAAGCAGATCCGTCACATCAAATTCGCTGGTGGAATGGGACACCTGGCTGTAACCTGCAAAGCTGCCGTTTACCCACACGTAAAAGCAGGAATCCACTCCCTCAAAATTAAGGAATGCTTTGGGTGCTTTCTCATCCTTATGGTACACAAAACTGCGCACATACTCCCCACAGGGATTTTCGTGAGGCACATAGGGCGGATCCATTGGAAAAGGATACCGGGTGTTGGTGTACTGATGACGGTCGTGGCCGTAGTTCTGCCATACGCCCGGAACCGTTACGTCCTCAAATTCATCCAGAGAAAATCCTTCCCGGAAGAATTCTTCCTTCGCATCATAAATACTGTCAAAATAGCGGAATTTCCACTCTCCTGAGAGCAGCATAAATCGGTCCGAAGCTTCCCTCTGCTCCACAAGGTTGTCCATTCTCACAGAAGCCGGGATGTAGTAGGCCCTGTTTGGCATGGTGTTTTTATGAAGGACTTTCAGGTCCTCATAATATTTTGGTACGATCATTTTTCCCTCCGTTTCGTTCTTTTTGTTTACCTGTTTGTAAAGTTATGAAATTATTTTTCCCATTGGCCACCTGTCCGCTCCACCCAAAATCAATTCTACGGCGCTGCTTTTAGATTAGCCTGTTAGCATTTATTATAAAGAAAGGATTGCAAAATAGCCATAGCCTGTATTAGACAAAACATGCACAAAATGATACAATGGATATCAAGGCTGACTTGCCTGGTGATACGGCTTATTGAGCCGGACGTTATCACATACCTTGTGTGCAAACGGAAAACTGCCTGCGGCAAAGAACGGGCGAAAACGGCATATCGCTGAAAAGGGGGGAGAAATTTTCATGTATTCCAACACCGGTTACTTAAATGACGCGGATATCGAGACGGAGGATCTGGTCCGTCCACTGACGGTTTTAAGCTGCGGCGTTTACCGCCTTTCCCATCAGCCAGCGATGCCCACACGGCGTCCAAAGGGGCGGAAGGATTACCAGCTTATCTATATTTTTTCCGGAAAGGCTTTTTTTTGTTTTGAGGATTCTGACTTTGAGGATTCTGCCAAGAAAGAGGTTGAAGTTCCGGCAGGACATATGGTACTATACCGTCCGGGAGAGAGCCAGAACTATGTTTATTATGCAGAGGATAACCCGGAAGTGTACTGGATTCATTTTTCAGGATGGCAGGCAGGTGAATTACTGGACAAAATTGGGTTTTTAAAGACCCATACTCTCTTTTGCGGCATTTCCCTCCACTATCCGGAGCTGTTCCGTCAGATGATTTTGGAACTGCAGTTAAAGCGGCCCTGCTTTGAGGAACTGCTGTGCTTTTACCTGGAACAGCTTTTTACGGAAATCCGCCGCAGCCAGCTTGAATTTACCGCTGAAAAGTACCACAATCAAAAGGAGATGGAAGCAACGGTTCATTTTTTCAACGAATGCTTCACCCAGACCATTTCCATTGAAGAATACGCCAGAAGCAGACACATGAGCATCAGCTGGTTTATCCGCAGCTTCAGACAATATATGGGCATGACTCCCATGCAGTACATTACATCCATTCGAATCAACAAGGCAAAAGAGCTGCTTCGCAGTACCAGCTGCTCCATTCAGGAAATCAGCGGCCTTGTGGGATACGAAAATCCCCTGTACTTTAGCAGGATTTTCCGGAAACAGACCGGACTTTCCCCATCTCAGTATCGGAAAGAAACCTGAAACTATAAACGCTTCCATGCATGCATGGATATTTTAACGAAAAAAACGCGCAGCGGATTCGCTGCGCGGCCCAATTGCTTTCTTATAGAAATGGGCGGACGTCCTCCACAAGCTTCTGTTCCAGCTTAATGAGACGCTTGGTGATATCCTTGGATTTTTCGTCAGCCGCTTTGTACTGATTTAAATATCTGCTCAGAGATTTCACACCCATATTGCAGCCGTCCGTCATCAGGTCTGCAATGGTTTCGTCCGACTCGTCCATCGCCAGCTTTACATTGGTCTTCATCCAGGACATACCCTTAGCCATCAGGTCGGGCTTTTTACCCTCGTCATGAAATTTACTGATCAAGGCCTGTATCTCCTCTTTCAGTTTATCATGCTCTCTCTTACAGTCCGTAAGATATTTCCGGAGTTTTTCATCATGCACATAGTCCAGCACATCGTCAATTGACGAAACTCCCATTTTAATGCCTGCGTCACATTCCCGCAGCAATTTTATTGTATCCGGCTCAATCATTGGTTTTGCTCCTTTTTACTTAAAATAACTGTTCTAATGTTTTTCAAACACGTTTAAGGAGCAGTATGTCCAATTTTATGTCGATTATTCCTGTTATTTTTTCGCAGTAGCGGATTGCCGGTATACACGCTTATTTTTCTTTTGCGGCTATTAAATCATAGTAAAAAATATACTGTTGCAGCGTTCCCTCATATCCTTTATACCGCTCCATGGGGAAACCGTTGGGATATTGCTGTGTCAGAACCTTATGTATGTGAGTGTCTATGGGAAAGGCCTCTGTTTTGTGCAGGGCAAACAGACAGATGCATTCCGCCACCTTTACCCCAATGCCATACAATCTCAAGAGCTCAGCCTTTGCTTTCTCATAATCCATTTCTTTCACCGCCTCCAAATCAATCCGGCCTGTGGCAACGCTCAGCGCCGTTTCATGTACATACCGGCTGCGGTAGCCCAGATTGCATGCATAGAGCTCCTCCAAAGGCGCATTGGCAAGCCTTTCCGGTGTGGGAAAATCATAATAAATCACACCTGATTCCGTTTCCCTTTTCTCCCCATACCTTTCACATAAAAAATCAATACACTTTCTGATCCGCTTAATATTATTTTGCTGGGATATAATGAAGGAAACTATCATTTCCCACAAATCCTGACGCAAAATCCGAATGCCGCTGCCAAAGGCGGCCGCCTTCAAAAGATACGCATCCTCTTTGTCTATCAGACTGATAATCTTCCCGTAATTTTCTTCCAGGTCAAAATAGGATTTCCAGATTTGTTCAAATTCCTCCTCAGTGCAGAAAAAAGTGACCTGTCCGGGGCTTTCCTCTATTTCCAGATACCTTCCTAATGCGGTCAGGCAATAGCGCCTCGTTTCCTCGGCAACTCTCCCATTTATATCATCTTTGATACTTTTTTTGATATCTTCTTTTTTACAGTCTGTTTTATGATTTGCATCCTCCAGCCTTCTTAGTCGGAAACACTGGCCGGAATCACATATTTGTTCTATGGAAAAGTATTCCTTTTTGATAGAAATCAACTGCCGTCCTTCCTCCCCTGCACTTTTTTCAATCTGTAACCGCTGATTTTACGTATGCATGCAATTCCCGTTACGTCCGCCAAAAACCAGCCTATAGGAATGGCCCACCAGATTCCCTTCACGCCAATTTGCGGCAAAGGTGAGAGCAGATAGGCGAGAAGCACTCTGGTTCCTAAGGATATCACCGTGAGAACCAGAGACATTTCCGGCTTTTCCACGCCCCTGTAAAAACCATATAAAAGAAACAGGATTCCTATCCCACAGTAAAAAGTCCCTTCTATCCTCAGATAATCTGTTCCTGTCCGTATAATAGCAGTTTCTCCCCCATCCACAAATATCTGCATCAGCCATGGGGCCAGCACAAAAATCCCTGCGGAAATAACCACACAAAATGAAACGGATACCACTACTGCCCGCACCACGCCCTGTCTGACGCGCTCCCTGGCTCCTGCCCCGTGATTTTGCGAGATAAAGAGAGAAAAAGCATTTCCAAATTCCTGAGCGGGCATATAGGCAAAGGAATCAATTTTCACCGCCGCAGCAAAAGCCGCCATCACCACCGGGCCAAAACTGTTTACCAGACCCTGTATCATCAGAATGCCAAAATTCATCACCGACTGCTGAACACAGGCGGCAAAGGAATTGCGTACAATCTCCGCCCCTGTTTTCTTGTCCGGGGATATTTCTTTTCTGTGGGGACGCAAATCCGGTTCCTTCACCCAGGTATAAATCCCGATTCCTATTCCTGAGAGAGCCTGGGCGATCACCGTTGCCGCCGCCGCACCGCCAACTCCCATTTTCCATCCCACTACAAATAAAATATCCAGAAAAATATTCAGCACCGTTGCCGCTCCCAAAAACCACAAAGGCACTACGGAGTTTCCAAGAGCCCGCAGAAGAAAGGCAAAGAAATTGTACAAAAATACAAACAGGATTCCACTGAAAATCACCTTTACATACTCATACATCAGCGGGTACACGCTTTCCGGCACCTGCAGAATACGCAGTATAGGATGAATACCTGCAAAAACCAACATGTTTAAAATCACCGTCACCGCGGTAATAAACAGAAAAGAAGTCAGCATACTCTTTTTCATCTGTAACATTTCTTTTTTTCCATAATAAACGGAAAAAACCGCTCCGCTACCCATACACAGCCCGATTAAGATGGAAGTCAGGAAGGTCATCAGCGTATAAGCGCTTCCCACTGCCGCAAGGGCCTCCGGCCCCAAGTACCTTCCCACAATCAACGTGTCCGCTATGTTATAACACTGTTGAAGGAGGTTGCCCAATATCATGGGGCCTGCAAACTTTAACATGGTTCCTGTTACGCTTCCCTGTGTCAAATCTTTTTTCATTGCAATTCTCCATATTTTGGCCATTTATTTCCGATAATCTACGAAATGTATCTGAAAATATTCCGGACGAAAGTCAGCCTTCTCCCAACTTACCCCGAATCATCTCTATCTCTTTTTTATGTCCCTTATCATCCAAAGGGGTTTCCAGATAAAATGGAAGCTCCCGAAGCAGCGGATGCTCCATCACCCGCAGCAGCGCCTCTATCCCTATCTCCCCGTCGCCTATGGTGGCATGCCGGTCTTTGTGGGACGCAAAGGGCATCATACTGTCATTGAGGTGAATTGCCCGCAAAAGGTCAAGACCGAGAATACGGTCAAATTCGGCCAGAACCCCATCCAAGTTATTTACGATATCATATCCCGCTGCAAACACATGACAGGTATCCAGACAAATACCCACTCTTTCCGGATACTTAAGGCCGTCACGAATTGCCCGCAGCTCGTCAAAGCTGACGCCTATCTCCGTGCCCTTTCCTGACATGGTCTCCAAGAGTACCGTAATATTCTCCTTGCCTGTAAGTGCCTGATTCAAACCTGCAATTATGTTTTGAATACCCTTATCAGGCCCAATCCCGGTATGGCTTCCCGGGTGAAAAACAATGTTTTCAATTCCCAGCCCGTCCATTCTGGCAATGTCCTCTTTGATAACCATGCAGGCAAACTCATATACCTCCGGCTTTGGGCTTGCAAGGTTTAAAGTGTAGGGCGCATGAGCCAGCACCGGGCCAAGATGGTTTTCTTTTCTTATCTGCCCAAATTTAGCGTTCTCAGCCTCGCTATAAGTTTTGTAGCTGGAGCCACGGGGATTGCGGCTGAACATCTGCATGGTATTTGCATTCATTTTCACCACGTTTTCAGCCATCTTTGCAAGGCCGTCCGCAATGGACATGTGGGTTCCTATTGTTAACATACTCTTTTATCCCTTCTTAAACTTCACCACCGCTTAATTTTCCGTCGGATAATTCTCATTCCTATCCGTATTACTCTCATTGCTGTCAAATTACTCTCATTATCAGTATTACTCCTGTCATTGTCAAACACCTACTCCGCATTTCCGGTTATCTCCTCCACCGGCTGCCATGCCTTTCCAAACTTTACATCCTTAAACATAGTCATAAGCCCTGTGATCTGCTTAAGCCTTAAGATTTCGTCCCTGTCCATCCCAAGATGCCTGGAAATCCATGCGTCTGACCGCCCCATCTCCTGGAGCTCTTTCACAATATTGCTCATTAAATCCACATTATGGCTTCCTCTTGCCCTGTTATGACGGATGGTGCTTGCCATTCTCTGGTCAATGGGTTTACGAATCACTGAAACAGGCAGCATCCCTTTTTCTCTCTCATATATATCGGCATGTTCCAGCATGATCCTGTAGCGGTGAAAGCCGTCCACAATCACATAAATGTCATTTTCCCTGCTGTAATAGCAGACAATTGGCATGGTATACCCGTCTTCTTTAATGCTCTCATAGAGAAGCTTCATTTCAGGCGGCGCCACTGCGTTTGGGTTGTAGGTATTAGGCTTAATCTTATTAATAGGAACTGAAATCACATTATAAACCGGGCTTTTATACTCCATACTTTTATCCTCCGTATCAACTTCACTTTGCCTGGCAATGCTTATTTCCATTTTTTCGCAAATTCAAGTTCTTCTTAAATTTCCTTAAATAGCACTCCCAGTTTTATATTTGTTCAAATTTCCATGAACAAAAAGGCAACACTGATTTTTACTCTATACCTTCAATACTTTTATACTTATTTTCGATAATCGCCAGCCGTTTCTTCTGCTGCTTGCTCATACCAAATCCCATAAACCGGCAGAGATGGTCGTTTTTTAAAATGCAGTAACACATTCTTTTCCAGCTAGGAATATCCTTTGTGGTCTTGATATCGTCCGTATCGTCCGGAATGTTCCCCTCAAATACGACTCTTGTCTTTTTGTTGGCTGTGTAATTCGAAACGCCGTTGCGCCGGATTTTATACCCATGGCGTTCTAACTCCAGAATGGTTCCCTCATCCAGGCCTCCTCCGGTCTTATGCCAGAATTCTATGGAAGTCTTGAATTTCTTTATGTAGTTGTTGCGCAGTCTTGCAGGGAGGGTATCTAACAAAAATAGTGTGTAGGATTTCCAGGTGTGGCCTTCAGGCATGGTGATATTCCGGTATCCCATAGCCTTAGTCCTCCCATAAATATTGGCAAAATTTGCTCCCTGCACTCTGCCCACCAGCTTCACCCAGATTTCCGGGTCTATGACTCTGTATAAGTTCAAAGCATCCTTTGAATAATCGTTAAAAGGGGAGGCAACGCGCATTTGAGAAACCTTAAGACCGGCCATATAGTAAAGATCGTACAGATGGTTGTAATCATAATTAAAAAGATAGTTGGCATGCCATACGTCCGATGATGACCAGTCATAGAGCGGCGAAGCGCACCAGACATCCTTAAACTGTTTGGTAATCCAGCAGTTTCCCTCATATCCATATTTTTTATTTACAAAACCGTTATATCTTTGCAGGGATTCATCCGCCCGCATGCCAAGCAGGCACACTGTTTTCCGGTTGCCATGGGCCATTCTGTACCAACGGCCAAACTGCTTGGAAAGATCCTCCTGATGCATCTTGTAGCGATAGGTAGTCATGGGATTGTTTTCCAGATTTATCACATAATCCTTCCTGGGCATTTCCCTGACCCAGATATCCTTTTTCGTATCATCCCAGGGGTACCAGTACATCTCATAGCTGCTCAGCGCCGTCCTTGTTGCCATGGGGAGACATACCCAATAAGGGTGCACTTTATCTTTGATCCGCTCGAAAGTCCTCTCCACATACTCTGTAGTCACTGTGTACTGTGCCTCAAAGTCCTGATGAAAGACGCCGACTTTTCTTCTGGGCCAGTATTTTTTCTGATAATCCAGCACCAGATTCAATAAAAGGCCGCTGTCCTTGCCGCCGGAAAAAGAAACATAGATGTTATCAAATTCTTCGAAAAGAAAATGAAACCGATCCTGCAGGGCTTCATAAACATTCTTCGCCATATATTCTCTTATCATATTCCTTCACCTGCAGTAATAGATTTTCCATATGAATAGATTTTTATTTTAAAAAATTTCCATTTTATGGAAATACCGCTAATAGTGAATTTATCATAAAAAGCTGGTAAGTTCAACAAAATACGGTAATATTTGCGCGCAAAAAATATGCCGATACCTTACAGAGTTTCCTTTCCTTCCCGGAATCTCATAAGATATCGGCACACTATTTTTCTATAAAAGAACAAACAGAACCTCCAAAGAGGAACACTTTTATTCTACAAATTTTTTCAGCACGGATATGAAAATATCCATATCAAGCGGCTTCGCAATATGGGCGTCCATGCCGTTCTTGATTGCCGCCTCCTTATCCTCCTCCAGTGCATTGGCCGTCATGGCAATGATGGGCAGGTGTTTCACATCTTTCCTGGGAAGTCTTCTGATGGTTCTGGTAGCTTCATAGCCGTTCATAATGGGCATCTGTACATCCATCAAAACCGCATCATAATAGTATTCTTCCGCCTTCTCCATCATTGCAACCGCATCCGTCCCGTCAGGTGCCGTCTCCACCAGGAAACCGGCCTCCTCTAAAATCACCTGTGCTATCTCCCGGTTCAATTCGTTATCCTCCACCAGCAGGATCCGCTTTCCGCTAAAATCCGCCAGGGTCCATTCAGGAGCCTCATCCTGTTTTTCAAGCAGATTGTTGGCTGCAAGCAGCACGGTCTTTAAATCGGACATGAACATGGGCTTCGCACAGAAGGCCGTAACCCCTGCCTCCTTTGCCTCGTCCTCGATATCAGACCAGTCATATGCTGTCAGGATGATAATGGGAGCCTCATTGCCGATTACATTCCGAATCCTTCTGGTTGTCTCCACCCCGCTGAATCCCGGCATCTGCCAGTCTATGATAAAGGTATGATAGGAATCCCCCTCATCATGGGCGCTCTTTGCCCGGTACACCGCCTCTTTTCCTGAAGTTGTCCATTCGGCGCGCAGGCCAATCTGTTTTAACATCTTGCTGACACTGTCACAAGTGTTCAGGTCATCATCCACCACCAGAGCCCGCAGGCCCTCTAACTCTTTAATCTGGGCCGCTGTCCTTTCCACATCCTGAAGCTTTAACTCAAGTTGTACCGTAAATGTGCTGCCCTTGCCCATCTCGCTTTCCACATTGATGGTACCGTTCATCATCTCCACAATATTTTTAGTGATGGCCATACCGAGTCCTGTACCCTGAATACCGCTCTGGGTCACCGTGGACTCTCTCTCAAAGGGCTCAAAAATATGCTGTACAAACTCAGGGGACATTCCGATACCATTATCCTTAATGATAAAGGTATAATCTCCATAACCATGACGGAATGTGGTCTTTTGCATGATGCGGAAGGAGACCGTTCCCCCTGCGGGCGTATATTTTACCGCATTGCTGAGCAGGTTGATAAATACCTGATTTAGCTTAAGTGGATCCGCTATCACGTTTTCATTGGTAACCTCAAAGGTATCTATAAACAGTTCCAGCTGCTTTGCCTTGATTTGCGGCTGGATAATGTTGACAAGGTTGTGCATCTGTTCGGAAATATTGCACTCCTGCTCCTTGATCTGCACTTTTCCGCTCTCGATTCTGCTCATATCCAGAATATCGTTGATCAGATTGAGCAGATGGTTGCTGGAAGAAAGCACCTTCTGCAGGCAGTCCAAAACCTGATCCCTATTGTCAATATGGCTCACCGCAATGGTTGAAAAACCGATGAGCGCATTCATAGGCGTTCGGATATCGTGGGACATATTGGACAGGAATGTAGTCTTGGCTCTGTTTGCATGCTGGGCCTGCATCAGGGCATCCTGGAGGGCCTGGGTCTGTTCTCTCTGTTTTCTGACCTGTTCCGTGATATCCTTTGATACCACCATCACCATAATATCCCCGGTATTGTCATCCTTAGTCATCACAAAGGACTGGCGCACACACATCTGTTCCTCTCCGGCGTTCTTTCCCCAGTATTCCGCAATAACCTCCCGGTCACCCTGTTCAAAGCATTTGTTCAGGTTCTCTATGTTGATAATGGATGTATAATCTTCCACAGATTCCTCTAAAATAAAATGTTTCCACTTTTCAAAGCAATCCGATGCCTTACATGGAGCCGTCAATCCCACCTTTTGCAGCAGAGATATCTTCTGTCCATCCACAACTCTGATGACATCCTGCTCAATCAGATCCTGGGTCAGATTAAACTCAAAGCTGCAGAAGGAATTTGACATAATGGCAATCTGGTACTGCCTTTCCTTGCGGTTTGCAAGGGATTTCTCCGCCTGGGCACGCAATTCCCTTTCTTTTAACTCCGTCACATCCTGACGGATGAACAGAACCTTGGAAACCCTTCCCTCTTTTCTTTCCAGGCAGATAATGTTGATATGTTCCCACTCGGTTTTTCCGTCTTTTATGATATAACGCTCATACCGCAGATCATTATGCTCTGCCATAGCCGAGACAATGGCATCCCTTTCCATAAAATCTGCAAACTCCTGGCGCTTATCTTCTTCCATGGAATAAGACAGATAAGCCGCCAGCTCCTGATATTTCCCGCTGCCTGCAATGCCTTCTTCTTCCGGCCTGGTCCCTGCCAGATATTGATAGCTGTCCTTCTCAAAATCTACCATAGCAAACCGGGAAAACAGCGTGTTGACGCCGCTTATGATATATCCCATCTCCCGGTTTTCTTTCTCTAACTGTTTCCGCTTGCGTCTTGCCCTGACTAAAATGAAAATAATGTAAAGCACAAACAGGACAATCAGCATAACCTCCAGCTGAATCCCTACCAGATTTTCCTCCTCTATCATGCGCTGAGTAACATCTTTCGGAAAAGTCTGTACGAAAACATAATCATTTTCCGGCAGGTATGTGACACAGACATTATCAGTCTTGCTGGATGATTCGCATATAAAAGCTCCCTCTCCGCCATTCTCAAATATATGCCTTACCTGAGCGGCAACCGCCTGGTCGATCATTCCTGTCTCTGTCAGGGTATCCAAAATATGGTCCTCATAAACCAAGTCGTCCGAGCTGGCAATCACCCTGCCGTCCGGCGTACATAAAAATACCAGGGCTTCCTCCCCAAAGTATGTGGTTGAGAGCATGCTTTTTAAATATTCTTCGGCCAAAAAGGAGCCCCGCAGCACACCGATGATCTCTCCTTTTAAGTAGACAGGCACATAAAAGCACGCCATTGTCTCATCAAAAAAATGGGGATCAAATATAATCTCAATATTGCTGTTTCCCTGCATGCCGTCAAGATAAAAACGCCGCTGAGACACATCTGCAGTCCGCCCGTCGGAGGCATAATCTATTCCGGCGGCATCCGTGAACATGATGGCGTCAAACTGAGAATTTTCTTCCATTTTTGCCAGCATCTGCGCCGTAACCACCGGTTCCGTCAATCCCTCTCCCACAAAGTAGGCATAGGTATCAATCCGGTTTAACGCGTTATTTAATTCATCATTGATCTGCTCTGACTTAAGCCTGGCGGAGTCCGCAGCATAATTTTTGTTCTGTTCCTCTGTCCGCTCGCTGTTGCGCGTCGTGAACCAAAAAAACAGAAGGATAATTGCCACCAAAAGAACGGCAGCGTAAGCTATCTCCTGTAAAGGCTTTTTCTCTTTCATATACATACCCCCGGAATATCCTGTGCGGCAGCCCGGAACCCTCCGCGCCGCTGTTTTTCATCAATAAGCCGTCCCGTGAAACCTGGCGGCGTTTGAACCTAACTATAGTAAGTATATCAGCCTCTCAATAAAAAGACAACTTTTTGTTACGCTTGACAGCGCCGGTTTTTTTGCATTAAAATAACCCGGGTGCAGACAAGGATTTTTGCCCCCGCACACATAATTTTCGAATGGAGATTTTTATGAAACGCTTTTCGAACCCCAGAATCATGTTGATTATTTCAATGACAGTATTTGGCACCCTGGGCCTGTTTGTGAGGAACATTTCCGTATCCTCAGGCGAGCTTGCCTTATACCGGGCTGTCCTTGCGGCGCTGCTGATTGCTGCCTTTTTGTTTATCACAAAGCAGCCTGTCCCCTTCCGTGACATCAAAAAAGAAATCCCGCTTCTTCTATTATCAGGGGTGGCTATGGGCTTTAACTGGATTTTACTCTTTCAGGCATACAAATACACCACCGTTTCCGTGGCAACCCTGAGCTACTATTTTGCTCCCGTTATTGTGACGTTGGCCTGCCCCATCCTGTTCAGGGAAAAAATGACGTGGAAACAATGGGTCTGCTTCTTTATGTCAACCCTCGGCATTGTGCTGATCACCGGCCTTGGAGATTTGTCCGCCGGGAGCAATCATCTGACCGGCATTCTTTTCGGCCTGGGCGCAGCCTGCCTTTACGCTACAGTTATTCTTCTCAACAAATTCATCAAGGGAGTGGACGGAATCCACAGAACATTTTTACAGTTTATCTCTGCAATCCTTGTACTGGTTCCTTACGTTGGATTTACCGGCGGCGTGACCCTCTCCGGCCTTGACCTGACAGGCTGGGGGAGCCTG
>CAJUED010000002.1:50267-177574 GCA_910585075.1 uncultured Lachnospiraceae bacterium
GGTCTTTGTCCACACAGGCGTCACCTACTGCCTGTATTTTTCCTCCCTAAAAGAACTGCCGGGACAGCAGGCAGCTATCTTAAGCTACATTGACCCGCTGGTGGCAGTTCTTGTATCTGTGGTTATTTTAGGGGAAAGCATGAGTGCTGTCCAGGTGATTGGGGGTATTTTGATTTTGGGATTTACATTGTGGAATGAAATTACGCCAAAGGCAGCTAAATAAGAATTTCCTCTATCAAGCACCGATGTTCTTTTCTTTTGGTATCATAGCCAAGTCCAACTGCCAGAATGTGCGAAATATTTTCCTTCCATAGCCTTTCACAATACTCTCTGTCTTTTATCTGCTTAATTGCCGATTCCGGCGTATCGTCCGCCTTAAGTTCCAGAATAATTCCCGGCAGATTTTTTCTTTCCGGATGGAAAATAAAATCTGCAAACCCTTTGCCGCTCTTTTCCTCACGCTCAATCCTGTATTTATTCCGCGCAGACAAATAAGCCAGCGTCACCACACAGGACAGGCTGTTTTCATCATTGTATTTTAAGATTGGAAGCTCACTGTTGTGAATGCTGTGAAGATATGACGCCACAATATCACCCTTTTTATCCAATGTGGCATTCAATATTTCATCGGAATTTCGTACAAGCTCCGCCACATAGCCAAAATCATCATCCTTTAGAGCTTTTTGAAATTCCAGCATAAGTTCTTTATTTGGTATACCAAGTTCTCCGTCACAGTAGGACAGCAGCCCATAAACAATCATGGCTGAATAGATTTCTTCCCGGTTTTTAGGACTCTCCTGCCCGGCAGAGTATTCTTCCCTGATATCAATTCTGATAGGAATGTCATTAACCATCCTTATAACATCTTCCCGCACTTCGCCAATATTATATTTCAGGAAAAAAAGCACTTCATCCATTTTTCCCGTTCTGGTCCAATAACTCTGACACGCTGCGTCCTCCAGTGCGCACACCACTGACCTGGGATTATACAGCCGCATGCCGCTCTTTGTCCTGTAGCCGTTATACCAGTCATTGATTTCATCCATTGTCAATGCCGACTGCTTTTCACAGAGCATCCTCACTTCATTTTCCGTAAATCCAAAATACTCTCCAAAAAGCGGGTCCTTCAACATAGTATATTCCTTGAACATATTCAGAGCCGAACCGGTGCTGTACTTCTTAACCGGCAAAACCCCTGTCATATAGGCAAGTGCCACATAAGGCTGGTCTTTCAGCAGATTTCTCAAAAACTCCAGAAAATCTCCGTGATTCTCCAAATACAATTCATGGCTGAATATATAATCCCACTCGTCTATGATAAAAATATACTGTTCTCCTGTTGCAGACAGCAAATCGGCAATGCTGTCAAATTCTTTGTTTTGCAGCACAGGGTATGCTTCCTGTATATCGCGTTTAATTGAATTTCTGATCAATCCAATATAGTCTTCATATCCACTGCCATAGTCGGATAAACGGTTCAGACTTAAGTTTATCACATTATACCGGTTCAAATGCGTCTGATAAGTTTCACTTTTGCTGATTTTTAGTCCCTCAAAAAGCAATTCCGTATTATATGACTTGCAATAATACGCCCCCAGCATATTAAGCACGGAGGTTTTCCCGAAGCGGCGGGGCTTTGTAACGCAGATATATCTGTTCATGGTATGGATTCTTGCGTTCAGTATTTCAATTATGCCGGATTTATCCACAAAATATTTGTCCTGGGCCATCATTTGAAACATCTTGCCTGCAGATTCGGTATTCAAACATATCGCCATAAAAACCTCCGTTTCCGGGAAATACCCCTTCATGCTGACAGCAGACAGCTTTTTTACCATTATACTGTTTCATTTTTATGAACACAAGTCATTATTTGCAACCCTTCTGCCTTCGCCCCCACTGTGTTACTTTTCCGCAAACCACTCCTTCATAGTGCGAAGCACCCTGACCAGTTCTTCCTCGGATATAATATAAGGAACCATAGCATACATGTAATTTAAGAAGGGACGGCTGAAAACGCCGCGTTCACAGGCAAACTGCTGGTACCCCTTTAATGTGGCGCTGTCGTAAACCTCCACGCATACACAGCCTCCCATCATCCGCACTTCTTTTATCCTGGAATCCTCAAAGCCTTCCATTTCCCGTCTGGTGATATCCGCGATTTTGCGAATTTTTTCCATATAATTTTCCTGTTCGAACAGCTCGATGGACTTTAATGCCACACTGCATGCCAGAGGATTGCCCATAAAGGTGGGGCCGTGCATCAGCGCCTTATCCGGTTCGTCTCCGTAAAAGCCATCATACACCTTCTTATTTGCAACCGTAACCGCATGGCCAATGTATCCCCCGGTCAGGGCCTTGCCCAGTACCAGAATATCAGGAAGCACCAAATCCGCTACAAAACGGTTTCCGGTACGGCCAAAGCCGGTGGCCACCTCATCAAAAATCAGCAGTACCCCATAGGTATCGCACAGCTCCCTTGCCCGCTTTAAAAAGCTCACATCATACATCCGCATTCCCCCTGCGCCCTGCAAAAGGGGTTCCACTATCATGCAGTTCAGTTCCCTGTGATGCTTTTCAAAAGCTTCCTCCAGAGCCGGAATCTCCGTAGGAATATGATACACATTGGGGGACTCCCCGTAAGCCTCTAAAATGAAGTGGTAGTCCTCATCATCTCCCACCTCCATGGTTTTGAAGGTGTCCCCGTGATAGGCATGGGTCAGGGAGAGCACTTTTGTCCGTTTCATATCCCCCTGATTTACAAAATATTGCAGCGCCATCTTGAGGGCCACCTCCACAGCCACGCTTCCCGAATCCGAAAAAAAGCTGTAATCCAAATCCCCGGGCAGGTAGCTCTGCAGCTTCGCCGCCAGCTTCTGTACCGGTTCATGGGTCAGCCCGCCCAGCATCACATGGGCAAAATTGTCCACCTGGGATTTAATGGCCTCATTCAGCACCGGATGCTTGTATCCGTGAATCACACTCCACCAGGAGGACACCGAATCTATCATTTCCCGTTCCGGCGTCTTTAACCACACGCCCTGGGCGTCTATAATCTGAAAAGGCGGGTTCATTGTCTTCATTTGTTGATAGGGATACCAAATCATATCTATACCTCCTGTATATCGCCGGCTATGTCTGCGATACTATTAGTAAACGACATACTCAATTGCGCTTTCCGGCTCTTGCAAAGCCGTATATGCAAGCTTTCGCAAGCTCGAAAAGGCAATTTCTAATGCCGCTATTATATATTAATCAAAAGATTAAAAATTTAATATCTGTTCTTTAACCCTCATAAAGGGAGGCTAAAAGCTCCAAATCCATGGGAAGCTCTCTGCACCCATCCGGAACACAGGCAAGTACAGGCAATCCTGTCATGTATTCACACATCCGCAGATTGTCCTCCTCCATCACATCTCCCTTGTGAAAATGATTGAAGATAATCCCCTTCACGGGAAGCCCCTTTGTGCGCATATATTCCGTGGTAAGCACCACGCTGTTGATGGTTCCAAGGCCGGCGTCCGCCACAAGGATGCTGGCAAGCCCCAGCTCCTTTATCACGTCCTCCAGCTGAATTTTGGCCTCGTCAAAGCAGATGGGGCACAGGATTCCTCCGCTTCCCTCCATGGTCACATACTCATATTCCTGACAGACCTTGTGAAAGCCTTCCTTCACCACATCCATCCGCACCGGATTACCCTCAAGTCTGGAGGCCAGATGAGGGGAGACCGCCGTCTCGTACACATAAGGACACATATCGGCAAGGGGCTGGGAAATCCCCGACATATTTTTCACAAAAAGGCCGTCCCCCGGAATAAGGCTGCCATCCTCTCTGCGCTCGTTTCCGCTCATGGCCGCCTTATAATAAGCGGCGTTTTTTCCGCCCTCTTTTAATTTTTTCACTATAAGGCCCGAAACATAAGTTTTCCCCACATCCGTGCCGGTTCCTGTGATAAATAATTTCTTACTCATTGCAAAGTCTCACCTCAAATCCTGATTTTTGTATCAATTCCATATCCGTTTCCACGGTAATTCCTGCGGTGGTCAGCATATCTCCCGAGATGGCAGCGTTGGCTCCGCTCTTAAAGCAGGCCTCCCCTTTGTCCCCCAAAAGCCCCCGGCCCCCGGCCAGACGGATGGCTCCATCCGGAATCAAAAACCGGAACAGAGCCGCGCACCTGCAGGCTTCCTCATTGGTCAAAGGTTTCCTTCCTTCATAAGGGGTTCCGGGAATGGGATTTAACAGATTCATGGGAATGGACTTTACCCCCAGCTCCCTTGCCGTCAGCACCATATCAATACGGTCCTCCATGGTCTCCCCCAGTCCCAGAATCCCGCCGGAGCAGATGGACAGCCCCGCCCGCTTTGCCGCCTTCAGGGTTTCTATTTTTTCCTCATAGGTGTGGGTGGTGCATACCTGTGGAAAATAACGGGCGGAGGATTCCAGATTACAGTGGACCCGGGATGCCCCTGCCTCTTTTATTTTGCGGAACTGTTCCTCGTTTAAAAGTCCGAAGGAAACACAGACCTCAATCTTTACCTGCTTTTTTATCTCCCGGATGCTCTCACAGACCTGCTCCACCTCCCGGTCGGAGAGTTTCTTACCGGAAGTGACAATGGAATAGCGCAGAACGCCCTGCTTTGCATTGTGCCTTGCACTCTCCAAAAGTTCTTCCGTGGAAAGCAGTGGGTAAGTCTCCGTACATGCCGTCTGATAGTGGGCGCTTTGGGCGCAGTATTTACAGTCCTCCGAACACCGGCCGCATTTACCGTTCACAATGGTGCAAATGTCAAAACCACTCCCGGCTACCTCCTTCCGTATTTCATCTGCCGCCTTTTGCAGTTCCTGAAGCGGAGCCTTAGACAAATCAATCGCTTCCTGCCGGGTAATCAATTCTCCCTTTAGTGCCTTTTCTTTCATTTCTTCTACAAAGCTCATATACTATGTCCTCTCTGTCTTTTATGCCGTTATTTCTTTTATTCTTTTACATATTGTAATCATTAAGCCAACACCATTCTCTGTTATATCCATGCATCCATTCATCCATTCATCTGTAGTACTACATATTTGCAATCACAGGCCTAAGCCGCTTTGCCAGCGCCGCCGCCACAAAACACAGGCAGATGTCTCCCGGAACCGCCAGCAAAAAGCAGTAAAGGAAAAGCGGCCACAGGCCAATGGGTGTGTGAATCACAAAATTGCATATCATATAATAATAAACCATTCCGGCTCCATACACAATTGCAAGGCCCGTAAAATTTGCTCCAAGGATTTTTCCAAACGTCAGCCCTTCCGTTTTTTCCGTCATCCTTCCGGTTACATAGCTGCCTATCACAAATCCAATGATATACCCAAAACTGGGCTTTAACAGATACCAGAGCCCGCCCCCTTCCGCAAATATGGGAAGGCCCACAAGCCCCAAAAAGGCATACAGGCCCACACTAACTGCCCCCAATCTTCCACCAAGCAAAAGCCCAGCCAGCATTGTAAACAAAAACTGCAAAGTAAAGGGCACCACCGGAACAGGAATCTTAATAAATGCCCCAACTGCGGTCAATGCCGTAAACAGTCCACATAATGCCATACTTTTTGTCTTAGATTTTTGTTTTCTCATAATTTCCCCCATTTCCGCGCTGTATTCTGCACATTTCGAATTTATAGCTGGCGCAGACCTTCCTTATTCCCTATAAAACTAACAAAAAAAAACGCCAATGTCAACTATGTGTTTTAGTAAGTTTACATTATTCATTTACAGCTAACACATATAAATTGTGCTGATTCTCGAATAGACTTTACACTTTTCACACAATCTTATATAATAAATTTGTAGCAATCCATACAAGCCACAATATGAAAGCAGGTGATACTGTGAAAAATACATTTTTACAGAGAAATTTGTGCTTGCGCCCAAATTTCCGGGTTGCAGACAAGATATGGAGGTTTCTATGCCGAACGGTATCGATGTGGCTAAAGATGCTGTTGAACAATTTCAAAAAGTCCAAAAGCATATGTTAATAGCAAAAGATGAGAATGCTACCAGAACATATGACAGTTTAAAAGATGACTATTTATCATTAAAAGCGATTTTAAATGTCGCAGGCGTAAACCTGACAGATATCGACAAGATAAAGGAATAATAACTGCAGTACTTCGCCGCAGGCGACTTTAAATCAGGAGGATTTTGTATCTGTGAAGCCAAAAGCTGAATCGTAACGAATGGTTACAAGTGCTAATAGAAAATCCCTTAAAAAATTGACATATTTCAAGTATTTACGTATAATAATACTACAAGGCAGGCAACGGCGTGTGTCTGTCCAAGTGTTGAAGCATAACAGCGTACCGGAATGCCTTGTTATGCAGAGCTTTCGAGAGGGGTTGTGCAGTGAAACCTCAAACCGGAGTAGGTGTTTAATCCGGATGGGATTATAACCGAAAGAAAATGCTCAAATCGCCTCGCATATGTGGGGCGGTTTTCTTTTTTGGAAAGGTACACAATGGATAAATTATTAGCATGTGCAAATACATATTTTAGAATGATGGACTTTACATATCGGATTGTTTTGGGGCGGAAAGGGAAATTATACGAGTTGCATATCAGTTTCGAGGCGATTTCCTTCCACCATCTGATTGGTCTGCACAAGCTCCATGATTTGAGGATTGCCCGGGCAAACCGTGAAAAAATATTCCATGATATATTAGAAGGAAATATCAGCTATGATTTTATCTCAAAAAGCAGGTATTTCCCCCAGATAAAAAACAGATTTCTTCCATTCGCCGACATAGAAAAAATTTTTGATGACAATCGTCTCATTTTCCGTTACAACACTAAAATAAATCGGTTTTCCTTGATTGAAGCAGATTACTTAATGTCCACACCATATAGCGGAAATGATATTTATATTTTTCTTGCCCGCAGGCAGGATGACGACAACTATTACTGCCGCTCTTTCTTCCCAAAAGAACAAACGGATTATACAAAGGGGCAGGCAGTCTGGACAATGCTCCACAAAGAAAAGCACTGTCTCACCACCGGCAAAACGATTATCCAGTATGACCGTCTCACACCAAAGATAAAAACAAAAAAAGAAAACTGAAAAAGGACGTCCTAAAAGGACGTATCCCTCTCCCAGCTTTCCTCATCTACAATCTTCTCTCCAAAGCGAAATGTCCCTCCGACACCTCCACCATAATCCCTCTGTTATACAATTCATCTTCTGCCACCGCCTGAGCTTTTCTCATCCGTCCAAACCTTGGATCCGGTGTCTGCATTGCGCCTAAAAGCAGTTTCGTATAAGGATGTACCGGTTCTTTAAAAAGTTCTTCCGTAGGCCCTATCTCCACCAGACTGCCCTGATACATAACGCCCATTCGGTCGCACAGATAACGCACCTCCGCCAGCTCATGGGTAATCAGCAACATGGTCATCCCCTGCTCCTTTTGGAGATGCCTGAAAAGATTGAGTATCCTTGCCTGTGTAGATGCGTCCACTGAGGAAACAGGCTCGTCCGCAACAAGGAGCTCCGGTTCTAAGGATAAGGCTTTCGCTATGGTAATCCGCGCCTGCATACCGCCTGAGAGTTCTTCCATGGTCTGGTCAAGGTAAGATGCATCCATTCCCACAGCTCTCAGCCAAAACTCCGCCGCCTGACGGTAATTCACCACTCCCGGAGTCTCTGTCCCACACCATGAGGGCTTCACACGCCGGGCTTTCATAGCCTCCTCTATGATACGCACCACTTTCATATGAGGATTGAAAAAAGCATCCCCGTTTTGCGCAATCATTTGTCGGCCGTTTCTTAACAGCTCCTGATGCACTTTCACCTGCTTTTCATCCCATATATCAATTCCCTGATACCGGATTTTGCCCTCGAAGGGCTGACATTCCTTCATAATACAACGGGCAATCGTGGATTTCCCTGATCCGGATTCTCCCACGAGGCCAAAAATCTCTCCTTTCCTTACCTGAAAGGAAATGCCTTCAACCCCCGGAATATACTTCTTTTGGAACGCAAACCGGCAGCTCATTCGGCTTACATCCAAAATCACATTCTCCAAATCTCCCTCGTTTCTTTCGGAACAAGTGTTTCCTTCGAAACATGTGCTTTCCTGATTCCATTCATTCTCCTGGTTTCCTGAACCTTCCGGGTGGATGCGGGCCTGTTCCATGCGCTGCAGGCGCTTTCGTATGTATGCCTGACGATAATAATCCGGTGCAAAAATACCGCCGCCGGACACCGGATTTTCCGCCTCGGGGGCCCGCATATCCAAAAGCCAGGTGGCGGCGTAATGGGTGCTGCTTATCTGAAACATGGGCGGCCTTTCCCTGTGGTCTATGGGAAGGGAAAACTTATTGCGCTGCGCAAAAGCATCCTCCCCCTCCATCTGCCCCAAAGCCTTTAACGTAGGCGCCCTTCCCGGAATCGTATATAAATCCTCCTCAGGCTTTGCAAAAGCAGGCAGGGAGCGCATCAGCCCCCAGGTGTAGGGATGCCGGGCATCATAAAAGATTTCGTCTGTTTTTCCGATTTCAACAATTCTGCCCCCGTACATCACCGCCATTTTGTCCGCAATCCGGGCCGCCGCCCCCAAATCATGGGTAAACAGTATAAGGCCTCCGCCCTGCGCTTTTTGTACTGCACAGAGCAAGTCCAGAATCTGTCCCTTGGTAACGGCGTCAAGGGGCGCAGGGTTATCTGCAAGCAACACTTTAGGGGAGCCCGCCAGCGCCATGGCTATTTCACAGCGCTGCCGCACTCCCCCGGAGAGAAAGGGAGGACAAAGCTCACAGAGCTCCTTCGGCCTGTCGATTCCTGCAAGCTTCATAAGCTCCATCACCTTATGAGTAAGCTCCTCCTCCTTCATTTTTCCCTTGTAGGCCGTAACCGCCTTCCCAATCTGTTCCCCTACTGTGACCGTAGGGCTTAACACGCTCATAGGCTCCTGCAAAACCATGGAAAAAATTTCATCCCGGAATGTTTCCCTGTCCGGCTCCCCACGTCTTGTAAGATTATGCCCCTGGGTCACAATCTGTCCGCTTTTTATTTTCGCATTCTTTCCAGGCTGCCCGCTCCCGCCAGTCCTTGGCATACTCCCGCCAAATACCGTTCCACCGAACATATTTTTCGTGAGAAAGCCGCTGTAAAGCAGACTTTTGCGGAGCAGGCTTTTACACAAAATGCTTTTTCCGCACCCGGATTCTCCCACAATGGCCAGCACCTCACCCTTTTTCAGGGAAAAGGAAATATCCTTAAGGGCAGGCGTCCAGCCATCCTGGGTATGAATGCTCACCGATAAATTTTTTACCGCCAGTAATTCTTCCATCTCATCCATCTGTTTATTGTAATTTTCCGTTCATCTCAAGACTTTGCATTTTATTACAAGCCTTGAGAATATGCACACTTTAACTCGGAGCATGTTTCAAAAATTTTCTTAAGCCTGAACCGTCACAATCTCGCCGTGCAGCTCCTGCAACGACTTCACCTCGCTGCTTGCATGGGTCTTCACATAATGAATCCCTTCCGCCGCCACTCTGGCCGCCGCAACCGTTGTAATATAAGGTACCTTTGCTTTGATGGCCGCCTTTCTAAGGTAGCTGTCGTCGTAAACACTGTCTTTTCCCACCGGGGAATTGATGATGAGAGCAAAGTCTCCGTTGGTAATCATATCCCCCACATTTGGACGGCCTTCGAAAAGCTTCTTTGCTTTCACTGCCGGTATCCCTGCTGCGTTTAAAAGATTGCAGGTACCCTCGGTGGCCACAATCCGGAAGCCGTCGCCTGCAAGGCTCTTAGCAACCTCCACTACCTCATCTTTATCCTTTTTATTTACGGAAATCAGCACTGTCCCTTCCACAGGCAGCTTTGACTGAATCCCTTCCTGGGCCTTAAAGTAAGCTTCCCCATAGGACCGGGACATACCCAGAACCTCGCCTGTAGAGCGCATCTCGGGGCCAAGAACCGGGTCCACCTCAGGGAACATATTGAAGGGGAATACCGCCTCCTTTACGCCGTAATTGGGAATCACCTGCTCCTGCAAATCCAGAATCGGAGAAGGACGCCCTGTGATTTCCGATGTAATAATATCCGTTGCAAGGTGCACCATGCGGATGTTGCAGACCTTGGACACCAGCGGCACCGTACGGGATGCTCTGGGATTGGCCTCTAACACAAACACCTTTCCGTTCTCAATTGCATACTGCATGTTCATAAGACCCTTTACATGCATTTTTTCCGCAATCTTTTTCGTGTATTCTTTGATGGTCTCCACAAGCTCCCCGGGGATATGCACGGAGGGGATGATACATGCGGAGTCGCCGGAGTGAATCCCTGCAAGCTCAATGTGCTCCATCACCGCAGGCACGAAAACATGCTCCCCGTCGCTGATGGCGTCCGCCTCGCATTCCATGGCATGGCTTAAGAACCGGTCAATCAGTATGGGCCTGTCAGGGGTAACTCCTACCGCCGCATTCATATATTCTGTCATGCTCTCATCATCATAAACCACTTCCATGCCTCTGCCGCCTAACACATAGGAAGGTCGCACCATAACCGGATAACCGATTTTCTTTGCAATGGCAAGGGCCTCCTCCACATTCACCGCCATCCCTGACTCGGGCATGGGGATTTCCAGCTTTTCCATCATTTCCCGGAATAAATCCCTGTCCTCCGCCAAATCAATGACGGAAGGAGAGGTACCCAGTATCTTTACCCCGTTCTTTTCCAGCTGGGATGCCAGATTTAAAGGAGTCTGTCCGCCAAACTGGGCAATCACGCCGAGAGGCTTTTCTTTCTGGTAAATGCTCAAAACATCCTCAAGGGTCAGGGGCTCAAAATAGAGCTTATCCGAAACGTCATAATCCGTTGAAACTGTCTCCGGGTTACAGTTTACGATAATGGTCTCAAATCCCAGCTTCCTAAGGGCCATTGCCGCATGGACGCAGCAATAATCAAACTCAATTCCCTGACCGATACGGTTGGGGCCGCCGCCTAAAATCATAATCTTTGGCTTGTCCGTATGCACAGGATTCTTATCCTGTCCGTTGTAGGTGGAATAATAGTAAGCGCTGTTTTCCGTTCCGCTTACATGCACCCCTTCCCAGGTCTCCTCCACGCCAAGGGAAAGACGTTTTTCCCGGATTTCATCCTCGGAAACCGCAAGGAGCTGGCTCAAATATTTATCGGAAAATCCATCCTTCTTGGCGGCAATCAGCTGTTCGTCCGCAGGCAGAGCGCCTTTACACTTAAGAAGGGCTTCCTCCTCCTCCACCAATTCCTTCATCTGCTCAATAAAATAAGTCTTTACCTTGGTAATTTCGTGGATTTCCTCCACGCTTGCACCCTTGCGCAGGGCCTCATACATCAGGAAATGGCGCTCGCTGGAAGGCGTGTTCAACCTTCGGAGCAGTTCTTCCTTTGATAAGGTGTCAAAATCCTTTGCGTGTCCCAGCCCATAGCGGCCTGTCTCCAAGGAACGGATTGCCTTCTGGAAGGCTTCCTTGTAGGTCTTGCCAATGCTCATGACCTCTCCCACGGCCCGCATCTGGGTTCCCAGCTTGTCCTCCACGTTTTTGAATTTTTCAAATGCCCAGCGGGCAAACTTGATCACTACATAATCCCCATCCGGCACATATTTGTCCAGTGTTCCGTACTTACCGCAGGGAATATCCTTTAAGGTAAGGCCTGCTGCCAGCATGGCGGAAACCAGCGCAATGGGAAAGCCCGTTGCCTTGGACGCCAGGGCTGAGGAACGGGAGGTGCGGGGATTGATTTCAATGACAATGATACGGTCGCTTACCGGGTCATGGGCAAACTGTACGTTGGTTCCTCCGATTACCTGCACCGACTCCACGATTTTGTAAGCCTGCTCCTGCAAGCGCTTCTGACATTCCTCTGAAATGGTAAGCATGGGCGCCGAACAGAAGGAATCTCCCGTATGCACTCCAAGGGGGTCTATATTTTCAATAAAGCAGACGGTAATGATGTTGTTGTCCGCATCCCTTACCACCTCAAGCTCCAGTTCTTCCCATCCAAGAATAGATTCCTCCACCAGAACCTGTCCCACCAGAGAGGCCTGGAGACCTCTTGCACAGACTACCTTTAATTCATCCTTATTATAAACCAGGCCGCCTCCTGCACCGCCCATGGTGTAAGCCGGGCGCAGTACCACCGGATAGCCAAGCTTTTCCGCTATGGAAAGGGCTTCCTCCACGGAATAGGCAACCTCGCTTCGGGCCATTTCTATTCCAAGACTGTTCATGGTCTTTTTAAACTCAATCCGGTCCTCGCCCCGCTCTATGGCGTCCACCTGCACGCCGATTACCTTTACATTGTATTTCTCCAAAACACCCGCTTTGCTTAATTCCGCACACAAATTAAGCCCTGACTGTCCTCCCAAATTGGGAAGAAGGGCATCCGGGCGTTCCTTTTCAATAATCTGCGTAAGCCGCTCTACGTTAAGAGGCTCAATATAAGTCACATCCGCCGTCTCCGGGTCTGTCATGATTGTGGCCGGGTTAGAATTTACCAGCACGATCTCGTATCCCAGCTTTCGAAGGGCTTTACAGGCCTGGGTTCCTGAATAATCGAATTCGCAGGCCTGACCAATGATGATAGGGCCTGAGCCAATGATTAATACCTTATGAATATCTGTTCTTTTGGGCATAGAAAACCTCCATTTCTTCTGCTGCATCTCTCCTGGCCCAATTTATACATTCTCACGGACTTTGCAGTAAATGCAAAGTCCCGGGCCGAACTGTTACTATATCTCATCTACTGTGGTACATTTTATCATCAGATGGGGGAACTGTAAATAAAGAAGTTTGATTGTTATTAATCGAACAAAAGCTCGTCTACCGTGACGAACTCGTAACCTTCCTCCTGTAACCTGTCCACCACTGCAAGGGCGGCGGTTACCGTGGATTTGTACTGGTCGTGCATGAGGATGATTGCGTTTTCTTCGGCCTTGGCACAGACCTTGTCTACGATACAGGAAACATTGCTGCTACACCAGTCCAAGGGGTCTATGGTCCAGAGGACAGGGAACATGTTCAGTTCTTTTTCGAACTCTTTGTTCCAGCTGCCATAAGGGGGTCTTACATAGATAATATCCTCGCCTGTGATTTCTTTGATTACCTCGTTGGTTTGTATGATTTCCTGCTTGAAGCTTTCCTGGTTTCCGGCGGTGAGCTGGGTGTGGTGGTAGGTGTGGTTGCCAATCAGATGACCGTCCTCACAAATCTTTTGCACCACCTCAGGATAGCTTTCCGCATTTTCCCCCGTTATAAAAAAGGTGGCTTTCGCCCCCCGCTCTTTCAGTCCTTTAAGGAGCTGTTCCGTATAATAGGGATGGGGGCCGTCGTCAAAGGTCAGGGCAATTTTCTTTTCATCCTTACTTTCCAAAAGCTTTCCCATAACGGGAAGCTTCTGCTGATTTGAAATACCAAAAATGCAAACGGCCGCCAGCATGGCGAGCACCAGTATACAGGCTATAATTCTTCTTTTCAGATTCATATAAAAGGCGTTCTTTCCCGGGTCTCATTCTATTTATATGCTCTGTTTTTGCCACAATGCATGCAATTTCTGCTATTCCTTCATATATTTAAAAGACGGCCTACTCTGTCCGGAAATCCCTGACTTTCTAAAACCCCTTATCACCAGTGTTCCTCAAGATGCTCCCTGGGATTGTCGTCCTCAAATTCAAAGGCGCACTTCTCATAAGCGTTTATCACATGGGTATCCTGATACTTATCGTACCGTTTGTGCTGCCTTCCATAAGACATATGCACATGTCCGTGGAGAAAATATTTGGGCCGGTATTTTTCAAGCAGGTTTCGGAATACCTGAAACCCCTGATGGGGAAGGTCCCGTCCGTCGTTTAACTGATAGGCCGGCGCATGGGTCACCAGAATGTCGAATCCCCTTCTGCGAAGCAGCTGAAACCGCAGTTTTCTCACCCGCTGCCGCATCTGCCGCTCCGTGTACTGATGGGCGCCCGTGTTATAACGCATGGAGCCTCCCAGCCCTAAAATCCGCACTCCCTCATGGACATATATCTTATCTTCTATGCAGATACAGCCCTCCGGAGGGATTCTGTCATATTTGGCGTCATGGTTTCCATGTACATAAAGCACAGGCACATTGGAAAGGGTCACCAGAAAAGAAAGGTATCGCGGGTCCAAATCACCGCAGGAAATAATAAGGTCTATTCCTTCTATTTTACTTTTATCGAAATGGTCCCACAGGGATTTGGATTCATCATCCGCAATTGCCATTATTTTCATGATGTAAATTAATCCTCATAGCTTCTTTATTCATTGGTCCCTGCCGTATTCTTTACGCCCTGCTGCTTGATCACAGGCTCGGCCTGCTCCTTTAATTCTTCCAGTTTGGGAATGGAGCCAATTACATTTTCCGCCAGCCAGTCCATGGTCATGATTTCTTCCGGGGAAAGGCTTCGGTTCGGGTCATCTATTACAATACCCGTTTGTGAATATAAAATACCGGAGAAAGGGTTAAAAGTCTCCGAACTGATTGTTGCCTTCAAAAGCTCAATCAAACGCTTGGTTCCAATAGGCAGATTCTGAGAGCAGATCACGTCAATGATCCCTGCCGACATGCCCCACCAATAGTTGATGGCTTTCACCTTGGAGGAATCGTCGTCGTATTTCCATTTTCCTTCCATGATCGCCCGTATCATCCGTTCATAAAATTTTCCCCAGTGGCACAGTGGCATGGCGAGGTTTCTGGGATAATCTCCCTCCATATGGTAAATACCAAAGAACCGGGAGGCCTCCTCCGGGATCACCATATCCTTTCCGGAAATACAGGAGGACCCTGTCTCCCGAATCCTTTCCTCCACGTTGGTGCCCTTTTTGGAGGACCATTCCAGATATACCTGGGCCCGGGGATTTATCATCTTGGCCCCCAGGGCAAAGGCGTTAATGTTGGCAATGGAACCGTAAATAGGGTAATCTTCAATGTAAGTCATGCGGTTGTTCTCCGCCATGGCCCCGGCAATGGCTCCCATCAGGAATTTTGCCTCATGGGTCCGGGGATAATATGTACGAATGTAACGGTGCGAGGTATTTAAGGAACAGTTCATGATCCGCACGTCCGGGTTGGCGATTGCAGCCTTCACACTGGCCTGTACAAAGGCAGGGGTGGTTGTAAAAATCAGGTTGCAGCCTTCCCCTATGGCTTCCTCGATAAAAGCATCTATATTTTCCTGGGTGACGTTTTCATAATGAATCGTGCTTATTTCATCCGGGAAGGTCTGCTCCAGATAAAGCCTGCCCAGCTCGTGGGCATAGGTCCAGGCCGAAGTTCCCGGGGTTTTCTCATAAATAAAAGCAATTTTGAGTCTTGAAGGTCCATGCGGAAGCAGAATACTCAGCAGGGGCTTCTTTTCCTCGCTGGGCTTCATTCTCAGCTCAATCTCCTGATCCTCCTGAAGAAGAACAAATTCCTCCCAGCTCTTTGCAATCAGCTCCTTTATCTCGCTGGTGGTCTTTTCATCAATTGTCTTGTATCCATATAAAGTGATAAAGGAAAGGAAAGCGTCCCCCGGTGTGATAGACAGCTTCCCGCCGCCCTTTGCCTTGTACTCCGAGCTGAACTTGGTATAAGCCGCGCTGAAATCAAGCAAATCTTCATCCGTCCACACCTCATCCGGCGCTTTTCCTACCGCTTCCTGCAGCTTTGCAAAGCTTCCCTCCTGGGAAAACCAGACGTAGTTAATAGGGGCCTTCTGATAAAAATTCAAGAATTCATAGTAGATTTTATTCTCTTTTTCTTCCGTGCGCCTGGGTACAATACGGATCACATTTCCCGGGATAGAGACCACTTCAAAATACTTCATGACACTGACCCGCTTGTTCCCTTCCTCCACATAAAATTTATTCATATACTCGTAAGCCTTAATGGGCTCCCTGATGCCTTCCTCTATGTGGCTTGTGCTCAAATTGCTCCATTTGGCGGCAAACTCACTGCCCTCATGCAGGATGGGCATAAAATTTCCTGCAAAGGAATTGCTCCTCCCAGCCGTCTTAGTTCCCACTATCTGCTCTGACGGAATCTGCACAATGCCAAGAGGCTGCTCATAATAAGCGCCTTTTTCAGGCATAATATCGTCTAAAACCTCCAAAGTCGGCCTCTCTCCCCGCAAAAGCCGCATCTGATAATCCTTTTTTCCCAGTTTAAATGCTTTGCTGTAATCTTCTCTGCTCATACTTCCTCACCAATTCCTTTCATATTTCCCTCCAATAAACACCGCATGCCGGAATCATCACCACGAAAACCAACCACCCGGCAGCAGCTGAACCAATATAATAAAATTATCCATAAAAGAATAATCTGCTCTGCTATACTTTGCTATGCTTTGCTATGTTATGCCTTGCTTGCGTACATTATATGGAAGAAACACCGTAAATGCAAGAAAAGAAAGTGAAAAAATTTCTGCACTTCTTCCCTGAAATATGGCATAATGATACTATCAAATATTCCACTTCATGTAATATCAGGTAAAAAGAAACAAAAGGTTTGTGTATGCGCGCACCTGACACAAACCCGTTATGTGCAAAAACGTGCGCAGAAAAGAGGTTAAAAATGGCAAAAAAAGCATCAGACAATGTAACATATTACAATAACGCCGGCGGCCCCGTTATCGGAACCGTTTCCCGCAGGGTAATTGAAAAAGATGGTCTTACCTTCAAGGATATTGACGGCACCGGACAGGTAAGCCCTGTTAACGACTGGAGGCTTCCCGCCGCCCGGCGTGCCGCAGCACTGGCAGATACCCTGACTTTAGAAGAAAAAATCGGACAGATTTTCATTTCCGACTGGCGTATGGGACTGTACGCCGAGGATAAAGAAAAACTGGATGAATCCGGTCTTTTGGATGAGGCCGAAGTTGCCGGCAAGAATATATTTGGAGGACAGCTTCTGCCCGGTACCACCACCCTTATCAAAGAATGGTGGGCCCGCCATATTATTCTGCGCTCTAACCCCGGACCGGAAGACCTTACGGACTTTTTGAACCAGCTCCATGCAGTTGCGGAAGAATGTGAGCATTTTGTCCCCGTTCAGGCAGTTTCCAATTCCCGCAACGAAAACGGCGAGCTGGTATTTGGTATGAATGACGCCGCCGGCGTGTTTGCCGCCTGGCCCGGCACCCTGGGTATTGCCGCCGCTATCCGCGGGAACGGCATTGATCTGATTGATGACTTCGCCGACTGTGTCCGCAGAGAGTGGAATGCCTCAGGCCTTAAGAAGGGGTATATGTATATGGCGGACGTTATGAGCGACCCCCGCTGGCAGCGCAGCTATGGTACCTTCGGTGAAGACCCTGCGCTTATCTGCGAAATTTTTGAACACATCATCCCCCGGATTCAGGGAAGCCCGGAGGGCGTGACTGCGGACGGCGTTGCCATGACGGTGAAGCATTTCCCCGGCGGCGGTGCCCGCGAAAACGGCTTTGACCCCCACTATGCAATGGGACAGTGGAATGTATATGCTACCCCGGGCAGTCTGGAAAAATACCACCTTCCCGGTTTCCAGGCTGCTGTGGAACATAACGCTTCTTCCATCATGCCCTACTATGCAAAGCCCTGCAAAGAAAAGAGCGCCCCTCAAACCGCCATGGATGACCCTATGGAAATGAAGCCCTATGGTTTTGCCT
This sequence comes from uncultured Lachnospiraceae bacterium, assembly GCA_910585075.1. Taxonomy (GTDB): domain Bacteria; phylum Bacillota; class Clostridia; order Lachnospirales; family Lachnospiraceae; genus Suilimivivens. The sequence continues at coordinate 67,942 of CAJUED010000002.1, forward strand.
ATAACAAGCCTTTTATAGACGGCTTACTGCGGGGCAAAATGGGCTTTAAGGGCTACATCAATTCCGACACCGGAATCGTCCATAATATGTCCTGGGGCGTTGAAATGTTAGACAATCCTGAGCGGATTGGCTTCGCCGTAAACAATGCCGGGGTGGATTTAATCAGCGGCCTTTTTGATGTTCAATATGGCAAGGAAGCTTATGAGCGTTCCTTAAACGATTACTATGACACCCATGAAGTTCCGGAAGGTTTCACAAAAGAAGAACTGGTACTTACGGATGAGGCTTTAAACCGTGCCGTTACCCGCACCCTCACCGAGCTCTTTGAGCTTGGCATGTTCGAAAACCCTTACCGTGACCCGAAAGCTGCCCGGAAAGAAATCTCCGATAACAAAGCAGACTGGGACAACGCCATGGACGTTCACAGGAAGTCTGTTGTACTGTTAAAAAATACGGGAGATTCCCAGAAGGTTCTGCCCTTAACCGGGGATAAGCTTGCCGGCAAAACCGTATATGCCGAATGCTTTGCCAAAAATCCTGAGAACGCGGAAAGCTCCACCAGGACCCTTCGGGAAACCCTTGCCGGCAAGGTAACTCTTGTTGATGACCCGGCCGGAGCAGATTATGCAATCCTTCTGCTCAGTCCTTCCTCGGGTGAATACTTTCATGCCACCCCGGGCTATCTGGAACTGGATATATGTGAGGACAAGGTTGTATGCAACGTTGACCAGGAAGGTCGTCCCACTGACGAGACCCATTCGGAAACCACCCTCACCGGCCTTAGCCGTGTCCGGGAGATTGCAGATACCCTCCATGCAAAGGGCGGTAAAGTGATTATGAATGTCAATGTAACCCTTGCCTGGGAACTGGGCAATGTGGAGCCACTTGCAGACGCTCTCACCCTGGGCTTTGACACCTATCCCAGCGCTGTTTTGGACGTCATTCTGGGTGACTTCGCCCCCACGGGCAAGCTTCCCATCACCTTCCCGAGAGGGGATGAAGTGCTGGCTGTAAATGCCCAGGGCGTATGTATCAGCCCTAATGATGTACCGGGCTATGATAAAGATCAATATATGCCTGACTCATTAAAGGACGAAAACGGAAAGGCATACGCTTATCGGGATAACCAGGGCAATTATTACGAACTGGATTTTGGTCTTTCTTACTGATTTCTGTAAGTGACTTCGCAAGTCAGCTTATTATCAAATGCTGTCGCGCTTCGCGAGCCAGCTTATTACCAAACGCTGCCGCGCTTCGCGAGCCAGCTTATTACCAAACGCTGCCACGCTTCGCGAGTCAGCTTATTGGGGCAAAACAGGCCTGCCGTATTTTTCCGGCAGACCTGTTTTTTGTCAGGACATTCCTCTCATCAGCAGGTGAAATCCTTCCCACTTCACTTGCGCGGCTGTAACAATCCGGTCTTCAACTTCATAACACCGAAACACTACGCACGGGCTCACAAATCTCTACACAAACTGATTGCGATGGCTGTCATAGGTATAACCTATACTTTTCAGTTTTTCTTCGATTTCCGTTCTGCTGACATCCATGTCATCACACATGGCATCCAGACTGGAATAAAAATCACGTAATTTCATGTTTACAAAACTCAGTAACATGCCAGGGTCGCCGGGTATCTGCATTTTCCCTTTTCTCCTTTCCTTCTCGGTGACAGTTCTGCTTTCTTGTATCACATTCTCACGAAATGCACAGTTTATACGCATTTTTGACCGTGAATATTAACCTTTCAGCTTCACTGTTACCTTTCATCCATTCTTTACTTCCGCCGCCAGTGCTTCATCCTTTACCGTGATTAAAATAGTGTCCCCTTGGTCAACTGCATCAGTCAATATCAATTTGGCCGACAGAGTCTCTACATATTTCTGAATATAACGCTTCAGCGGCCTTGCCCCATAAACCGGGTCGTAAGCCTGCTCCACAATAAAGTCCTCCGCCTCTTTGCTCAGCTCCACAGTCAGCTCCTTGTCAGAAAGCCGTCTGTTTAAGTCTTTTACAATCAATCCTATGATACCAGCAATATTTTCCTTGGACAAGGGCTTAAACAAAATGGTTTCATCCAATCGGTTTAAAAATTCGGGCCTGAAATGAGCGCGCAGGTCATTCATCACCATCTTTTCCGCATCCTCATTAATATGACCATTTTGGTCAATTCCCTCTAGAAGATAGGAAGCCCCAATGTTGGAGGTCATGATCAAAATCGTATTTTTAAAATCCACCGTGCGTCCCTGGGAATCTGTGATACGCCCGTCGTCCAGCACCTGGAGCAGCACGTTAAACACGTCGGGATGGGCCTTCTCAATCTCGTCAAACAATACAACCGAGTAGGGCTTTCTTCTGACTGCCTCGGTAAGCTGTCCCCCTTCCTCATAACCCACATATCCGGGAGGCGCTCCAATCAGTCTGGATACGGAGTACTTCTCCATATACTCGCTCATATCGATACGCACCATGCTGTTCTCATCATCAAACAAGGAGAAAGCCAAGGATTTGGCAAGCTCCGTCTTTCCCACGCCGGTAGGTCCCAAAAACAGAAAGGAACCTATAGGCTTGCTTGGGTCTTTGATGCCCGCTTTGGAGCGGATGATTGCCTCCGTCACCTTGGTGACACCCTCATCCTGTCCAACCACCCGCTTATGCAGCTCCTCGTCCAGATGCAAGGTCTTGTTCCGCTCACTCTCCGTCAGTTTAGCCACCGGAATCCCCGTCCATCTGGAGATAATCTTGGCGATTTCTTCATCGGACACACTCTCGTGTACCAGTGATAAATCCTTATTTTTAACCTGTTCTTCCTCTACCTCTAGCTGCTTCTTAAGGGCAGGAAGCTTGCTGTAGCTTAATTCCGCCGCCTTTTCATAATCTCCTTCTCTCTGGGCAATCTCAATCTGACTGCCCACCGCATCGATTTCTTCACGGAGTTTTGAAAGCTTTTCAACGGAAGTCTTTTCATTTTCCCACTGGGCTTTCCGGTTGTTCAGTTCTTCCTTTAACTCGGCCAGTTCCTTCTGTAAATCGGCCAAACGTTCCTGACTTATCCGGTCATCCTCTTTTTTCAGGGCGGTCTCCTCGATTTCCATCTGCATCACCCGGCGCTGTAACTCATCCAGCTCCGTGGGCATGGAATCAAGCTCCGTCTTGATCAGGGCACAGGCTTCGTCCACCAGGTCAATGGCCTTATCCGGAAGGAAACGGTCGGAAATATAACGGTTTGACAGAACTGCCGCGCTCACCAGCGCATTGTCCATAATCTTCACGCCGTGATACACTTCATAGCGCTCCTTCAGTCCCCTTAAAATGGAAATGGTATCCTCCACCGTGGGCTCACTTACCATAACCGGCTGGAACCGCCTCTCCAGTGCGGCGTCCTTCTCAATATACTGTCTGTATTCATCCAGAGTGGTTGCACCGATACAGTGCAGCTCGCCCCTTGCAAGCATGGGCTTTAACATATTTCCGGCGTCCAGCGCCCCATCCGTCTTTCCGGCCCCCACTATGGTGTGCAGCTCATCTATAAAAAGAATAATCTGACCGTCGCTGTTTTTCACATCCTCCAGAACTGCTTTCAGACGTTCCTCAAATTCCCCTCTGTACTTGGCTCCCGCCACCAGGGCGCCCATATCCAGGGCAAATATCTTTTTATCCTTAAGCCCCTGGGGCACGTCCCCCCGGACAATACGCTGGGCAAGGCCTTCCACCACCGCAGTCTTACCAACGCCCGGCTCGCCAATCAGCACCGGATTGTTCTTGGTTTTCCGGGAAAGGATACGGATAATATTTCTGATTTCACTGTCGCGGCCAATCACCGGGTCTAACTTCTGGTCTCTGGCCTTTTCCACCAGCTCCTGGCCATACTTGGCCAGCGTGTCATAGGTAGCCTCCGGGTTATCGCTCGTCACACGCTGATTCCCTCTCACCGTGGAAAGAGCCTGCAAAAAACGCTCCCTGGTAATGCCAAACTCCCTGAATAATTCCTTAACGGCCCTGTTAGGATGCTTAATCATGGCAAGAAACAAATGCTCCACGGACACGTACTCATCCGAAAGGGCTTTGGCCTCGTCCTCCGCGGAAATCAGTACCTTGTTTAAGTCCGGGCCCACATGAACCTGGCCTCCCTGTACTTTTACCCTCTTATTTAAGGCTTCCTCCACCTTATTTAAAAAGTACTGGGTGTTGATTTCCATCTTTTCAATAAGCTTTAAAATCAGGCTGTCATCAATGGTAAGCAGACTGTACAGGAGATGCTCCTGCTCAATTTCCTGGTTGCCGTATTCGTATGCAAGCTTCTCGCAGCCTTCCACAGCCTGCATGGATTTTTGCGTAAATTTTGATATATTCATAAACACTCCTCTCCGCCATTACTGTAAATAAGTCGTTACGGTACTGATTCCCGTAATCCCGTAAGCAACGGTTTGATAACATTCTACTTCGCTGCTCACGGACTTTGCAACAGGTGCAAAGTTCTGAGCCGAACCGTTTACCATAATTCGTATCAATAGAATTGGTAACATTTACTTACAGTATACCCGGCTTGATAACTCTTTATTTCCTTGTTATAGTGTGAATATAACACTTTTATTAGCACTCGTCAATAGCGAGTGCTAACATATTTAATTTTTTTATGGTTATCAAGTGTTTATGCGGTTTTCCAGATTCTAAAATTTTTATGAACTCTCATTTTAAGCCCTTATACACCATTTTCCTATCTGCAATCATTGCCTCTAGCCTTTGTGGGATATTGACTCTACTCCTGTCATACTCTCAAACACAACACAGGCTATACACTATTTTGTAAGTCAGCTAAATCATAATCAGGCAGGGATGAGTTCATCTTCTTCTATCTGTCTAGCATATAGCGCTGAAATGCCAATGCTTCCTTTGCATCCCGGTCAAGCGCTGCTTCTGTGGTATCTTCCACAATATCTCTCCACACCCTGATGTCTTTGCCGACAGTTCCTCCAGGCATTACAAAAGGTTCCATAACTACTGTACCGTCATATCCTATTTCCTGCAATGCATCACGAATCTCCCGCCAAGGGGTTCTCCCCTGTCCCGGAACCATACGGTTACATTCTCCGGTATGGAAATGTCCAAGTAAACTGCCTGCCGTACGGATTGCATTCCCAATACTCTGTTCTTCGATATTCATATGAAAGGTATCCAGCATCACTTTGACATTTGTGGCTTTAGGTTCTAACTGGCGAACAGCCTTTACAAATTCAGCACCCTCCTTTGCGGTGTTCAAAACATGGTTCTCGAAACGGTTCAGTACCTCCATGCCAATGGTCTCAATCCCGTAATCGAGACCAATACGGCCTAGTTGCGCAATCCCTTCAATCCCTCGCTCCCAGTCTCCCTTTTTGTCAACGGGTTTGCTATAATCAATAGGCCAGCAGGAATAAATTGCCCCACCAATCAGCGTTGCATTTACCTTTTCCATTCTCTGAAACAGATCTTTATAATATGCAAGCGCATGTTCTCTCACTTTTGCATCAGCAGAAGCGATATTATTTTCCGGCGCTGGTCCGTATCCCACTGTAAGACGGATTCTATTTTCCTGCGCGCACTTTTTTAAATCAAGCAGTTCTTCCTCCCTATAGTCAGGCAGTGGGCCCGCTGCAATTTCCAATATGTCAAACCCCAGCTCTGCCGCTTTGCGGATATAATGTTTATAGTCACCCGCCCATTCCTTTTCCCAATATGCGTAATAAATACCATGCTGCATGCTTATTGCTCTCCTTTCTTCTGCCATCTTTTATGGCGCAAATTTTTTACTTCCCAGTGATTTGTCGAAATATTATATGTATATTTTTTTATTTTCCACCAGTTTATGTTCCTGAAAATTAGCACAAAATCTTAACACCGATTGTCAGAAACAAGTATATGCCCCGTCAATGGAAATATCGGCGCCTGTTGTAAAAGAACTTGCATCTCCGGCCAGATATACATACGCCGCCTGTAGTTCCTCCGGTTTTCCCATACGGTGCATCGGTGTCAGCTGATTCCATTTTTCTATCATCGGTTTTAGCTTTGGATCATTTAAAGTAAGCTCTGTACCAATATATCCCGGGCTTATGCTGTTGACGCGTACATTTTTGTCAGCCCATTCCACCGCCATGGATTTCACAAGCTGAATTACACCTGCCTTTGATGCATTGTATGCACATTGAGGCTGCGGTACGTTGACAATATGACCTGACATGGAGGCTGTCGCTATAATGGAACCGCCCCCCTGTTTTATCATCACCTTTCCAGCCGCCTGTGCAGTGAGAAATACACCTGTCAAGTTCACATCAATCACTCTTTGCCACTCCTCCTGTGTCATTTCGTCCGCCGGTACATTAACGCCAATCCCGGCATTGCAGACTGCCGCATCAATCCGCCCATAGATATCTAACATTTTTTGGATCATGGCATCCACGTCCCCCTTATCCGCCACATTCGCCTTAACAGCGATGACTTTTACGCCGGTCGCCTCTGCAATTTCCCCAGCTGTCTTTTGCGCTTCTTCCGGATTCATATCTACGATTGCCAAATCGGCACCTGCCTCTGCAAAAGCTGTAGCAACGCTCTTTCCAATTCCCTTAGCACCTCCTGTTACAAAAATTTTCTTTCCATCCAGTCTCATTTTCTCAATAATACCCATGACATTTTTCCTTTCTTCTTTTATATATTTATTGTTGATATACCTGATACCCAGTCAGGTTATTATCCCGTTTCCTGCTTAACTCCTCCAAAAATATACCGAATCATCTTCCCTCAAGGATAATTCCTTATGATTCTGCCGCAAGCATATGGCTCAAATCCCGCCCTCTGCGCTCTCCTCATAAACATCTAAAATACACTGGATAAACATAAAAACTACTGTTATAATAAAAATAGTTTTATACAATAATTTTAAGGTATGGTGTACTATAAAATGGATAACGCAAAACAACCTGAACGCATAACGCAAACCGAACAGAAGAAATTGAATCATAAAAGCATCTATAACTATATCTATCAGGAACGCCAAACCTGCAAGCAGGCCATTGTTTCAGCCCTTCAGTTCAGTCTGCCAACCGTCACACAAAATCTGAAAACCTTAGAGGAGCACAATCTGATTATAAAAGATGGATTGTACAGCTCTAACAGCGGCCGGCGTGCTCAGATTATCTCCTGCAACGCCAATGCTAAAATAGCCATCGGCGTAGAAATTTTAAAGGACGCCATTAATATGGTTGCCATTAACCTGTATGGTGAATCCCTTCAAACCCAAACAGTATTTGCTTTGTATGAAAATACCGAATCTTATTACATACTTCTGGGTAGTAAAGTTAACCATTTTATTGATTCTCTACCGATTTCGCATGAGCTGGTTCTTGGCGTAGGCATTGCCATTCAGTCTGTTATCTCACAGGATGGTTCCTCCATTATATATGGCCAGATTCTCCAAAATACAGGCTTAACTTTAACCGATTTCACACGCCATATTCCATACCCCTGTGTTTTCCTTCATGATGCCAAAGCCGCTGCTTATGCTGAAATCTGGTTTCAAAAAATAAAAAATGCAATTTACATCGGTTTAAACAACAACATTGGCGGTGCTATCATCATCAACGGTCAGATATATTCCGGAGGTAATTCCCGCAGCGGTTCTGTGGAGCATATGTGTCTTGTTCCTGATGGCACTCAATGCTATTGCGGACGCAAAGGCTGCATGGAAGTTTACTGTTCCGGAAATTATCTGGAACAGGAGTCAGGTATTTCCCTCTCCGATTATTTCAAACTGCTGCGTGATGGAGATTCCGCCTGCCTGAACTTATGGCATTCCTATTTGAAGTACCTTGCCTTTTCCATTGACAGCATTCGTTTTATTGTTGACGGAACCATAATTTTAGGGGGTATCATCGCCTCCCACTTTACTGACGCTGATATTGAAACCCTTTATGCCAATATTCCTCAGGTTGAGCTTTGCGGACTTCAGCTGATTCGGGGACAATGCAATCAATATGCCGGTGCAATTGGCGCCGCCCTGCATTATATTGATGATTTCCTAGACCATATCTGATTTCTTATAAAAACCTTTACTCTTTATTATAAAGAGCAAAGGTTTACTATTTTTATTATCCGGTTATCAGTATGCCTATATGTTTTCTTTACCCGTAAAAATGTACATTATTATTTTCCCTACTATTAACTACGATCCTCTTTAATTATCTCAAATGCCTGTACAAGATCAGCTAGAATATCTTCTATATCTTCAATCCCAACGCTTAATCTAAAGAACCCTTCCTGCATAAACTCCGGATAAAAACTCATCTCCGGCGCTCCTGCCCGCGTATATGTAATAATTGTTTCAGTTTCGCCTAAAGATACCGCATATTCTATCATCTGTAGTGCCGTCATAAATTTAAAACATCGTGCCGCATCGCCCTTTATTTTAAACATCAGCATTCCTGAATAGCCATTTATCATCTGTTTCTTTGCAAGCTCATGGTTTGGATGGCTTTTTAAGCCGGGATAATAAACAAAATCGACATCCTCCTGTTTCTCCAGAAATTCCGCAACCGCCATCCCATTGGCACAATGCTGACGCATACGCAATGGCAGAGTCTTCAATCCACGTTCAATCATCCATGATGTAAATGGACTCATAATTCCGCCATAAATCATTGTTGCCTCTTTCTTTAGCTGTGTAATTCTCTCCTCCGATCCCATAACACAACCACCCAGCACATCTCCATGTCCGTTACAATATTTTGTCAGGCTCATAATAGAAAAATCTGCTCCTAATTCCAAAGGTCTTTGGCAAAAAGGGGAAGCAAAAGTATTATCTACTGACATCACAATGCCATGCTCTTTTGCTATTTTACCGATTGCTTCAATATCACTCACAAGCATTGACGGATTCCCAGGCGTTTCTACATGAATGAGACGTGTGCCAGGTTGAATTGCCGCTTTTACAGCCTCAAGATTTGTGGTATCTACAAAACTTACATTAATATTATACCGCACCGGCATTACTTCTGTAAAAATACGACGTACCGCTGTATAGCATACTGTAGAAACCACCACATGATCCCCCGCATGCAGCTGTGAAAAAAATACAGCTGACAAAGCTGCTGCTCCCGATGCATAAACTGCACATGCCTGGGCCCCTTCAATAGCCGCCAATCTTTTTTCTAACTCCACTTCATTTTCATTACTATGCCGAGAATATATCCCAGGTAATGGGTCATCCCACTGAATCTGCCTTCCATCCGTAGGCAACTTATAATTACTGGATAAATACAAGGGTGTACACATAGTTTCAAAATCTTTGCGCTCTTTACCAATCCCATGAACACACCTCGTAGAAAATCCTGTTTTCTTTGGTAGCTTACTCATAATTCACCCTCCTGATTTTCCTTGTATGTCGATTATATTTTTCGTTCCTCTGAAAATGATTATTTTTATCCTAAATATGCCTGTGTCAGAGAATCATCTTCCAGCAGTTCAGCAGCTTCACCATGTCGAACAATCGTTCCTACCGACATAATATAAGCGCTATCACTAATAGAAAGTGCTTTATATGCATTTTGCTCTACCAGCAAAATTGACAGTCCTCTATCCTTCAATGTCTTTAAAATCTCAAAAATCTGAGAAACAACAAGTGGCGAAAGTCCTAATGATGGTTCATCCAGTAAAATCATCCTTGGATGCGCCATAATTGCCCTACTAATTGCCAGCATCTGTTGCTCACCGCCGGAAAGTAAGCCACCATATTGTTTCTCCCTTTCCTTTAATCGCGGAAACAGGCTATATACATATTCCAGATCATCACCTATTCCCTTTTTATCTTTCCGTAAATATGCACCTACCATCAAGTTTTCATACACTGTCAATGATGATAAAATTTGCCGCCCCTCAGGTGCCTGTACCAATCCTGACTTTACCACTGCATAAGGCTTCTTTGCAACAGTCGTTCCTGCAAAGGAAATGGATCCGCCTGTCGGTTTCATAACAGAACTGATACACTTAAGCAAAGTTGTCTTCCCCGCACCGTTAGCCCCCAGCACAGATACTATTTTTCCTTCTTCTACTTCCAAGGATACACCGTGCAAGGCCTTGATACCTCCATAGGCTGCGGTCAAATTTTCTACTTTTAGTAACATTTCTCCCATTCTAGCCTTCTTTCCCTAAATAAGCTTCCACTACCACTTTATCTTTCTTAATTTCTTCTATTGAACCTTCTGCAATTTTCTCACCAAAATTCAGCACGGCAGCACGCTCGCAAAGCGAACTCACCACATCCATATGGTGCTCTATCATAAGTACTGTCAGTGAAAATTTTTCTTTAATCTGACGGATAAATTCTACCAGTTCTATACTTTCCTCTGCATTCATACCTGCAGCAGGCTCATCAAGTAAAAGAAGTTTGGGGTTAGTTGCAAGAGCACGTGCAATTTCAAGTCGTCTCTGATGGCCATATGGCAATGACCCTGCAATCGCATCTGCATGTTCCTGCATACTTACAAGCTCCAATAAATTCATTGCCATCTCTTTAAGATTCTTTTCCTCTCGTCGATATTTGGATGTATGTAAAAAAGCGTCAACAAGGCCATATTTTACATTTTTATTTCCCGCCATCACAACATTTTCCATAACACTCAGATTTGAAAAAAGACGAATATTCTGAAATGTACGGCTTATTCCCCATTGGGCAGCCTCATACGGCATGCAGCCTGTTATATCTTTTCCGTCAAAAAATATTTGCCCTTTACTGGGATTATAAATTCCGGTAATTGTATTAAAGATCGTTGTTTTACCAGCACCATTTGGTCCAATCAGGCCTACAATGCTGCCTTCTTCCAATTCCAAATTAAACTGATTGATTGCCTGAACGCCTCCAAAGTTTTTACACAATGCTTTGATTTCTAACAAGTTACTCATTGCATGTCTCCTTTCTCAGCGTTTTCTGAAACTTTTACCTTTTGTTCTACTCTCTTTTTACGCAGCTTCCCTGGCAGATTTTTAAACCAATAAAATATCTTTCGTGCAGAGAACTCTTTGTATCCGCACAGCCCATTTGGCTTCAAAACAATAACCGCTACTACTGCTACCCCATAGAACAACATCCGATAGCTTGATAATGACCGGAACATCTCCGGCAATAAATTAATCAGAAGTGCTCCAAGCACAGAACCTGTAATGCTTCCAAGGCCTCCGATTACAACTGTAATCGTATATTCTGAAGAACGTGTCAGATTAAAAATATCCGGTGAAAGATACTGCAAGCTATGAGCATACAATCCTCCTGCAAAACCGGCAAGCACAGCACTATATACAAATGAAAGTTTTTTATATCCACTGGTTTTAATTCCTACGGCTTCTGCTGCTATCTCTTGCTCACGAATTGCCGCTAAGCTGCGCCCATATTTGGAATGGATAAAAGTCCAAGTTAACACAAGAACTATTAATGCGCTGATAAACGCAACCGGAAATGTTGTATGTTTGGGAATTCCGGCAAGTCCCTTCGCCCCTCCGGTAATCGGCTCAATATAAGAAAAAAGAACTCTCACACATTCTCCAAAACCAAGTGTTGCTATCAGAAAATAATCTCCCTTTAATTTCAAAGTAATTGAACCTAAAAAATAAGCAATTATTCCTGCTGCCAAACATCCCACCAATACAGCCGGCCAAAAAGGTACTCCCAAACGTAAGGTTAAAAGTGCCGAAGTATAAGCTCCAATTGACATAAATCCAGCATTACCAAACGAAAACAAACGGGTAAATCCTGTCAGTACTGAAATACCTAAAACAACGATCAGGTGGATACAGACGATGGTTAACAGATTTAATAAATACGCTGTTGACATATGTAAATATCCTCCCTTCTCATACTTTTTCACTGACATTAACACCCATCAGACCACTGGGCTTAATGATAAGTATCGCAATCAGCAGAACAAAGGTAACCAGGTCTTTCAGCCCTGAACTTATATACCCTGATACCAGTGTCTCTAATATGCCTAATATCAGTGCGCCTAGAATTGCACCTTTTATACTGCCGAGTCCACCAAACACAGATGCCACAAAGGCTTTAGTTCCAATACTTCCCATTGTGGATGAAACGTTATATTTTAATCCCAGAAGAAGACCTGCCGCTCCCGCCAAAGAACCTGCTAAAAAGAAAACTCCCACTAAGATTCTGTCAACATTAATTCCTAAAAGACTGGATGTATAACTGCTACAGGCAACAGAACGTACCCCTATACCGAATTTGGATTTATTAACTAAAAGTTCCAGTCCTACCAGCGCTACAGCTGCAACCATCAGACTAATCAGGTCATAAATACCTATCGTGATATTACCAATCGCAACTGATGTCACAGGGAGCATAGACGGAAAAATTTTTACACTGACACCAAACATATTTTTTGTCGCATTCTGCAATATTGTAGAAATTCCCATTGCTGCAATCATCATAAAGGTGGTTGGTGCATTTTTCTCCCGAATCCGCCGATAAAAGAAACGTTCATTTATTACACTGATAACCCCTGCGCCCAACACAGCTGCTACAGCTGCCGCCGGAAGCGGTAGCTGCGCAATTGTAACTCCATAAAAGGCACAGAATGCGCCAACCATAGCAACTTCTCCATGCGCCCAATTGGAAAAATTAAGCAGGCTGTAAATTAACGAATATCCTGATGCAAGCAACGCATAAATACCTCCAATAGAAATTCCATTTATAATCTGCTGTAATAACATTTATTCTACTCCTATAAAATCAACAATAGTTCGCTCGTTGTTTTCAATCCCATATACACATAATTCAATCTTTAGATTATGAAATTCATCAACAGAAAATTCTCCTGCCAGTCCGTCATAGTTTTTCGTATTTTCCAAGTAGTCTCTGATATCAGCCGGTACTACGGAATTTGTTTCTGTAATTGCTTTACCAAGCCAGCTCACTGCATCCCATCCAAGCAGAGATTCACCGCCGCATTCAGTTTCCTCCGGATATGCCGCCAGATATTTATCCTTAAATGCCAGTGATTCTTCACTTACAAAAGTCTGCTTTCCACAATAGAATGCTCCTTCCAGTGCACCATTGGCCATAGTTCCCAAATCAAATACATCCCATGCATCCGTACCTGCATACTGCATATCAAGACCAAGTTCTCTTGCCTGTTGTGAAATTAATGCCACATAAGTATATACCCATGGAATTACAAACACTTCCGGTTCCGCCGCCTTAATATTTGTCAATTGGGCACGGAAATCTGAATCCGTATCATATGCATTTTCCTGTATAACAACCTCGCCGCCTGCTTCTTCATATGACTTTACAAAAGCTTCGGAAATTCCCACCGAATACGCATCTCCCTGGTTAATTAATATACCCGCTGTCTTGTATCCTTTATCCGCCAAATAGGTACCAAGTGCAGTTCCCAGATAATTATCAATACACGATACTCGGAAAGAATAAGGATGAATATTTCCACTCTCATCCACAGTAACTAATTCATTTGAGCATCCTAAACCAACTAAAGGGATTTCTGCTGCATCTGCAATTGGCGCCATTGCAATATTGGGACCTGAAGTTGTTGTACCTACAACTGCAATACATCCGTCACCTATCAGTTTATTAAATGCATTCACAGAATCCTGTGGATCACCACGTCCATCCTGTATAATCAATTCTATCTGTCTTCCCAAAAGACCACCATTTGCATTAATCTCATCCGCAGCCATCTGTGCACCACGCATTCCCGGTACGCCCCATCCTGCACCATCGCCTGTCAGGTCATTAACGTATCCGATTTTAATTGTCTCTCCTGCTTCGCTCTTTTCTGTATCCCCCGTCTTTCCTTCTTCCATCTCTGTTTTTGCCGTTTCCACAGTCCCTTCTTCTTTGCCACACCCCATCATAGCGATTGTCAACGCAAAAGTTAAACCCAATGCTATAATTCTTTTGTAGTTCCTCATAGTAACCCTCCTTGTGAATTATTGTAATACATTTTATAAATTGCTTTTATAAAATGTATTTGTATATTATCACATATTTTCCCACCATGTCTATGGACAAACTACTCAAATTCGCCTTTTATTTTTCGTGCAACATTTTAGAATATCTGTTCTAATAATCAATCTATCATGCTAAAATTCCTGTAAATCCCCATTAAAGTAATTATCTAGATGGTAAAGGTACTCAAGGTCAAACTCTAAGGTAGATTGGCTTCATACGCCCCTGCGGTTTAAATGGCACTCCGTTTCGGGCAAATAATAAAACAGGCAGGGAGATTTTGGCTCCCTGCCTGTAAAAACTTATGCTTCTTTCCTATCCGCTTCCTCATTCTCCGAACAAAATATTTCCCCTTTCTTAAAATGCCATCCCTCCGCCTTCATATTTTCCAGCAATATTCTGAAAAATAGTTGTATGGTCTTTTGGATTCCTTTTTTAGTGTTTTCGTCCACCTCTTTGGCGGCCAGAAGTACATTTTGAAGACATCTTTTCCAGTCGGCCTCAAATTCGAATACATTGGAGACTTCCGAGGCACATATGACTTCATACAGGGTGTCTATGAACACATGGGTCTGCTCCTCGGTGAGGGAGAGAATCCATTCATTTAGCGAAGCGTCCCGCAGAATCTTGGCGCCGGTTCTGTTTTTGGCCCGGACGAAGGCGCCCTCATCCACTTTCCAGCTGTAAGTATTGTGCTGAAACATGCCTATCCCCCAGCTTTCCACTGTCTCGTAATCACTTTCCTCCTCCAAAATCATTCCCACCAGAGAGGATCTTGGAATAAACTTTACCATCCGCTCCTCAATGGCCTGAAAATTTCCCTGGGCTTTGATTTCCGGGCGGAATCCCGGCCCGTCGTGGTTAAAGATACGTATCAGTCTTTCCCTGGTGCCCCCGGCGCAGTTCATAGCCGCATAGACCGCCAGATTGCCCCCTTTGGAATGTCCTCCCGTATAAATATCTCCGGTTATGTCTCTGGTTTTATCTCCTGCCGTTATGTTCCCGGCTGCTTTCTCCATATATTCCACTGCCAGATACTGGCTGGGAAGGGGCTTTGAAAAAGCCAGATTTAAATCCTCCTTCCATCCCACAATCGTTGCATCCGTTCCTCTGTAGGCAATATAAGCCCTCCCGTCTTCCAGAAGGTAGGTCATGGCTGAAAACTGGGTCTGCTCCTGCTCATCAATCACATTCACATAGTAGTTCATATGAAGGCCGCCAAACCTTATGGATTTTGCCGCCGTCTCAAAAAGCTCCCGATTGTTCTCCTTATACCAGTAATCCTCCAGAATCTCCTCCCACCCGGGATTTTCCAGGATACTTCGGATGCTCACCGGCCCGCTCTTATCCTTAAAGGACGGCACAAAATTTTCATAATTCAGATAAACCAGCTGACACAAAACCAGACTGTCCACCTCGTTAAAGGGTTTTTCCGCGAAGGTGCATCCGCCCCATTTTTTTACATATCCTATAATATTTTCCATAAATCTGCCTCCCCTTCCTTCTATATTTCATTTTCCTCTATGTTCAGGCAAGCATGACTTTGATTCGTTGCTCGCGGGAATGAAAAATACTGTTCATTAATATAGCTTGCCGTCGTAGTACTGCAAAAGCAGCTTCACCACCCGGCTGTAGCTGACAGTTCCGTCGGCCACGCCATTTAAGGTGAGAGTGGTCTCCAAAAAGGTATCCGCCGCCTGCTTTACGGTTTCCGTCTTAAGCACCGCCGTTTTCTCCACCTGATCCCAGGCCTCGCTGGTGAGGAATTTCTTATCCTCCGCCACCTGATGAGAAATCTGCGGGTGGGACAGGTAAATTTCTTCATCCTCCCCTATAGCTTTCACGAAATCCCTGTCCAGATAACCTATCACGCTCAGGTATGCGCTGTACCGAAACAGCGGGTCCTCCGAATCCACACAGGCCAGATAGCCAATAAAGTTTGCCTCATCCTCCAAAATGAATCCTTTTAAATGGGAAAGCTCATGACACATGGTAACCGGCATATTGGTAATGTACATCTGCCTGTTATAATTGGCCTCCATGGAAAAGGGGAAATAGTAGCCCATAATATATTGCTGGCTGTAAAAACCCGATAAAAACAGTTTCTTAGGCTTCGGGTAATACCCTTTCAGAGTGTCAAAGGTCTCTCCCAGCCTTTTCATTTCCTCCCGGGCCATCCCGCCCAAATCTTTTTCATAAAGAATGTATCCATTTTCATCCCGGTCAAAAACCGGCGCCAGCTCATTAGCTCTCATTACCACATAATCCCGCAGGGCCCCAATCTCCTCCGGACCGTATTCCTTATCCGGGCTTCCGCCAATCTCAAACCGCACATTCACCGTTCCCGCCTGATAGAGCAGGAAGCAATTAAGGGTCATGACCACGCACACAATTCCAAATACCCAATACAGAAAAAAGGCATATTTCCGATAACACCTTTCAAAAATCTCAGTCAATCTTCTTTTGTCTGTGGCAATCTTCCATATACGTCTCCGAAATATATATATCAGAATATAAAGGAGTCCGCCCGCCGCCAGAAGAAAAACCAAAGTGACAGCCAAATACAGCATCCACTCTCCCACGGAAAAGGGGAAAAGGCCTGTAAGCCGCCCATAGGTTTCCACCCACAGGGGAAAAATCCGGCTCACATAAAAATCCGTAAATTCCTGCCATACCCTTCCGATTATATTCAAAAGCACCGAGAAAATAACCATAAACGCCGGTGTCCATTTTTTCCAGTTTTTCAATCTGATCCTCCATGCTGCCGGCAGCCTGCAACTGTAATGTATATACAATATACAATGACGCCAGCACAAATTTGTGATTTCCCCATCTTCCGGATATCACATTTTGCGGTAACGGTTTGGCTTCTCCAAAAAGCACCCAAAATTACTTTATATAAAGCATATCTACCTGAAAAAGCTACTATATTAATAGTAATAATAATCGTAAAGCAACTGGCAGCTTTGCCAGTCAGGAAATTTATGCAGGCACTTTTAAGCTTTATTCAAACCACTAATCAATTTTTGTGGAGCGGCCCACTCTTGTTTCTGCTGATGGGTACACATCTTTATTTTACCATGAAACTTCACTTTCCGCAGAAAAATATTTTAAAGGCAATCGCCCTCTCCGTGACCCCCAAAAAAGACGGAGACGAAAGCAACCTTTCTGTCTTTGCAACCCTCTCCACCACCCTGGCCGCCACCCTGGGCACCGGCAATATCATAGGCGTATCCACCGCAGTTGCCTTAGGAGGGCCGGGGGCTATATTCTGGTGCTGGGTCACCGGTATTCTTGGCATGGCAACCACCTATGCGGAATGCTTTTTGAGCGTCCGTTTCCGGAGCCGGGATAAGAACGGCGTCTATCAGGGCGGGCCTATGTATATGTGGCAAAACGGTTTACATAATATTACCGTGGGAAAATTTTACGGTTTCCTCACCTTGATTGCAGCTTTCGGTGTGGGCTGTACCACCCAGTCCAACTCCATCACCCAGACCTCCTCCTTAAGCTTTGGCCTGAATCCTCACATTGCAGGATTTCTTGCAGCCTTCCTGGCCGGACTCGTGATCGTGGGCGGTGTCCGCTCCATTGGAAATGTCTGTATGAAAATCGTACCCTTTTTGGGGATACTTTATACCGCCAGCTGCATCCTTCTTCTTATCATAAACCGTGAGGCCTTCCTGCCTGCCATCCGCCTGATTCTCACCCACGCCCTGGCGCCCCGGGCGGCCATTGGAGGCGCCGCAGGCTCCTCCCTGATGCTTACCGCCCGCTACGGCATTGCCAGAGGTCTTTTTACCAATGAGGCCGGTATCGGCACGGCGGCTATCGCGGCGGCCGCATCCGAAACCGACAATCCCGCCCATCAGGCCTATGTATCCATGACAGCCGTGTTCTGGGATACGGTGGTTATGTGCCTTTTAAGCGGCCTTGTGATTGTGACCAACATGCTGCTCCACCCGGATTCGGTTCAGCAGGTAAATGAAGCTGGGCTTACGGACGCCGCATTTTCCTATCTGCCTTTCCTTGGAAACACGTTTTTGTCCCTATGTCTTGTGGCCTTTGCCATAACTACCCTGATTGGCTGGTCTTATCTGGGAGAACAGGCCTACTGCTACCTTACCGGGAACAAAGGTATTTTTCTGTACAAAGTGGCTTACATTGTCATGATTTACATAGGCGCTGTGCTGCCTCTTAACCTTGTGTGGGAATGTACGGATTTGATCAACGCTTTTATGGTAGTTCCCAATGTGGCGGCGCTGTTTCTTCTGCAGAAGTATCTGCGTTTTAAGCTGCCTGTATCAAATAAATGAGATATACTTGTGCCCATGCCTGCTTCAGACACAAATGTTCAGGAAAAAGCGAGCACAAATATTCGTTGCACACATACTGCCGCAGGCAGCATAGCACGTGTACACTCTGCACAGCAGATGCACAGAGCCGTTTCGAGGGTACTTTTTCATACTTTTAAGACCTGGAAATTTGCATTTATTCCCCATTGAGGTATCGTAATATATAGTGATAGCGTTTTCCAACGATAAAAGCAGGAAATCTTAATCATAAAATTTCCTGCTTTTCAATCAATGAAACTTATCTGCTCCTTTATAATATATGTAAAAATTTTAATGTATCCGTCACATTTTAGGAAAAGTAATAACAAATATACTCTCACAGATTTTTAGTATTTCTTCTCGGGATTTACCCGAAAGCTTTTTCCTAAACAACTCTACAATTAAATTATTGTATTCATAGACTGGTACTTTTCCCTTATTATCAATAATATTTCTTACAAAATCAAATAATTGTCTTGATCGATACTTTGCATCATTCAATCGAAATCTTTTTATATGTGCTTTCATAAATCGCAGCTCACTGCCTGAATAACACGTATTTCCTGCAGGTTCAAATTCCATATTCATTACATTATACTGTAAAGTCAACATTTTATTTAAATCACCGCCTTTAACGCCCATAGGCTGTAATAATATTTCAGCGCCAGATAAATTGCTATAATTTTTCTGCAATTCTCTCAATGCTTTACAGGCAACAGTACATTGTTTATTCTATTGAGCACCTACTTGATTTTTCATACTGGTCAATTATCTTTTGGGGGATTTTCCTTTTTTGCTCTCCGATACGTTTAAATGTCTGATTGCATACCGAACAGGATAAGCCTATGTCAGGAATACACTCAATTAATTTATCTGAATTGCTCTTTTCTATTGCGTGCTCTAAATTAGCATATAATTTTCCATCCACGCGAATTCGTGAATAGCAATACATACAATACCCGCCTGTGCTTTCCTCAAGTATATCTTTCAAATTACTTTTTTCTACAGGATTTTTGTAACCATACTTTTTCCATCTTTTATAGTGGGGCTTAAATGCCGGTATCTCAAGAACTAAAAAATCTTCCATTTTTTATTCACCATCCCCGTATCTGACGTACTATCACCTGTTGCGAAGCAGTAAGTCTCTGTTTCTCCAGCTGTTCAAGACATTCCTCATCTTTTTCTCCCCATGCTTGATTCATCTTATTATTAAACAGCCTTCTCAATATATTTTCTGTCTCAGATTCAGATTCATCCTGATTTCCGAATACTCTTTCAAATATAATCTGTACTTCCGAAACAGATGGATAGTCATTGATGTCAATAACTTCACAGTTACCATTTTCCAGAATTATCAGATTGGAATCATGTGTATACGCCACTAAATCACAGGAATGTGTTGTTACTATCCATTTTCCCCATGAAAATTTTTTCTTTAAAAATTCCAGAATGAGAGCTGAGTATCGCGGAGATAAATATTCATCCAATTCATCAATAATAATCCATGCAGATTGAAGCGATTTTTTATTGATCACCATATCCTGATAATACAATAATTCAAGCAATATACGTATAATAGCCTGATAGCCGCTTGAAAGAAGTCCTCTTTCTTTTCCAAAATCTACCTCTCCCACTAAATTGTCTAAAAGAATATGAAATCTGTCATTTGTCAATTCATAAAACAAATCCTGAACTTCTTTTTCATATAATTGATAAATTATTTCAATCCTCTCTGTCAAAGTTCCAAAGCAGTTAAAAGAGTCTACCAAATTAAAATGTGTTTCTTCCAATCTCGTTTCCAAAATAGCCTTTTTGTATTCTGGTTTTTGGTTCGTTTTTGAAATTTTCTTTACATCAAATCCCCGATTAACCGCGTCAATAAAATATACCTCTCTCTCATTTTTAGCTTTTTCTATAAAAAGTTTTAGCAACAGCGTTTTCCCGCTGGAATTCTCTCCTATAACTACACTGTCCGTATAGGGAAGTCCTTCTTCAAACATTTTATCAACAATATTCTTCATTATTTCCTTCCCAAATCTCATACACCCGCTTCCACCTTTCATTCATGTTTTTCATTTTAACAGTGCCTTGTCTTGCATAAGATATATATACCGGATCATTTAAAATTTTCTTATATATTGCGGAAGTGATTGGTTTATCAACGTCTAACTTTTCGTATACAATGTAAAAACTTTCCAGTAATGCCACTTTTGAAGATTGAGTCCTATTCTCCTCGAACAAATCGAAAAAGCTAAGTAGACTGTTCCTGTATTCTTCAATTTGCTCATCATCAAAATCCATGGCTTCTTCTGAAAACCTATCCAGCAGCTTTGCATAAGAACTGTGATATTCCTCTATAAAAAAATTAAAATTCGTCTTATCTTTTCTCTCAATGCTGACATATTTTTTCAATGCGCACAGTCGCAACAGAGTTTCCATATCACGCTCCGCCGCATCCTCTTTCCCCCATATTTTTCTCCATTTCTCATTATGTCTGTTATATTCTTGCAACATATCATAAAAATCACAGACATATATCCCATTTCTCAACTCCTGCTGCGTTAGAAGGGATCCTTTTGCATTTAGATTTTCGAAAATTTTCCGCAATATTTTTGTGCGTTGTGTCTCATCGTCAATCTTTATTTCTATTACAGTAATAGACGTATAATCTATACGTCTTTTTATTTCCACCGGAAGGCTGGCATAATCCGCATTAATCACTTCTCCTCCTTCCCCCTTGAGCCAGATGTGAAGTTCCTCTAATGCCATCTGGCTTTTCAACGCCTCTTGAAAGGTATTCCCTTCCATTTCAATTTCTGAAAAGTCGACAGAATTGTTCTTTTTTCTATCCAGATAACAACCTATATAATAAAAAAACAAGCTCAATATACGTTGCTGACCATCTAATATTTCCAGTTGGTTCTTTTTGTTTCTGCATGTATAAATCGGAGGAATCGGCAAGCCACGAATAAGTGACTCAGCCAGTGCCACTACCTGTTCCTTAACCCAGCGATACTTTCTTTGATATTTTGGTATAATATATAAATTTTCATTTACACCTTCTACAAGTGTGCGGAATCCCACATCTGTCTTATACTGTTGAATATTGATTCTATTCAAATCATTTATCATTTCATATTCACCCAACACGATGCCCTCCTCAGCAGTTCTCTCTTTGTTTATCTTAGCATAAATCCTGTATACAGGCTATATGCATTGTCTCAAAAAAGTGATTTTTAACTAAGGCATATCCTTTCCGGAATATTTGCACCCCTGCATTTTCAACCTTTTTTTCAGACTTGCATCTTTTCTATACATTCTCTATAATATTGAAATATATTGATTTACAGAAATGGAGAATAACTATTTGAGCCGCTAAAGGCGGCATGGGGGATTCATATGAAAAAGAAATACATGGGATACATTTTCCCTTCAATGCTTTCCTTTTTATTGACAGGTATCTACTCTATTGTTGACGGCATTTTCGTAGGCCGGGCCATGGGAGACCCAGGGCTTGCCGCTATCAACATTGCCTGGCCCCTGGTGGCTCTTATTTTTTCCACAGGAACCGGTATCGGCATGGGAGCTGCTGTTGTTGTATCATTAAATAAAGGCGCCGGCAATGAAGAAAAAGCCGCAAAGGCAGAAGGCAACGCCCTTTTTCTGCTCCTTGCAGGCTCTCTTTTACTGACCCTGATCCTTTTCCTGTTCGGCAGGCCCCTGCTCCTGCTCCTGGGGGCAAAAAACGAACTCCTTCCACTGGCATGGACTTATCTTCGCTTTATCCTTTTAGGCGGTATCATCCAGACATTTGCCTCCGGCCTGGTACCCCTTATGCGCAACCGCGGTGCATCCTTTTATGCCATGTGTGCTATGGCTCTGGGATGTGTCGCAAACATTCTGATGGACTATTTCTTTGTCATCGCCCTTGACCTTGGGCTTATGGGCGCTGCTCTGGCCACCGCTCTGGGACAGGTTCTCACCCTGATTCTGGCCATTTTATTTTATATGAGAAAGAAAAACCGCATTGCATTTGTCAATATGCGCCCGGATAAAAAGACCATCCTTTCTATCGTGAGAGTTGGCATCTCTCCCTTTGGGCTTACCTACCTTCCCTCCGTCACCATTATCTTTATGAATCTGCAGGCATTAAAATACGGCGGCGAGGAGGCTGTCAGCGCTTACGCGGTGCTGGCCTACATCATTTCCTTTATGGAACTGTTAGTCCAGGGGATTGGTGACGGCAGCCAGCCCCTGCTCTCCTTAAGCGAGGGCCAAAAAGATGAAAAAAGCCTAAAGCTCTATACCCGTTGGACTTTCGCACTGGGGATTGGCTTTGGCTTAATCGGCGCTGTTCTTTTTCTTCTTGCAAAGGATGTCATCCCTGTTTTTTATGGAACATCCCAAAAGGCCGCCGAGTATATTGTCTACGCAACCCCGGCTTTTGCACTGGTCACAGCACTTTACGGGCTGACCAAGCCTGCGGTGTCCTATTTCTATGCAACCCACCGGGTGGTGCGCTCCAGCCTTCTGGTGTATGGGGAAATTGTGTTAACATTGCTTTTCATTTTTATACTGCCCCTTTTTATCGGGCTTGATGGCATCTGGTATACCATTCCGTCCGTACAGGTGGTGCTGGGGATTTGCTGCGTTTTCTTTTTGCGAAGGTAACATGCGCCCAACCGTCGCACCGCAAAGCCCGGCTACCTTGCAGCGTTGCAAAACTCAGATGCAGCTTTCAGCTCCTCCATATCCGTATATCCCTTCACACTGCTGTCATAGGCAATACGTCTTCCTTCCTCAATAGCGGAAGCCATTATCTCACTCATTCAACCAACAGTAGAAAACGCTCAAAAACTCAACTATTCCTTTATTGTCAAAGTATCCGCCCCGCTTATATAATAAAAGAAAAACAGACCGGAGGCAAACCTATGAGCATCCCCTTTTCCGAAATTTTGTACGATTTAAGAAAAAACGCAAAAATGACCCAGGAGCAGTTAGCCGAAAAGCTGGGCGTCAGCTTTCAGGCCGTATCCAAGTGGGAGCACAATCAGGCCTGTCCTGACATTGGGCTTCTGCCTGCCATTGCAGATATTTTTCAGACGGATATCGATACCTTGTTCGGATATCAGTCCCAAAAGCTGAACACAACCCATTACAATCAAAAATATCAGGATGAAGAATATTACTGGGGAAACCAGGTCTGGGAAATCTGCTACGAGGTGCTGCGGCGGATGCCCCCGGTGCGCCCTCTGCGGCTTTTGGATATTGGCTGTGGCGAGGGACAGGCTGCGGTATTTTTTGCCAAAAACGGATACCTGGTCTCGGCCTTTGACCTGTCCGAATCCGGGATAAAAAAGGGGCGCCATCTGGCTGAACTGAACGGTGTTTCCGTGGATTTTTTTCAGGCGGACATGTTGAATTACCGGCTGGAGACTTCCTTCGACATTATTTTTTCCAGCGGAGCCCTCCAATATATTCCTGAAAATAAAAAAGAAGGTTTTATCCACAATTTAAAAGAAAATACCACCACCGGCGGAATTCATATCCTGAATGTGTTTGTGGATAAGCCCTTCATAGAACCGGCACCGGACTGGGAAGAAAAAGAGTATTTCTGGAAAACCGGCGAGCTCTTCCGTTTTTATCACGACTGGAAAATCGAGCTGATGGAGGAAACTATTTTTGACTGCGACAGCAGCGGCGTTCCACATAAGCATTGTATGGATGTTATGATTGCAAGGAAGATGGTGTAAGCCAAAACTCCTTTTTTCTAAGTGCGGTTGGCGAACCAACACTTTTGAATTATTGGAGTTTTTGCTGTAAGCTAAAGCGGCTGTTGACACACCTGCATAGCAGGTAGTTTATTAAAAGACTGCTATACAAATAATTGCGCATCCGGCTATTGCTGATGCGCAATTATCCATTGCAGAATATCTTCTACACTCACACTCCCTTCCGCAAGGGCAAGAATGATACCGCTTAACTCCTGTTGGCTATAAATCAGTTCATAGCCATTCAGTGCAGAAAAACAAGCATAACATGTGCGCCCAAACGTTTGTTCCCATCTATCATAGCATGATTTTTTACTAATCCAAAACATAACTGGGCAGCTTTTGCCTGAACCGTTGGATACAAATCCTTTCCGCCAAAGGATTGAAAAGGATTTGAAAGAGCTGAATCAAGCAACTCCTCATCACGCATTCCCATGCTTCCTCCGGTAGTCTCTATCAAACGCCTATGGAGCATCAAAACCTGCTTTTTACTTAATATCATCATTGAGCAAGTACCTCATATGCTTCCATATTCTGCCTGATAAAGCGTTCTGATATCGCCAGTACATCCTCTGCATCTGCTATTTTTTCATCCTTGCCAAGAAGAAGTTTTTCCGCCCCTTCAAAGTCAATTACAAGGTATCTGGGACTGTTGTTTTTTAAAATCACTGCCGTTCCGTGTTCGTCAACTAATCTTGTAACTTTGGAAAAATTCTGGTTTGCCTCTGTAATGGAAATCATAGTATTTGTATCTATTGTCATTTTATATATACCTCGCTTTATAATAGTATATACAAATTATAGCTAGAATACAACCTATTTCAAAAAATTTAAAAAAAGCTGAAAATCAGAGAACTTTTTGAAATGACTATTCATAAGAATTTTTATCCCCTGTTTGTATGTAAATCTTTCGACCAATAATGACGTTTCAGTTGCAGCAACAAACTACAAATCCGCAAAAAACAAGGCACATCAGATTTTTGCAATCAGTAAAGCGAAAACCGAATCATTACATGGAATGGAGCGCCTGGTATTCCGCCTGCAATCCCATTCTTTCATACTGCTCAACAGGAGCGTCATTTTCAATCATCAATTTTGTCATCTGCATCCGAAGGCGTTTCATCACCGCATCGTCCGTGATGGGATTCAGCTCATGAGGATCTTCTTTCAGGTCATACAAAACCGTTTTCATCTGTGCCGGCCACCCCTGGTGAGGGAGCACATTTTTCATACACCTATCCTTTCTCCTCTCCTTTGGGGGCACATTTCCGCCAACATAATTATAATCCGGCAGTTTCAGCAGAGAAATATCCTTTGTAAAAGAAAATGGCCGGGACAGCTCCATCCCCTGAAACTCCTTCGGTGCATACATTGCCCGCATATGGGTGGGCATCAGCAGATAGTGATATAGAGGCCAGTTTTCTTCGTTAGGGCAAAGTACATATTTATACCTTCCATCCACACAGGTAATCTGCGCTCCGAAAATACCATAAATGATACTATCATGAACCGGAGTATTATTTCTTACGGTGTCAAGCAGGGAAATCCCCTGCATATCCTTTGTCCTCTCAATCCCGCAAAAATCAAGAATTGTGGGCGCTAAGTCAATTGTCTGTACCAGCGCATCGTTTAAACCGGTATTTTTTGAGACCGGGTCATAGATAAACAGCGGGGTGTGGGCCACTTCCTCCAGCATGTACACATCATTGCCTTTTCCCCAGTAATCATGTTCTCCCACAAAAAAACCATGATCCGTGTTCACAATCAGCAGCGTATCCTCCCACATGCCGTACCTGTCCATCTTATCCATCACTTTGCCAAGGCTCTCATCGCACATACTCACCAGCGCCGCATACATTCTGCGCACGTGCTCCACGTAAGGCTTTTCTTCCTCATTTACCGCCCGGTATGGAGGCCAGTCAAACAGGGGGCCGCTGTAATCCTTTTCATACAACTCCTTGAATTCAGGCATGGCATAAAAAGGCTCATGAGGGTCAAAGGTCTCAATATGCAAAAACCAGTTGTCCTGTTCATGGTTCATATCCAGAAATTCCAGTCCCCCGAGGAAGGTTTTGGTCTGGGGCATATCTTCCACTCTCTGTATAAACTGCCTGTTTGCCCAGTCCTGATCCCATAGGCTGCCCAGATGTTCCGGCATCTGCGGCGGGCACATCATAGCCTTCCAGGGGTCCCCCTCCTGGCCTCTGTTGCAATCCCATGTGGTATATCTTGTGTGATAGGTAGCTCCCCCATCCTCCCAATAATGGCTGTGGTCAGATACCAAATGGGTGGTATACCCCGCCTCTGCGAGCATCTCAGGCATGGAATCGTCATAGGGCTCCATAGGCCCCCATGGGCGGTGCAGGAAATTATACCGTCCGGTGTGAAGCTCCCTCCTGGCCGGCATACATGGCATAGATCCGCAATAACTGTTTGTAAAGGTCATTGCCTTTTTCCCAAGCCGCTGAAAATTAGGTGCTTTCACCCAGTCATTTCCATAATTGGGAAGCATATGCCTGTTTAAAGAATCATAAGTAACCATAATTACTTTCATATTTGACCTCCATTTCTGCGCTGCTTTTTGCTGAGCCTGCCAAAGACATACTCGCAGGAACGCCAACAGAATCTCCAATTCTGCTCTGCCTTCCACCTATGGAGTGTTTGTATTCACAGCGCATATACAAACCCTTCTCAGATATAAAATTGGGTAAAGAAGATTCTTCTCTCTGCCCGCTTTCCCATTCCAGGGGGCACATCCCCGGCATATCAGTTCTTCATGCCTGTAGTCTGTATCCCTGCGACAAAATATTTCTGTGCGCAAAAGTACAAAACCACCAGCGGCAGGGAAGTAAACAATGTGGCCGCCATCAGCCAGTTATAATGTGTTGTGGTGGAACCCTTAAACAACTGTAATGCCAGTTGAACCGTTTTCAGCCTTTCCGAGGACGTCATGATCAGTGGGTAGAAAAAATCATTCCATACCTGAACGCCTTTCAGTATCACCATAGTGGCAAATAAGGTTTTTGACATGGGCAGATAGATTCTCACATAGGCGCCAAAGCGTGTACACCCGTCTATCTTAGCCGACTCATCCAGTTCCTTGGGGAAGGTGGTGTAAAAAGTCTTGCTCAAAAATACCCCCATGGGCGCCGACAGGAAACAGACTACAATAGCTGCCAGCGTATTATACAGATGCAGGTTTTTAATAATGATAAACTGCGGAATTGCAATGGCCTGAGAGGGAATCATCATTCCCATAAGCAGAATGATAAACAGCACATTACTGCCCTTAAAGCGCATTCTTGCAAAGGAATACCCCGCAATCGTATTGATCAGCACTGAAATCACAACCACACAGAATGTGGTAATCGCCGAATTGGAAAAGGCTCGTATCCAGTCCGCCATCTTCCATGCATTTACAAAGCTGGAAACGTCAAGGGAAGCCGGAAGCCAGGCAAAATTCTGCAGGCTGATTTCCGCATCCGTCTTAAAAGCCGTAAGGATTACAAAAAATACCGGCAGCAGATAGACAATAGCAATCACCAAAAGCATAACAAATAAAAGCATCCTTTTTATTTTCATACTGCGGTTTAAAACAGCTCCCGTATCATTCATCCCCTTCACCTCCCCCAAATTTCATATTCAAAATTGTGATTGTCAAAATAATCAAAAGCAGGACAATAGCTTCTGCGGAAGCGTACCCCATCTTATAATACTGAAACCCGTTCACATAAACCTGATGGGCAATTGTTGTGGTGGAATTCAGCGGTCCGCCGTTTGTCATGATATAAACCTGGCCAAACACTTCAAAGGATGCAATACAGGACATGACAAAGACAAAAAAGATGGTAGGCCGCAGGCTTGGAATTGTTATATAAAAAAACTGCTTTATGGTAGTAGCCCCGTCAATTGACGCCGCCTCATAGAGATGGCCGGGGATTCCCTGCAGCCCCGATAAGTACAGCAGCGTGTAATATCCCAGGGAGGACCATATGGACATAATCGCCACAGATATCATGGCAATGTTTTTATCTGACAGCCATCCTACCGCGCTTAACCCTATCCCCGTTAAAGCCTTGTTGATGATACCTGCCTGGGTATTGTACATATAACTCCATGCCATGGATATGGCAACCATGGACAAAATATGGGGCAGGTAAAAAACTGTCCTGAAAATTCCCCTTCCCAGCACCTTTGTGTTCAAAAGGACTGCAAGAAGCAGTGACAGCACCATGGATGGCAAAATGGTCAGCACAGAGTACCAGACCGTGTTCCTGATGGACAATAAAAACAACTCGTCCTTAAAAATATTGATATAATTTTTGAACCCCACAAAATTCCATGTCTTAAAATTGTAATCTGTAAAAGACATGCCGAAAGACCAGCAGATTGGCACTAAAATGATAACAAAAAAGATGAAATAACTGGGCAGAATCATCAAGTACGCTGATTTTTCACTCTTAAATGGCGCTTTTTTCCTTTTCACCATAAATACCTCTCTTTTTTCACGAGACTGTCACAATAAGAATGATAGATACAAGATATATAAATATCTGGCTTTCAAAAACGCAATATCCTGTATGCAGTTTTCTTAATGCGACAGCCTCGTATGCTTCCTGTTATTTCCGCTCCAACCTCTCTCAGTTGATTAGCGCATCCCACTGAGCGGCCGCATCTGAAAGGGTGGATGTAATGTCCGCATCCGTAGCCATAATCATTTCGCTTGCATTACGGAAAATATTGATTCCTTCATTAAAATGAGCAATTGCCGTAGGGCCATATGCATAGGAATGGTCATAGTATTCCGGGACATCCGCCAGGTGAGGGAAGGTCTGTGCATACCAGTCTTTCAGCGAATCTCTTACACAATACATGCCAAGGTTTTCGGACTTCTTTTTACATGACTCCTCATTGAACATATACAGCAGTAAATCTACTGCTTCCTCTTTGTATTTGGAATCATTATTGACACAGATAAAATTACCAATCAGCAAGGTGTTCAAAGAGCAGGGTACAACTCCAATCTGTCCCGGAAATGCAGCGTCGGCAGAGCCATATACAGCTTCCGAATTCAGTGACATTGCCGCCAGACCGGACACAATACCATTGGTGGTATCGCCTGACTCGCTGGGCAGGCTCACCCCTTCTTCATACAGTCTTTTCATCAGTTCAAAGCTCTCGATAGCGCATTCACTTCCAAAGCTTGCTTTTCCTTCTTCATCCCAGAAATTTCCATTCTCAAAATCCACATTCCTTGCAAAGAAGGAATAAATCTGTTCCGGGCTGTTAGGTCCTACCGCGGTTGTCATAAGCTCGAAACCGGACATCACAAGCTTGCCTGCATCATCCTTCACACACATTTTCTTTGCCAGACTCTCTAAATCTTCCAGAGAATCCACCTGAAGGTCATCCTCCGTCACACCGTTCTGCTCTGCAATATCCTTGCGGTACACCAAAAGACGGGTGGAGGGCTCAAGGAGGCCGTAAATATTACCGTCCACCTTTCCGGTATCCAGAAAATTGGCGCCGATATCCGTATAACCGTCCCAGTCCTGGGGAATATAATCGGACAGATTCAGCATGTACCCCTGGGCCTGAAAGCTTCCCAACATTCCATAGCCTGACATAAATACATCCGGCCCTTCCCCGCTGGCAAGAGCCACGGAAAGCTTTGTGGCATATTCACCCCAACCCACAAAAGAAAGCTCATAAGTACTGCCCGGTGAATTTTCTTCAATCCACTTGTCAAATACCGCTCTGTAGGTCTCATCATTTGTGGCGTCCCCTGAGCCTGCCAGCCAGATAACCAAATCCGCTCCCTCTCCGGAAGCTTCCCCTGTACCGGAGGTTTCTTCTCCACCGGAAGCTTCTTCCGTATCCGCATTTTCATTTGCATCCGTCTCTGCACCCTCCTCGGACACTCCTTCCTGGGAAGCTGACGCGCTTTCCTGCTTATCTCCTCCGCATGCCGTCAGAGAAAATACCATACATCCTGCCAGTAACATTGCTAACAATCTCTTTTTCATTTTTTACCTCATTTCTGCGCTGCTTTTTACACTGCTCTTGCAATTTCCAGGTTTGTGGTTGCAGCGCAGACACAAACTTGGAGTAAAAGATTTTTTCATCTTCTACGTATTATCTTTTTTTGCGAAACCGTAAGCGCTTACGGTTTCAGTTATTTTTTTAGCAGACAGAGTAAACGTGCACTTTTACTCCATCTGCCTGATTCCCACTTTTATTCTGTAAGCCTGTACATAATAGCCTTTGCTCTCATCCTGTCATCAATGATGAGAAAAATCTCATGCCATATCCTTATCCCAATGTTTCATTTTCTCTAATTTCATATGTAATCTTGCTCCACTTTTCATCTGTCGGCTTTTTCCGAATCAAATCAGATATTTTTTTACCTGCCTGATATCCCATCTGATAGGCGTCTATCAATACCACCGCCAAGTTGGGAATGAACTTTTTGTCCTGCTCCTTTGAGTGAACCGTTGACACCAGACGCAAATCCTCAGGAATGCTCAGCCCGGCGTCTTTTACCGCCGCATACACAATACCCGCTATCTCATGCTTTGCAAAAAATATGGCATCCGGCCTGTCTTTTGCCTTTAACAGTGTATACAGATATTGATAAACAGACGTCTCCGAATATCCCTCAAAATGAATCAAATCAAAAACATACTTCTCAAATCCATTCTTTATCACACCCTTCTCTGCCTTTCTGCGTCCGTCCTCATCCGTGTCAATGCAAAGAATACGCTTACAGCCCCTGTCAATCAAAATCTCCATGACTTCTTTCCTGTAAGAGGAAAAGCCGCCATAGACATTACAGCTTCTCTCATCCCACTCATATCTTGCTCCCGTGTACACTGCCGGAAATTCCTTATCATATAAAGCTTTTAACAGTGGAACCATATCGCCGGGCATAAGAGGAAAGATGATTCCATCCATCTTCCTGCGGGAAATCACAGCATCCACAACCTCCGGCTTATCTCCCTCAATCCGGGTGATGAGAAGATCCCCGCCCGTTTCACTGACTGCCGCATAGGCTCCAAGCATAAAACGGTACATATAGTCCGAACTGATATCCGCATTCCAGACCTGTACCCCTATTGTGCCCGTCAGGCCTATGGCAAGGCTTTTGGCGGAAGCTTCCGGCACGAAGTGCAGTTTCTCAATGGCATCTATAATTTTCTCAATATTTTTCTTTGAAACACTGCCCCTGTTATTTAAATACCGGGACACACTTGCAATCGATACCCCTGCCTCGTTTGCCACATCATAGATTGTAACTTTCATATATTTAACCTGCTCCCCGCCAAACCGTAAGCGCTTACGGTTTTGATGTTTTCATCATAATGGCAAGGTATATTTTTGTCAATCTCTTTTTGAACTTTTTTCATTGTTTGTGGACTATATCTAAATTTCCATATGTAAATTTAGATAGTATGCCTATATTATTTTCAAACAGTTCCAAGCATTTCCTGTGCATAAAAAATATCAGAAAAAAACTTCCTGAAAAATAAGATTGATACCATTTTTCAGCCTGCATCTTTGTAAATCCTGATTGGGAATACTTCTTATCCTTCCCTCCATAACCATCCGTTCATATTCCTTCCTGGATATATGCAGCTTATCTCTTATAAGGGAAGATACCTTCACAGGCATGAAACAGCTGCATTTGATTGTAAGCTCCACCCCTTCCTCAGGTGAAAAGCTGTCCCCCACAACCAAGTATTCCGGCAACCCGACTTCCGCCCCATTTCTTTGCAGAAAACCGGCGTCCGTTGCATACCGCTCCACAAGCATCCTGTCATTTCTATGAAAACCATCCAGTATTTCCATGTTCAGGGATTTAGGAGAAATGCGGGAATAAACCGCCGCATTCCATGTATCGTTACAATGAGAACATTTATAAATCAGCCAGATATCCAGACTCTTTTTCTGTGCGTTTATCCGGAATTGCTCCGAACAGGTATATGTTGTTTTTTTACCGCATTTTTTACAGTACTTTAATGCCGGGGGCAGTGAAAGCAGCTGCACTTCCCATGTTATTTTCTCCATACCGGGATTTCTCCTTGTACAATATCGGCACAACGCTCATATTGTAGTACTTCATTTTTAATTCGCAGTAACCATCCAGTCTTTGGCTTCATTTATAGACTGAACTGTCATCGAAATTTATCGTATCATCACGGTATGGAGGAACAAAACCTAATACTCTTTTCATAAACAAAGTTGGGCAGGAAGATATTCTCCCTGCCCGTCTTAATCATCATTATGTTCTTTTTTCATTTGCCCGATAATACGCTGAACACTTTTCACAGACAGGAAATATTTTTCCGCCAGATATTCTGTCTGTGCCCCTGCAAGATAGTCCGCATAAATCTTTTTATTTCTCTCTTTCAATTCTATGCGGGTCCCTGTGGTCTCACCCCAGTCCTTTTTATTGTCAGAACTTCTGGGGATATAAAGAAACTCTCCGTCCACATATTCCTGTACCTTTGCAAGCAATTCTTCGGGTAGAACGTGTGTTGCCTTCTTGTAACTCATTCTCCACTCCTATCGTAATTTTCTGTCAAATAGGGACGTAAAGACTATCTGCAACACGCTCAAGCGCTGCCATGCTCTATGCTCTGCAAGCGCTTATTGCCTCAAACACCGCCATGCCTTGCCAATAGCGTGTGCTGAACATTTTGATTTTTTGTTGCGACAGCCCTGCCTACGCAACAGTAACGATAGGATTAAGCATATCCTCTGGTTCTCCTTTCTTTGTCTGTGCCGACTGTTTATGCTGATGTATTTTAGCACAATATATGACCGGACAAAACCTCAAATTCTTTTATAAAAAGAAAATAAGTATAAAAACTACAGGAAAGCCATTGTGACAGCTTCCCATTTCTCAATCTTCATAATGCCCCTTACAGGATATGATTTTAATATTCTGCAATTCGTCAATGTCATATACAAGGCGGTTTGCTTCGTCTGTCCGGCGCATCCAGTCCAATACCTTTGGCGTTGGCTTCCAACCCTCTGCCTCCATTTCCTTTAATTCCTCCATACTAAATGATATGGTTTCTCCCCGTTCGAGCTGTGCCCGGCTTTCATCCAGCATGGCAAGGTATTCAAAGTTTCTCTTTGCTTTCTGCAGTTCGTTATATTCGTGCTCGGAAACAATGACAACATTCTGATTGTTTTTCCGGGAAACAATAACAGGTTCACCGCTAAAGGCTCTATCAAGGTAATCTTTCAATCTTGCCCTTAAATCAACAGGTTTAGTAGCAATCATTTTTTGCCTCCTCTTATTCGGTACGTAATATAGTACTGTTTTACGTACTTTTATTATATTTAAAGTATATCCATGTGTCAATAAATATAAAATAATATAGAAATAGAAAAATATGCAATTTGTAACTGCTTAGCCTTTCGGCTTCACTGTCGTCAAGTCACATTTGATTGATTTTGCCCGGACGCCATGCTAAAATAAAACCAATATACAAGGAAACCGTGGACCAGGGTTTTCCTGTTCCATCATAAAAAGATAAAGGAGCAAAGGTTATGAATGTTGTTGTTATCGGAGGCGTTGCTGCCGGCACAAAAGCCGCCGCAAAACTGATGCGTCAGGACCGCAGTGCAAAGGTTACAGTCTATACCAAAAGTAAGGATATCTCTTACGCCGGCTGCGGCCTGCCCTATTATGTGGGCGATATTATCGAAACCCGTGAAGAATTAATTGTCAATACGCCTGAAAAATACGCCAGCCTTACAGGGGTGGCAGTCAGGACTGAAATGGAAGCCGTAAGCATAGATGCCGGGGCGAAAACCGTCAGCTTTGCAAATGGTGAAACCGTTCCCTATGACAAGCTGGTCATTGCCACAGGCGCTGTTCCCTTCGTACCTGACGTGGCAGGCACCGATTTGCCCGGTGTGTTCACCATGCGTACCCCTGACGATGCCATCGGCCTTCGCGCTTACATAGAAGCTAATCACTGCCGCAGCGCCGTAGTGGTAGGCGGCGGATTCATTGGATTGGAGATTGCGGAAAATCTGTTGTCCAAGGGACTTTCCGTTACCGTTGTGGATATGGCGGATCAGGTAATGCCCAATTTGTTTGATGCGGAAATGGCGGCATATATCCGCCGACAGTTACAGAATAAAGGTATCCGGATTGTCACCGGCGCCGGGCTTTTGGAAGTGCTGGGCAGTGAAAAGGCCTCCGGCATGAATACTGTTGGTATAAATACCATTGGTACCCGTGCCACCGGTATCCGCACCAGTGTGGGAAATTTCGATGGTGAACTGGTAGTGCTTGCTATTGGTGTCCGTCCTGCCACCGCTTTTCTGTCAGATTCGGGACTTGAGATGAACCGGGGCACCCTCCTGGTGGACGACCATCAAAGAACAAACTTAAATGATGTATACGCCGTAGGTGACTGCGCCCAGGTCTACAACCGCATCACCGGCAAAGGGCAGTGGTCCGCCATGGGCTCTACCGCCAACATCACGGGACGCTGTCTTGCCAGGAATCTGACCGGGGAGGATGCTGTCTATGGAGGCTGTCTGGGCACCGGCGTTGTGAAGCTGGCGGAGGATTTAAATGCAGGCCGCACCGGCCTCACCGAAGCCCAAGCCAAAGACGCAGGCTTTGATGTTGTCACCGTCACCTGCGTCACAGATGACAAAGCACACTATTACGCAGGCTCCTCCGCCTTTGTCACCAAGCTGATTGCCGACAAGAATACCCATAAGCTTCTGGGCATTCAGGTCCTGGGTGCAGGCGCGGTAGACAAGATGGTGGATATTGCTGTCACCGGCATTGCCATGAACGCGGCGGTTGAAGATTTTGACACACTGGACTTCGCCTATGCGCCTCCCTTCTCCACCGCCATCCATCCTTTCGTCCAGGCCTGCTACATACTGGAAAACAAAATGATGGGTTCCTTTGAGACTTTTACCCCCGCCGAATACCTTGCCGGAAAAGCCAACGGTTATCGCGTTATCGACGCACATCCTACCGCTACGATTCCCGGTGCAAAGTGGGTTAATTTAGGAAAAGTTACCGCCCCCATTGAGGGCATTGGGAAGGAGGAAAAACTGCTTTTGGTATGTGCCAGAGGCAAGCGCGGTTACTTCCTGCAAAACCGTTTGAAGGCTCTGGGCTACACCAACACCCGGGTCTTGGAGGGCGGTGCCTTTGTTAATCAGGTGAAGGTACAATTTGCAGGCGGCTCCCTGCCTCCTGAGGAAATCAAGCGGGTCAAAGCTCTGGGCTGTCTGCAGGATAAACGTTATCCTGATGTGTTCAATGTCCGTGTCATCACCCGCAACGGCAAAATTACCGCTGCGGAGCATCGGATCATCGCCGAGGCTTCCGAACGCTTTGGTTCGGGCGCCGTTACTATGACCACACGTCTGACCCTGGAGATTCAGGGCGTTAAGCACGAGAACATCCAGCCGCTTATCGACTTTTTAAAGGAACATGGTCTGTCCACCGGCGGCACCGGCTCCCTGGTACGTCCCGTTGTTTCCTGCAAGGGTACCACCTGCCAGTACGGTCTTGCCGATACCTATGGCCTGTCCGAAAAACTGCACGAACGGTTTTATGTGGGTTATCACGGTGTAACCCTGCCTCATAAATTCAAAATTGCCGTAGGCGGCTGTCCCAACAACTGTGTGAAACCTGACCTGAACGATTTAGGGATTGTGGGCCAGCGTGTTCCCATGGTGGACTTTTCCAAATGCCGTGGCTGCAAGAAATGCCAGGTGGAAGAAAACTGTCCTGTCAAAGTGGCTAAGGTTGTGGACGGCAAAGTCCGCATTGAGCCTGACGCCTGCAACAACTGCGGACGCTGCAAGGGCAAATGTCCTTTCGGCGCACTGGAAGAATACAAAGAGGGCTTCAAAATCTATATCGGCGGACGCTGGGGCAAGAAGGTTGCCCACGGCACTCCTCTGACGAAAATTTTCAGCACCGTAGAAGAAGTGCTGGATGTTGTAGAAAAGGCAATTTTACTTTTCCGTGACGAAGGTATCTCCGGCGAGCGGTTTGCCGACACCGTAAACCGCCTGGGCTTCGACTATGTGAATGAAAAGCTGCTTTCGGATACC
Source organism: uncultured Lachnospiraceae bacterium (assembly GCA_910585075.1). GTDB lineage: Bacteria > Bacillota > Clostridia > Lachnospirales > Lachnospiraceae > Suilimivivens. The sequence goes on from CAJUED010000002.1 coordinate 104,163, forward strand.
ATTGACAAAACCGCTATTTTGCAGAAAAATGTAAAGGGCGGCGCTACCTGCTAGCCGAATATTTTGCAAAATTAGGCTCTGTTAAAAAACTGTGCAGATAGCGCAAGACAAATTCGTACAGGCAAGGCGGAAGGAGGATGCGTATGGGGTACGCTGACTGATAACAACGCAGACTGTGCGAATTTAGACAAGAGATGTACAGGTTATTTCTTAACAGAGCCTTATATAGGTAAGATGAATCTGCCGGATCGCACAAGACGATGAAGGGCTTTGAAACGATTTCTCTTTCCTGTAGAGGAAATTTCCTGTAGGGGGATTTCCTCTACGGAGAATTTCCATTACAGAGAGAGGAACGTTTATGCTCTTTTGTCTGTTGCGGTCTTTTTCTTTTGCCGCAAAACAAACCTTAAATAAATTTAGGCTTTAATGCCCATAGCTCTACCATGTAGCGAGCCGAAGGCTGAACTATTACATCAATTTTGAACGGAAAGGAAACACCCATGAAAAAAATGCTTTACATTATTATGCTGTGCTGTCTCCTGTTTCTCACCGCCTGTGGCAGCACCGCTGTCCCAGCAGTCTCTGAAACAGATTCCGAAACAGCTTCCAAAACATCTGTCACCTTTACGGACGACCTGGGCCGCCAGGTAACGGTAGACCGCCCGCAGCGGGTGATTTGTCTGATTGGCAGCTTCGCGGATATCTGGTATCTTGCCGGAGGGGTGGAGCAAATCGTTGCTACCACTAACGCCACCTGGACCTATTTTGATTTACCCCTTCGGGAAGATGTTGTCAATTTGGGCGCCTCGAAGGAGCTGAACATGGAACAGCTCATTGCCTGCAATCCTGATTTTGTCCTGGCAAGCTGTGGCACCGACCGGAATATGGAGCTGGAATCCGCTTTTGATGAGATGGGACTTAACACGGCCTATTTCTCCGTCAACACCTTTGAAGATTATCTGCGCATGCTAAAAATCTGCACCGAGATTACCGGCTTTCCCGAAAACTATGAAACCTATGGCACTGCGGTCAAGGCGCAGGTGGAAAGTGCCCTTGCAAGAGCGGACGGCTCCCGTCCCAGAGTTTTGTATATCCGTGCCACCGGAAGCAGCTGTAAGGTAAAAAACAGTAAAGAATCCGTACTTGGAGAGATGCTGGCAAACTTAGACTGCGAGAATATTGCCGACAGTGATGACAGCCTTTTGGAACAGCTTAACCTGGAATCCATCCTGCTGAGTGACCCGGACTATATCTTTGTGGTACTGCAAAGCGCGGATCCTGCAGACGCCCAGGAGATTTTGGAAACCACACTTCTTAGAAATCCCGCCTGGGCTTCCTTAACCGCCGTACAGCAGGGGCGCTATTATGTGATGGACCAAAACCTTTACAACTTAAAACCAAACGAAAGATGGGGGGAAGCCTATGAAAAGCTTGCGGATATTCTCTACCCGGTGCGGTAACGGTATATTTTTTGCCGGATTAAGTATCCTCACTTTGGCGACGGCAGTCCTTAGTCTGTGGATTGGCTCAGTGAAACTCTCACCTGCACTGGTATTTAACGTGCTGATTGGAAGGGAGACCGATTCCGTCGCCGCACGCATCATACTTTACAGCCGTCTGCCACGGACCTGCGCCGCAATGCTGGCAGGCGCGGCCCTGTCCATTTCCGGTGTTATTATTCAAACGGTTTTAAACAACCCTCTTGCATCTCCCGGCGTCATCGGTGTCAATTCCGGGGCCGGGTTCACCGTGGCTCTGGTCTGCGCCATTGCCCCTCTGGCACAGCAGTATACGCCTCTTGTGGCATTTTTCGGTGCCCTGGCAGGGGTTTTTCTGGTAACAATCCTGTCCCAGCGCACCGGCGCTTCCCGCATGACCGTAATTCTTGCGGGCGTTGCCATTTCCGCTCTGTTTGGTGCAGGTATTGACACTGTGGTTACACTGGTTCCGGATGCGGTGAGCGGTATTACGGATTTCCGTATCGGCGGCTTTACCGGTGTTACTATGCTACAGCTTGCTCCTGCCGCAGGGCTGATTCTTATCAGTTTGGGAATCACCCTATCCCTCTCACCCCAGATGGATATCCTTGCACTGGGCAGCGATACGGCCAGGAGCCTTGGCCTTTCTGTGTCCTTTGTACGCTTTATTCTGCTTGTTTTGGCGGCGGCTCTTGCAGGCGCAGCAGTGAGCTTTGGCGGGCTCATTGGTTTTGTAGGACTCATTGTTCCCCATACCATGCGGCGTTTCCTGGGTGAAAACAGCCTTCCACTGCTATTTTCCTCCGCCCTGGCAGGGGCTTTCTTCGTGACCATATGTGATTTGCTAGCAAGAATATTATTTTCACCCTTTGAACTGCCGGTGGGCATTCTGCTGGCATTTGCAGGGGGGCCATTCTTCTTATGGCTTCTTTTCAAACAGAAAGGAGGGCGCATATGATTCAGTTAAGGGAACTTAGCGCCGGATATTTCGGGAACCCTATTATCCGGAACATTACCATGGAATTTGCGCCGGGGAAGGTGACCGTCCTGCTTGGCCCCAACGGCAGTGGAAAGTCCACTCTGCTGAAAGCTGCCCTTGGCCTGCTGCCTCCCATGAGCGGTGCGGTTTTGTATGACGGTGTGGACACCCGAAAGCTAAAGCGCAGGCAGATTGCCCAAAAGGCCGCCTTTCTGACCCAAAGCCGGAATACCCCTTCTATCCAAGCACTGCGGATGGTGCTCCACGGGCGTTTTCCTTATCTGACCTATCCCAGATACTACGGCAGGCAGGATTATGCCATTTCCCGCAGTGCCCTGGAAGCTACCGGCAGTTTGCAGCACGAAAACACCAACGTCAGCCAGCTCAGCGGCGGTCAGCGCCAGGGCGTATATCTGGCAATGGCGCTGGCCCAGGATACGCTGACTGTTTTCATGGACGAGCCTACCACCTATTTGGATATCAGCCATCAGTTTCAGCTGATGCAGACCGCCCATTCCCTTTCCCTTGATGGGAAAGCGGTTGTCCTGGTACTTCATGATATTTTACTGGCGCTGCGTGAAGCGGATTGCATTGGGGTATTGCAGGAAGGACGGCTGGTCTACTTTGATAAACCGGATTCCGTTTACCAAAGCGGTATCCTGGAACAGGTATTTCAGACAAGCGTACACCGTATGGATACCCCGCACGGCACCCAATATTACTGTATTCCAAAGGAAACGTAAACTCACAGGCCGGTACGCCGTCCCTGAAGTTTCTGTGTGAATTTTTGAGGATATTTTTTGAGTGGACAAGTTCGAAAACGGAAGCACAGCAAACTACACCAGGTTTTCCGGAATTGTGTCATCAAGGAAGGGGTTGGTCAGGAAAGCAGACCGAAATATTTGCAAACAGATTTTCAGGACAGAGTCCCCGAAAGGAGTAAAATAAAAAAATGCCCTATTTTCCTATGTTTATCGATTTAAAAAATAAACCCGTTTTGATTGTGGGCGGCGGAACCGTCGCCCTCCGCAAGCTCCGGAAATTGCTTCCTTACGGCATCCTTCCAACGGTGATTGCGTCCCATATCCTGCCCCAGCTTGCAGCCATTCCCGGTGTTAAGCTGTGCAAACGCAATTTCATCCTTTCCGATCTGCGGCCCCGCCCTTCCCTGGTCATTGCCGCCACCGACAATAAAGTGATTAATCGCAAAATTTCCATTCTCTGCAGGAAGCGTCACATTCCGGTAAATGTAGCCGATAATCCGGCGCTATGCACTTTCCTGTTTCCTGCATTGGTACAGCAGGGTTCTTTCTCGGCGGGAATCTCCACAGGCGGTGCAAGCCCTGTGGCGGCGGCATACTTTAAAGAACAGCTCCGGGAACTGCTTCCGGAAGGTCTGGACAGGCTTCTCTCCTGGCTGGAATCCTTACGTCCGGTGCTGAAAGCTTCCATACCGGAACAGAATAAGCGGTCAGCTGTGTTCCGCAGACTATTTGAGGCCTCCATGGCAAAAGGCGCGCCTCTAACCCAGGCGGAAACGGAAAAATATATCTCCGGCACACCCATTGGCAGCGTTGCGCTGGTAGGCGCGGGCTGCGGCAAGGCAGATTTGATTACTATGCGTGGATTGCGGCTTTTACAGCAATGTCAGGCAGTGGTGTATGATGATCTGATCGATTCCGCGTTGCTGGATGCGGTACCGGAATCCGCCATACGTCTCTACATGGGTAAGCGCAGTGGGACGCATGCCGCATCACAGGCCCAAATCAATCAAAAACTTATCGAACTGGCTTCTTCCGGCCTGCGGGTGGTTCGCTTAAAAGGCGGAGACCCCTATCTCTTTGGCCGGGGCGGTGAAGAAATGCTGGCATTAAAAGAGGCCGGAATTCCCTGTCAGGAGGTTCCGGGCATTCCCTCCGCAATCGGTATCCCGGCCGAAGCGGGAATCCCTGTCACTCATAGAAGCATCAGCCGCGGTCTGCATATCATTACGGCCCATACCGCCGATACGCCGGAGGTTTTTCCGGAAGATTTTGACACTCTGGCAAAACTGTCAGGTACACTGGTGTTTCTCATGGGCCTGGAGCGACTGTCCGCCATCACCCGGCAGCTGATAGCGGCCGGTAAGGACGAAAACACACCTTCCGCCGTAATCTCCGGCGGCAACGCCCCAAACCCGGTTTGCGTCCGTGCCCCCCTTTCCCAGATGGAACAGGCTGTCAAAAATGCCCATGTATCCCCGCCTGCAATCATCCTCATTGGCGATGTGGCTGCCATGGAGCTGACTGCTCCCTCCTGCTTGCCCCTGCTGAAAGGCCTTCGAATCGGTATCACAGGCACACAGGAAATTGCAGAAAAACAAATGAATGCTCTGCGGACACTGGGCGCAGAGGCGGTATGGATATTACGCTCCAAGGTAAGAGAACTTCCTCCGCAATTTGATATACAGGTTCTGGCGCAACACCCCTGCTGGGTGGTATTTACCAGCGCTAACGGCGTCAACACTTTTTTCCACCAAGTGGCACAAAAAGGCGGCAATCCCTTTTCTCCGGGGATACAGAAATTCGCAGTTATCGGCAGGGCAACGGGCGCCGCGCTGATGCGGTACGGCATACATGCGGATCTGTGTCCGGATACCTTTACAAGTAAAGCCCTGGCAAACGAAATGATAGCTGTGGCGAAACCCGAGGAACCCATTTTTTTGCTTCGCTCGGCCCTTGCCTCTCCTACCCTTCCTGAAATGCTGCTTGAGGCTGGATTTGCGGTTCATGATATTCCGCTTTATGGTCTGGAGAGCGAAGCCTGCGCCTTTCCCCTTCCCAAACCGGATTACCTCACTTTTTCCAGTGCAGGTGGTGTGAAATTATTTATGGAAAAATACGGCTCCGTTCCGACGGGAACCCGTTGTGTCTGCATTGGCAGTGTTACCGCACAGGCTTTGTCGCAGCATACCAACGATTCGTTTCTGATATCCGAGGAAATCTCAGCGGATGGTATTGTCAAAACTATTTTGCACGATTATGAAAAGGCGAAAAGTTCCTGAAATTCAAATTGGAATGGGGTTTACACCTTTTATATTATCTGTTACCCTAACAATGTAACAATCATACGGATTATAAAGGAAGCAGGTGGTTGTATGCTCAGTGATAAAGAATTGAATGTTAATCTTTTGGACAAGTTAGATTTATTAGAGCGGCTGGAAATGGCAGGTAATGAAGGAGGATATGAAAAAATAAAGCAACAACTTGCTTTTGAAAGAAAATGCATTGAGCGAAAGCTGTATCAGAATCCCCCGCTCACAGAAGCATAATAGTGCAATAAAAATTAACGGAAAAGTGTAAAATCCATTAAGTTATCAGCGGGTTTTACACTTTTATTTTATTTCTTACTATCAAATATTTTCCTTATAGTCTATTCCCATAACTTTCATTTTCTTCAATTCACTATTCCCATCAAACACCGCCTTGCTTCGCGAATCAGCTTATCGAACTCAAATCCCCGGAGATGTTTTATCTCTCTTACGCACAGTGCCCAACTCATTTTCACGGAAAAATTTTTATCAAATACCACTTATCTTCAAAAAACAACCGCCTGTTGAAAATCTGTTGAAAGCAGCATCCGTTTTTTATATCATAATCACAGAAAGGGGGCGAATTAATGCAACTGGAAGTAAAAATAGACGGCTCATACGCCGAGCCCAAAGTAATCATCCTGACCGCTTCCATGACGGAGGATGTGAACAACATAATAGACAAATTGTCGGACAATGGCCCGCAGATTATTTCAGGCATCAGGGAGGATAAACTTGAAGTGATGGAGCCGGCAGACCTGATTCGGATTTATGCATCCTCCGGAAAGGTTTTTGCCTCTACCGGCAAAGGCGAATATGTTCTGCGCCTTCGGCTTTACGAAGTGGAGCAGCGGCTCCCTCCCCATCAGTTTGTCCGTATTTCCAATTCGGAAATTATCAACCTGAAAAAGGTCAGCCACTTTGATTTGAGCTTCACGGGTACCATTTGTGTCAAATTAACGGACGGAACAACTACCTATGTTTCAAGGCGGTATGTGTCCAAGATTAAAAAAATTCTGGGAATATAAATTCAAACGCAGTCTCGCTTTGCGAGCCAGCTTATTGAATTCAAAAAGTTTGTGTCCGCGCTGCACCCACAAACTCCCAAGCATATATGCTTGTAACATTTATGCTTATAGCATTTATGCTTATAGGCATTTATACCTGTATGCACAAAAAAGCAGCGCAGAAATGAGGGAAATCATGAAAAAAAAGAATGCTTTACAAAATATAATTTTACGCGGCCTTTGGGGATTCCCCATGGGACTGGCAATCGGTTACACCATCTCAATCGTTTCTTCTCTCTGCTATGCAGGAGGATATTACGCTCCCTGCGTCCCTGTCCTTATTGACAAGGTGGGCAGTGAAATTGGCGCCGTTGTTTTGCAGGCCATATTGTGCGGACTGATTGGAACATGGTCAGCGGCAACTTCTGTCATATGGGATATGGAACGCTTAAGCCTTATGGCACAGACGGGAATTTATTTTATTCTGAATGCCTCTGTCATGATGTCAGTTGCTTATTTTTGTTACTGGATGGAGCACAGCATAAAAGGATTTTTAGAATTCTTTGCAGTCTTTGCCCTGATTTTTATTGTTATCTGGGTCACAGAATTATTGATTGGAAAATGTCTTGTAAAAAGATTGAATACAAATTTATACAAGATACAGGACAATTAACCGGACGGTAATCCGGTACACCGTATCCAAATTCCTCGCACAAATATTCGCACAGAAACTTTAGATACAGTGCACTAATCAAGTTCCTCCACCCGCTCAATTTTAAACACATTCAGGGTATCCACATCGGGGCACGCAAATACTGCGGTGCCCTTTTCCTGTCCTGGGATTTCTCCCCCGTATCTTAGGATATCAATGTAGGGAAAAGCCACATGCATTGCCATGGGACAGAGCGCTCCCCGCTCTGTGTCAAAATCAAAGGTATCCCCCACCTGATGCCCCCGGTGGCAGCCCTTTTCTCCTTTTCTGTCAATTAAAGTGATTCTTATTTTTGGTCTTTTCATACATCAAGCATCTCCAGACATTCTTCTAAGGGAATTCCTTTGTATTTATCTTTGCTGTCCTGGTACTGCGCTATCATGGCCTTTACCGTGTCCATTGCCCTCCCGGTAGCGTCCTTAAGGCTTTTTCCCTCCAATATTCCGCCCATGAAAACCGAGGAAAAGATATCTCCCGTTCCCGGAAATCTGACCGGAATTTCCTCATAATCCAGCTTAAAATAGCTTTCTTCCTGTTTGTCATAGCCCACAACGGCCTTTTTTTCCGCACCCCTTATTAACACGCTGGTAATCACCACGGACTTCGCCCCCTGGGAGCGCAGATTGTCAATTATCTCATATACCTCCTGTAGGTCAATGCCTTCAGTCTTATAGGCAATACCGGAAAGATAAGCCGCTTCCGTATAATTGGGTACGATATAATCCGAGACGGAAATAAGCTTCCGCATCAGCTCCACGGTTTTCTCCGTAACGCCGTTGTACAGCTTTCCGTCGTCCCCCATAATCGGGTCGGAAAAAATCAGCATCCCCTGATCCGCCTTCTTTGTACAAAATTCCGCTATCAGTTCCGCCTGTTCTTCCGAAACAATAAATCCCGTGGCAATAGCGTCAAACGCAAAGCCCAGCTCATCCCAGACCTTGATGGAATTTCGCATATAATCTGTTGTTTCCAGAATATCAAACTTTCCGTAATCCAGAGTGTTGGATACAAGGGCTGTAGGCAGATTGAAAATTTCATATTTCATGTGGGACAATACCGGAATCATTGCGGAGAGGGCAACCTTCCCGTAACCGGCCATATCGTTGATCAAGAGTAACTTTTTGCTCATACGAATCTCCATTCCAAAACGTTTGCACGGCGGAGTGACACATATTTGAATTTGCACAGCCATCAAACGTCTCCATATTTTGTAAGCCAGCCTATTGCATCAAATGTATACACACTTCGCAAGTCAGTTTATTTAACCAAAGCAATTGGTGACGCTCTGCACAAATTGCTGCGCGTTTCACACTGCTGCCGTTTTTTATTATAGAATGAAGTCATTATACTTTGTTACTGGATATGTTAAAATATCCAGATTAGATTATATCAATCATGCCAGTTTTGTTTAAACAGAGAAAATTATATCCCGGTTTGCCATACAGGATATATGCTGTTAAGCAGATAATTAGCTTATATATTTTTTTATATGTGTATCTTTATACATATAAAGGCACCATATACAGCAAATAACAGACTGCCGCATATGGATTTTATCCATAACGGCAGTCTGTGGAAAAACCTATATTTTTATCTGATATCATAGACACTGCGCAGCTTCAGTCCGGTTGGCTCACCTGATATGATTTTCACACGCTTTTCTCCTCCATTCATATCAAAATAATTATCTGATAAAATAAGATTTTCCTCAGCGTTCAGAATCTCCACACTTTTTGCATAGGTCTTTGCCAATACCACTATCTCATCTTCTTCAACCCGGCATGCCAGCTGAGGATCCAAATATTGAAACAATTTAGGTACAGACAATATCAGACTGGATGCGGAAATCTCCTTTCCTCCTTCATAAAGTGCATAACTGATATACTCCTCCCGTATCTTCAAATCCGGAATCGATATCTCCTCCATCCATACTGCTGACAAAGCGGGCACCTGAATCATTTCTTCCTTCTCCTGAACAGCTTTTCCATCATTTGTTCTTACCGACCATACAACTTTCAGTTCTTTATCCTCTCTCGTCTCATTGGACACATTAAAACGTATACTCTTTTTTAAAGGAAAAGGCTGGGCATTCACATTTGCATTCTGGGTAAGCATCCCTTCCTCCTCACAGGATAGCAGTATCGGCGCAAAAAAACGTTTCGCATAATAGTGCAATGCTTTCCAGCGGCCATAATAATCAATTGATGACCATGACGCCACCGGCCAGCAGTCGTTTACCTGCCAGTAAATTGTACCCATGCAGATTCCTCGATTTCTCCTGAAATGTTCCACACCATACTTTATTGCATCCGCCTGCAAAAGTTGTGATGCATATAGCAATGCTGAAAAACTTGTTGGATACAAGTAAGTCTGATACATATAATTCATGATTTTTCCATTGGCCGATGCATTTCTCTGATGCTTTTCCATTATGTAAGAAAAAATATTTCTATCCTGCGGCAATGTAAAACTCTCAACTGTTTTCTCTAACGGAAACGACTGAAAACCAAATTCACTTAAATAACGAAAATTGAATTTCCTGTATTCTGTAAATGGTTTATTTCCATGCCATACATCCCAATAGTGTACATCTCCCCTGTCAGGAACATTCGGATTGTCGTATCCGCCCCCTGAGGAAGGGCTGGAGGGCCAGTAAAAAGTATCAGGGTCTTCCTCCTTTAATATCTGCGGGATAATATATTCAAATATTTTGACACTGTCCGCCATCTGACGCATGGTAGGCTCATATTCTCCTCTTTCCAGACACATCTCAATTTCATTATTTCCGCACCATAGCCCCAGACAGGCATGATGGCGTATCCTCCTTACGTTATCTCTGATTTCTGCTCGAATGTTTTCATCAAAGTCTTCCGACAGCTCATAAGTTCCACAGGCAAACATAAAATCCTGCCATACAACAAGTCCCAGTTCATCGCATATATCATAAAAATCATCGGAGGGATAAAAACCTCCTCCCCATACGCGGATACTGTTATAATTGGCAGCAACACAATCTTCCAACAGTTTACGGGTTTTTTCCCGGTTCATCCTTCCCAAAAGATTATCCTCCGGAATATAATCAGCTCCCATGGCAAAAATCCTGATTCCATTTACCTCATGCGCAAAACTTTCCCCATATCCATCTTTTTCCTGATGAATTGTCATCCTACGCAAACCAATTCGTTCTTCCCAGACATCCTCCTGCTTTCCTTCATACAGCAGCTCTATATGGAGCTGATACAGATTCTGTTCTCCATACCCTCTTGGCCACCATAAGACAGGGTTTGGAACAGATATTTTTTCCAGACTATTTCCCTCAGCCACTTTTTCACCGTCAGGTGATATCAATATCACCCTATATTCTAGTTGTTCCTTCTGCTCCTTAGTTAAATTTATCGTTTTTGTTTTTACTTGAAATTTCAGGTCCACGTTTCCATTTGCATGCTCCTGACGTACATACACATTTTCCAACCGGGCATAACGGATTCCACGCAGGGAAACAGGTCTCCAAATTCCTGCATCAGGAAGACGCGGCCCCCAGTCCCATCCAAACATATAATGTGCTTTTCTCAGCTGCGGAAACCCTTCCATACAATCCGAACTTCCTTTTGTCGCACTTTTCTCATAACATTTTTTTATGTATTTCGTAGGCGAATCAAAATGAATTTCCAGAGTATTTCCCTTTGGCCTGATTACATTATCTACTGGGAATTCGTAAATCCGATGCATATTCCGTCCCTGTCCGATACATATCCCATTCAGATATAAAGTTGCAAGCGTATCAAGGCCTTCACAATACAGATAAATTTCTCCTGAATCCATGATATCCTCAGCTGCATCAAAAACCGTTCCGTAAACGAAATCTTGCTCCATAACGGGCAAAGCCTGCATTTCATTATCTCTATAAAACGGGTCTTCCAATTTCCCTGCCCCCAGCAGATCACCATAAACACTTCCTGGAACATGCGCTGTAACCCCATCTTCCTGCCCCTCTGTCCACATCTTCCAATTATCATGTAATTGCTGTATTATCATAGTTATCCTCCTTCTGCCTAACCTTTTACCGCTCCGGCCACCATTCCTTTTATAATCTGCTTTGAAAATGCGAAATAAACCACCATTGCCGGCAAAATTGCCAGCAGCATTGCCGTCATCATTTTAGGATAATCCGTTGAATACTGGCCTTTGAAAATCGTAATTCCCACAGGAACTGTCTTTAATGATTCCTTGCTCAGCAGAATCAAAGCAAAAGTAAATTCATTCCATGTTGAAAAAAACTGAATAATCCCTACTGTGACCAATATCGGAATACACACAGGTAAAATAATTGTAAATAAAGTTCTGCCGAAACTGCTGCCGTCAATCGCTGCCGCTTCCTCCAGCTCTTTGGGTATGTTCTGCACATAGCTTTCTACCAGGAATACGGCTATCGGAATACCGAATGCGGTATATGGCAGAATCAGCGTATACCAGCTATCGCTCATTCCGGTTTTGGTAAAGAGGACATACATTGGAATCATAAGAGCATGAATCGGCACCAGCATGCCTATCATAAAATATCCGTACATCAGCTTTCTCCCTTTAAAGCGGAACCTTGAAATAAAGTATCCTGCAATAAACCCAATCGCCACCACCAGAATAAGGGAAAAAAAGGTGTTTCGAATGGTATTCCCCATCCAGCGCACAATATTACTCTTTACCAGTATATCTATGTAATTTTCCAGATTAAACCGCGACGGCAGGCTGATAGGATTTGTGTTAAACTCAGATTTCGTCTTCATTGAGCTGTAAAACAGCCATATGGCTGGGAAAATACAGGTTACGGAAAAGACCATTAAAATCAAATTTTCCACCAAAGCTCCTATATGAATTTTGTGTCTTGCATCCCTTTTTTTATTTTCCTTCATACAGTTACTCCTTTTCCTTTGAAATTCTGCCAATAATCCCTCTTATACCGCCCACCAGAATCAGGCTGACTACCAAAATGCCTATGGACAGGGCGCTCCCATAACCCATCTTGTAGGTAATAAAAGATGTATTATACGCATACATTGCCATTACGTTTGTCGTTGTTCCCGGGCCTCCGCCTGTCATAACATAAATATGATCAAATGCTTTCATATTACCTGCAATACACAGGGTCACACACACGAGGAGAACATTTTTTACAAGGGGGAGGGTAATGTACCTGGCTTTTTTCCATCCCGTAGCCCCGTCAATTTCGGCCATCTCAAAAATCTGTGGATCCACAGCCGCCATACCGGAGCTGATAATAATAAGATAATATCCTATATACTGCCAGATAAGCGGCAAGGCTACCAACGGCAGGGCCAGCTTTTCATTTGCAAGCCATGGCTGCACCTTATCTTCCATCCCAATTCCCCTTAATATACTGTTAAAGAGGCCATAATTGTAATCATAAATCATAGTCCATATGAACCCCACTACAACTGCGCTTAACACAGAAGGGAAAAAGCTCATGGTCCTATGAAATCCCTTCATTCTAATTCTCCTTCCTCCCAGCATCATTGCAAAAAGGAAGGCAAACCCAATCTGTCCAAACACACACACTACAACCAGATAAATATTATTTTTTAGTGCCCGAATGAACTCTTTGTCCTGAAAAAGCTGAGCATAATTGCCCAGACCAATAAACTTCATTTTAGGCCCGCCCGCCCACTCAAAACATCCGTAATATGCCGCTAAAATAACCGGCACAAAAACTACAAATGTATATAATAAAAACGGCAGTATTAAATAAGAAATAAATATGATGGGCCTCGGTTTCAAACTGCTTTTCATTAATGTTTTCCTCCTTCCCAAAGCTCAAGCACCTCTGCGCAAGTCGGCTTATTGAATACAAAAGAACCGCCGCCCAAAATCATCCCATGGACAGCGGTCTTTTCCGTCTACTTATTTTCCAAGCAGTTCTTCCTGTGCCGCCTGGATTTCTTCCGCCAGTGTCTGTGCGTCTTTTGTTTCATTCATCAGCTCCTGAAGGCCCGAATTCATAACTTCAATTACAGCTCCGTCCATCAAAATATCATAAATTGGAGTCAGATTTACATTATTCAAGCATCTTAAATATTCCTGAGTCAGTGTGGGGAACTGGCTTATATCTACTTCAGCTGTCTGACAGGCTGTCACCAAACCATAATTTTCTGTTACATACTCCGAATATTCGTATCCATATATTTCAAGAAGAAATTCCTCCACCAGCGCCTTCTTTTCATCGGAAAGATTATTTGACATACCAACATACCATCCACAGCCGCCGGAAGTCATAGCTGCTTCTCCTTTGCCACCTTCTACGGAGGGGAGAATTCCCACCCGGGTATTTTCCTTCACTTCATCCGTTGCATTTGAAAGAATATTCGTAATATCCCAATAACCGGTTATTGTAGTGGCCGCTTTTCCCTGGCTGTAATATTCAATTCCCTGTAAAGAAGAAATTGTGCTGAAATCCTTATTAAATACTTCCTTTGATGCTAAGTCCTGCATATGCTGCAATGCTGATACAAATTCAGGATCCGTGAACTTTGCTCCGCCATCTTTGGCGATAATACTTGCCGTCCAATCTTGTCCCGTATAGCGGTCTCCCAATGCGGAAAGAATGCAGGATTCTGCCGGCCATTTATCTTTATTCCCAAAAGCTACCGGCGTAATCCCTTTTTCGTTGAATTTCTCAACTGCTGCATAGAAATCATCCCAATTATCCGGGAATGTATCGTAGCCGATTTCTTTCCAGAGTTTTTCATTATAAAAAACCAGCGATGTTACGGAAAACTGTGTTGGCAAACCGTAAACTTTATCATTTACAGTGGCTGCCTGGAAAATCCCTTCACGATAAGTATCTTTTTTCTCATATCCGTCAATCACCTCATCCAACGGAGAGAGCAAATCACCGGACACAAAATTATTAAACCAGGAACCTTTTACATAAAATACATCCGGTAGGTCTTCAACTGCTGCCTGCGCCTGTATTTTCGTCTGGTAGTCGCTTACCTCCATAACAGACTGATTGACAGTCACATCCGGATGATTTTTCTGATATTCTTCCAATCTGGTATAAAAGGCATCATAATCCGCTTCCTCGTCCCGCCTTTCCTCCAGATTAAAATGCATCATTGTAATCACTTTGTCATCCCCGGTGTCTTTAGCATTCTCACCTGCCGCCTGGATTTCCTGTGTCCCCTCCTCACTTTTGTCTTCAATTTTTGAATCGGACTGACTTCCACATGCTGCCAGTAAACCGGTCAACATTGCCGCCGACAGAAGCACTGCCGTTACCTTCATTCGTTTTCTCATATAAATGTTCCTCCATTCCTTCTCTTTGATGTTGATAACCATATTATAGAGAAATCTGTCACCATAAAAAACCTGTTTTTCTGCTGCTTTTATCGTTAAATATATGATTTTTTGCATATATTAATTGTTATTTCCATTCATACAATATCCTATTTTTTGCTTTCTATCCCATTTTTTTGACATATTTGACAATATTTTTGCTCCGTACTATACTTATATTCACACAATTGACGAAGAAGTTTTTCTGGAAAGGAATTTATGCAAAAAAAATTGTTAACCATTTTCATTTGTTTTGTCACTATCCCAATCGGTATTGTCTACTTTGTTTTTAACTATTTCTTTAATAACGAAATGGAAAGAAACCTTAAGAATCTGTATTCCGCCAATATCGATAACGCTGCCGGAATCGCTGAACGCTATTTTAATGAATCTCTGGAATTAAGTATGTATCCTCTGATAGAGCCTAACTTAAATCTCTTTTATACCGCTGATTCCCAAAGTGAGGAATTTTTACAAATTTTTGATAATGCAAATAACATTCTGTCTTCCTCCCCATATATTTTCGGAGGGATTCGGAATATTACGCTGCTTCGCAAGGATAATATTTCCCTCACCAGTGGCACAAACTACTCTTACAACAGCAGTATTTCCGACCATGACCGGCTTATGGCCGATTCTCTGAATGGTAAAACCTACTGGGATGTCCGGACTGTAAAAGGAGGATTTGCAATTTATATAACGCGTTTGATCAAGTCCAAGTCCAATCTCTCTCAGGAACTGGGCTATATCAAAACTTCCACAAGCGTTCAGGAATTAATTAACACCTTAAGAATGTCCAGTCTGGAGAAAAACTCGTCTTACATTATCCTGACTGATGACAGTTTACCAATTTTATCCACTAATATTGACCGGTCCTATCTGGAAGTATTAAAGTCCCAGGATTGGAATACTTTGAATTCTCTTAGTAATGCCCAATCATCCACTATCAAAACAGGAAACTATTTTATCTCGGCAAAGCAAATTGACCAGACGCCTTTCTTAATGTGCAGTGTCATCCAATCCAACCTTATGACCAAATATTCGGCTGCCGGCAGGATATTTGGCCCTGTTGCCGTGCTTACTCTTGTTTTCTTTATATTACTGGCAGTTATTTTTTCCAAACACATTGCCCGGCCTATGGTGGAGCTTGGAAATAAAATGGCGGCCCTTTCCACCGGAGATTTTACAGTTCGGGCTCATGTGAAAGGAAATGATGAGATTTCTGCCCTTACAGAACAGTTTAACCTGATGAGTGAACGCCTGGATTATCTCTACAATCAGGTATACTTGACTGAAATTGAATTGAACAAAGCACAGTTAACCGCACTGCAGTCTCAAATAAGCCCACATTTTCTTTACAATACCATAGATACCATTTACTGGATGTCAGAGATGGGTAATACGAAAGCCGTAAGTAAAATTGCCTCCAATATGTCGCAGCTCTTTCATCTTACGCTGACACCGGATAATCAAAACCAGATACTTCTCGAAAAGGAGCTGCAACATCTGAACTGTTATATAGAAATCCAGAAAATACGCCACGGGGATTCTGTCCGCTTTACATTAGAATATGAAGATCAGCTTAACCATTATTTTGTACTAAAGCTGCTCCTCCAGCCATTGGTAGAAAACGCATTGATACATGGCTTAAAAGACAGAGAGCAGGAAGAAATCCTAATACGCATTTATTCCCAGAATAACCTCCTGTTTTACGAAGTAAAAAACAACGGAACCCCTGTCAACATTTCCTACCTGAATGATCTGCTTTCCTCGCCGGATGAAAAAACACATGGATTTGCCATTCGAAATATTGACAAACGGCTGAAACTGCAATATGGAAATAACTTCGGATTAAGATATGGACTTGATGGTGAATACAGTTATTTTAAAATATGTCAGCCTCTGCTGACAGATTATTCTAAACTTACTGCAAAGGATAGCCTGTCTAATTAAGAAAGGAAGATATTTATGTTAAAAATATTGATCGCTGATGATGAACCTTTTATCCGTCAGGGGATACGCACAACAATTCCCTGGGAAAAATACGGAATGGAAATCGTCGGAGAAGCATCTAACGGAAAAAGCGCGCTAAAACTGGCAATTCAACTTTTACCGGATATTGTTATTGCGGACATTTCCATGCCTGTCATGACAGGTTTGGAGCTTGCCGCACAGCTTGGCGAATTGCTTCCCGATACCAGAGTCATTATTCTTACCGCCCATGGAACTACAGATAATTACACAGGCGCTTTTCAGTCAAAAGTAAGCCGTTTTGTTTTAAAAAGCGCTAATTCTTCCATTATCCTCGAGAATGTGCTTGAGGTGAAAAAAGAAATCGAAAAAGACCGGCGGCAAAATCAATCCTATCAACAACTCAGTAACATCCTTAGTGAGAATCAGCATCTCATAGAGTCAACCCTTTTTTCCCGTTTGCTTCGCAACCGGATTACGCCTGAGGCATTCCTTGAAAAAGCACGGAAAATGGAGATTCCCCTGATGAGTTCCTCTTATGCAATGATACTGGCAAAATGCCTGTCCAGAGATGACTGGCAGACCATTATCGCCTTTCAAAATGCGTTTTCCGCGTATCATCCGTTTTCCTTCTTTGTTGAAGGCAATCTTTTATTAGTGTTACTGAATATAGAGCAAAAAGGGGTTACCGAACAGGAACTTGCCCGGATACTTCCGGAAATCAAGCCCTATGTTCTTGGAAACCAGCTTGCCTGTATGAATTACATCAGCGAAGTGGATGATTTCTCCATTTCTTATCACAGCTTATGCAACCGGCTAAATGACTGTTTCTGGAATACGGACTGGGAATACTCCATCATAACCCAGGCTTATACCCTTCCATCCAAAGATGGGGATGATATTTTAAATTATGAAAAAGCCGTTATTTCCGCTGCTCTCTGTCACAATACACCCCAGGCGGAACACGCTCTCCAACACTATTATGACTACTGCAAAACCCATTCCCTTTCGCAAAAAGATTTCTGGGATTCCATAAAACGCCTTTTACTGCTTCTTACCTCCATAAATTCCTCAGATACCGATCTGGAATTTCTCATGTCTTCCATTTATGAAATGGAATGTCCACAGGACATACTGGAATTAGTAAAAAGTTTTTTAAATTCTGTGCCTCTGACCGATTCTCAGAAACCGCAGATAACTGCGGCCCTGAATTATATCAGCGAAAACTATGACAAAGACCTGCGTCTGTCTGATGTATCGCGCCGGATTTTTCTGTCGGAAGGGTACCTTAGCAGAATCTTTAAGGCAGAAACCGGTTATTCATTTACGGAATGGCTGCATCATGTACGAATTGAAAAGGCAAAAGAGCTGATTGCCCATTCTGATTTAAAATATTATGAAATTGCCGAGAAAGTAGGCTACAAAGACTATAAATACTTTTCCGCTTATTTCAATAAGCTTTGCGGATGCAGCGCCAAAGAATATAAAAACCGTTCCCAGCTGGGATTATAAGTCCGGATTCACCACCAGGCGGTTAGCCTGTCGGTAACGGGTGGGCGAGACTCCATATTCTTCTTTAAACCGTTGATTAAAGTAAGATACATTATTATATCCGCATTCCAGCATGATGTTCAAAATACTTTCATCCGTAGTCCTTAAAAGCGCGGCCGTCTGTTCCAGCCGAATAGCGTTAATATAGGCTGATGGCGTTTTCCCGTAATATTTTTTCATCATTCTGGTCAAATGCTCCTGACTTTTACCTGAAAGTTCCACAAACCGTTCCATTCCTTCCAGATAATTTTCTTTCAGCCCCATACCCTGACAGGCTTTTTCCAACCAGCTCGGAATAACTTCCCGGCTGGTTTTCTGATGCTCCAAATATATAAAAGTTTCCGTAAGAATTTCCTGTATCATGCCTTCCGGCGGAATATCCCCCTCATGTACCATGTTTTTCATTAAATACATCATTTTTAAAATCAAAGATTGCCCCAGGCTCGCAGGCAGGCGGACATATTCCGCCAAATGTTCTGACTGTCCTCCATAAAATTCCTGCCAGATTTTTTTGCTTTTTTCGTAAGCCTCAATTGAAAATGCCAGATTCATAAAGTGAGCAGATTTGCATTTCCCTTTCCTGAAACTGTGTACATCCTCGGGTTTTATCAGACATAACATATCCTGCGTCAGTAACTCCTCACGTTGATTGCAGCAATGATATACTTCGCCTTCCTTCATAATAAAAATTTCGTAAAATTCATGCGTATGGCGAAGGGTTTCCGCACTGCTTAACAAAACGGTTTCTGCCGCATGATATCCCCTTGCAGATAAGATTTCTTCGGCTGTCAGCTTAACCATTTCTCTTTTCCCTTCAAAGTCAATTCTGTAAATATCAAAAGAACAATATCAATATACCATATGTTATATCAACTCACAAGAAGAATAGAATCAATATAAGATATACAATAAAATCAGAACGAGATTTGTGCCTGCGCACACTTGACACAAACTCGTTATATACAAAAAATGTGCGCAGAAATGAGGACCTATATGAAAAATAAAATTACATCCCATGAAGCCATCTCTTATATGATGGAATTTACTGTGACACATGCCGCTTTTCCCGATAATATCTATATGCGGGAAGCCATGTGCCTGAAAAAGCAGCTGGAATACACCATGCTTCCTCCAAAAGAGACAGACTTGCTTGTGGGCAGAAAACGTGAGCTGCCCATAGGCTTTACCCCCCAGAATGCCTACGCCACCGTAGGTTACTACTGCGAAGAATCCCCTCTTTTGCAAATGGCGGGCGATCCTGACGTCTCGCCGCAGGACCGGGCTGTTGTCACAGAATTGATTACATACTGGAAGGGCAAAACAACCACTGAAAAAATCAAGGCAAGTTACACACAGGATATTTTAACGCATGTATGCCTGGGCAATTATGAAACGGACAGTGGAACCGCATTCGCCCTCTACCGTATGAGCGGGGCGCAAATGGACCCGCAAAAACTATTAGATAATGGGCTGGATTCATTGATAGAATACATTTCCGGCATGAGTGAAAAAAATCCTCCCTTTTATGAGGCGGCCGTTTTCGTTCTACGGACTTTTCAGGATTTATGTAGTTCATATCATGAACTATTACAACAGTATGCCGGGCAGGCCAGTCTGCCTGACACAAAAAAGAATTTTTCCGATATGGCCCGTGATATGCTTCATATTGCCCATAAAAAGCCGGAAACCTTTCGACAGGCAGCCCAGCTTACTTATTTGTATAATCTTGTTTCCGGAACCTATAATTATGGACGTATGGACGAATATTTGGGAAACTACTATGCCCATGATCTGGATACCGGATTACTCTCTGAGGAAACCGCTCTGTCAATCATCAAAAATCTATGGACGCTTATGATCGCCCGAAACAAAGTTTTTGACAGCAGAGTCATCTTAGGCGGAAAAGACCGCAAAAATATAGAAGCGGCGGATCGCTTCGCAATGGCCGCAATGGAAGCCTCACGCCAGCTGAAAGATGTTATTCCTCAGCTCACACTCCGCTGCTATGAAGGTATGAATCCTGCCGTATATGATAAAGCGCTTCATGTAATCGGTACGGGAACTACCTTTCCTATTCTTTATAATGACGATTTGAATATTTCCTGTGTGGCGGAGGCCTTTTCCGTCCCTCTCTCGGAAGCGGAGACTTATGTCCCCTTTGGATGCGGAGAATATGTACTGTACAATAAAAGCTTTGGCACCCCAAGCGGCATCATCAACTACCTGAACGAATTAAACAATATGATTTACGGAGAAGATACGAATTACCTGAAAAGCTGCCCTGATTTTTCCTCCTTTTACACGGCATTTTTATCCAGACTGCGGAAAATCATTTCCGCCCTTGCTCACCAAGAAAAACTGGAATATGAAATCTGCGCAAAGGATGCACCTTATCTTTACTACAGTATCTTGTTTGACGACTGTCTCACCAGAGGAAAGCCTGTGTTTGCAGGTGGTATCCGCTATCTGGGCGGAACCCTGGAAGGATATGGAAATATCAATACATCAGACAGCCTGACCGCCATAAAAAAGCTCGTGTACGAGGAAAAAAAGATTTCCCCCGACCAGCTTGCCCTTGCCCTTAAGTGCAACTTTGAAGGATATGAAGAAATTCAAAAACAATTGCTGGATGCTCCGAAATACGGAAATGATAACGCTTATGCCGATGATATTGCCGTGCAATTCCATACGGATACCTGTAACATGATTCGCGACTGTAAGGAACAGGCCGGCCTTGCCTCTTACCTGGAAGTCATCATTAACAACCAGGTAAACACCACCTTTGGAATCCACACCGGCGCTTCCCCTGATGGCCGTCCCGGATATACTTATATGGCCAATGCAAATAACCCTACGGGTGGAATGGACAAAAGCGGAATTACGGCTCTGCTCAATTCCCTGGTGAAGCTTTCCCCCAGACGCCATGCAGGTTCCGTCCAAAATATGCGGTTCTCCCCGGAAATGTTCGGCCCCTTGCTTTCCAAGACGAAAGGGCTCTTATCCGCCTATTTCCATAACGGAGGCTCCCAGACCATGATTACCGTGCTAAACCGGGGTGATCTGGAACAGGCTATGATACATCCGGAAAAGTATCAGAACCTGATTGTGCGGGTGGGTGGGTTCAGCGCCCGTTTTGTCGAGTTATCCAAAGATGTTCAATTGGAACTGCTAAGTCGTACTCTGTATTAGGGCAAAAAAGTATTACCACGAAAACAATTATGTGTATTGCGAATTATTCGCAGACCAATTTGTGCCGGAGCGTCACAAATTGCTTAGGCGAGGCTGTCGCAATAAGAAAAGCAGATGCAAGATATATGAATATCCAGCTTTTAGAAACACAATATCTTGTATGTAGTTTTCTCAATGCGACAGCCTCCCATCATGTAAACGCTCCGGAATGGAGACTTTTATGAATCATTCTTTTGATAACTCCGGATGCACAGGCATTGTGTTTGATCTGCAGCGGTGCTCCATGCATGACGGGCCCGGGATACGAACCACCGTATTTTTAAAGGGCTGCCCTTTGTCATGTAAATGGTGCCACAATCCTGAATCCCAGCTTTCCCGCTCTCAACTGGCTTACTATGATGAAAAATGCAGCGGCTGCCGACTGTGCGGTTCCATCCATCCCCAGGTTCACTGTTTTGAGTATAACTCCAATCACCCTGACAGACGTCCCGCTCATTCCGTTCAATATCAAAACTGTACGCAATGCGGTAAGTGTGTGGCCAACTGCCCTTCCTCTGCCTTAAAGCTATTTGGCAGCAGAACCAGCATACAATCACTGCTGGAAATTATTAAAAAGGATATTCCTTACTACAGAGAAACCGGAGGCGGGCTTACCGTCAGCGGCGGCGAGCCATTTTTTCAGTATACTTTTCTACTCCGGCTTCTGGTTGAAACAAAAAAAGCCGGGATTTCCACCTGCGTGGAAACGTGCGGCTTTGTAACCAGGGAAAAACTGGAAGAAGCTATGCCCTATATTGATATGTTCCTTTTTGATTATAAAGAGACATCCCCGGTTCTTCATAAAAAATTTACCGGCGTGGACAATGCACTGATTCTTAAGAATCTCGACTTTTTATACCACAGCGATAAAAAAATAATACTCCGCTGCCCTGTTATTCCCGGATATAATGATACTCCACAACACTTTAAAGGGATTGCCGCAATGGAGCAAAACTATCCCAATCTGGCAGGCATAGAAATCCTTCCCTATCATGATATGGGAAAAGTTAAGGCCCATGCTGTGGGAGCCGACTACCTAATCTCCGCTCCCACAGCCGACCTTGCTCTGAAATCCAAATGGAAGGAAATGATGCAGTCTTGCAATTGCAGTGAAATTATTTTGAACAGTTTTTAATGAAATACTTTCAAATGCCGTCACAATCTGTTTGCCGGCTTACTGAATTAAAATATTGGGCAATTTCCATACCTTTAACATTTCTCTTTCCGGAACATATAATACACCAAGCGATAACAGGGATAATAAAACATGGAATTAACCAAATTTTGTAATTGTACAGAGGATAAGGATAAAAATGATCTGGCCTTTCCCCCACAGCATCAGAACAGGCAGCCCGGATTTGAATATGTTATGAACCCCATACCCATATCCGAATGTGGAAAGGCACATCCAAAACTTGAAAACAAGGTGGCCCTCCTTACCGGCGGTGACAGCGGCATCGGCCGGGCTGTTGCCTATGATTTCGTAAAAGAAGGGGCCAAAGTTGCCATAGTCTATTATGATGAAGAAAAAGACGCAAACGATACTGCCGCAAGAATTGAAGAATTAGGCGGTGAGTGTCTGTTGCTGCGTGGAGACCTGAAAGATGCCAGTTTTGCAAAATACTGTGTCAGCAAAACCATTGAACGGTTCGGCAAATTGGATATTCTAATAAATAATCATGCGGTTCAGTTTATCCAGCGGAGCATCCTTGATATTACCCACGAACAGCTGGAATTTACCTTCAGGAACAATGTATTTTCATTTTTCTACCTGATACAATATGCTTTGCCTTATATGAAAAAAGGCGCAAGCATTATCAACACCACCTCCGTAACCGCTTATCAGGGAAATAAGGATTTGATTGATTACAGTGCTACAAAGGGCGCCATTGTGGCTCTCACCAGGTCTCTCTCCTTATCCCTTGCGGAAAAAGGCATCCGGGTCAACGGCGTAGCTCCCGGCCCCATATGGACACCCCTGATTCCGGCATCCTATTCCGCCGAGGAAGTTGCCACCTTCGGGAAAGGAACCTCTCATGTTCCCATGGACAGAGCCGGCCAGCCCTGCGAAGTCTCGCCCTGCTTTGTATTTCTTGCCTCGGATGATGCAAGCTATATGACAGGGCAGGTGCTGCATCCCAATGGAGGGACAATTGTGGGGTCGTAATGCTTCTTACTTGCACCGGCATTTTTCGCTTAGTGCCTTATGTTTTTCCTTCATTTTTTGAAAATTTCTGTGACAAAAAGGCAAAAGGCCGTTCCCTGTGGATTCATCCATAAAGGCGGCCTTTCATTCTTTACCTTTCACTCTATCTTAATACTGATTTCCCCGCTGGAAAGATTTTCCCTTGTGCCATCCTCATACTGAACCTGCAGATGGCAATCATCATCTATCCCAAGCACCAAAGCAATTTCTCTTTCCCCTCCCCTCTCTCCTCTTATGGGGGCACCCTCCGGCGCCAGAATGCGTACCTTCCTCCCTATCACAAAGGAACGTTTTCTATATTCTTCCAGATAATCTTTTGCCGGAAAAGACTTATAATACTTCATAAAATTTGCCAGAAATTCCACGGCCAGACGATTGCGCAGATTCTCTCTGGTGATGTCATTGGTAAATACGGCACCGGCCACATTTTCAAGCTCCTTAGGGAACCCTCCGGCAGGCTCATACAGATTGATACCAATTCCCACAATCACATACTCCAGCTTTCCCTCCTCCAGGGAGGCAGAGCCTTCCGTCAGGATACCGGATATCTTCCTGCCCCGCATCCAAATATCGTTGACCCATTTAATCTGCACCGGTTCTTCGGCAATCTTTTCAATTGCCCCGGCAGCTGCTGCCGCAGTCAGAGTGGTCAGCATAGTGCCTTCCTGGGGCGTTGCATCCGGGTGGAGCAGCAAACTTAAATAAATTCCCGTCCCCTCCGGCGAAAAGAAGGAGCGTCCTCTCCGCCCCCTGCCTGCGCTTTGTTCCTCCGCAAGTAAGACCATATCCCGCCTTTCCCCTTCCGCAACATACTGCTTTAGCACATTGTTGGTGGAATCCACCATTTTCTCCACCCAGACTGCCAGATTCACCCCTTCCTCCCTCAATTTCTGCTCAATAAAAGCAGCGGAAAGCACATCCGGAGCCTCCTTAAGGGTATATCCTTTATTGTTTACGGCTTCAATCCCATAGCCATCCCTCTGCAGCGCTTTCACCGCCTTCCAGACTCCCGCCCGGGTTACGGAAAGCTGATCCGCAATCTCCTGTCCGGACAAAAAATCTCCCCGATGACTTTCCAGCAATAACAATACCTTA
Source organism: uncultured Lachnospiraceae bacterium (assembly GCA_910585075.1). Lineage (GTDB taxonomy): Bacteria > Bacillota > Clostridia > Lachnospirales > Lachnospiraceae > Suilimivivens. Next base: position 128,807 of record CAJUED010000002.1, read on the forward strand.
TCCTTTACAACCATTTCAAACCTCCCTGTTTCGGCCAGGCAAATAACCAGCTTCAAGCACGGCACCTGACCCGCTGCCGGCAGCAGGCAGGAACCACCATACCTTCCTGCCCTTCCCTACAAAAGTATAGCGAAATCTAAATAAAATGTAAATATCCCTCGCAGTCCTCAACTAAACCAATACTCCTTCGATTCCTTTTCAGGGGTTATCCGGAAGCCTGTGCCCGTTGCGTTTTTTTGCAGCTTGCAAGCACAGTGACCACTGATTAATAATCTGACTTCACATTCTCATAAAAATAGTGTATAATCTTAAAGAATGTTCTATAAAATTATTATGAATACGCCGCAAAACGGCAGAATGGAAATCAAACTATGAAACAGCAAAGACATAAGCGCAGGGAATCCTTTTCCGTGCTCCTTATTTCTGATGTGGACAGGAGCAGTAAACAGTTCAACATTTCCCTCACCATCATCCGCCTGATTTTCTTCCTGATACTCCTTATTCTGGCTGTAATCGGGCTGCTGACCTTTTTGTTTCTCTCCGTAAATAAAAAGCAGCAGGCATTGCAGGCGCAATTAACATCTCAGGAGGCGCTGGCAGAACAGCTGCGGGTCGAAAAGGACGCCCTGAGCAATGAAATCCAGACACTCCAGGCAGAAAACAACGACCTGCGGGAAGTGTCAAAAATTATCACCTCCAAAAGAGAAGAAGCGGCGGAAGAAGAAGCTCCGGCCAGCAATCCCCTTCCAACACTTTTTCCTTCCTCGGGTTCCGGCATTTTGATTGAAACTTACTCCGAAGACAGACCTTATCTTTCAATCAGTACGCACTCCGAAGGTAAAATTGTTGCGACAGGTGACGGTACGGTGATTACGGTCGGTTCCGACGATACCTATCCGTTCATCATTGAGATAGAACATGAAAACGGCTATCAGACACGTTACATGTGCCTTCAGGAGGTGCAGCTTGAGACAGAGCAGGGCGCCCAGGTGAAGGCCGGTGACATTCTCTGCATCGTCACTTCCGATGATACGCAATTAGACTATCAAATTCTTTTAAACGGAGAAGCGATAGATCCTCTCAGTATTATCGACGCAAAAGGTTAAAAGGAGCTGCCTTTGGCAAGCTAAGGAGGAATGGAGGAATACTATGTTAGGAAAAGCAAAAAGCGCATCTTCCACTGAGGATGCACGGACAAATGTAAACACAATTATCGGAGAGGGCGCCGTTTTTGACGGTAACTTAAGCACGCCGGAGACCATCCGTATAGACGGCATCATAAACGGCAACTGTACCTGTGAGAAGAAACTGATTCTTGGCCCTGCGGGACAAATTAAAGGAAACATCTTTGCCCAGGATCTGGTTATCTCCGGAAAGGTAGACGGAGACATTTCCGCCACCGGGAAACTGGAGCTTCTTTCCACCGGAAAGATAAACGGCAACATCATTGCAAAATCTCTTGTGATTGATGAAAACGCCAGCTTTGACGGCAGATGTACCATGGCAGTATCACTGCCCGAAAGTCCTTCTGCAGCTGCTGCCGCTATAGAGAGCAGACAGGAAGAAGACTCCAAAGAGGAAGAAGCATCTGAGACTGATGAACCCTCAAAGAATTACGAACATAAAAAGCACTAACCGTCAGCTCCGCCGGATGGCCGAATGACAAAAGGGGAACGCCGTAAGCGTTCCCCAAATTTTATCCTCAAAGATGCAAAAGAAAATGTCTTCTTAGCTTTTCGCCTGATTTCTTAATTTCTCAGCAGTACCGCCCATAAGTCCTTGCTATTTTCCCAATCTCTTTAAGTAGTTCACCGGTAAGTTCCCCTTCCCGCAGACGCCACTTCCAGTTTTTACCCAGAGTCGAAGGGGTGTTCATTCTCGCTTTGTTGGTGTAGCCGAAGTAATCCTGAATGGGAATAATGCACAGATTAGCCACACTGCGCATAGCCAGGCAAATCATTTCTTTATAAATCATTTTATCCGTAACCTGGTCGTTATGAATATAATCCCTGACCATCCTGCGCTCCTTGGCGGAAATCTTTTTAAACCAGGAGCTCAATGTCTCATTATCATGTGTCCCTGTGTACACCACACAGTTTCTGTCATAGTTGTGGGGAAGGTAATCACTGGCATTTCCCGTATCCCTGCTGTCGAAAGCAAATTCCAGCACCTTCATATTGGGAAAACCGCTTTCCCGCACAAGCGCACGCACGGAATCCGTTATAAAGCCTAAATCCTCCGCTATGATATTCTTATGCCCCAGCCTTGCATTCACCGTACGGAACAAATCCATACCCGGCCCTTTTTCCCAATGTCCGTTCTCCGCCGTCTCATCCCCATATGGAATGGAATAATATTCATCAAAGCCCCTGAAATGGTCAATCCGCACCACATCATACAGCTCAAAGCAGGTGCCAAGCCGCCTGATCCACCAGTCGTATCCCTGGTTTCTGTGGTAATCCCAGCGGTACAGAGGATTCCCCCACAGCTGCCCCGTACTTGCAAATGCATCCGGCGGGCATCCCGCCACAGCCGTCGGAAGATTTTCCTCATTCAGCTGGAAAAGCTGGGGATTCGCCCATGTGTCCGCGCTGTCAAGGGCAACATAGATAGGGATATCTCCAATGATGCTGATCCCCTGTCTGTTGGCGTAAGTTTTCAGCTCCATCCACTGCTGCCTGAACTTAAACTGGATATATTTATAAAACTCAATATCGAAATATAATTCCCTGCGGTAATAATCCAGTGCATTTCCCCACCTGAACCTGATATCCTGCTCCCATTCAATCCAGCTCTTTCCGCCAAAACAATCCTTCACCGCCATAAACAGCGCATAATCCTCAAGCCACCAGCTTTGGCTCTCGCAAAACCGATGGAATTCCGGATTCTCGTAAATCTTGCTCCGCTCATAAGCCTTCCGAAGGAGTCCAAAACGTCCTTCGTACAGCTTCCCATAATCCACTGAGGAGGGCCTTGTACCAAAGTCCACGCTGTCGCACTCCTCCTTTTCAAGCACCCCCTCCTCTATCAGCGCTTCCAGGCTGATAAAATAAGGATTCCCTGCAAAGGTGGAAAAGGACTGATAAGGCGAGTCCCCATAGCTGGTTGGCCCCAAGGGCAGTATCTGCCAATAGCTCTGTCCCGCCGACCGCAGCTGATCCACAAACTCATAAGCGCTTTTTGAAAAACATCCAATCCCATACTTCGAGGGCAGACTACTGATTGGAAGCAGTATGCCGCATGCCCTTCTTTCACCCATAAAAAACCTCCATCCTGCCAACAGCCCGCAAATCAGGGCGTCAGCGCAAAATTAATCACTACCCAAATACCATCTGCACCAGCACCATATATGTAATCGTCCCAAGGGCAATGCTGAGCAGCGTATTCTTTTTCCACAGGTGAAGCCCCACAACCACCGCACCTGCAATTATTTCCGGCAGCCCGAAAGGCGCCGTAAGCGGCTTGATATCCCGCAGACAATATACCACCAGCATACCTATAATGGCGTAAGGCAGCACCCCTGATAAGTATTCGATATAAGCAGGCGTTTTCTTTTTTCCTCCGAAAATCAGAAAAGGCAGACCCCGCAGAATCATAGTCACTGCGGCAATTACCGCCACCATCAGCACCGAATGCATCTCATTCAACTCTGTCACCGCCTTTACCTTCATGTCTTTTCTCAAGCACTTTCTTAAGGACCGTAAGGGCCGCCGTAATTCCAACCATGGAGGGAATCAGGAACCTCTCCCCACCAAAAATCAGAAGGCAGATACCCGAAACTCCCACGCCAATCATAGCGCTTAAGTGCTCCTTGGCACTTCTCCACTGTTCCACAAAAACTACAAGAAACAATGCCGTCATAGAAAACTCAATCCCAGCCGTATTAAATGTAAGCAGACTTCCAATCAGGGCTCCCGCCACACTTCCTGTAATCCAGTAACACTGATTAAACAAGGAGACCAAAAAGAAATACCGGTTTTGATCCACACCCTCCGGCACCTCTCCACTGCACACAAGAGAATAAGTTTCATCCGTAAGTGCAAAGGCAAGATATGGTTTTTTGGCGCCTGATGTCTTATACCTGTCAATCATGGAAATGCCATAGAAAAGATGTCTCGCGTTAACCATAACTGTCATCAGAGCCGCCGAAACCAGCGAGGCCCCTCCGGAGAGCAAGTCTACCGCTACATACTGCATGGAGCCGGCATAGATAAAGAGACTCATGCAAAACGCCCATACCAGGCCATAACCCTTTGCCTTCAGAAGGATTCCAAATCCCATCCCCAGCACCAAATATCCTGCCATCACCGGGAGGGATCTCTTAAATGCATATTTAACGTTCATTTGCCATCTTCACCTGCCGTCACTTAAATTAATCAACTATAAGAATAACATAACAGGGCCAAATATACAAATCCTGACAACAAAAAAACTGTAACTTTTCACTTGAAATGGGGATGATACATCCATGACATATCATCCCCACCCTGTGTAATATTTTAATATATGGCGTACAAAGATTTTGAAGTCTGTACGATCACTTCCACATACTTTCTGATTTCCTCCCTGATTTTTTCCCAATCGTATTCCTGCAAGGGAAAAATACTCTTTTGTTCCCGGACTCTCGCCACCGGCAGCGCTATCCCCGTATTCCACTCGGAATTAAAAGGGACCGTCCGCATCTGAACGGTACCCAGCGCATTGGAGATTGTATCATTTACCATTTCCTTATAGCTTCTAAGCGCCTTCTCATCCCCGCCGCCATGGGAAATAATTCCGGCCAATTTCCCGTATAGCTCCGACTGATATGTGTGGTCCCTCCACCAGTGCAAAAAGGTTATCTGCTCCATTTTTTCAAGAAGGGCGCACAGCTTGGCCGGTATGGGCGCGTAATGGGGTGACACGAAAAAAATATAATCCGCATATATCATTTCTTCATAAATCCGGTTAAAATCCTCATTATGCACACACCGCCTCTTTCCGTGACATCCGCCGCACCCTGTGCAGGGTGAAAGAATATATTCTCTTAAATCCAGTATCCTGCAGGAAATCCTCTTTTGGGCCAGCAGCCGGGAGGTAACCTGGCATATACGATAAGACGTACTTTCCTCTCCGCTGGATGACATATTAGACGCTGATATGCATACTGCTTTTTTCGCTTTCACTTTTGTCCCTCATCAATTCTTCACACTGTTTCTAAATGAATTCTATATTTTGCAGCCTTTATTGTCAACAAAAACCCCATGCTATATTTATAAGCCTAATCGATATTACGTTTATATACTTTCATCCCTATCTGACTTTACTGCCCCGGACTTCAGATTCTCTCTGCCATTGGGGCCATTGTGCATTGCTCCGGTATAAATCTATGCAAAGAATACCTGTCGGTATGAATCCTTGCGATTACCCATATGCCGTACACCAATACGAATCCATGCGAAGGTCACCCGTATTATTCCAGGTTAAATTCCCCTGCCAGATAATAACTGTTCTCATTATCGGAATAGCTTTTTAAAATTCTGTAATGTCCTGCCGGAAGCTTTCCGTAATTGACATCCCAGTTTATCTCTACGGTCTCATTTTCTCCTGCCGGAATCCACAAAAGTTCCAAGGTCGTTATGACATGAGCGGCCGGTTTAAGCTCGTACCACTTGCCCTTTTCTTCCTTCTGTAAACTATAATCCTGTCCGTAGCTCAAATCCTTATCCGTATGGTTGCTTACCGTATAAGTAATTCCCACGGCTGATGCCGATTCCTCATCAACCGTAAGGGTCAGCCCTTCAAGGGTGTTGACCTCCTGCGTAAATTCTTCTCCCAGCTTTGTCCCGAATCCCATAAACACCAAAAACACCAGAAAAGCTGCTACGATTATCAATACCGTTAATTTCTTGCCGTTTTCCATTCCTCATTCTCCTTTTTATCATCTTTCACATCTGTTATTTCAGTCATTTTGGATGATTTCCGTTTTCTTTATACCTGTCCATCCTGCAAGCTCTCTATACATATTACGATTGAAATCCCAAAATTTATGGGATAATCAGAAAATTTTTTTGCACCAAACACTGTCTCACTTCGTGGGACAGCTTATTGTAAAAACCGGGCGGAAAACGGATACTGTCTCTGGCAGTTCCGCCTTTCGTCCGGTTTTTATACTTTATCCGCAGTGCGCATATTCACAGCGTATATTAATTCTTGTTTTCCTCAGGCATCACAATTTTGATATGCACGTCGCTAAGCTGCTTTTCATCCACCTCGGAAGGTGCGCCCATCATCACATCCTGAGCCGTCTTATTCATGGGGAAAGGAATGATTTCACGGATACTCTCCTCCCCTGCAATCAACATAACCATCCTGTCCACACCGGGAGCTATTCCCGCATGCGGAGGCGCTCCATAGCAGAAGGCATTGTACATGGCCGGGAATTTCGCTTTCACTGCGCTCTCGTCAAGTCCCACAATCTGAAAGGCCTTTACCATAATTTCCGGGTCATGGTTTCGTACGGCTCCGGAAGAAAGCTCCACGCCATTACAAACCAAATCATACTGATAAGCATATATATCAAGCGGGTCCTTGTGTAAGAGCGCGTCCATTCCGCCCTGAGGCATGGAAAAAGGATTATGGCAGAATTCCAGCTCACCGGATTCCTCTCCAATCTCATACATGGGGAAATCCACTATCCAGCAGAATTCATAGCACTCCTTATTCATATGTTTTTCGCTGGCGCTTCCCAAGAATTTGCGCAGCACACCGGCTGTTTTCAGCGCCTCCGCCTTCTTACCGGCTGTCAGTCCCACGAAATCGCCGTTCTTTAAGCCAAGAGCGCTTATTACCTTGTCCTTACGCTCCTGCAAAAACTTGGAAATGCCGCCCACAAGCTCTCCCTTTTCATCCAGCTTAAACCAGTAAGCCTTCTGACCGCTCTGCACTTCCACATCACTGCAGATTTTATCAATCACTTTTCGGGTTGCCGTAAAACCATCCACCACAATTGCCTGTACATTATTCCCCTCAAAAGGGCCGAATCCACAGTCAGCCATGCATTCCGTGGCGTCCTGCAATGTCAAATCTATTCTTAAATCCGGTTTGTCCGAGCCGTATTTTTCCATGGCATCCTTATAGGAAATCCTTGCAAAGGGCGCTTTGGACGCCGCATTATACTTCCCATATTCCGCGAAAATCGGAGGGAGCACATCCTCGATCACCCCAAACACATCCTCCTGGGTGGCAAAGGCCATCTCCATATCCAGCTGGTAAAACTCGCCGGGCGAGCGGTCCGCCCTTGCATCCTCATCCCTAAAGCAGGGGGCAATCTGGAAATATCTGTCAAAACCTGACGTCATGAGGAGCTGTTTAAACTGCTGGGGCGCCTGGGGCAGGGCATAAAATTTCCCCGGATGATTTCTTGAAGGAACCAGATAATCTCTTGCACCCTCCGGCGAGGAGCAGGTGAGAATCGGCGTAGTGATTTCCAGGAAATCATGCTCTGTCATTCTCCGCCTGAGTTCCGCCACGATTTTGCTGCGCAGGACAATTTTTTCTTTGACGGACGGATTACGCAGATCCAGATATCTGTACTTTAACCTTACCGCCTCGTCCGCCTCCTTGGAGCGGTTAACCTCAAAAGGAAGCTCGTTGTAAATACATTTTCCAAGGACGGTAATATCCTCCGGAACCACTTCAATCTCTCCCGTGGCCAGCTGGCCGTTTTTACTGGAACGCTCCCGAACCACGCCTGTGACGGAAAGGGTTGACTCGTTGTTAATCCCTGAGAGCTTCGCCATCATTTCTTCTGTTTCTACCACCACCTGGGTTACACCGTAAAAATCACGTAAAATTAAAAATCCCAGATTCTTGCTGACTTTTCGCATATTATCATACCAGCCCACGATCGTGACCTTAGCTCCCACGTCACTTAATCTAAGCTGATTACATGTATGCGTTCTTGACTGTACCATACTCTGTTTCATCTCCAAACTTTTTTATTTACAATTTTTCGTTTCTTATTTCTGCCTGGTACTCTGTACCCCGAGTTCCTGTGCAGATTTCTGAGGATATTTGCACAAGGGCTTTCGGTACGGAGTACCAGATGATACCTCTTTTTATTGATATTTTTCTATACAGGCGGCAATCTGTTCCTGCAAAGTAACGATCCCCTCCACGCTTTTCCTTGCCTCCTCGGGCTTATTTGCTCTGAGTGCATTCACGGCATCATTATATGCCTGAAAAAGAGGGGTGACCGACAAATTCCCCATCACACCTTTCAGCGTATGTGCGTTGTTAAGGGCAGTCTCATAATCCCCGCCGTCCAGATACTCAATCACCTTCAAATCCCTTGCAACAGGAGGGAGCTTTTTAACCATTCTGGTAAAAAGAGCTTCATTGCCCATAAATCTCTGCAATGCATCTTCCACATCAACGCCCAGTTCTTTAAGTTCACTGATCATACTCATTTTAGCAAATCTCCTTCATATTTTAGAGTGTTTTAACCGTTTCTTTACCATAGCACTTTATAGGAAACTTTATCTGAAAGTTTCCTATATCAACCTTACACAAAGAACCGCCCAATGTCAAGTATCCTGAAAAAATCGTCGTATCTTTTTGTAACAATTGTTACACTTTCACAAAATAGAAGCACGGCGATGACCAAATACTTTTTCCGAAATAAACGGACGGTTACCAATAAAAATTGTCACTTTTCAAATTTTTGAAACGTGTATATGATAAAGGACAGAAAAATCTGCTCCTTTAAACCTTTCAGATTGTGCACATCTGTTACAAGGAGGATAAAACTTGAGTTTCAAAAATCAAAGGCCGCCGCGCTCCGCCGACCGGCCAATCAATGAAGAACAAATGAAATATGTCATTCAAACCTATGGTGACCTGCTTTACCGTACAGGTTATATGCTTCTCAAAAATCCCCACGATGTGCAGGACATTTTACAGGAAGTATTCATCAAGTACATGGAAAAGTCCCCCGCCTTCCATGACAGGGAACATGAAAAAGCATGGCTCTTAAGGGTCACCGTCAACACCTGCAAGGACTGTCTGCGCTTTCGAAAACGGCATGCATGCAGTAATTGGGAGGATCTGGAAAATGTGTGTGAGGCACCTGCCGACTCAGAACTTCTGAAAGAGGTTCTCTCTCTCCCTCCCAAATATAAAACGGTTCTGCTTCTGCACTATGTGGAAGGCTATCAGCTGAAAGAAATTGCACAGATCACCGGTCTTTCCGAAAATGCCGTAAAAAAGCGCCTGCAGCGAAGCAGAGAAGCTTTAAAGAAACAACTTTCATAAAGTTGATTCGATTTTCAATGCAGACACAAATTTGATATGCGCAAAAAGCAGCGCAGAAATGGGGTAAAATATGATGGATGAAACAAGATTAAACGAATTAGTCAAAAACATAACCATGCCCAGCCAAATGGCTGACGAACTGCTCGAAAACTGTACCCGCCAAAAGCCTGCCCACAGCTCTTTATTAAAGCGTTCCAAACTGGCAGCGGCAGCAATTGCAATTGCCCTTCTGACAGGCGTAAGCACCACTTCTTACGCCGCCTACAATCTGTACCAGCTCAAAAATGTGGATGTATTTTTTGAGACGGATATCTCAGAGGAACAGTTTGACGACATCGGTAAAGCGCTAAGCGCCATGGACGGCATTTACTCTTTCCGCTACGTAAGCGCCGACGAAGCATGGGATACCTTCAAAGCAGACTATTTGGATGAGCTTAGCCTTGGGGACCAGTTTACGGAGAATCCCTTAAAGGACTCCGCCAGCTACCGGGTCGTCATCAGACTGGACGCCGATACAGAGCAGGTCAGGGAGCAGATTAGCGAGCTTGAAGGCGTAAGAAAAATCAGCAATCAATATGAATCCAGGGGAAATGGAAATCATTCCGACAGGTAATCACAAGCGGATAATTGCAGACAGATAGTTGCAGACAAACAGTTACAGCAGACAGACAATTGCAGACAAAACATGCCCGCAATGCGTACGGCAATTACAGGCAGCGGCAAACATCATTTTTTGCCGCTGCCCGTATCTATCTATGGTGGGCAGTTCCGCTGCTATGAATCCGAAGGCCGAATCGTTTCAGGCCAAAGGCAAAATCATTCAGCTGCCACCGGCTATAGATTATTATAAAATCCCCCGGATAATCAGAGAGCCTTAAAAGCTTCCTCCAAATCCTCAATGATATCGTCAATATTTTCCGTTCCTACGGATAGCCGGATGGTATTTGGCTTAATCCCCTGCTCTGCCAGCTCCGCCTCGCATAGCTGTGAATGGGTGGTGGACGCCGGGTGAATTACCAGTGATTTCACATCCGCCACATTTGCAAGAAGGGAAAACAGCTCTAAATTGTCAATAAATGCCTTCGCCTTATCCGCATCCCCCTTTATCTCAAATGTAAATATACTGCCGCCTCCGTTGGGAAAATACTTTTGATAAAGCGCCTGCTGCAGCGGGTCATCGGACACGGAGGGATGATTTACTTTTTCAACCTGGGGATGTCCGTTTAGATATTCCACTACTTTGAGGGCATTTTCCACATGTCTCTCAACCCGAAGGGATAGGGTTTCCAGCCCCTGCAGGAAGAAAAAGGCATGGAAAGGTGAAAGAGTAGCACCGGTATCCCGCAGCAAGATGGCCCGGATTTTTGTGACAAAAGCAGCAGCTCCCACAGCTTTGGTAAAGCTGATACCGTGATAGCTGGGATTGGGTTCCGTCAATGAAGGAAATTTTCCACTGCCTTCCCAGTCGAACTTACCTCCATCCACAATCACGCCTCCTATGGTTGTACCATGACCTCCGATAAATTTAGTGGCGGAGTGTACTACAATATCTGCCCCGTAGGAAATGGGACGAACCAGATAAGGTGTTGCAAAAGTGTTGTCCACCACCAGAGGAATCCTATGAGCATGGGCAATTTCCGCAATTTTTTCGATATCAACCACATCTGAATTGGGATTTCCCAGGGTCTCTATAAACACCGCCTTCGTATTCTCCTTTATCGCTCCCTCCAATTCCTCATAATCAAAGGGATCCACAAAATCAGCCCTTATCCCGTATTCCGGTAAAGTATGTGCCAGAAGATTATAGGTTCCGCCATATATATTTTTTGCCGCCACGATATGTTCCCCTGCATGAGCCAGATTCTGAATGGTATAAGAAATCGCCGCTGCTCCTGAGGCTACCGCCAAAGCCGCCACGCCGCCCTCAAGGGCCGCTATTCTCTTTTCAAATACATCCTCTGTGGGATTGGTCAGCCTTCCATAAATATTTCCGGCATCACTGAGACCAAATCTTGCCGCCGCATGCTCACAGTTTTTAAACACATAAGAAGATGTCTGATAAATCGGTACCGCCCTTGCATCTGTCACCGGGTCCGGCTGCTCCTGCCCAACGTGGAGCTGCAGGGTTTCAAATTTCAGGTTTCTTTCAGCATAAATTTTTTTACTCATAATTTTCCTCATTTCTGCGCTGCTTTTGTACTGCTTTTGCAGTTTTATAAGTTTGTGATTGCAACGCCGGCACAAACTTGTAAATAGATTGTAATTATATTTTTCCTATCTGTTTACTATGATATGATTCTACTATCATTTTCCATATATGTCTAATATGCGTATCCATATACCAGTTATAGATTTTATCTATTACAGCCACCGTCACAAAAGAATCTCATAAAAGAACCTATAAAAAGAGCGGACGCCTCTATTTTTAAATGACATACTGGTCCGCCTTCTCAAGCTGCCACTCTACCATATCCGCCAGCGTAATATGATCCACCACACTGCTGATTGCCTCGTTTAACTGCTCCCATATCCTGACTGTCACACAGCCCTGTCTGCGCTCACACTCTACTGCGTCTGTTTCCACACAGCTTACCGGCGCCAAATCCCCTTCTGTCAACCGCAGTATCCGTCCAACCGTATATTCTACGGGGGCCTTCGTCAACATATAACCTCCCTGCGGGCCCCGGACGCTTCGCACAAATCCGGCCTTATTTAATAATGAAATAATCTGCTCCAAATATTTTTCTGAAATCTGCTGCCTTGCCGCCACATCCTTTAAACTAATCGGCACCCCCGTATTATAAACCGCCAGGTCAAGCATCAGACGCAGCGCATATCTTCCTTTTGTAGAAATCTTCATAAACCCTCCAAACATAAAATTTAATTCCGACTTTTTCAATATGAATTGTATAATTTAAAAATGCAAATGTCAAGTACTGCAGCTTTCCAGCTTTTCTCTTACACTTATAGATGCTGCATAATTTAAAGCTGCACGATAGTAACGGTTCGCCGGGGCTTTACCCCTGACCTGGCACCTGCCGCAAGGTCTGTTACTTTTAAATAGACTTTACGCGCCGGCGGTGATATACTGTAGTCACACTACCGCTGTACTATTTTATAGAAATATTTACGGACCGAAGCCGACAACTATCAAATATAATGCAAAATACGGAGGTCTCATATGACAGATAACGAATTACTACTTGCCATATCAAATATGATGGACAAAAAATTGAAGTCTGAATTGCAGCCACTGAAAAATGACATTCAGTCTATGAAAAAAGACATAACGTCCATGAAAAATAAAATTCAGTCGATAGAAAATGATATACTATCTATGAAAAATGATATACTGTCATTGGATAATAAAATTCATCAAGTGAAATTATATCAGGAAAATGTAATTACACCACGCCTTGATACAATTGAATCATGTTACACCGACACATTTGACCGCTATAAAAATTCTGCGGACAAGATGGAAACGGTTTATGACGATGTCGGACTTCTGAAAAAAGTCGTGACAAAACACAGTGAAATGCTTCAGCAATTAGCGTAACGACCGTGCCACACGACACTGTCAGCAATACAATCGTCAGAGCGTGTTTACAAAATACTCTGGCCAATCATTAAGGAATTGAGGAGAAAGATTATGGAAATCAGACGAGCAACAGAAGCGGATATGGATGGAATCAACGATTTATTAATGCAGGTATGCCTGGTGCATCACAGAGGCCGTCCCGATTTATTTAAATACGGGGCGAAAAAATACACCGACGACCAGCTGCGGGCCATCATCCATGACGACGGCCGACCTATCTTCACCGCAACAGATGAAAACGGCAAAGTTTTAGGTTATGCTTTTTGCATTTTTCAGCAGCACATAGACGACAATATCCTGACAGACATTAAAACCCTTTACATAGACGATTTATGTGTGGATGAATCACTGCGGGGACAGCATATCGGCAAGCGTCTCTATGAGGCTGTCCTTGCCTTTGCAAAAGAGCAGGGGTGTTACAATGTCACCTTAAATGTGTGGAGCCTGAATGAACCCGCCATGAAATTTTACCAATCCTGCGGTTTAAAGCCCCAGAAGGTGGGGATGGAGACCATCTTATAGCCGGGTAGTAAATCGCCCCTCTCCATGGTAACCATTCTGAAGATGTTTTTTAAACATGGAAAGGGAACCTCACAAGTTCAATGTTTCCTTCAAACCCCATCGATTTCATCATGAACGGAACAAAATATCATAAATAACCGGCACAAGCAGGGCGGGGAGCATATTCCCCACCCTGAATTTTTTGCCAAATGCAATATTCACTCCTACGCAGAAAATAAGCGCACTCCCAATAAAAGACAAATCGCTGACTATCACATCACTGACAAAAGCCCCCAGAAATGCTGCTGCCAGGGTTATACTCCCCTGGTATACAAAGATAGGCACGGCGGAAAACACCACACCCATTCCATAGGTTGCCGCAAACACCACCACAATCACCAGGTCCAAAATTGCCTTGGCGGTAAGCAGGGAATAGTCTCCGCTGATTCCGTCCTGGATAGAACCCACAATCGCCATGGCCCCGACGCAGATAATCAGGGACACATTCACAAATCCCTCAACAAACAGATTGTCATTTTCCGCCTTTACCGTTTTTTTAATTTTCTCCCCGAGAATATCCATTTTTTTCTCAATGTCAATCCACTCTCCAAAAAGAGAACCCAGGACAAGGGAAAAAATAAGAAGCATAGTCCCCTGGGTTTCCAGCCCGCCATCCATAACAACAAGCATTTTGGACAAAGCCCCTGCTCCGCCAATAAAAATAGTGGCAACGCCGCAGGCCTGCATCATAATCTCCTGCAAGTCTTTTTTGATTCCGTTTTTTAATTTCAGACCAATCAGACCGCCCGCTGCCACCGCCGCCGTATTGATAATCGTTCCAAGTCCAATCATTCAGGCAAACCTCGTTCATCTAATCCTACAGGAATGCTTCCCTGTCCATATTCGACGTCATACCATACACTGCCACGCTACGCGGGACAGATTGTTACTGTTACTATGACATTTCTTCCTGAATCTGTTTTTCACAGGAACGCATGGCAAGGATTGTCTTTTCAAACAAATCGTTCATCTCCCAGCCCAGCATCTCCGCTCCCTTGCTGATGACATCCCGGGAACATCCGGCCGCAAATCTTTTATCTTTAAACTTTTTCTTCACACTGGAAGCTTCCATATCCATCACACTTTTGGAAGGACGCATAAGGGCCGCCGCACCAATCAGCCCTGTCAACTCGTCCACCGCAAAGAGCACCTTCTCCATCTCGTGCTCCGGTTTCACATCGCTGCAAAGACCATAGCCATGAGAGCAGACAGAGTGAATCATGTCCTCCGATGCCCCTCCTTCCCTCAGCAGTTCGGGTGCCTTCACGCAGTGCTCCTCCGGATACAGCTCAAAATCTATGTCATGCAAAAGGCCGGCAGTTGCCCAATAATCCGCCTCATCGCCATAGCCCAGCTCGCCGGCGTACCACCGCATAACACCCTCCACAGTCAGAGCGTGCTGAATATGAAAGGGCTCCTTATTGTACTTCTTTAAAAGCGCCAGTGCTTCTTCTCTTGTCAAATGATTTTCCATTTTAATCTCCATTCTTGCAAAAATCTCCGGTATTTTAACCCTTCAGTCCCCTTGACTGCCTATCCATATCCTCAACCACAATGTCATAAATCTCCCCTAAAGATGCACCGTACTCCAGTACCTGCCAGGGCTCATTGGTATGGAAATGAATTTTAATCAGTTCTTCATCCCCAACCGCAAGCAGGCAGTCGCCTTTAAAATTTTTCGTAATATACTCGGAAATTGCATCCTCGTCCAAATCCTCGCCTTCAATCAATAACTGTGTGTCATATTTAAATTCCAACATAGCTTTCTCCTTTTCATCTGCCATACATCTGTACCACTATTTATTATATACAATCATCCAGGTTTATCCAAGTATTACTTTGCAGCTTTTTTTATAAAAAGCTATTCCATATTTTATAATTGTCTTCATGCCATCGTCCTTAAGCAGGGCCTCATAATGGTTTTGCGCAATCTGAGCCACCGCCCTTTCACATCCCGCTTCCAGATTGGCATCCTGTGCATACTTTACCTCAATCACTACCCCAACCCGCTTTGGGGTTTCAATTAAAATATCACAGTAGCCTTCCCCTGACTCTGCATTAGACTTTATTTTCCAGTTATTCTTATATTGTAAAAGTCCCAGAAGCATGCCATGATAAAAATTTTCTTTCTTTTCTTCCCTCACAGCCGTATCCCTGACGCTGATGGAATTCCACAGATAATCGCCCAGCATCTTTTCAATCAGCACCACATTCCTCTCCGGAAAAGCCATGCAGAAATTTTCTATCTGTTCCGTATCGCTTACGGAACTTTCCATGAACCATTCCTGTATCTGCATGACAAACAAGTTTTTGATTTCCCGGTTTGGAATCCTGAGCTCATACCTGGTCTCATCCACCTGACGGCACTGTGTCAAATACCCGGTAGTAAACAGCACACTCCATAAATTTTGGACAGATTTATCCACCTCATGATAAGTCAGCTCCTGATTCACCGGCTTAATGATGCTTTTTCCATCCACAAGCAGCTCTATCTCATCCTTTGTCTGCTGGCTGGCAGTCTGAATCAGCCGTCGCACCATAGTATTGCCGCTTGTGTTCGCCCAATAATTTTTAGGCCATATTTCCGGGGTATGCCGTGCTTCATCACAGTAATTCATCACATCCCATGGACAATAAACTGCCATATCTCCAAACCTGTATCCATTATACCATTCCCTGACTCTGTCATAATGTTCGGACAGTCCATAATAATACAGTAATTCCTTTACATCCTTATCCGTAAATCCAAAATATTCATCATACCGTGTATCTGTTATGGTGTGTACCTTTAAATTATTAAAGCCTGTAAAAATACTCTCCTTGGAAATCCTGAGGCATCCTGTTAAAACTGCAAATTGCAGGCTGGCATTGGTTTTCAGAGCGTTATGGAACAGCCTCCTGATCGTGGAAACCATTTCTTCATAATACCCTGCCTCAAAAGCCTTATCTAATGGAACATCATACTCATCAATCAGCAAAATAACCTTACGCCCATAGTGCTTTTGTAAAAGAACACTCAAGGTCTGTAAGCTAGCGCTCAGGGCCGCGCCTGACATGGCGTATACTTCTTCCCCGTTTTCATCAATTTCAATCAGCTGTCCGTACCGCCTCTTTTCTTCCTCCGAAAGAGCCTTGCTGTTCTTTAAAAACTGAAACCGCATGGCTTCATTGCCTATCACAATCCGCAGCGCTGAAAGGGCCGCCTGATAAGTTAGTCCCTCCACCCCCTTCAGACTTATGGAAATAACCGGATACTTTCCCATGTATGCATCACACAGCTCTTTTTCTTCTGCAATTTTCAGCCCGTCAAAAGAAGCCTTTTCTCCGTCAATTTCAAAAAAGGCCTGCAGCATGCTCATATTCAAAGATTTGCCAAAGCGTCTTGGCCTGGTGAACAAATTCACCAGGCCCCAGTTATGCAGCAAGTCAATAATAAAACCTGTCTTATCCACATAATAAAAATTTTCCGAAAAGAAATCCTGAAATCTCTCAATGCCCACCGGCAATTTTTTTAATTCCATCTGATACGCCTCTTTCCAAGCTATAAAATGGCTGAATTGTTTTCTGTAAATACCATTCATTTATCACAATTATAGCGTATCATAAAGATTTTTCCAATTAAATTCGGTTGCAAAAATTTAGGAGGGCGATTCCTGTTCTTCTGTTTCTTCAATCTCCTTAAGAAATTTGTCATGGAGCATTTCCTCCGCCTTCTTCCGCGCCCACACCGCATCCTCAAACCGTTCGTACCTGCCCAGATAATAACGGTGCCCCTTAAAGCAGATGGTTGCCCGCCAACGCTGTCTCGAAGGCAGCCAGTCCACCCCTGGGACGCCGCTTGTGTTATTGCTGCGCACCTTCTTAGAGCGAAGCATCTCCACGCAGGTACCGTCAATATAGTTTAACCTGGTTCCTATTCCCTCCGCTCCCACACACCCGCAGCTTATTACATGCCCGCTGCGCAGATGGCAGGTTTTTACAATGGTTTCCTGTCCGCAGTCACACTTGCACAGCCAGGCGGTTTTCCCTCCAATATTTTCCGCCGGCCGTAAGGCCAGCAGTTTCCCATATTTCTGACCTGCCAAATCCAGTTTTTTTGTAGAATGCCTCATCTGCCCAACCTGTAACCGTCCATTCGGAACTGTTACTTAACTCCTTCATTTGTCCTTTGCCTGTTGACAGACTCAACATTCCGTATACCGGGAGAAATAGTTGATATATGACTTTCGGCCACTCCCACATAACCTGCCGCAAACCCAAGTTTAATAACCCTGCCGTGGATAACAAAGGCTCAGCCCCTTCGGCAGTCGTCTAAGGCTAAGAGAATGTTTTCTGCAGGCTGAGGGGAATCAGTCCGTGAAGGATTGAAAAAGGGACACAAATAGGGCTACAAATTATGTAGCCCTGTTCAGGTGCGCTTCGGTTTCTAAAGAAATATGGTTTTTTTCGTCGATTCGTGCTAATATGTAATTATATTTATGGAATTGTTGACAGAATGTTGATTCCGTCTATATGACCAACTTTAGCATGTCCAGATGTTTTGCATGTTCCATTCCGGTGGTAATCAGATAAATGCGCGTGGTATTGATGGAGCTGTGGCCAAGTATATCCGCAAGCTGCACAATATCCTTACATACCTCATAAAATGTAGTTGCAAAAAGATGCCGCAGATTATGGGGAAATACCTTGGAAGCTTCTACCCCGGCCTTTTTACAAAGCCCCTTCATTTCCCGCCAAATCTGCTGTCGTGACAGAAGCCTTCCGCTTTGTGTGACAAAAATTTCGCCGGAGACAAGTTGTTTCTTTTCCGCATATTTTCTTAATTTTCTGCAAAGCTTCTCCGGAATCAAAATCACCCGTATTTTCCCTTTCAAATCCACCTCAGCTCTCCCGTTTCGAACCGCCTCCACAGTAATATAGGCCGTTTCGCTGACCCGGATTCCCGTAGCGCAGATGGTTTCCGTTAAAAGCGCCAGCCGCTCGTTCCCTTCCTTTTGAGCGGTCTCCAACAACCTCTTATATTCGCTCCGGGTCAGTTCCTTTGACTCCTCCCGAAACATCCTGCGCTGAATACGCAGAAACTTTACCCTGCATTCCTTCATCCCTGCAAAATAGAAAAAACCGTTGAGCGCTGAGAGCTTGGCGTTGATTGTGGCAGGCGCAAGCCCTTTCCTCTGCAAATGCTCCTTCCACTCCAAAACTGCCGTCTTGTCCACCTCCCGCTCCCCTATCCAGGAAGCAAAAAAGCGGATATCTCTCATGTATTTCTCAACGGTTGATTCCTTATGTTCTTCCTCTTTCAAATGCCTTTCATAGGCTGCCAGCATTGCTTCTGTTAAACCATGACCCATTTGTAATCCTCCATAAATCTTATAGTCAACGACAGGATTATGCCGTTTGCTATATATGTTATTATTTTACCTTATTCGGTAAATAAATTTCATGTTCATGAAGAATTTTTCAGCCTAGTTGCCATAATAGCTCGGCCCTTTGCGCATATCGGCCTGTTACTGGCAAATCGCATGCAATGACCTGGATGTCTGTACAATCACCTCCACATATCTTCTGACCATTTCCTCCATTATCTTCCAGTCGTCTTCCTTGACCAGCAGAGTCTCCTTTCTTCCCGACATGTTTCTCACAATCAGAGAGATACCCGTATTCCACTTTAAATTGTAGGGAACTGTTTTGAGGCGCAAAGCCCCAAGCACATTTCTGATAGTATCATTCACCATCACTTTACAGTTTTCCGGCTCCCACTTATCCCCCTGACCATAAGAAATAATCCCCGCCAGCTTTTCCGGAGCGTCTCTCTCATAATCCTCCTCCGGGAAAGAAATCTGTTCCATTTTTTCAAAGAGCATACACAGCTTTGCAGGTATAGGGACACAGTGGGGTGTCACGAAAAATAAGTAATCCGCCTCCCGTAGCTTTTCATAAAGCTGACAAAATCCTCTGTCCCCTTCACACCTTCCCGTCTCCCTGCACCCGCCGCAGCCCGTACAGGGAGATAATGAATAATTCCTCAGATTCAGGATTTCGCATGAAATTCCCTTCTTTTCCAATGTGCTGTAAATCATTTTGCAGATATAATAAGAAATCCCTCTGCTTTTTCCGTCCGCCATATTGGATGCGGATATGCATACCGCTCTTTTGTCCCCCATTTTCACACTTTCCTCATCAATACCCAAAATCTCTGTTTATAATCGTCCCGTCCAGGGCGTTTATGGTGAGCCAGCTGGAAAAAGGACCGCCATAAGTGTACTCCTCCCCGGCCTCATCATAATGAAGCGTCTCGCTTCCAAAAAAATCCCACACCGGAACCATAGTCCCTTCCATGAAATTCCCCTTCTCCATCACTCTCATATATCCCAGACGCACCTCATGAATCTCAAAAGATACCTGGGCATCGGTCTTTATGAAAAGGTCCTCATACTTCTTTAAGAACATCTCCTCGAAAATAGTTTGAATCTCCGAAAAGGGAAGTAAAAACAATGTCTCCTCGGAAAGCTTTTCCACCTCATAGGGATTGGACCATTTAAACTTCGCCAGTCCCTCCTCGTCATAAATAAGGTCCAGTGTTTCATAAGGCCATGAAGTGACTACTCCATCCTCAATCGCTGTTCCATCGCTGTATGTATAAGTTATCGGTATTCCCTCTAATGCCCTTGTAAAATGAACACCGTATCCCTGCCTGTTGTTCTCGGACATTGCGTTGGTTTCCTCATTCCATGAAAAAGTCTGAAAATACTCATCCCCCGCCGGGGCGAAATCCGAAAATCCCATATCGGCCACAAGCTTTTCCGCATCCTGTTTAAGAGCTTCCCTTTCAAATTTGTCCGTATCTATCTTGTCTTCTTCACCTGCCGGTGAAAAGCTTGCATTTGCTCTCTCGGCGCTTACCTCAAAGTTAATCCAGCGCCACTCATCCGTCAGATTGTTGTCAACCATAACCCCATAATTCTTTCCATCCACTGTGGCATATCCATTAAGAAAGCTTGACTGAGCTGTCCCCTCCTCTACATTGGAAGGAACCAAAGCCGGAACATCTGTTATGATCGCCTCGTCGGGGGCCTCCTCCTTCATAGCCTCCCATTCCCTGATAAGGGTATCATAATCCCGGCGTTTTACATCACCCTCGTAGTATTCTCCTCCGGCCTCCTTATTTTTCTCGATCCGCTCTATTCTTTCTTCGATTTCGCTTTTGGTAAATCCATTAGATTTTTCCATCTGATCATAATCCCGGTTCCATAAGCCTGCCCCCTTCAGCAGTGTTTGACTTACATGGTCATAGTCCTCCTGAGTGTAAGTCCGGGCGGTAACCCGATAAGACTTAAAGCCCTCACCTTGCGGAACAATCACGGGTGCATCCACCTTCACGCTGATATTCTCGCTGCTACCTTCCCACGTATAGTTTTCCGGAGCCTGCACCTGCTCGGCAATGACGCCTGCCTCTCCGCTCCCCGCCTGGGCCCCATCCCCCTGCTCACCGGAAGGCTCCGTCCCTTCCGTTTCTTCCTCCTGTTTCGGCACCACGATTTCTTCCTCTGTCTGTACACTGTTGTTACACCCCGACATGAAAATTCCCATTACAGCAACTGCAAGGATTGCTCTTATTTTTTTTGCTTTCATCTTTATAACCATACTCCTTTCTCAGCGTGCGAATTTGTGCCCTCATGCACAAATTTGCGGTTGAAAGAATGCAATTCTTTCAACTTTCTCCCCTTTCTGCTCCTTACTCAAGATACTCCGGCAGTTGTAAAAACCCAGGATGAACCGTATATAAAAAACATCGGCCGGTCAAATCCATGAAAGCTGAGTTTTCAACAGTTCAGCCTCTATAACCGCCATGCTATTATGAGACTGCCTGCTCGGAATACTGAAAGCATACTCTACAAGCCTGTAAAAGGTATACAACAAAATGTAAATATTTTTTAAACATCTGCAAAAATAACCGAAACCCTTGTCCCCTTCCCCACTTCACTTTCAATGACAAGCTCCGCCTCATGGAGCTTTGCAATCATACTGCACAGTGCAAGCCCAAGCCCGCAGCCCCCGGCCTTTCGGCTTCTGGCCTTATCCACCATGTAAAAGGCCTCTGTCACATTCCGGATCTCATCCGCCGGGATTCCGCAGCCTTCGTCCGCCACAGTTATCACATTATCCTGACCGGTCAACGTTATGACCGTTCCTTCTTCGCTGGCCTTCGCCCCGTTATCAATCAGATTAATCAAAAGGCTTTCAAACAAATCGCGGTCAATCCTTCTGCTGCCCATAGTGCAGAAATATTTAAGCCGTATATTCCTTTGCCTTAAATTGTATTCTTCCAGCCCTGCCACCTGGTCAAACAGTTCCTGCATGGACACTTCCTCCATGGAGATGCTGTCATTGTCGTATAATCCCATCAGGCTCATCAGCTTACTGCTGAGCCGTTCCAACCGTTTGCACTCTTTGTGGATATGCCACAGGGCCCGCTCCTTCTGCTCTTTTTTTAAATTGACATTCAGCAATGTATCCGAATACCCAATAATAGAGGTCATAGGCGTTTTCAGCTCGTGGGTGAGACTTCCAAGCATCTGCCTGCGCTTCTCCGCCACCTGGGAGAGCTCCGTAACCTGGGCCTCAATCCGGTCCGCCATACTGTTAAAAGTCCCGGCCACCGAGCCGATTTCATCCCGGGTATGTACATTGACTCTCCTGGTCAGATTACCTTGGCTGATATCCATGGCTGCCTTTTGCAGTTCCTGCAAGGGGCGCAGTATTCTCTTTGTGAGCAAAAAGATAAGCAGCATAGAAGCCACCGCCGCCCCCAAAAAAAATGTCAGATTAAAATAAATCTGCCTGCGCATATCCCCGTAAAGCTCGGAAATATCCTCCACCAGCACCAGCTTATATTCTATGTTTCCGGCAACCGCTACTTTTCTACCGGAAATCAGAATATATTGGTCCTCCAGCTTCTGAATCACACTACGCACTTCAAAGCTTCCCCATCTCTCATCCTCCGGAGCGGCCAGCTCAAAGGGCGTAAGGTTACAAACCACCTGATTATCTTCAATCAAAATATACCGGGAAGCGTCATATTTTTTGATTACAAAATTAATGTAGGAGTTCTTTGCCACCTGGCTGTATCCTTGCAAAAGGCTGTTTTCCAAATCCTTCCCCACCGCATAGGCGGTTGACTTAAGCTGCTGCTCGCTGCTTTCTATGGTTTTCTGTTGATTGTATTCCATAGATTTATAAATTACCGCAATCCCGGATATAAGAGTAGCCGCTGACAATACGGTTACCGTCACCACGGATAGTTTTTTCCACAATTTCATTACGTTCCCTCATGTGACATTCCTGTGTTTCATCAATAACTATGCACCGTATCAAAGACTAATCCAGATCCTCCAGACGGTACCCCGTCTTTGAAATGGTGCGGATCACATCATGGAAGTTCAGCTTTTTGCGCAGCTGCCCGATATGTACATCCACAGTCCTCGTCTCTCCCATATAATCGCATCCCCAAATCCGATTCAGAAGCTCCTCCCTGGAAAAGGCCACATTTTTACTGCCTGCCAGGGTCACCAAAAGCTCATACTCCATGGGCTTTAAGGACACCTTCTCCCCGCCCTTCATTACACTGTGTTCCTTTAGGTCAATCACCACATCCCGCACCTGTATCTTCTCCCGGCCCCGGCCGGTCCTCTTTAAAACCTTTTCCATCCGCACCAAAAGCTCCAGCACCTCAAAAGGCTTCACAATATAGTCCTCCGCTCCCGCCTTCAGTCCGTGCACCTTAGACAACACATCGTCCTTAGCCGTCAGGTAAATCACCGGAATTTCTTCCCGCTGCAAGTCTTCCATCAGCGCAAAGCCGTCCTTCCCCGGCAGCATCACATCCACCAGGGCAAGGGCAACCTCCTCATGCTCCGGGTTCTTTAAGAAATCCTCCGCAGCCTTTCCGTCCATCAGCGCCGCCGTACTGTAACCGGCCGCCTCCAGATTCATGCAAATCAACTCCGAAATGGAATTGTCATCCTCTATCACCAGTATTTTTGCAGACGATTTTGCAAATTCTTTTGTATTCAAAACACATCCCCCCATTTAACAATCATCTTATCACAAAAATCTTGCAAAAAAAGCATCAAAATGTAAACAAAAATTGCTTTTCATACATTATCACAGCCTTCTTTCGTTCATTACCACACCTAATAGTCCCCCACTGCAAGCAGTCATTTGGCTCATTACTCACGGGTATAAATATGGGTATAATACATAAAAACATAAAAAGCCTCTAAAGTATCGGCCCTTCTACTACGTCCGTATACTTTAGAGGCTTTACATTAAAATCAAGTAACTTTTATCCTAACCGTCTTGCAATCTGTTCCGGGTGTTCCGCATATTTTAATGCAGTCTCCCTGGAAATCTTTCCCTGCTGGAACAAGCCCAGAATGGACTGATCCATAGAAATCATTCCTTCTCCGCCGCCGGCTGCAATTGCATTGTCAATCTGGTGGCTCTTATTCTCCCGAATCAGGCTTCGGATTGCATTGTTCATATTCATAATCTCATAGGCAGGTACCAAATCTCCCTCCACACCGGGCAGAAGCTGCTGGGACACTACCGTGTTCAGTACCATGCTGAGCTGAACCCGAACCTGGGCCTGCTGTCCTGCCGGGAAAGTATCCACAATACGGTCAATGGTATTCACCGCGCCCTTGGTATGTAAGGTGGCAATCAGAAGATGTCCTGTCTCCGAAGCGGTAAGGGCCGTGCGGATTGTCTCATGGTCACGCATTTCCCCAAGTAAAATCACGTCGGGAGCCTGACGCAGACAGGCACGCAGGGCTGTCAGATAATTCTCCGAGTCAATGGCCACTTCCCTCTGGCTTACGATACTTTTCTGATTTCTGTGAAGGAATTCGATTGGATCCTCCAAGGTGATAATGTGGCATCCTCTGGTGCGGTTGATTCTGTCAATGATACAGGCCTGGGTGGTGGATTTTCCACTGCCTGCGGTACCGGTAACCAACACCATTCCATGGGATACATCCGCCAGATTCATTACCTGCTCCGGTATGTTCATTTCTCTGAAATCAGGGATATCAAAAACTACCACACGGATAACCACTGCCATGGAGCCTCTCTGACGGTATGCGTTAACCCTGAATCTGGCAAGCCCCGGCAGAGAAACCGAGAAATCATCGTCCCCATGCTGCAGGAAACCTTCAATGGGGCGGTTTGCCCGTACATAAAGCTCCGTAATCAGCCGTTCCGTCTCCTGTGGCGTCATACTTTCCTCGCTGATCGGGTGCATGGTATTATCCACCTTCTCAGCAACCCGGCCGCCTGCAACTATAAACAAATCCGACGCGCCGTCGTCCACGGCGCGTTTTAAATAATCTTTTAACTCAGCCATCCATAACCTCCAGTATTTCTAAAAAGCCGGCATCCCGTCCCAAACATTCAGTCCTCCGTCCAAATCCGGATTTACCTCCTGATTGGAAACCGCCTGCCAACGCAAAATCGTATAATTCTTTCCCTGCAGCTGTACTTCAACCATCAAATCCTGCGTCTCAGAAATGGGACAACTGTAGGAATAAACATCCCCTTCAACGGAAACTCCGTCCGATACCGTACCCTCGCGCAGCAGGGCGAGTATATTCATTGCCTCACAGTCCGCCGCGTAATAGTCTTCCACTGCCTGAACGGACGCGTCCATGAGACGCCCGTTGGCCTGCACCGTTGCAAGGCTGAGCAATGCAAACACGGTCAAACAAAGTACCGCAAAGGATACCAGCAAGGAGATACCCCCTGTTGCCGGCGGAAAAAATTTTCTTTTCTCATCCATTGGAATCCTCCTCAAGCCACGCAACTTCTATGGCAAACAAGACCTCAGACTTTGCATCCCCTTGTAGGGATTCGTCATTTGCAAACACCTGCACCGCTGCTTTCAAAAGCCCCGGCGTATCCGTGGGGACGCCTTCCGCCTCCAGGTAGTAAGCGAGGCCCTCGCCTGTCATGTTCCAGTCCTCATCATAAAAAATCTGTAATTTTCCTTCAGCGGGAACCACTTGAAGCAGTTCACCTGCCCCTGCAAGCGCGTGCTCCAAATCCCCGCCGCTATGCTGAATGGCTTCCGCCACATTCTGGGCTTCTAAGGCCGCCCTGCTTCTGTTTCCATTTTTTAAGGAGATGGAATCAGACTTTACAAATGCCTGCAGACATAGCGCTGAGGCTAAGGCAAACACCAGCAGCATCACCATCTGTTCCATCAATGCCAAAGGGGCTTTACTTCTCATGAGTTCACCTCCCCTTCTCCGTACAAAGACAACATCAGCTTCTGCGCTTCTCCATCTTTATCCGTAATTATAATAGACAGCATTCCGTCCTCAAGAGAAATAGAAAGGCCTCCTGCCTCCATAACTTTTTCTCCCGCTTCCGGTCCTAAGGCCGCGTCCTTTTCAGAGTATAGCTCCATAAGATATCCGTCATAGTAATAAACCCGGGTCATATAGTCTCCGTCCGGAAACACCAGCGCGTCCCCCTCACCAAATGCCTCCACGTCCACTGCCGTGGGGCCGTCAGCCTGCCGCACCTTAACGGTCACATACTGAGCGCATGTGCGGTTTTCGTAGAACGCATTGTTGCGAACGGTAAGCCGTCTGTAGGCATTGGCGCCGGTAAACAGCACCGCCATCAGACAGGCCGCAAACACCCCAAACAAAAGGAGCGCTATTAACCCGTCCAAATGATATTCCATTGTTCGTTTTTTCATGGCTCGTTCTCCAATACTGTGATGTCCGGCATCAGATTCTGGGCAAAGAGGTTATAATAAACCGTATACTTTTCTTCATCCACATGAACACCGTAATGATTCTTTAAATATTCCAGATCCGAAGGATAAACCCCTTCCGCGGCATAGCAGGCCACGCAGCTTCTGCGCAGAACATCCTCAAGCTGGGCCATCTCCTCAGACGCCCTTCCCGATTCAAGACTGTTCAGAGCCCCTGCAAAAAAGAGCAGCACCGCTATCACCACACAAGGAAGCAGCAACCCCGAAAGAAGACCTCCGGTCGTTCTTTTTCTTCTCATATTTTCCTCATTTCCGCCCACAGTAGATTTTACTTATAGTCAACGGCATTAGAAATTGCCTTTTCGGGCTTGCAAAAGCTGGCACATATGGCTTTTGCAAGAGCCGGAAAGAGCAATTTATTATGTCGTTGACTATATATCATGCAGGCACAAATTTGTTGATTCCTATCCTATAGCAGACATAATATGCATCAGCGGCAACATTACGGACAACAAAATAAGTCCCACCAGCACGGAACACACCAGCACAAGGGCAGGCTCCACCCGTCCCACAGCATCCTCCAGCGCAGCCTCGCTCTCCTCGGACATATCCCTGGCAATTTTCTCCATTGCCGTGTCCCCGGCGCCGCTCTTAAAGCCCAGCTCCAAAAGACGGCAGGAAGCTCCGGGAAGGAGTCCGCTTGCCTTCATGGCGCTGCCTAATTTTTCACCCTCATCCAGACGCTTTCTGCAATCCGTGCATCTGCCCACTGCGGCAGGTACATCTTCCATCAATCTTGCTGCCAGGGAAACCGCTTCCTCCGTAGGCAGGCCGCTTGTCATTCCCATGGAAAGCGCCTGGGCCATGCGGGCAGTGTTCATTTTCTTTGAAAGCCCTTTATCTCCATGGCTGCTGCGCCACATACCCATAAGCTTTTCCCTGAAAGATTCCGACACTGCAAGGGCTGCAAAGAATATCACGATAACAGCCATCAACACCCACAATACAGGCATAATCTTATCCAGCCAGCGTCCTAAGGTAAGGAGCCCTCCCGCAACACCGGAAAGCCTTCCCCCCAATGACCTGTACACATCATCAAAAATCGGCAGTACCTTTACAAGCAGTACGCCAATCACCAGCAGCATCAAAAGAAGCATGACTGCCGGGTATAAAAGGGAGCTGCGGATACGTCTGTCCAGACGGACTCTGTACTCATAATACCTTGAAAGAGCGCTGAGCGCTTCCACACTCCGTCCGGCCTGCTCTCCCACTTCCAAAAGACCGGAAACATAGACGGGAAATCTGCCCGTATTTTTAAACGCCGCCGACAGGGGCACGCCCTGGTCAACCTCATCCGCCATGCCCTCCAAAAGCTCCTTATATTCCGGGTCGCTGTCCTCTAACAGCAGAGCAAGGGCGTCTCCTGCTCCTACACCTGCCTGAAGCAGCAAAGAAAGCTCCAGACAAAGGGAAGATATTCCCTCATGCGAAATCATTTTTTTCATGTTTAAACTCCAATCTTTTTATCTATTTCTTTGTCCTGTGCTATTATAAAAGCATTCGTATCAATATTAGTATAAATATTTCACCGTATAATTGCTTCCGTCACCAATGTATTTCATGATATCGGCGCTGCCGCCGCTGGCGGATGCAAAGGTAGGATCCATCCTGTGCCAGGTGGTACCGTCAAAATAAATCACGTCGTTTAACCAGCCCGCTTCCTCTGTCCACACACTAATCCATGCGTGGTATGCCGTTCCCGCATACCCAACCACCAGTTTACAGGGAATTCCCTGACTGCGGAGCATCCCTGTCATAAGAGCCGCGTAGTCAAAGCAGATTCCCTTCTTTGAAGACAGCACACTGTCCAGCACAGGCAGATAGCCACTGCGTACCGTAGCCGCCTTATTGGTATCATATGTAATATTTCCGGTTACAAAATCGTAGACCTTCACTATCTTTTTCAGGATATCCGTCTCAGACCCAATCAGTTCCGCCGCTTTCGCCACGGAAGCCGGCGCATTGGCATAATCCACATACTGATTTGGGCGCAGGAAAGGCGCAAGCTCACTGCTCAAGGCCACCTGAAATGAGCCTGAAAGCATTGTGGCATACTTTGAGCCTTCCACATTTTCAAACACCGTCACCTTATATCCCCCATTTCCATCGGATAAGGGAAAAGTAGTCCACACCCCGGCAGGCAGATCATATGTATAAGTAGTCTTAGGCCCTGCGACCTGCACTTTAAGACGCTTGCCCGTAGATGCCGTATAATCCACCATCACATAACCGTCCGCCGTATTTGAATAATCAATCACGGCATACTCATTCTTGGCCACCTGGGTGCCGGAAGCTGTAGGAAGCGCCGCTGCCGCAGAAGAAACCTTTGCGTTTCCCGCGCCGCCCGAACGGGCCAAAACCTGCCCGGCATAACTGTTACACAACACCGCAGTCAACAGAAATGCGACAATCCATTTTCTTTTTTTCATACATCTGTACCTTCCTTTCTCCCGGCAGGACATTTCCAAAACAACCTGTCATCTACGAAACGCCTGCCCATATCCATGCACCGTCCGTTCTCTCACTCAGATTTCATCTTACAAATGAATTTACGCCCATTATAGCAATTTCATGCCAATTTTACAACATCATTTTACGACTGGATAAAAACGGCAGTGTTGCCGGGTAAAATTTACCCCAGCTGCGCAATCCTCTCTTTTACCTGCTCCATCATCTGTGTGTATTTCTCCAGCTTCGCCCTCTCCTCGGCAATCTTTGCCTCCGGAGCCTTTGACATAAATTTCTCATTGTTCAGCATTCCGTTCACACGTGCAAGCTCTCCCGTAAGACGCTTCTCCTCCTTCTGCAAACGCTCCAGCTCCTGCTTCAAGTCAACCAGCTCGGCAAAAGGAATATAAAGAGTCACACCGGCAATCACCACCGACACCGCATCCTGCGCGATACCTTCTTTATTCCTCTGAATGGTAACCTCAGATGCGCTGGCAAGGGCTGCAAAGAACAGCTTTCCTTCTGAAAAGGCATTCAGGGCATCCTCATTTTCGCTTACCACAAACACATGGGCTTTCTTTCCGGGCGCCACATTCATTTCCGTGCGGACGTTTCTGATTCCTCTTACCGCTTCCTTGATCAGCTCAATATCCTTTTCTTCCTTTTCAAAATGCCATTCTTCCTTATATACAGGCCAGTCCGAAACCATAATGGATTCTTCCTGTGACTGCAGGGTACAGAAAATTTCCTCTGTGATAAAAGGCATGTAAGGATGCAAAAGCTTTAACGCATTTATCAAAACTGTCTTTAAAGTCCACAAAGCCGCCGCTTTTGTCTGGCCCTCCGAACCGTAAAGCCGGGATTTTACCATCTCAATATACCAGTCGCAAAACTCATCCCAGATAAAGTCGTAAACCTTCTGAACCGCAATTCCCAGCTCAAAGCTCTCCATGTTGCTTGTAACTTCCTGCGTCAGGGTGTTGAGCTTTGAGAGTATCCACTTGTCAACCGGCTCTAATCGGGGCATTTTTTCTACCGCACCGTTTTGAGGCCTGCCGCTTTCAGGCATACTGCCATTTTCAGACGTGCTTCCATTTCCGGATGCGCCGCCATCCTCGGGCATATTCATCATAATAAAGCGGGAAGCATTCCAAATCTTATTGGCAAAATTCCTGCTTGCCTCCACCCTTTCATAATAAAAACGCATATCGTTGCCAGGGGCATTTCCTGTAATTAAGGTAAGACGCAGGGCGTCCGCACCGTATTTATCAATAATCTCAAGAGGGTCAATGCCGTTTCCAAGGGATTTACTCATTTTCCGCCCCTGTGCATCCCTTACCAGCCCGTGGAACAACACTGTTTTAAAAGGCTTTTCTCCCATATGCTCAAATCCTGAGAAAATCATCCTGATTACCCAGAAAAAGATAATGTCATAGCCTGTCACCAGCACATCTGTGGGATAAAAATATTTTAAATCTTCTGTCTGCTCCGGCCAGCCCAGCGTAGAAAAAGGCCACAGCGCAGAGGAAAACCATGTATCCAGAGTATCCGGGTCCTGGGTAAAGTGCTCATGCCCGCACTTAGGGCACCTCTCCGGCATTTTTCCGGCAACCACGATTTCACCGCATTTATCACAGTAGTAGGCAGGAATCCTGTGTCCCCACCAGAGCTGTCTGGAAATACACCAGTCGCGGATGTTGTCCGTCCAGTTAAAGTAAGTCTTTTCCATACGCTTTGGAATCAGCTGAATATCTCCGTTTTTCACAGCTTCCACCGCAGGCTTGATCAGCTCGTCCATCTTTACAAACCACTGCTGCTTGATC
This sequence comes from uncultured Lachnospiraceae bacterium, assembly GCA_910585075.1. Lineage (GTDB taxonomy): Bacteria > Bacillota > Clostridia > Lachnospirales > Lachnospiraceae > Suilimivivens. The sequence continues at coordinate 159,375 of CAJUED010000002.1, forward strand.
ATGGGCTCAATGGTAGTCTTGCATCTGTCATGGGTTCCCACATTATGGGAATAATCCTCAATTTTAACCAAAAGACCCATTTCGTCCAGCTCTTTTACAATGGCCTCTCTCGCCGCATATCTATCCATGCCGCAGAACTTGCCGCCCATCTCATTGATGGTAGCGTCATCATTTAAAATGTTGATTTCCGGAAGATTGTGACGCTTTCCAACCTCAAAGTCATTAGGGTCGTGAGCCGGTGTGATCTTCACAACGCCGGTTCCAAATTCCATATCCACATAAGAGTCCGCAACCACAGGAATCTCTCTGTTGATAATAGGAAGCATCAGCTTCTTTCCGATAATATCTTTATATCTGTCGTCCTCGGGGTTTACTGCCACTGCCGTATCTCCCAGCATAGTCTCCGGCCTGGTGGTGGCGAACTCCACAAACCTTGTGGTGCTCACACTGCCGTCCTCCTCAATCACCGGATACTTAATGTGCCAGAAATGGCCTGCCTGTTCCGTGTATTCCACCTCCGCATCGGAAATAGAGGTGTTACAAACCGGACACCAGTTGATGATACGGCTTCCCTTGTAAATCCAGCCTTTTTCGTGCATTCTGCAAAAGACCTCCGTTACCGCCTTGTTGCAGCCCTCATCCATGGTAAAGCGCTCCCTGTCCCAGTCGCAGGAGGAACCCATCTTTTTCAACTGGCTGATGATACGCCCGCCGTATTCCTTTTTCCAGTCCCAGGCCCGCTCCAAAAAGCCTTCCCGTCCAAGGTCTTCCTTGCTCACGCCTTCCTCTTTTAACTTTTCGATAATCTTTACCTCGGTTGCAATGCTGGCATGGTCCGTGCCCGGCTGCCAGAGCGCATTGTACCCCTGCATCCTCTTAAAACGAATCAGAATATCCTGCATGGTATTGTCAAGAGCATGTCCCATGTGAAGCTGACCTGTAATATTTGGAGGGGGAATCACAATTGTAAAAGGTGTTTTGGAATGATCCACCTTTGCATGGAAATATTTTTTATCCAGCCACTTCTGATAAATTCTGTCCTCAATCCCTTTCGGGTCATAGGTTTTCGCCAATTCTCTGCCCATTCTCATCATCCTCCGTTTTTGTTTTTTATTGCATAAAAAAGCCCCTTACAGACATTTCTGCCTGTAAAGGGCGCATTCTCCTATAGAGATTTCTCTTATGAGATTCACGCGGTACCACCTTCGTTTATCACTCTGCGACTACTGATAACAGGTTCCCTTCCATCTCCAGCCGGCAGCTTACTGCCTGGCTCTCAGGCACGCTGCCCGAATCATAGAAAATAGTCATCAATGGTCCTATCCTGTAACGTGGATAAATACGTGAAAGCTTACTGATATCCTTAAAGCCCGGCATCCCTGCCTAGCCGCTGTCCATGTTCAGCCCTCCGGTTCCAAAGCTACCTTCCACATCTCTTTCCTTAAAACCTTCCAGCACCGCATAAAACACCACGCGGGGTTTTTTCTCTGACAGGCAGAAAATGTGTACTCCTCTTTTTCATCACCTTTTACTGTTCCAATTGTTTCTATATTAGTTGCTGTTATTTTATTTGTCAAGTTCTAATTTTTCACACGCTGGTAAATAGGTAACAGTTCAGATGTGTAAAAATAACCTACATTTTAACCACCGGGCTGACTATGATACCCGTAGGGCGAAGCTGGTACTCATAGGACCATGCCGCCCCCCTTGTCCGCCAGGAATCAGGGCCCGCCCAGGTAAGCGAATGGTTGCAGTTGTGAAGGGCTCCAAAGGTATTGATGCGATTCCCATAAGCCGTAAGTTCCAGAATATGCTCCCCGGCCGTAACATCCTTCAGCAAAAGCGTATACGGTGAAAATGCAATTCTGCCCTGGTCCCTTCCATCCAGCGCCACCTTGATTACAGGACAGCGAAACTGGGTTACTTCCACCCTTAAATCCCCGCTCTCCTCCACCGAAACAGGCACGCGGTAGGTCAGATTTCCCCCATAAAAGGGCAGCCCCTGTGTACAGATATCTCCAAAGGCCAGACGCCTTACCGGTTCCGTAAGGAGTGTGTTGCGTCCCGCCACTTTCACTCCGAAATCCCCCAGTAAATACATGGCCTCCACATTGCATTTCCTATAATATGGCATAAAGGCCGTAAGGATATTTTCACCGGCCTTCAAATCCGGCAGGGATACCGTTTTTATGGAGCGGTCTGCAAAATATCCTGTCACCTCCGACTCAACTTTTTTGTCATTTAAATATAAAAACGTTTCTTCCGGATTTTCCAGTGCAAGAAGCGGCGCCTTTACAGGAACCTCCGAATGGATATGAAAGCGCAATCCAAGCCGATGCTTCACTTCCTCTTTCTCAGGATTCACCCATGGCTGGGGAAAGGCCTCTGTTCTCAGCTGATACCCTGCAAGAACCCGGAATTGATTGTCAATGCGGAGAATTTCCTCCGGGCTCCGCCAGCTGCCGTCATCAAATTTTGCCTCCGCAATATCTAAAATCAGCACATTAGGCTCCTCAAGGGATACCTCCACAAAATCGGGGAGCCGAAGCGTTTTCTCCCTTTTCACAGGACACGTATCTTCCTGTTTATAGGAGGAAACGGCACCTTCATCAACAACACATGTATCCTCTTGCTTGCGTGAGGAAGCGGCTCCTTCTTCTACAGGGCACATATCCTCCTGTTCACAGGCAGAAGCAGATTCTTTGTCTGGAATCAGGGCGTATAAAAGGGAGTCATGGTCATAAACGGTTTCCTTGATGACAGTGTTCCCATTCAAATGCTGACAGGACACATTTCGGATTTCTCCCGTCATAGCATCATAAAGCACCGGACGATAAGCGCCGGTAATTTTGATCGTCAGCTCCTCCCTTTCCGGGATATCCGGGTTCGGCATTTTATTACAGTGAGCCAGAAACAGCCATTTTTTCCCGTTGTCACTACGCATCTGATAAAGCATATTACCGACCCGTTCCCCATGCTGGTTATGCACATCCACACATCTTACGTCGGCAAGGGCCGCCAGCAGAAGGTTCTCCGAAAAGCCGATTTTTTCACAGGTATCTGCAAACCGGGCCCCCTCACTGCTTGGAAGTGCATCCACCCAGGAGGGAATCCTGCCGGTGAAAATCACCCTGCCGCCCTTTTCCTGAAATGCCTTTAAACGCTCAAGGGTACTGCTCCTGATGGTCACAAGGTTGGGCACTAAAATGACATCATATTTCATTTCCCCCACAAGGAAATCCCCCTCTCCTCCCAGCGCATTGTCATCGGTCTGCTCCTTCCAGAGGGATTCGGAAATAAAGTCAAAGTCAATCAGCCCATAGAGCAGCCACTCCGTCAGCTTTTGAAACTGATAGTCCATTTCCTTGCGGATACCGGCCGTCTGCTCCTTTGGCCCCCAATAGAGCCAGCAGGATTCTACCGGATGAATCACTCCTACCCTCACATCAGCCTTCCCCCTTGTGAGGGCCGTATTCAAACGGCTGAAATAATCCTCAATACAGCGGTATTCCCGATACCAGGGAGACTGGCTTCCGATAGAGGCAGGATAATCTCTTTTTGCCTCCCCTGCCATGGAAGTCCATGTAAGGTGATGCACACGTATGGTAACGCCCAGAGCCGCCTGCCAGTCCCCGGCCAGCTTATGGCCCCGGAAATCAAAATCCCAGTTGGTCACTCCGTACAGCTCGCTGAGCATTCCTTCCCGGCCATACTGATGGACTGCACTCTGGGCCTGTTTTGCCGTGGTCAGCTCTCTCCAGTCACAGAGCATATCGATTCCCGGAATGTCAAAGGAACGGTAAGAGCGCATAGCCTCCCCCAGAGCCGCTGTCTGAGACTGAAGCGTAGGCTCCTCCATCATATGCCCTGTCAGGGCAATTCCATGAGCTCTGCACCAGCTGCCAATATTGTCCGCAAAGGCACTGGCAAAGCGCTCACAAATATGGTCATGATAACGATACCGGTGTACGGACACCTTTCCACTCCGGGAAGGTATCCAGAAAGCTGCATCCGTATGCCTTCTCATAGGTAATCGCGAAATCGTCCGTATAGGGAAGAATGACCTCTTTCTTTTCCTCCCCAAAGCCCAGCGTGGATTTTATACAAAACTGCGGTTCATCCGTAAAAATCGCCGGTATGGATTTCCCGAAGTCTTCTCCAAGCTTCCGATAATAGGCTTCATGGGTCAACTCAATAAACCTGTCCATTGCCTTTGGATTCAGAGAATCCACATAGGCCTGATTGTTAAACCAGGCATTGTCCCCCGAGATTTCCCGGTATAAATACCAGATGTGGAATCCCTCCGGCTTTGGCTCATCCTTTTCCAGCAGACGGTATTTTGTCATATAGCCATTTTTAAGCTTAACCGCATATCTGGCAAGAAATTTCCGCACACCACTGCTGATTGGCTTGGCCAGACTGCCCCCGGCTTCCTCCGGTACTTCCTCCTTTTCAGGAAGCTCCTTGGGGGAAAATAAAAGAAAACGCATACGATATTCCTGATTTTTCGTGACAAGCCCGCCTGCGGATCCGGAGGGCCAGCGGTCCTCATCATAAAGCCAGGTAAGCATCCCAAGCTCCTGCGCCTTTTCGTGTGTATGGCGGACCATTTCCATAAATTCCTCTCCCAGGTATGGTAAATCCATACCGGTCCGGCTGTGAATATGCGCGCCGCCCATTCCCATTTCTTTAAGCACCCCAAGGGTATGGTCAACGTCCTCTTTTCCCACTTTACAGTTCCAGGACCAGAAGGGCGTTCCCCGGTACTCGCTTGTGGGATTTTTAAAAAGCGCCGAATCCAATTTGGAGGTAAGATTTTTCTTATATAGCACTATATTCTCCTTTCCTATGACAAGGCATATCCGCCACAATCGGGTAAGGAAGCTTTCCTCTCCCTGCCCGCCGCACGGACGCCTGTCAGCTCTGCTGACAATCTTCTTACGCAATTTTGCCACGCACCTGTGCGTTTGTGCACTTGTGCATTTATGCGCTTGTGCGTTCGTGCACCTTTGCGTTCGTGCACCTTTGCATCAAACGCCGCCACGCTTCGCGAGCTGTCTTATTGATAAAAACGGTTCAGAGACAGCTTCCCTGAACCGTTTTTTCTTAAACGCCATTACAGACATTCCCGTATTTTTTCCATCATTTCCTCATATTCCGCTTCGCTTAAATATGTTTTGTCCGGGTTCATCTGGAACACGCCGCCCCACTCATCCTGGTCCTTATATTTGGGCACCAGATGCATATGTAAATGACAGCCTGTATCACCGTAAGCCCCATAATTGACCTTGTCCGGAGAAAAAGCCTTATGGAGCGCTCTTGCCGCCCTAGTCACATCCGCGAAAAAGCGGTTTCTCTCATCGTCACTAATGTCCACAATCTCGCTGACATGGTCTTTATAAGCTACAATACACCGCCCCGGTTTGCTCTGCTCCTTGAATAAAATCAGCTGACTTACGTCCAAATCACAAATCTTGATACCAAACTTTGCCAACAGCTCGCCGCCCTGGCAGTATCCACAATTATTATCTTTCATTTTCGCTTCTCTCCCATCCTTTCTCTTTCATAGTAACAGTTCAGCTTTCGGCTTCACTGTTACAGAATCTGCCCATTCAAAGTCGCTTTCTGCGAAGAACAGATTCTCTCTTGGCTTAATACAAAAAATTTACGAATCAGCTTCCACATAAACCTGATAAGCCGCCTTCCACACCTGTCCCGGCGCCAGTAAATTACTCCATTCCCTGTCCTTTAAATCCCCTGCATAGCCCACACGGTCGCATCTGCCGTACCAGGGCTCAATGCAGATAAAGGGCGCGTTCTTCTTTGGCGGAGACCACACTCCAAATAACGGTGCCTCCATGGTGACCGTAAGGTAAGCCTTTCCGTCCCCTCTGCACAGGGCAACCTTCTTTGCCTGTCCATTCTCAATCACCAGTGCATCATGGTCAAACAGATGCTCCGTAATCGGCAGAATGCCATCCTTTAAGGAATAGACATCCGTTTCATCAAGGGCCAGTCCTTCTTCATTGATTCTAGTGCTGACCACCTTTTCCCCGGCATCAAATGCAATCAGATAATCCGTCTGGGCCGCACCCTCGTCAATGGGACAGTAAAAAGCGGGATGTCCTCCGATGGAAAAAGGAAGTTCCTCATCCCCATCATTTTCCACCTGCCATAAGACCTCCACACCGCCGTCAAGAAGACGATACCCCAATTTCAGAGTAAAACCATAGGGATACTTTTCCCTTGTAGCCTCACTGTCTTTCAGCACAAGCCAAATTTCGTCCTCTGTCTTTGAGAGCAGGTCAAATTCCATATCCCTTGCAAAGCCATGCTGGGTCATGGAATAAGTCTTCCCCTTTGTCCGAAATTCACCACGGTCCGTCTTCCCCACAAAGGGAAACAAAACCGGCGACGACCTTCCCCAGAAAGCCGGGTCTCCCTGCCATAAATACTCAGTCCCCGTACTCAGTTTCCGCAGAGATTTCAGCTCCGCCCCCATAGAGTTAACCGCAATTGCAATCTCCCCATTTTGTAACTCGTATACCGCCATAACACCCTCCTTTCAGCTTTAATCCGCATCCTCTATGTTTACATATTCCGCGTCAATAATTCTCTCTTTATCCCGCTTTACCTTAAACACCCTTGACAAAATCCACAAATCCGAACCGCCGTCATAAATAAGAAAGGCGCCAATCAGTCTGACCACCGTTTCCACAGCCTCAAAGGGATTATAAACCAGCACGCCTCCCGCCAACACGGTCAGGATTCCAAAGATAAGCGCAAGCCACCATTTCTCATAACCGTCCTTCTTAAGGGCAATGGCCTGAACCACATTGTGAACGCCGTGTATCACAATCAAAATGCCCACAATCACAGGCACGGCCATGATAATCATGTTGGGCCTTAACAAAATCCATGCCCCCAGCACCGCAAAGACAATGCCAAGCAGAAGCATTCCCTGGGAAGCAATGGTTCTTTCCCGTACAAAAAGATAAATACCTATCTGTACAATGCCGTAAATCAACAGAGCCGTTCCAAGCAGTCTGCACACAATCTGCGCGGTTGTTCCAGGCCAGATAATCAGCACCACCCCAAACATGATGCAAAGGGCCGCCGATATCGTATAATTTGCCTTCAGTCCCTTCAAAAAGTCTACCATATTCATCCTCCTTTTACCACATGTTATGTTTTATCTTTCGATTCTTATCTTTTATTTTTATATTTTGTTTTTATCTCCTGGCTCTGTCCTTGGATTTTTGTCCTTTTCCCTTATCCTTTGATAATCGCCTTCCTTTGTGGGAATGTTTTTTGTAAGCCTCAAACCCCAGGTAACACAAATATCCCAGCACAGCGCCAAAGCAGTTCAGAAGAATATCGTCCACATCAAATGCCCCAAATGCGCTGAAAAGCTGAAAGACTTCTATTCCCACCACAAAAATAAATGCATGGAACAGCATAACAAAGAAGTTTCTGCCCCGCAGGGTCACGTAAGGGAGCAAAAAACCAAAGGGAATAAACACCACAATATTGCCTGCCAGATTTTCAAAACTGTTAAGACTGTCGTAATAATCTATATACATGCGAACGGTCTTAAACAAAGTAAAATTGGCCGTATCCAGCCCTTCCAGAATCACGTCCTTTTCCCAGCCTGCGGCAATTTCCTGAAGCTGCCACAGGGGATATTTAAAAATAATAACCTTTATTACTATCACTAAATAAACAAAGAAGATGAGCCTGACATATTTCCTGCGAAACAGTCTGTTGTCCACTAATAACGAACCTCCATCAAAATAAGTCCTTTGGCGGGAACAAGCTCTCCGGCCATCTCTCTTTGCCCGGAGTTCAAAATTTCCGTCATTTCCTCAGGTCTTCTCTTATGCATTCCCACCTCTAACAATGTGCCTGTCATAATTCTCACCATATGATATAAAAAGCCGTTTCCACTGTAAATAAAGCGAATCTCATCCTGTGCATTCCCCATGCACATAGAAACGCTTTTTGTCCGTATAATTTCAATGCACTCTATAGTCCTGATCGTAGATTTTTTCCCTTTTTTCGTGGAAGTGAAAGCCTTAAAATCATGGGTACCCACCAAATATTCCGCCGCCTTTTCCATGGCGGCAACGTCCAAACTTTCTTTTATCAGATGTGCATATTTTCTGTCAAATATATGGGGTATATCCGTCTGCACCACCCGGTAGCAATAGGTTTTTCCCTTTACATTCAGTCTGCTGTGGAACCGGGGCGATACTTCCCTTACGTCAATCACGGCAATGTCCTCGGGAAGATAAAAATTCATATAATCTAAAATCTCCCGCTCGCTCATTTTTGTGTCCGCATGAAAATTAGCCACCTGACCTAAGGCATGGACCCCCGCGTCCGTCCTCCCGGAACCTGTTATCTCTGTTTCCTGCCCCAGCATTTTAGAGAGCAGGGACTCTAACTTCCCCTGAATGGTGTTGTCCGTGCTGACCTGCCTCTGCCAGCCTCTGTACCTGGTTCCCTCGTACTGAAGAACGATTTTAAAATTACGCAATTTCAGACCTCCCAGGGATTTTCCCTGTTTTCCATGAAACACTTGCATCCCAGCAGAGAATCTCTGACCACCGTCTCCACATAATCATCCGTATAAAAAGCCATGTGGTGGCTTACCGTCACGTTTGGAAATCCCCGGAGCACTGCCAGCTCCCTGTTATTCAGTATATCTGATTTGTGGTCATAATAATACAATCCAAACTCATTTTCCACCACATCAAGGCCTGCGCCGCCTATTTTTCCACTTTCAATGCCGCAGATAAGCGCCTCGGAGTCAATAAGGCCTCCTCTGGCTGTGTTGATCAGCATCACACCGTCTTTCATTTTGGCGATGGCTTCCTGATTGATCATATGATAATTGTCTTCGGTCAAAGGGGCATGGAGGGTGATCACATCCGCCATCTCCCACATCTCCTCAAGGGACACGTAGGGCACGCCATCCTTTTTCACCTCATCATTCTCATATAAATCATAGGCAATTCTTTTACAGCCAAAACCGGACAGATTTTTAAGAACCGTCCGGCCAATCCTGCCGGTTCCAATGACTCCAACGGTCAAATCTTTCAATTCCCTGCCCTGTATCCCCTGCAGAGAATAATCCTGAATGTTGGTACGCTCTAAAATCCGCTTCATTTTGCGGATAGTCATAAGAATCAACATCACCGCATAGTCCGCCACCCCGCAGGGTCCGTAAGGGGCATTGGCTACCGTAAGACCCAGCTCCTTTGCCGCTTTTACGTCGATATGGTCGTAACCGATGGTTCTGGTCGTAACATATTTTACCCCATTTTCCGCAAAAACTTTTAAAAGCTCCTTTGGCATCTTTGAAGTGATGATGTCAATACATGTGCTTCCCTTGGCCAAAGCGGCATTTTCCATATTGGGTGCATCCGGGCAGAGTACCAACTCCATTCCCAGCTCTTTTCCATATTTTTCAAACAGACCCTTCTCATCAAAGGACCTGCAATTGTAAACCGTAACCTTCATGTTTTTTTCCTTTTCTATCATAATCTGTGTTGATTATCGAAATTCAAATCACCTTATAGCTCCACAGTCAAACCAGGCTATACGCCTGTTTTATGTATCCCTATTCTCAGGGTTGTTTCTATTATCTTCTTTCTCTGTTCTTGCAATACGCTCTTTTTCTCTGTAAATACGCACTGCCTCCATATCTTCCTCTGTCAAATGCCTGAAGTTGCTCACACTGGCATAGAGGATTTTCAGGCTGTCCAGGGTGGTGTCAAAGACTCCTTCCTGATACATGTTAAGAACAATGATGCCAATGGGAACAGCCAGAATCATTCCGGCCACACCGCCTGTCTTATACCCGATAAACAGCAGGAACAAGGTTGGAATAGGGGAAAGTCCCACAGACTCCCCAACGATTTTAGGCTGAATCAGCTGCCTTGCAAGCTGTCCCACTCCCCAGATAATCAAAAGACCAATCACCAGTGTATAATCGCCGCTTAAAAATTTGATCACCGCCCATGGAAGCAAAACCGTCCCTGTTCCAAAAAAAGGAAGGAAATCCAGGAAAGCCACCCCAATGGCAATGATAAACGCGTAGCGGATTTTCAGCACCGTGAACCCTATCCCCAAGAGAATGTACATCCAGAACTCTATTTTAAGCTGGGCTTTAAAATATCCCCCCACCGCATGCCGCAGTCCCCTTTGGATCATCCTGTAATGGTCGATAATGGATTCCGGAAGGGCCTTTGACAGGAGATTTGGAACATATTCCCTGTCCGCCACAAAAAAGTACGCGGACAGAAGGCACATGATAATCCCTATCAGTATGGAGGGCAGGTTCATGGCAAAGCGGCTTAACGCCTCAAGGGTAGGCATACTTAAATCCCCAAAAAAATTCCCCAGATAAACCGTTATATTCTCCGTAAGGTTCTTTAAAGTCGTCTGGACTTCTCTGGGCAGATATTTGCTTGCCGCATCAAGCTTTTCTCCGATTTCCTCCAGATCCCCCTGGGCGCCCTCCCACATTTCGGGAAGTTCGCCTATGAAATCCATCATTTCCTCCGTCACTCTCGCACCTATGAAATAGCCCGCAAGTATCACCAGCCCAATCACGGCAATAATCACAAAGGCGGAGCCTGCCATTCTCTTTATTTTTAATTTCTTTTCAAAAAACCGCACCGGCGGGCCCGCAATCCATGCGATCACCCAACCCACCACAAAGGGCATAAAATAAAGAATCACTCTGGGAAGTACAAACATACACAAAAGCAAAAGAATCAGCATAATTCCCAGATTCATAAATACTTTTAAATAAGTTCTCCGCTTTCCCCTCATCGTCCTCCCCCTTATACTGTCTGCTCCTCCAGCCGTGAATCCAGAAGCTCATAGATTTCTTCCCTTCCCTGATTTGTTACGGATGAATAGGGAATGATCGTTGTATTTTTTACTGTGTTGAGGCCTTCACGGATCATTTTGACATGCTTTTGCACCTGGCTTTTTTTAATTTTGTCCAGCTTGGTCGCTATGATGACCGGCTCAAATCCCTGATTTAAAATCCAGTCATACATGATTTTATCGTTACCGGAGGGCTCATGACGGATATCCACCAAAAGGAACACTATCTCAAGCTGCCTCGAGCCGTGCAGATAATTTTCAATCATCCTGCCCCACCTGGCCTTTTCCTCCTCGTTTGCCTTAGCATAGCCGTAGCCGGGCAAATCCACAAAATACAGCTGATCATTCACATTATAAAAGTTAATGGTCTGGGTTTTCCCCGGCTGGGCGCTGGTCCGGGCCAGGGCCTTCCGGTTCATAAGCCCGTTAATCAGGGACGATTTCCCCACATTGCTTTTCCCTGCAAAGGCAAATTCCATATACGCATTGTCCGGCAATGGGCTTTTGACGCCGCAGACTGTTTCCAGTTTTACATTTTTGATTACCATATCATTTCCTCACCGGGATACTTTTCATGTTGCGTTTTGTATCGACTTTTCGTATTGATACGCATTTCTGCTTCGCCGACAACGGATAACATACAATCTACTTAAATTGCAAAAATTTATCCGGCCCACAAGTTTATTTTTTCTTTTTCTGTTCTTTGACCGCCTCGGTCTTTAACAGTGCATGTTTTAAGACTTCCCTCATATCCTTTACATAGGTGATGATAAGCCCGTCCTTTATTTCCTCCGAAATTTCCTCTATGTCTTTCTGATTTTCAAGAGGGACAAGCACTTCTTTAATGCCGGCCATTTTTGCCGCCAATATTTTCTCTTTCAGGCCGCCAATGGGAAGCACTCTGCCCCGCAGGGTTACCTCACCGGTCATGGCAATGTCGCTTCGCACCAATTTGCCCGTAATCGCCGAAAACAGGGCTGTTGCCATGGTAACCCCTGCAGAAGGTCCATCCTTTGGAACCGCTCCCTCAGGGATATGAATGTGGAAATCATTTTCCTTAAACAGCTCAGGTGAAATATGATGTTCCTCCCCAATGGAACGCACATAGCTCATTCCAATGATGGCAGATTCCTTCATCACATCTCCCATTTGACCGGTTAGCTCAATCTCGCCCTTACCCGGCATCCGGTTTACCTCAATCTGCAATGTATCGCCGCCCACGCTTGTCCATGCAAGGCCGCGGACGATTCCTACCTGGGGCTCTTTGTTTGCCTTGTCCAGACTGAATTTTCTTTTTCCCAAATACTTATCCAGATTAGCGGCGGTTACCTTAACCTTTGTAAGTTCTTCTCCCTCCTCCGTCTCCCGGGCTTCCAAAATCTCTTTTGCCGTCTTGCGGCAGATATCCCCTATCTTCCGCTCCAACTCCCGGACGCCGGCCTCCTTGGTATAATAAGTGATAATATTCTTAAGGGCGCTGTCCTGAATGGACATCATCTTCTTCGTAATTCCGTTCTTTTCCATCTGCTTGCCCAGCAAATGCTCCTTGGCAATGTGGAATTTTTCATTTTCCGTGTAGCTGTTTACCTCAATCACTTCCATCCTGTCAAGTAATGGCCTTGGGATGGTCTGGGTTGTGTTGGCCGTTGCAATAAAGAGTACCTCGGATAAATCCAGGGGAACCTCCACATAGTGATCCCTAAATTTTACATTCTGTTCCCCGTCAAGCACTTCCAAAAGGGCGGAAAAGGTATCTCCCTTGTAGTCATTGCTCACTTTGTCAATCTCGTCCAGGAGCATAAGGGGATTTTTTACCCCCGCCTGCTTTAAACCGGTGGCAATGCGTCCGGGCATAGCCCCCACATAGGTTTTCCTGTGTCCTCTGATTTCCGCCTCGTCCCGCACGCCCCCTAAGCAGATCCGCACATACTTTTTATTCAGTGCCCTTGCAACGCTTTTGGCAATAGAGGTTTTACCGGTTCCCGGAGGGCCTACCAGACAGATAATAGGGCTTTCTCCCCTTCTCGTCAGACAACGCACCGCCAAGAACTCAAGAATCCTTTCCTTTACCTGGGAGAGGCCGTAATGGTCCTTTTCAAGGATGTCCTTAGCCCGCTTCATGCTCTCATTATCCTCGGATGCTCTGTCCCAGGGGAGTTCTAAGAGGGTTTCTATGTAAGCCCGCTCCACAGCGCTCTCGGAGCTGCTTCCCATCACATTCCGGAAACGGGTGATTTCCTTCTTAATCTTTTCCTTCACTTCATCGGAGGCTTTCAGTTCTTCCAGGGCCTTCTCAAACTGGTCGGCGTCCGAGAAAGAAGCTTCCTCCCCAAGCTCCTCCCTGATATAGCGGAGCTGTTCCCGCAAAAGGTATTCACGCTGGTTTTTATCCACCCGCTCCCGCATTTTCCCGGCTAAATTTTCCCGTACTCTTGCAATTTCTATTTCATTGAGCAGATGGGTACACAGAATTTCATACCGCTCTTTTAGGGGGATTGTCTCTAAAATCTCCTGCTTCTTTTCATAGCCCACAGGCAGATTCATGGCAATCTGGTCAATCAGTTTCCCTACGGAAGTGATTTGGGAATATCGCTGCATTGCATTTTTATCCAGCTTTGGATAGTGGGCTGCAAAGGAGCCGAAGTATTCCCGAAGCTGCCTGAGCATGGCCTCCTGCCGGGTCTCATCCTCCTCCCGGATATCTTCCACCTGCTCCAAATGTCCTTCCAAAAATTTGGTGTTCTCCTCATCAACTCCGCATAAAATCCCTCTGCAAAGTCCCTCCACCAATACACGGACAATCTGGTTGGGCAGTCTGGTGATCTGTTTCACGGCGCAAATCGTACCCACAGAATAAAGATCTGCCTCCCCAGGGTCATCCTCACTGGGGTCTTTCTGTGTCACCAGAAAAATCTTTCCGCCTTTTACCATGGCATATTCCAATGCCTGCACGGATTTTTCTCTGTTCAAATCAAAGTGTATTACCATAGTTGGCAAAATAGTCATCCCACGTAATGGGATGATGGGCATTGTAAGAAGCTGCCTTGTTTCCATCGTCATTTCACTCACAATTCATCCTCCATCCTGTGGTTTAAAATCTAATCGGGCCGGGAAGGTTCTTCCCCCTGCCCGCCGCGCGGACCGCATGCCGCAAAGCGGCAAATCTCCCACGCAATTTTACGTGTGTGCAGCCCTGTGCATAAAACGCAAAGTGCCGCCCCCGGGCGGCACTTTCTATCTGACCTTGCGCATTATTTCACGATGTATCAACAGGGGTTCACTGGTTCCTTCTACCGCACTTTTCGTAATAACGCACTCCTCAATTGTATCGTCTGACGGAATCTGGTACATCACATCCATCATGACCTTTTCCATAATGGAACGAAGTCCCCTGGCACCCGTCTTCCGCTCGAAGGCCTGACCGGCTATCAGTTTTACCGCATCCTTCTCAAAAGTAAGCTTCACACTGTCCATCTTAAAGAGCTTTTGATATTGCTTGATCAGTGCGCTCTTGGGCTCCGTTAAAATCCTGTAAAGAGCCTTTTCGTCTAAGCCCTGCAGAGACACATTGATAGGCACTCGTCCTACAAATTCAGGAATCAGGCCAAATTTCACCAAATCCTGCGGTGTCGTCTCAGCAAGCATCTTGCTGATCTCCTGATTGCCCTTTTCTGCAATCTCCGCCTCAAATCCTATGGAATTGCGGTTCAGCCTGTTTTCAATGATCTTCTCAAGGCCGTCGAAAGCCCCTCCGCAGATAAACAGGATATTGGAAGTGTCAACCTGAATCAGCTCCTGATGCGGATGTTTTCTTCCTCCCTGAGGAGGTACGCTCGCCACCGTTCCCTCAATAATCTTAAGAAGCGCCTGCTGCACGCCCTCACCGGATACGTCTCTGGTAATGGAAACATTTTCGCTCTTTTTGGTAATCTTATCAATCTCGTCAATGTAAATGATACCCAGCTGGGCCCGCTCCACATCATAGTCGGCCGCCTGCAGCAGCTTAAGCAAAATGTTCTCCACATCCTCGCCCACATAACCGGCTTCCGTCAAAGTGGTTGCGTCCGCTATTGCAAAGGGCACATTGATGATCTTAGCCAAAGTCTGCGCCAGATAGGTTTTCCCCGAACCGGTGGGCCCTATCATGATGATGTTGCTCTTTTGAAGCTCGACACCATCCAGATCCTGGGGGGCTGTCACTCTCTTGTAATGATTGTACACAGCCACCGACAGTACCTTCTTTGCTTCCTCCTGCCCTATTACATAATCATCCAGAAATTCTTTGATTTCCACAGGCTTCAAGAGGTTGATATTAAATTCTTCCTCTTCTTCAAATTCTTCCTCGTATTCCTCCTCCACAATGTCGGCGCATATCTCCACGCACTCGTCGCAGATAAACACGCCTGCCGGACCTGCGATCAGTTTTCTGACCTGATCCTGGGTCTTATTGCAGAAGGAACATCTGATGTTATCGGAATTTTTTCCTGCCATCTTTTTCCTACCTCTTACCAATATAAATTCTTTGAAACGGTTCAGCCCCTAGCTGTGCTGCCGCCATTAATTTCCTGACCGCTTGTAGATTACTTTGTCGATAAGGCCGTAATCCTTAGCCTCCTCAGCGCTCATCCAGTTATCTCTTTCCGTATCCGCTGCAATTACCTCGTAGTCCTTGCCGGTATTTTCCGCCAGCATTCTGTTCAGCTTTTCCTTGGTCTGTAAAATATGTTTTGCTGCAATTTCGATTTCCGTGGCCTGCCCCTGGGCGCCTCCAAGGGGCTGGTGAATCATGATTTCCGCATTGGGAAGGGCAATTCTTTTTCCCTTGGTACCGCCTGCTAAAAGGAAAGCTCCCATGCTGGCCGCCATACCGATACAGTTGGTAGCCACATCACATTTGATATACTGCATGGTATCATAAATTGCCATGCCTGCCGTCACACTTCCACCGGGGCTGTTGATATAGAACTGGATATCCTTTTCCGGATCCTCCGCCTCCAAAAAAAGCAACTGCGCCACAATCAGGCTTGCCGTAACTTCGTTGACTTCTTCTCCCAGAAAAATGATTCTGTCCTTTAAAAGTCTTGAATAAATATCGTAAGAACGTTCCCCCCTGCTTGTCTGTTCAACGACATAAGGCACCAAACTCATTTTACCCATCCTCCTTCATACAAACACGTCCATAACTATCTTTTACTTCCACACTTTTATCCCGCGTGCAGCGAGTCAAAGTCATGCCTGCATGACCTTGACTTCCTGTGTTTCCACCAGCCTGCAGGTTTCGGCAGTCCGATTAAGCCTCGACAGCCTGCTCTACCGCAAACTCGGCAGCCTTCCTGACTGCAATATCTTCCTTAATCTGCTCTGCGTTCTTCTCCGGAAGATCTTCCTTAATCTTCTCCACTTCCATCTGGTAAGCTTCGGCCATTACCTTCAGTTCTTCCTCGAATTCTTCCTCCGTAGCCTGAATATTTTCAGCCTTGACAATAGCCTCTAACACCAGTCTTGACTTGATCCTCTTCTCAGCCTGGGGTTTAATCTGGGCCATCATATTGTCATAGGAAGTTCCTGTAAACTGAAGATACTGTTCAAAGGATAATCCCTGCATCTGGATTCTCTGGGCAAACTCATTTACCATCTGCTCCTGCTGTGTGGAGATCATTGCATCCGGAATCTCCATATCGGAATCGTTTACAATGGCCTCAATAACAGCCGCTTCCTTCTCATCCTTTGCTTCCTTTTCTTTCCTCTCTGTCAGTGTAGCCTTTACGCTTGCTTTATATTCTTCTAAAGTATCAAATTCTGAAACCTCGCTTGCAAACTCGTCGTCCAGTTCAGGAAGTTCCTTCTCCGTAATCCCCTTAACGGTACACTTAAATACGGCTGCCTTGCCTTTTAAGTCCTCCGCCTGATAATCCTCGGGGAAGGTTACGTTTACTTCCATCTCTTTGTCGATCTCCGCGCCGATTAACTGCTCCTCGAATCCGGGGATAAACGCGCCTGAACCAATGGTCAGAGGGTAATCTTCACCCTTTCCGCCATCAAAAGCCACGCCGTCTACAAAGCCCTCAAAGTCAAGGACAACCTTATCTCCATCCTTTACGGCTCTGTCGGTTACGTCAATATTTCTTGCATTATTTTCTCTTTCTCTGTTAACCTCTGCGTCCACTTCCTCATCGGTAACTGCGGTGTCAATCTTATCAACCTTAACACCTTTATACTTTCCAAGCTTTACTTCCGGTTTAATGGCAACTTCAGCCGTAAAGATAAAGGGCTTGCCTTTCTCAATCTGTGTCACATCTATCGCAGGTCTGGAAACAATATCCTCTCCGCATTCTTCCACTGCCTTCTCATAAGCATCAGGAATCAGTTCATTGGCTGCATCCTCATAAAAAATCTCCGGCCCGTACATTTTCTCTATCATCTGACGGGGCACTTTGCCCTTACGGAAACCGGGAACACTGATTCTGTTCTTGTTCTTTAAAAAGGCATTCTGCAATGCTTTTTCCAGTTCTTCTGCGGAAACCTCAATTGTAAGCTTCGCCATATTTTTTTCTAATTTTTCTACCTGTACGCCCATTCTGGTGCATCCTCCTTAAAATCCTCTATCCGTTCGTTTATCAATCTACTGTTTTCGGAATTGTTTTGAATAAAAATACGAATAAATTCCATAGAAAACCACAGTCATTATCCGATTATAGCATACCTCAAAAAAAATTACCATATTTTTATTCAGGTTTTTGGCGGTTTTTTGGCGGCATTTTCACAGCACGCAAAAGAAGTTTCTTTAGCCCTTGTATTTTTATCCTTTCCCATTTATACTGGTAATGGTTTTATGCAACTAACAAAAAGGAATGTGCGGGAACACATAGTGCAGATACACATAGTGTAAAAACGCATAGAAAAGGGGGATACTTATGAAAATTTCCACAAAGCAATTGATTCAGACGGCTCTCTTGCTTGCCATCTGTATTGCAAGCCAGTTTCTGAAAAACTTATCCGTCTATATGACCGGACCTGTTGTGAACACAACAATCATTATTGCAGTACTTGCCGTTGGGCTTTGGAGCGGGCTGTTTATCAGCATTGTTGCTCCTGTTACCGCTTTTTTTATTTCAGGGTCGCCTATTATGGCCGCCATACCGCTTATGTTTCCTGCAGTCATGGGCGGGAACGCCATTTTAGCTCTTTGCGTATGGTTTTTTCAGACCAAAACCGGTTTCCAGGCAAAGCTACCCCTGGGATTGGCGGTTGGCTCCTGTTTAAAGGCCGCTTTTATGGGAATTGTGATCGTGCTTATC
>CAJUED010000002.1:177584-178150 GCA_910585075.1 uncultured Lachnospiraceae bacterium
GAATCTGGCCTCCCATCTTCCAAAGCCTGAGGCTGCGCCGGTTGTCCTTGCCACTGCAAAGATTACCTTTTCCGTGACCCAGCTCATCACTGCCCTTACCGGCAGCGTTCTTGCTTATCTTATTTGGCTGCCCCTTCAAAAATATTTAAGGAAGGGCGAGATTGAGTAGAGAAGTTTTTCCTCTGCTCGCCACGCAGGCCGCATACTGCAACACAGCAAATTTCCCACGCATTATATGCGTGTGCGTTGTATGCGTGTGAGTTATATGCGTGCTTAACCTCTGGACTTGCGCCATCTATCAGCTCACAGGCATTATATGCGTGTGCATTCTGCGTGTGTGCCCTTGTGCACAAAAACAGCCCGCCTGCTTACTGCAGACGGGCCATTCTTTTCTTTTAAAGCTGTGTTATTTCATAGATTCTTCTTGCTTCTTGATCATTCTACGAACCATTTCACCGCCGATGGAGCCGGCTTCCTTGGATGTCAAATCGCCGTTATAGCCTTCCTTCAGGTTAACACCAAGTTCAGAAGCAACTTCTGTTTTGAAACGATCCATAGCTGCCTTA
>CAJUED010000003.1:0-19059 GCA_910585075.1 uncultured Lachnospiraceae bacterium
TACCGCTGATTCCCGTATCAATCTCGTCAAAAACCAAAGTGTCTGTCTCATCCTTATCCGCAAAGACCGTCTTGAAGGCAAGCATAATACGGGAAAGCTCCCCGCCGCTTGCAATCTGCCACAAAGGCCTTAGGGCTTCTCCCGGGTTAGTGGATATGAGGAATTCCACTTTATCATATCCCTCCGCCGTAAATTCTTCTTCCTGCTCCGTCACCGATATGGAAAACTCCACATCCAGAAAATTCAGGTCCACCATGGCCGCTTTCAGTTTTTTAGCAAGAGGTGCGGCCGCCTTTTTCCTTAATTTGGAAATTTTCTCACAGAACCCAAGGATTTCCTGCTTTTGCACGTTTATTCTCTCCCGCAGTTCCTCCATATATGCCTCATAATTGTCCAGCTTCTCCAGAGCCCGCTGCTTTTCCTCCTGTGCCTTTAAAATATCCGGGATGGTATCTCCATATTTATCTTTTAAATGATTCAGAGTGTTTAGCCTCTCCTCTAACCTAGCAAATTCCTCCTCGTCAAATTCAAGGCTGTCCTCGTACTGGGCCATGGAGCGGTTAAAATCGTTGAGCAGGTCGTCTATATCCGTAAGCTGGGAAATCAAAGGCGCTAAGTCCTCATCCAAATCATTTAAAGTCTTTATCTCCCGAAGGGCATGCCCCACCACAAGGCCGGCACTGCCTTCGTTTTCATAGCCGGTCAGGCCGTGAACCGCATAGACGGTTTCCTTCATTTTTCTTGCGTTCACCAGTTTCCGGTACCGCTTCTCTACCTCCTCGTCCTCCTCAGGATTTAAGGCGGCATTTTCAATTTCCTCTATTTCAAAGGCAAGAAGCTTTGCTTCCCTTGTCCTTACCGCCTCATCAGAGTTCTGATTCTCCAGCTCCTCCTGGCATTTTTTGTACTCCGACAGCTTACTCTTAAGCCCGGCTTTCAGCGCCGCAGCCTTCTCGCCGATGTAGTCATCCAACAGCTTTTTGGAAGCGGTGGGCCGAAGCAGTGACTGATGCTCATGCTGTCCGTACATATCCAGGAGACACCCGGCCAGATTTTTCAACTGACCGGCGCTGATACTCTCGCCGTTTGCCCGGCAGATACTGCGCCCGGCTGTGATTTTCCGCTGTAAAATAAGTGTATCGTCCTCCTCAAGAGGCAGATCCATCTCACGAAGCTGCTGCTTTTGCCGTTCATTTAAAGAAAAAATCAATTCCACAAGGGCATAATCCGCCCCGGTACGGATGTAATCTTTCCCTGCCTTGGCTCCCAGGGCCAGATTAATGGAGCCAATCAGAATGGATTTTCCCGTGCCGGTTTCACCGGTCAAGATATTCATCCCCTCCGTAAAGGTTATCTCCTGCTCGTCAATCAGTGCCAAATTTTTTACATGTAAACTCTCAAGCATACATTTCCTCCTTACGCCCTTCTCTCAAAAAAAGCGCATAGTCGGTTAATCTATCGTTTTTTTCCCTTAAATACTTTTTATCACTAATCTCTACGCTGTCGCCAACCAACAAATTTAGGCATATGCACAAATTTGCATGCGTCTATTCGTCCAGCACATTACGGATTTTTTCCATAACGGCCTGCGTATCTTCCACGGTACGGACTGCCATCATAATGGTGTCATCTCCGGCGATAGAGCCCACAATTTCCTTAAGCTTCATAGCGTCTATCGCCGCCGCCACCGCCATGGCCATGCCTGAAACGGTTTTCACCACCAGTATATTCTGGGCCATATCCATGGACAAAAATCCGTCCTTTAAAACCCGTATGTACTTGTCGCTGAGATAATGGTCGCTGTGAACCAATATGGTATACTTCTGCCTGCCGTCTCCCATGGGAACCTTTGACAGTTTCAGCTCTCTGATATCCCTTGAAACCGTAGCCTGGGTAACCGTATACCCCGCTTCCCTCAATCTGTCGGCCAAATCCTCCTGTGTCTCAATTTCAAACTGCTCCACCAGTTCTTTTATCTTCTGATGTCTGTTCTTCTTCATACCCTTTCTCCATTACATCAAACGCCGTCTCGCCCCGCGCTCCGGCTTATTGCATCAAACACCGCCTCGCTTCGCGAACCGGCTTATTGAACCAAACGCTGTCACGCTTCGCGATCCAGCTTATTGGCATCCTTTAATCGCCCATTTTTCTGTGCAGGACCTCTAAAAAGCTTACCTGGCTCAGTTTCACAATGCCTGTGGTCTTGTTGGACTTTTGAATCTCTATCCGGTCCCCTGTGCGAAGGGCCACCTTGTGGCATCCGTCAAATATGGCTTCTACCTCCTGCACTTCTCCACTGTTGCTGCTCTCTATCTCCACGGTCACAATATCTTCCGGGGATAAAACCATACTTCTGCTCTGCATGGAATGAGAACAGATGGGCGAGAGCAGAATTAAGTTTGCTTTTGGCTCCACAATAGGTCCTCCGGCGGATAAACTGTACCCTGTCGAACCGGTAGGGGTGGATACGATCATGCCGTCCGCGTGATACCTGTGCAGAAACTGACCGTTCACATAAACATTGTAGTTGATGATTTGCAGGGAACCCTTTCTGGTAATGACAATATCGTTCAGCGCCCTTGCCTTGTCCGCCAGTTCCCGGTTTTTATAGCTTTTCCCAAGGAGCATCATGCGCTTTTCAATCGTATACTCATTCCCTATCAGCTTTCCTAAAGCATCATTCACATCCGTTCTGTTAACCTCTGCCAGAAATCCCAAGGTGCCCAAATTGATTCCCAAAAAGGGAATATCTCTGTCCGCCAGGTCTATCGCCGCCTGCAGCAAAGTGCCGTCCCCTCCCAGCACAATAATACAGTCCACATCCCCGCTTACCTGTTCCCTGTAAGTATACCCCTCCTGGTCAGGCCTTACCGTACCGATGTCAATCACACAGGTCTTGCCGTGACTTACAAGATAATCCCTGATGGAACAGGCCGTTTGATGGCCCGCATCCTTTGTGGGATTGGTTATCACATAAAAATGTTCCATTCCTGTCTCCATTATAAAATTTATCCCAGTTGTGCATGCGCCCTTAAAACGATCTCCCTGATATCCGCCACATCCACGCCTGCGCTTACGACTGTGTCCATACCATCCTTCTTTTGAAGGTAAACCAGATATTCTATATTTCCCTCGGGTCCCTTAATGGGAGAATAGCCCAAACTCAGGACCATAAATCCTGTCGAATCTGCAAAGTCCACAATTTTCTCTATTACTTCCTCGTGAATTTCCGGTTCCCGGACAACTCCCTTTTTCCCAACTTTATCCCGACCCGCTTCGAACTGGGGTTTAATCAGACAGACCATCTCTCCCTTCTCCTTAAGCAATGCCCTTGCAGGGGGCAGTATTTTGGTCAGAGAAATGAAAGAAACATCCACAGAAGCAAAATCAAGCAGCTCCGGAATGTCCCCCGGCGTCATGTATCTGAAATTTGTCTTCTCCATGCAGACCACTCTCTCGTCATTTCGCAGTTTCCAGTCCAGCTGTCCGTGACCCACATCCACTGAATAAACCTTTAAGGCGCCGTTTTGCAGCATGCAGTCGGTAAAACCTCCTGTGGAGGCCCCGATATCCATACACACCTTTCCCTCAAGGGAAAGTCCAAAGGCGTTAACCGCCTTTTCCAGCTTAAGGCCTCCTCTGCTTACATATTTCAGCGTGCTGCCCCGCACTTCAATCCGTACCTTGTCCGGGTCAAAAAAGGCTCCCGCCTTGTCTTCCCTCTGTCCGTCCACATACACATTTCCCGACATAATAATGGCCTTGGCCTTTTCTCTTGAGAGGGCATGACCCTCCTTTACAAGCAATATATCAAGCCTTTCCTTCATCTGGCACTTTCCATTTCTT
Organism: uncultured Lachnospiraceae bacterium; assembly: GCA_910585075.1. Lineage (GTDB taxonomy): Bacteria > Bacillota > Clostridia > Lachnospirales > Lachnospiraceae > Suilimivivens. The sequence goes on from CAJUED010000003.1 coordinate 3,847, forward strand.
TCTCTATTCTGTCCACAATTGACTTTTCATCCATGCCAATCTCCTGCATCAGCTGTTCCACACTGCCGTGCTCCACATACCTGTCCGGTATTGCAATCTGCAGCACTCTTGCAGATGCCCCAAGCTTATCCGCCGCATCCCGGACTTTTTCACCATAGCCACCGCTTGCAACGTTTTCTTCCATTGTGACTACCAGCCTGTGGTTATTCACTGCCCATTCCACCGCCTCGCCATCTATGGGTTTGACGAATCTGGCATTGATGATGCTGCACTTACGCCCTCTTTCATTTAATATTTCCTTTACCTTCTCCGCTGCCTTTACCATACTTCCAAGGGCCATCAGGCAGATTTCTCCCTCCGCATACAAAAGCTCCGCCTTCCCTTCCTCAATGGGAGCCCTATATTCCTTAAGGCCCGCATAGGCCTCCCCTCTGGGATAACGGATTGCAATTGGAGCTCCGTAAGAAATGGCAAATTTCATCATATCGGAGAGCTCCCATTTATTCTTGGGCGCCATAATACACATATCCGGAATACTGGATAAATAAGATAAATCAAAGACTCCCTGATGAGTTTCCCCGTCGCTGCCCACAAGGCCCGCCCTGTCAATGGCAAATACCACGGGAAGTTTCTGCATGCACACGTCATGTAAAATCTGGTCGTAGGCCCTCTGCAGAAAAGAAGAATAAATTGCCACCACAGGCTTAAGCCCCCCTGCAGCTAAGCCGGCTGCAAAGGTTACCGCATGTTCCTCCGCGATTCCCACGTCAAACAGACGCTCCGGATACATATTTCGGAAGCGTTTTAAGCCGGTTCCGTCCAGCATGGCGGCCGTAATTGCAACCACCTTTTCATCCCTTGCCCCTAATTTGGTCATGACAGTGGAAAAAATATCCGTGTAGTTGGCCGTGGTTCTGGGCTTTGCCGGGATACCGGTTTCAATGTCAAAGGGCTCGGCTCCATGGAATCTGGCCGGATGGCGCTCCGCCGGGGCAAAGCCTTTTCCCTTCTGGGTGATTACATGGACGATCACGGCGTTCCTTGTTCTCTTAGCCTCCTGCAATACCCGCAGCATAGCCGGGATATTGTGGCCATCCACCGGTCCTAAATAAGTGATGCCCATATCCTCAAAAAGCATGCCCGGTACCACCAGCTGTTTCACGCTGCTCTTTGCCCTGCGGATACTTTTCACCACTTTTTCTCCCCGGGGAATTTCCTTTAAAGTATTATAAATTCCTTCTTTTATATTCAAATAGGCGTCAGCGGTCCTTACATTGTTCAGGTATTTGGACATGCCGCCCACATTCTCGGAAATGGACATATTATTGTCATTAAGCACAATGATAAAGTTGGTTTCCAGCTTGGCCGCATTGTTTAAGGCCTCGTAGGCCATCCCTCCCGTAAGGGAACCGTCTCCAATCACGGAAACCACCGTATTGGTGCCTCCCTGAAGGTCCCGAGCCTTCACAAGACCAAGTCCCGCTGAGATGGATGTGGAACTGTGACCTGTGTCAAAGCAGTCGCATTCGCTTTCCTTACGCTTGGGGAATCCACTCATTCCCCCAAATTTTCGCAAGTTTTCAAACCCTTCCCTTCTGCCGGTCAGCAGTTTATGGGTATAAGACTGATGCCCCACATCCCAGATCAGCTTGTCCTCCGGAAGATTTAAAGAAAGGTGCAGGGCCATTGTAAGCTCCACAGCTCCCAGATTGGATCCCAGGTGCCCGCCTGTTTTTGATAATTTTTCGATGAGAAAATCCCGTATTTCCTGAGCCAGATCCTGATAATCCTCCGGGTCAACAGCTTTAATGTCATTTACACCTTTTATTTGATCAAGCAGCATTTTTCATACCTTCTTTTCTTATGTTCCGTGCTTATTCCAATGATGGTGACAGCCATATACGCCAAAGACTGTTACCTGATACATTTTCCGTATAATACCCCTCCGGTTGCCTGTCTTTCCTTTGGTTTTTATTATTTTTCTCTTGTAATCAGCGCAAGGACAAGTTCTTCCAGAAATGCATTTCTGTAAAATTCATCCCCGTTTCCCCCATCCTTCTTTGGAAACGAACGCAAAATGGCAATGGCTTCCTCTGAAAGTCGGCTTACTTCCTCTTTTGCCTTTTCAAGGCCGTAAAGACTTACATAGGTCAGTTTATGGTTCTTTTCATCGCTGCCTATGGGCTTGCCCAGCACTTCCGCCGTTCCGGTCACATCCAGAATATCATCCTGTATCTGGAATGCAATCCCTATACTGCGGGCCGCTTTTTCCATGGCCCCCACGGTTTCCTCATCCGCCCCCGCCAGAATGGCGCCTGTCATCAGAGCCGCTTCAATCAGCGCGGCGGTTTTATTTTCATGGATAAACAAAAGCAGCTCTCCGGTCACATTGCCGGTTGTTTCCGCTTCAATATCCGCCGCCTGCCCGCCTATCATACCGTAAATCCCGGCCTTTTTCCCTAAAATCCCAAGGGCTCTTGCCACGCGTTTTGTCTCATTTATGTCTTCGACGCCCTCAAAAGCCAAGGCCGCCGTCTCAAAGGCCAGATTCAGGAGCCCGTCTCCGGCCAGCACCGCCATACCGTCCCCGTAGACGTTCCAGGTGGTCTTTCTTCCTCTGCGGTATTTATCGTTATCCATGGCCGGTAAATCGTCATGAACCAGCGAGTAATTGTGAATCATTTCAAGGGCTGCCATAAAAGGCTCCGGCAATGTCCCCTGCCCGCCAAATAAAAGAAAGCTCTCCTCAAGAAGAATAGGGCGCAGCCTCTTTCCCCCTGCCACCACGCTGTAATTCATTGCTTCCAGCACTCTTTTCTGATAACCGGTCTCCTTCGGCAGATATTTCTTTACAACTTCCTCCGCATGCTTTGTCTTATCATTCAATTGTTCCTTAAAATTCATAGGTTTCTCCATCTTCATTCAGCACCAGAACCTTTTTCTCCACCTGGTCAATGGCCTGATTGCATTTTTTTAAAAGCTCCATGCCGCCCTTGTAAATCCGGAAGGACTCCTCCAGAGATATATCTTCCTTTTCCAGGGCCGCTACAGCCTCCTCAAGCTGTTCAAAGGCTTCCTCAAGCTTTAATTCCTTTTCATTCTGTTCCTGACGCTCCTGCATCTCATCCGCCCTCATGCACTTTCAAATTCCTTTGGGTATCTGCCCGTAACCTCTGCTTCCATTCTGCCGTTTTTCACATAAATCTGCAGTCTGTCCCCAACCTCTACTCTGTTTATGTCCGTCACCGTCTTTCCCGTCCTGTCAGAGACATAGGAATATCCCTGATTCAGCTTATCAAGCGGGGAAAGCCCCTTTAATTTTTCTATATAGATTGCCAGTCTGTGCCGCTTGCCCGTAATCTGATTTTTCATGGCCGCGGTTATTCTCTCCTCCAGATTCACAGCTGTGGTTCTTTTCTCTCTGATTTTGCCGGCCGGGCTGTTCATTTTAAGCTTTGCCTGCGCCGCCGTCAGCCTGGTGCGCTCATATCTGATACGCCCCTGTATCTGACGGTTCAGCGAAAGTTTTATACCCTCCAGCCTGGATAGCAGTAAAAAAATATCACATACGGCCAATTCAGCCGCCGCGGAGGGTGTGGGCGCACGTAAATCCGCCACATAGTCGATGATCGTGGTGTCCGTCTCATGGCCCACGGCCGAAATAACGGGAACACTGCAATCAAAAACCGCCTGGGCTACCGCCTCCTCATTAAAGGCCCACAAGTCTTCAATGGAACCGCCGCCCCTGCCTACGATCATTACATCCACCTGCTTTGCCTCCAAAGCATGTATTCCTTCCACGATACTTGCCACGGCCGCATCCCCCTGAACTATGGCCGGGTATAAAATAATCTGTACATAGGGGTTTCTTCTGGTTGCTATGTTGATGATGTCTCGCACCGCCGCTCCGGTGGGCGCCGTCACCACCCCAACCGTCCTTACATATTCCGGTATGGGCTTTTTATACTCGGGGGCAAACATGCCCCGCTCAAGCAAATCCTGCTTAAGGCGTTCAAACCGTTCGTAGAGGGCTCCCGCCCCGTCTCTTGTGATGCTTCGGGCATACATCTGGTACCTGCCGTCCCGCACATACACATCAATGGAGCCCCTTACCACCACCTGCATTCCCTCCGACATCCGAAATGCAAGACCGGAACGGTTCCCCGCAAACATCACGCAGGAAATCGTTCCTTTTTCATCCTTTAACGTAAAATAAATATGCCCGGAGGAGTGATATTTACAGTTGCTGACCTCACCTTTTACGGACAGCTCCTGTAATAAAAAATCCTGCACGAACATATTTTTAATGTATGAATTTATCTGACCTACCGTATAAACGTTCTGCATCTTTTGCCTCACAGGGACTCATTGTAACAGTTAAACGCAAAGCTGAACTGTTACGACTTATTTTACGGTTATGCGAATTTCGCCAGCACACCGTTTACAAAGGAGGGAGAAGAATCCTGTCCAAATTTCTTGGCCAGCTCCACCGCTTCATTGATTGCCACCCCGGTTGGGATGTCCTCATCGTAGAGGACTTCATAGATGGCCAGCCTTAAAATTGTAAGGTCCACCTTTCCCATGCGGCCGATATCCCAGCCCTGTACCTTATCATTTAAATCCCGGTCAATTTCTTCCAGTCTTTCAATAATCTTATTAAATTTCTCACTGATTTGGGCATTATCCTCCTCCGAAGCGGCATTTTCCTCCGCCTCGAAAAAGAAGGCTTCCTGCTCTGCCATCTCACTCTTTGGATTAAATTCCACCCGGAACAGCAGCTTAAAGAGCCGCTCCCGCATTTCTCTTCTGCTCATAAGCATCTACCTGTACTTATCCGTTTTTCTGCATGTTGACACCGGCGATACGGATGTTCACATCCGAAACCTCCAGGCCCGTCATGTTCTCTATAGTTGATTTTACTTTGCTTTGCACTCTCTGGGAAGTGGAAGGGATATTGTAGCCGTACTCCACAATCAGCGCAAGCTCAGCCTTCACCTTCTTGCCGATAACTTCCACCTTAACTCCCCTGGAAAGGCTCTTTACGCCCATTCTGCTCATCAACTCATTGCTGATATTTCCCGCCATGGCCGCAACGCCCTCAACCTCGGTTGCCGCAAGGCCTGCAATCATTGCCACCACATCATCGGCAATTTTAACTGTGCCCAAATCCTCATTTTCCTGTAATACATAGGTTGTCTGTTCAAAATTATTTTCCATAATAGCGTTCCTTTCTTTCCCTTGCCGAAAGTCTGTTACTGTTAATATATCAAAAATTCCGCTTTTTGCATAGTCTAAATTCACGCAATCAACTGGCCCTGGATGTATGGGCGTAAGATTTAGGGCAGGTCTTGCGCATTTGGCGCGTTTTGTTACAGCCAAAAACTCAGGCTCAGCTGTTCTTCATTTTCTGCATAGGAAACGGTTCCCTCCTGGGTATCCAAATATTGAAAAATCCCCTGTTCTTCAATCAGATATCCTATCATATCTCCGTATGCCTGTTCGTCCGAGCACTTTAATGTCACGTAGGTGCTTCCCTGCCCGTAAGCCGATGCAAACATTTCTTTCAGTTTCTCCTTTTCAAGACCCGTAAAGTAGCGGCCTTCCCTGACATAGTAATTGTCCTCCATGGAATTACACACAGGAACCTCCACAATGGCTTCAATCACATGTGTCTTTTCCATCTGATCCGTTGTTACACACAGATAGTCATAATTGATGGGAGGAATGCTGCCGGAGGTATTATCTCCGCCTCCCCCCACAATCTGGTAAGAAGCATCTCCCCATGTAGTATCTACATAATAATAATTTCCATCCATCTTAACCAGATTCCAGGCATGTCCCTCTCCCCCTGAAACTCTGCCCATAATCAAAGTGGCTTCAATTCCCGCCCTGCGCAGCAGATACTGGGTTGCTTTGGCATATCCCTGGCACACACTTCTTCTATGAATAAAAACAGAGCAGATATTCTGATTGTCAGGGGCGGAAGCATCATATTCCGTCCGGTCAATAATATATTCGTAAATATATTTCACAATCCCGTATTCATCCAGGCCGGCCTCCATTCCGGAAAGGCACTCCTTAACATACTGCTCAATCTGTTCCTTTCTGACTGCCGCCTCCTGCTCCGAAATGTTGTAGGTGCCGGAAAATGTGATTTTCTTAACAATATCTCCCAATGTATATCTGGTGAATGTGTAGCCCTCCACATAAAAAATCTCGGGATGATCGTTTAACACACACTGAAAAACCTTTTCTATTTTATCCGTGTCCACACAGGATAAGGCCACGCCGTCCCCAAACTCCTGGAGTATTTTCAGAATTTCCGCGTAAACAACCTGTTCTTCCTCACTTAACCTGTCATAATGAAACAAGCCCATCTGCTGTTTTCGGATAAAATCTGTTTCCTCCGGGGAAATACCTGTGATTCCCTCCACTTCTCCCGGCTGGGCTTCCTGCTTTTCTCCCTGGGTGTCTTCCTCCCGTAAGCCCTCCGATAAGTCTTCCTGAATATGCCTGTCCTTTTCTTCCGCGTCCTGATACTTTGTAAGCCCGCTGCAGCCTGCAAGCAGCAAAATGCAGAAAGAGACTGCCAGTATGATTTTCCTTCTTTTCATTTAATCACGTCCAAACTCCGAGAGCTGTAATCCTTCATTCCGATCCAGTGTCATGCCCACGCTCCATGCATTCACAAACAACAGTAACGGATTGCCCTTCAAATCCTTTATTTTCTTCATATCGGAGGTTCCTACCAGCTTGTTTAGATCGATTTCCTTATTTTCAATCCACCTGATATGTTCATAGGGTAACGGCTCCAATCTGATTTCCACATTGTATTCATTTTCCAGACGGTATTTGAGCACATCAAACTGCAGAACGCCCACCACGCCCACAATGATTTCCTCCATACCGGTATTAAACTCCTGGAAAATCTGAATGGCGCCCTCCTGGGCAATCTGGGTAATCCCCTTGACAAACTGTTTCCGCTTCATGGTATCCACCTGCCTCACCCTGGCGAAATGCTCCGGCGCAAAGGTGGGTATCCCCTCATAACAAAACTGCTCTTTGGGCATACATAAGGTATCGCCAATGGAAAAAATACCCGGGTCAAACACACCAATAATGTCCCCCGCATAGGCCTCGTCCAGAATCTTTCTCTCGCTTGCCATAATCTGCTGGGGCTGGGAGAGCCGCATCACTTTTCCTCCCTGCACATGTTTTACTTCCATGCTTGCCTCATATTTTCCGGAACAAATCCGCATGAAGGCGATCCTGTCCCTGTGGGCCTTGTTCATATTGGCCTGTATCTTAAATACAAAGGCCGAAAAATCATGTTCCGCAGGCGGGATAAGTCCGGTGTCAGCTTTTCTCGGCAGGGGTGTGGTGGTCATCTTAAGGAAATGCTGCAAAAAGAATTCTACTCCGAAATTCGTGAGAGCCGATCCAAAAAACACAGGCGTCAGATCTCCGCTGCGCACCAAATCCAAATCAAATTCCGCGCTTGCCCCGTCTAAAAGCTCAATTTCATCCTGAAGCAGCAAGGCCGCCTCCTGACCAATTGCATCCGTAAGCTTCTGTGCATCGTTTGCGGGAATTTCCGTAGTCTCACCCTCCTTCGTTCCCTTCTCCGTATCCGAATAGGTGAGAACACACTGCCTGTCCCTGTCGTAGACCCCCTTAAACCTCTTACCCGATCCGATAGGCCAGTTAATGGGACAGGTGGCAATACCAAGCTCCTTTTCAATTTCATCAAGCAGCTCAAATGTATCGTTAGCGTCTCTGTCCATCTTATTGATAAAAGTAAAAATGGGAATTTTCCGCATAACACAGACCTTAAACAGTTTACGGGTCTGCGCCTCCACCCCTTTGGATGCGTCGATAACCATGACCGCCGAATCCGCTGCCATCAAAGTCCGGTAGGTGTCCTCCGAGAAATCCTGATGTCCCGGTGTATCCAGAATATTGATGCAGAAACCGTCATATTCAAATTGCAGAACCGAGGACGTAACCGAAATACCTCTCTCCTTCTCAATCTCCATCCAATCGGATACCGCATGTCTTGCTGTTGCCTTACCCTTCACGCTCCCGGCCAGATTAATGGCTCCGCCGTATAAGAGAAACTTCTCCGTCAGCGTTGTCTTGCCCGCGTCAGGGTGGGAAATAATTGCAAAGGTTCTTCTTCTGTTTATCTCCTGCTCGTAGTTACTCACTTTTCTTCCTCCAGATTATCACTCGTCATGTAACGGCTTAGCCCGGGCTGCCGGACTGGCGCTCTTTTTGCGAATTTCCTGTAAACGGGCGCCGGGCCAAACCGCTGTAAATTCTCTATTGTAATAGGATACCACATTTTTCAAAATATAGCATCTGTTTTTAACCGGCATTTAAAGTACTGATGACAATCGCCTCAGGAGCCACGCCTGTTTTGCGGATGATGATGTCCTCAATCTGGGCTCTCTGGGCCTCCGAAAGTTCCTCCGTGTTCACAACCACATCAACCGTATCATCGGTTATGCTTACCACCACGTCGTCAAATCCTTTGCTCTCCAGCAAAATCTCTGCCGCCGTCTCCTTCTCCGCCACGTCGGTAAGGGCAATCATATCATCCACCGCTTCCTGCTTCTGCTCCTCGCTGATATTTACATTGTTGATGATTTCCAAAAGCGTTTCTTTGTTCCTGGCTCTGGTCTGCTCTTTCATAAGCCTTGCCCCTGAGAGGGTATCTAAGCTGGCGGCGGATGTGAAAACCGCCTCCCCCGGTGTTTCGTCTCCGGACAACTGATTTTCCGTATTCTGTGCCATATCTACCGTCATATTCTCCGCCATAATCTCATCCATGGTTTCGTCCAGATAATTATCCTCCGTAAATACTACCTCGGAGTCCATGCTCCGGATGTCTGAATTTTCAGCCTGTTCGATGTCCTCATCGGAGATTTCAAATAAAGCCGCCACATCATCCTCTGTCCCCGTGATCGTCTGCTCGCCCGCCACCACCGTATCGGAGCCCGCCGTCATAATTTCTTCTTCCGTAATCCTGCTGCCGGCAAAGTTTAAGTATCCTGCAACCGCAATCATGATTGCCAGCGCCGTAATCATAATCTGATTCTTCTTCACCATATTTTTCAAATCCGCTTCTCCTTCTTACTTATGATATCATTTTAACTACTTTAATTTTATGTACATCTATTCCAAATAATGCCTGAATTGCTTCTGTTATATTTTGTACTGTCCGCGGATTTCCGCCCCCCTGGGCGGATACCGCCACACCCTTTACCTTAGGTGAGAGCACCTTCTTGACATATGGTATGTTCTGACTTTCCCTGCCGCCTGCATATACGGTCTGTTCGCTTGTGCTCGTATCCGTGGTATTTCGGCTGCCGCCGGCGGAATCCGCCTCGGCCGCGCCTTCCTTTACGGTGGTTACGTCCTTCTCCACAACGGTCTCTTTTGAACTTTCAAGGGTGACCATCACCTGTACCTTCCCAACCCCATCCATGCTGCCAAGTAACTCCTCCAGAGATTCCTCCAGATAAGCCGCATAGGATAGCAGGGCCTCCTCGTCCCCCACGGCGCTCTGCACTGTCTCCGCATCCGGAAAACTTTCCGACCGTAGATTCAGTATAGTACTTTCACTGTCCAATTGAACGGACTGTGTGGAATTTTTTTCGGTCTTTTTTTCCGTTGGCCAGGCAATCACCAAAAGAAGGACGCCGCAAAGCAGCATAATCAAAAAATTGTCCTTTGTAAATTTCATTTTTATTTTTTTGACAGTTTCCATTTCCTGCATGCAAATCCTCCCCGCCGGGCCCTGCGCTTTTTCTGTCCGGCCTTCCACCAAAATCTCCATTCCTGCCAACAGCCCACAAATTCAACCGAATCCGTTCAGACGCCTTTTTCCTTACCGTACGGACACATCATGATTAATTTAATCCATACAAATTTCAATCTGCCCCGCATCCACCCCCAGCTGCTTTGCATAGGTCTCCCTTAAAGCCTCCTTATCCGTTTCAGGGGACGAATCATCCCCGACGCTTATCTGTTCCACATAAATCCTGTTATCATCCCCAGGCTTTTTTTCTCTCACAGTGATGATGATCCCGGCTCCCTGACCGCCTTCTTCTCCCTGGTACACAGTCTCCCCAAATTTCACAGCCCTAATCTCATAACCGCTTTCACAGCCTTCCAGCTGCCTTTTCACTTCCTCCTCCATGGACTCATAAATTTCAGTTTCACTTCCGCGGATTTCCCACTCCATTTCTTCGTATATGCCGCCGGCTTTTTCCATCTCCTGCTCAAAAAGCGCCACCCTTTCTTTTATTTCCCGTCCGGTCTCATCGCTTACGAACAGAGAAAACAACGGCTCTAAAATACGCATGATCATAATCATCCCTATCAATATTCTCACATACTTGACATAAGAGGCCCCCGGCACGAAAAACAGGACTGCCTGTGCAATGATGATAAAAATGCATATTTCCTTCACAACACTGACCATCATACCCCTCCGCTGCATTCCTATGATTTGTTATGACGTTGTGTAAGACACCACCGCAATCACTATGATAAACAAAAACACGGATGTAAATACACAACGCAAAAACAAAAAGCACCCTCCCCCCACTCTATCCGCGCACAGAGAGATTCTCTTGTCGCTGACAATTCCTGTGATTGCGGCTCCCAGCTTTACCGTCCCTGCCACAATCAGTATCTTCAGCAAAGGGGCAAGGCAGGCTCCAAAAAGCGCCACCAAAAGCAGTACCCCCATACTGTTTTTAATCAGGACCGCCGATCCCAGCACCAGCTCAGCCACACCCTCTGTCACCCCTCCTATCCCGGGTATGGCGGATACGGCCTTGCGCATGGCGGAAATCCTAAGGCCTGAGGCCACCGGCCCGATGACGGCCTGTACCAGAGATAAACCTGTGATTGCCCCCATAGCCGCCTTTAAGGCCGTACCGATTCCCTTTTCGATAAAGTCAAGCAGAAGCGTTAATTTTTCTTCCGTCCAAAATCCGTTTAAAAGAGTCAGCATCACGTAACTGTAGATAACAGGCACCATAATGCTGTTTAAAAAGCTTTCCACAAGATAGGCCGCCACCAGCATCAGCTGATAATAGTATACCCCGGAAGCCGTCCCCTGGGCTGCTCCCACGGCCACGCAGTAAGTGGGCACAAACAGTTTCACAAACAAAACAATGTTTTCAACCGCCCCTGTTGCAATCTCTGACACAAAGTAAATCACCTTGGTCAGAATTACCATAAGAAACAGATACAGAAAGTAAAAGCCTGCCTGGGCAATCTGCTTTCCTGCAAACAAATCTGAAAATTCCGCAAAAAGAGCCGATACCACCCCCAAAACCAGAATATAAATAAAAATCTGCCGAAGCCCCGAAATCTCCCCAAGGAGCCCGTCCTTCACTTCTCCTGCCAGCATCTTAAAGGCTTCCGGCGCCCTCCCTTCCATAATCATGGCAAGCAGTTCTTCACCCTCAATCTCCATCCCCGGGAAAAGTCCGTCAAGCCCCTCATTGACGCCGCTTAAATCGTTGGATGAGAGCCATTTATCTATGTAATCGGACTCTGATATCATTTCCCCGCTTTCCTTGGCCAGAACCCTTCCCCCCGGCCAGAATAACCACAGCGAAAGCATTACCGGCAAAAATAGTACTGACAAAAGCATTGTGGACAAAAATTTCGAAGGCGGACATTTTGCAGGCAGAAGCATCTTTGGCAAAACCATTTTCGTAAAAACTGCCTCCTGTAAATATTTTGCCGCCAGAAACCTTAACGTCTTCCTACTTTTTCTCATTGCTAATCCCCCATGCCGTCTTTGACGTCTCAAACAGCTCTCATCCTGCAATTGCATTAATGTTCTCAATCACAGCCGTGAGCACCGGGATTCCCATCAGCAGTACCGACAGCTTTCCAAATATTTCAATCTGCCCTGCCACCGCTCCATATCCCGCATCCTTACATATGGAAGCACAAAATTCACAGACATAAGTAATCCCCACCGCCTTCAGTAAAAATCCCAGATATTCCCCGCTGTCGCTTAAATATTTCCCAAGCTCTTTAACCCCTGCAAGCAGTGCTTTAAGCCCATTCAGGGAAAAGGTAAAGACCACAAGGCAAATCACAATTCCCAAATACAATCCGTACTCCGGCCTGTTTGATTTAAACTGCAGGGCCAGCATTACCCCCGCTACTCCAAGTATTCCGATTTTCACAATTTCCATGTCTCATTCCCTTTTGCAAATCCTGACAACCCATATATTCCATTCATAAGTTGTCGGACTTAACTGTTACTACAATTCAAATAAATCCTGTATCATCACAAACAAATCGTATATATAAGGCAAAATCCACGTCAGCACTAAGATCAGCCCCGCCAGACTGATCAAAAAAGCATGTTCTTCCCTTCCGCTGTGCTTTAATATCTGTCCTAAAATGGTTATTAAAATCCCCACCGCGGCTATCTTAAAAATCAGGCTTATCTCCATATTTTTACCCCCTGCATATCGTAAGCTATGGTAACAGCAAAGTAAGGCCAAACCGTTACAAACTCTGCTTACAATACTGCGTTAATAAAGTTTACCCTCCGTACTTCTCACAGAAGCAGAATGGATATCAGTACTCCGGCCCCCACTCCAAGACTCATAATCATTTTATTTTTATCTTTCCGTTCCTTTTGAAGCTCCTCAATGTGTAAATTGATTTCCCGAAGCAGCCCGTCCAACGCCAGGGACTGGGCACTTTCCTCCATAAAACCCAGACAGGAGGGGAAATCAAGTATGAATTCTTTTTCCTTGCCGGAAAGAGGCTGATTTCCCAGGGCGCTTTCCATATGCCTTTGCCAGCTTAAGGGAAAGTCCTTCCCCTCGCCGTAAACTTCCGCATATATTTTTTCAAAGGCTCCCCGGAAAGGCTCCTCACTGTTTTGCGCCAGATTCCCCAGAGCCTCCGGAACCGTTGCTTTTTGATAGGCAATGTAATATTTCATATTTTCATAAATCCTTCCGGTCTGTTTCATCAGCGAAAGCCGCCGTTCCCCATCTGCACAAATATTCCATGTAAACCCCACGCACCCTGCCATAATCAAAATACACCCTGCCGGATTTCCCATTTTCAGCCCCATTTCCCGGGTATCCTGCCGCCCTCTCCATCCAGAATTTCTTTCACCTGGCAGACCCCCGACCTTTTTTCCAAAAATAAATACCTGTCAAACATATTTCCAGGCTCATATCCCCGCCCTCTCTCCCTATTGCTTTCCACATCCGTAAACTTGTACATATCCTCCATGGAATTTCCATGCATGGTTGCCACCACGCCGCTTCCGCTCCTTAGCACCATGGATAAAGCTTTCATGTCCTCCGCTCCTCCAACCTCATCCACCGCCACCACATCAGGAGCCATAGAGCGTAAAAGCAGCATCATCCCCTGTATCTTAGGACATGCGTCCAGCACGTCCGTGCGCATCCCCACGTGATTCTGGGGAATTCCCATAAAGCTCCCGGCAATTTCCGAGCGCTCGTCCACCACCCCCACCTGCTTTCCCTTCGCATAGGCATTCCCATCCGACACCTGCCGCACGATATCCCTAAGCAAGGTCGTCTTCCCACAGCCCGGAGGCGCCAGGATAAGGGTGTTCAAAAAACGATTGTTCTCATAAAGGCAGCCCATAATCTCATCTGCCGCTCCAATCACCTCATGGGAAATCCGAATGTTCATAAACCTGATGTGGGCAATATTCCGCACGGTTCCATTCTCATTTAAAACCACCTGCCCGGCCATCCCAATCCTATGCCCTCCCGGAACGGTTATAAAGCCCTGTCTTATTTCATTTTCAAAGGCATATATGGAATGACGGCAGATATTTTTTACAATCTCGTCCATATCCTGCCCGCTGATACGCCATACATCCGGGCTGCAGTCCCTTGTAAATCCCTGTGACTGCATAAATTTCTCTCCATCCCCTGTCAGAATCCGCACCGGCTGTCCCACTGCAAGCCGTATTTCCCTTAGTTTGTCCTCCTCCATGAGAGCCCTCTCCCACCCGGCCCGCAGCCGTTCAGGAAATATCCGTATGATTTCTTCCCTTTTAGTCATCCCATTCACCCCTTATCCCAATATATGAGAAATTCTCCGGGTTATGCCTGAAAAAAACAGGCTCCCGTTACAGGAACCTGTTTTTTATGAATTCGGTAAGCCGCCCAGCCAATCACGGCGGCGTTTCCTAATATATTCATTTATAAAAATACTTTTTATTTCTGTGCTACATCTTTCATGGAGAAACTCATTCTTCCCATTCTGTCCTTCCCAAGGCACACTACCGTCACCTTATCTCCAAGGGTAAGAACATCCTCCACATGGTTGATTCTCTCTCTGGCAATCTTGGAAATGTGGACCATTCCCTCTTTGCCCGGCGCAAATTCCACAAAAGCGCCAAATTCTTTGATGCTCACCACGATACCCTGGAAAATCTGTCCTTCCTGATAATCCGTCACGATGGTCTTGATGTATTCCACAGCCTTGTCCATCATAGCCTGATCGGTGCCGCATACGGATACGTTTCCGTCGTCCGTAATGTCTATCTTAACGCCGGTGCGGGCAATGATCTCGTTGATAGTCTTTCCACGCTGGCCAACCACATCCCCAATCTTTTCAGGGTCGATTTGGATGGAAATAATCTTAGGCGCATAAGGGCCAACCTCCGGTCTGGGCGCGTCGATTGCCTTCTTCATACAGGTATCCATGATAAAAAGCCTTGCCTCGCGGCATCTTGCAATAGCCCCTTCCACGATAGGCCTTGTGAGTCCGTGAATCTTGATATCCATCTGGATAGCGGTGATACCCTCTGTGGTGCCTGTCACCTTAAAGTCCATATCTCCAAAGAAGTCCTCAAGGCCCTGGATATCCGTAAGGAGCACGAAATCGTCATCACTCTCGCCGGTAACGAGACCGCAGGAAATACCTGCCACCATCTTCTTGATGGGCACCCCTGCCGCCATCAGGGACATACAGGATGCGCAGGTGGAAGCCATGGAAGTGGAACCGTTAGACTCAAAAGTCTCTGAAACGGTGCGGATTGCATAGGGGAATTCTTCCTCCGAAGGAAGCACCGGGATAAGCGCACGCTCTGCCAGGGCGCCATGGCCAATCTCTCTCCTTCCGGGTCCTCTTGAGGGCTTTGTCTCGCCTACTAAGTAGGAAGGGAAATTG
>CAJUED010000003.1:19069-39760 GCA_910585075.1 uncultured Lachnospiraceae bacterium
CATCAAGGCCGTCAATCCTCTGCTGCTCAGACAAAGGCGCCAGCGTACATACATTACAAATCTGGGTCTGTCCACGGGTGAACATAGCGGAGCCATGTACTCTGGGAATAATATCAACCTCTGCAGCCAAAGGACGAATCTGCGTAATCTCACGGCCGTCCGGACGCTTGTGGTCTTTTAAAATCATCTTGCGGACTGTCTTTTTCTCATACTGGTAAATCGCCTCTCCCAGTACGGCAAGCCATTCTTCATTCTCTGCAAAGGCTTCGAACCTGCTTTTCGTCGGTGAAAACTGCCTCCTCCATCTCTGCGGGAGGTACGATTTCTTTGATTGCTGCAAAAAGTTCTTCCGGAACGGCACAGCTTGTATAAGTATGTTTCTCCTTGCCCACCTCAGCTACAATCTGGTTGATGAAGGCAATGATAGTCTGGTTGATTTCATGAGCCTGGTAGATGGCCTCGATCATTTTATCCTCCGGAACCTCATTTGCTCCGGCTTCAATCATGATAACCTTCTCTGAGGTGGAAGCCACGGTCAGATTTAAGTCGCCGTTTTTCCACTGCTCCTGGGACGGATTCACAACAAATTCACCGTCTATAAGTCCCATCTGGGTCATAGCGCAGGGGCCGTCAAAGGGGATATCCGAAATACTGGTTGCAATTGCTGCTCCAAGCATGGCCACCAGTTCAGGACGGCATGCCGGATCCACGCTCATAACCATATTATTTAAAGTTACATCATTGCGATAGTCCTTAGGGAACAAAGGACGCATAGGCCTGTCAATGACACGGCTTGTAAGTATGGCATTCTCCGATGCCTTTCCTTCTCTCTTATTAAAGCCGCCGGGAATTTTCCCCACTGCATACATCTTTTCCTCAAACTCCACACTGAGCGGGAAGAAATCAATGCCTTCCCTTGGCTTGTCCGATGCGGTTGCTGTGGACAATACCGTGGTATCGCCGTAGTGCATGAACGCGCATCCGTTTGCCTGCTTACCTACTCTGTTAATGTCAACGCTGAGAGTGCGGCCTGCAAGCTCCATTGAAAACGTCTTGTACATAATCTTCTCCTTCTTTCTTTAACTGCCAGTAACAATTCAGCCTTCGGCTTCACTGTTACAGAATCTGCCCATTTAAAGTCGCCTACGGCGAGGGGCAGATTCTCTCTTGGCCCATTTTATGCATTCTTACGGACTTTGCAGTAAATGCAAAGTCCTGGGCTGAACTGTTACAACTGCCAACACATTACTTACCTGCCAACCAGCTCACTGCAACAAACGCCGTATACCTTGCCGGCCAGCTTATTGTAGAAAAAGGCGGAGACCGATTCTATCGGTATGCTCCGCCTTAAAACTGCCATTTTTACTTTCTAAGTCCCAGTTTCTCAATCAAAGCACGGTATCTTTCGATGTCCTTCTCTTTCAGATAATTAAGAAGGCCACGTCTCTGACCAACCATCTTAAACATACCTCTTCTGGAATGATTATCCTTGGGATGAACCTTGAGATGCTCTGTGAGCTCCTGAATTCTTGCTGATAATACTGCAATCTGTACCTCAGGTGAACCTGTGTCGCCTTCACATCTTGCATACTCCTGCATAATTGCTGTTTTCTTTTCTTTAGAAATCATGAAACTTCCTCCTTATTTTTCATACGCCTGCTGCCAGGAGCCGGTCGGAGAGTCCAAAGCTCTGGGCAACGGCCAATTTTCATACCGATTAATCATAACACGGCTTTTCCTAAATGTAAAGCAGTAATTTTTCAACTTATCTATAAGCTATCCTATCTGATTACTGCAGAATCCGCACCATCTTCTGGGGCGTTCTGTAATTGTAAGAAGAAATTTTAATTCCCGTCTTCGGGCTGCTGGCGTGAATAACCTGTCCGCCGCCAATGTAGAGGGCTACGTGGTTAATTGTACCGCCCTTTGCATAGAAGACCAAATCTCCCGGCTGCAGCTCCCCTGCGCTGATGCTTGTCCCCATGTTAGCCTGAGCTCTAGAGGAATGAGGGAGGGATACGCCGTACTTGGCAAATACGCTGAGCACAAAGCCGGAACAGTCCGCACCGTTTGTGAGACTGGTGCCGCCCCACACGTAAGGGTTGCCCAAAAACTGCTTTGCATACTGGCAGATATCCACGCGGACATCGGAAACGCCCTGCCCGTACATAAGCTCCGTCATGGTGATAGCTGTCTCCAAATCCGATTTTACTTCCACATAATCACCGGATACAAACACTTCCTCATCATCCAGGTATACTTTAATCCAGCCGTCGTCCTGTATTTCCACAATGTCAAGAGACTCCCCTGACGCCACCTGGGTCACAACCTCCGCGTCCAGATTGGGATATTCTCTGATGTTCAGACCGTCCGTAGTTACCACCGCGATAGCGGATGCCAGCTCCGCGCCTTTCTTCTTCGCTTCATAACCGGTAAGGAGATATTCTTCCTTTACATATCCTTCCACCTTACCGGAAGTTATGTATGCCCATCCATCCTCACTGCTTACAATCTCACAGGCAGCGTTCTTGGGGAGCTTTCCTACCATCTTTCCCGATTCGTCAGGCTCCTGTCTGATATTTAAATTGTTTTCTTCCACATTACATATGCCAAGATGGGTATATCCCCACAGGGCGCCTTCCGCCTCTTTGGCAATTTCCACATATTCTATTTTTGAAAGCTCCGAAATAAAAAGGTCGCCTATTCCGGCTGTCAACAGTTCTTCGGTAGCTGACGCATTCGTATTATCTGCCACAACGATATCGGCCGTGGAGGAAGTATTTTTCCTGCCTGTCTGCGCCGCTTCGACTCCCAGGGACTCGCTGAATATCATAAAAGATGCAAGCACGCAAATTCCGCATTTTATCTGTGTTTTCAAAATTGAACCTCCAAGATTATTACAAATTTGTTACAACTTTTAAACACATTATAACAACTTCCCTTGGCGCTGTCAATTTCCTATTTTATGTTTTCTGTGGAAAAATATTCTTCTCCCTCTCTGATATCCCTCTCCATCTGCTTTTTCAGCGCCTCAACATTTTCAAACTTCCGCTCCGGTCTTTTAAATTGTAATAATTCTGTCACAATTTCCTTCCCGTACAAATCACCGGTAAATCCATACAGGTAAGTCTCCACGCTGATATCCGCATCTGTCTTAACGGTAGGTTTTTGCCCGATATTGGTGATTCCCTGATAAATATGGTTATCATAAATCACCTGGGAAAAATAAACCCCTTTAGGTGGCAGCAATTTTTCTTTGTTGGGATAAAGATTTAAGGTTGGCATCCCAAGCCGCCTCCCTAACCTGTTTCCCGGCTCCACCTCCCCGTCAAAGCCGTAGGGCCTGCCCAGAAGCTCTTTTGCCAGAAGCATATCTCCCTTTTCCACAGCTTCCCGCACAAGGGTTGAACTGATTTCCTGTTCTTTATAGTAAACCTTATCAATAATCTTAACCTGATAGCCAAGCTCTCCTGACAGCTCCATGAGCAATTGCCGGTTTCCAAGTCCCTTGTAACCAAAAGACAAGTCCTCTCCCGCCGCTATGTAAGCTGCCTTCATCCGCTCTGCCAGAATTTTCCTCACAAATTCCTCCGCAGGGGTTGCCGCTGTTTCTTTGTTTAAAGGGAATTCAATTAGAATATCAATTCCCATTTCTTCAAAGACTTTTCTCTTTTCATATCGGGTTGTCAGCTCAAAGCCGGAGGCCTGTCCGAAAAAAGCCGCAGCCGAGGGATGAAACGTAAAGACCACTGCTTTCAATCCCTGTTTCTTCTTTTCAAGAACATGAGAAAGAAGCGCAGCATGGCCTTTATGAATACCGTCAAACTTCCCAATTGCAACAGCGCTTCTATTTTCTAATTGAAATTCAATTGTATCCTGTATTATTTCCATCTTATTACCTGCACCAAGTCAACATCCCGCTACCTAAATCAAAAACATTTTAACAGGGGAAAAAATCCCGTATTTTTCATCATAGCCGTAAACCCCCAGAAAGACGTCCTCATGGCTGTACATCCTGAACCTTTCGCCCCCAAAGGGTCCCCGGCCTGTTTCCCTGTCTTTTGAAAAACCGGACAAAATATCTTCTTTTTTTAACTGATTGCCATTTTGCAGCCTGACAAAGGCTTCCTCCCTGACCTTCAGAGCGGAAAATTCTTCAAACATCCGCTCTACCGGGATAATCGCTTTGGGCAGTTCCCCCTTCCCGGCCATGTCCTCCAGAGCGCTTAAGGAGTGTGTCTCCTCTATCTGAAATCTTCCAACCCTCGTCCTTTCAAGGCTCTGCATCACCCCGCCGCAGCCTAAAAGCCGTCCAATATCATGGCACAGGGTTCTGATATAAGTGCCCTTAGAGCATTCCACCTTAATCCGGTACACCGGGTGTTCTTCTTTTATCATCTCAATCGAATAAATGGTGATCGGTCTGGCCGCCCGCTCCACTTCCTTTCCCTGCCTTGCCAGCTCATAGAGCTTTTTCCCGTTGACTTTCAAAGCGGAATACATTGGCGGCACCTGCATGGAGTCCCCGAGAAAGGAAAGGATTGTTTCCTCCACCTCGGCAGGTGAGACATTCACTTCTCTTTCTTCTAAAACTTTTCCGGAGCTATCCTGGGTATCCGTCACCATTCCAAGGCGCAGCTCCGCAACATATTCTTTGCGGCTGTCCGTCAGCATATCGCATATTCTTGTGGCGTTTCCAAGACATACAGGAAGAACCCCCACCGCATCCGGGTCAAGGGTTCCTGTATGACCGATTTTCTTCTGTTTGCAAATACCTCTAAGCCGGGCAACCACATCATGGGATGTGTAGCCCGCTTCCTTATATACGTTAAGAATTCCGTGATACATTTTTCTCACTTTCTTTGAGTTGTATTTCAATCCGGGCGGATAAATTGTTGATAATATCGTAAAAGGTTCCGGGCATGGTCACCCCGGCTGCTCTCACATGTCCTCCGCCTCCAAAGAAAGACGCAATCTCGGCCACGTTCACCTTTCCGTTGGAGCGCAGGCTTACCTTGTACTCCAAAGTGTCCGTCTGGTACATAAAAATTGCACACTCCACGCCTCTTGTATTTCGAAGCTGGCTTACGATTCCCTCCAGATCCTGAGGAACCGCCCGGTAAAACTTCATGGTCTTTCTGTCAATCATGCTGACCACACATTTCCCGTCCATGAACATAATGCTCTCTAAAAGCGCCCTTCCCAGTATCTGATTCTGCACATAACTCTTTTCATAAAAAGTCTCGTCAATCAATTTTGAAAAATCAAACCCATAGGAAGTAAGCTCTGCCGCCGCCCTCAAAGTGGAAGGAGCGGTATTGGAATACTGGAACACACCCGTATCATGTATGATCCCAATATACAGGGCTTTGGCAATTTCCTCGTCCAGCATGGCCTTGTCAATTCCATTGTAGATAAGCTCGCTGGTAGAGCTTGCCTTAGAATCAATGTAGTTCACATCCCCGCAGCCCTTATTGCTGATATGATGGTCTATATTGATTTTTTTCTTTGCCCCATCAAAATACTTCTCCGCTTCCCCTAACCTGTTTTTTGCGGTATCCAGCGAAAAGAACACGTCAAAGGATTCTATGTCCGTGGTAAAATCCGTATGTATTTCCTGCACACTACGGATGCAGGAAAAAATGTCTGCCGGTTTTTCCAAAAAGACTTCTACTCTGGCCCCAGGGCATGCCTTCTTTAAATACAGATAAAGCCCCATTACCGAGCCGACACAGTCCCCATCAGGCCTGATATGACCGCTGATGCCAATTGTTCCTGCGTCCTTTACTTCTTCGCATATATTCATATAGTTCAATCCTTTCATTCCTCCGCCGGCTCGTCAGATGCGTCAGTTTTTATATCTCTGTTCACATCGTCAATCAGCTTAGACATCCTGACTCCATATTCGATAGACTGGTCTACGATAAAACGTATTTCCGGTGTGTTTCTCAAATTAATCCTGGAGGCTAATTCCCTGCGGATATACCCCTCCGCACTTTTCAGCCCCTCCACCGTAGCCTTCTGAACGTTCTCATCGCCATATACGCTTATCCATGCCTTACAGGTCTTTAAATCCGGCGCCACTTCCACGGAAACCACAGAGGTAAGGGGGCTGATTCTTGGGTCCTTCAGCTCTCCCCTGATAATCTCAGCTAACACCCTCTGCACTTCTCCGTTGATCCGGACGTTTTTCACACTGTTTTTTCTCACCTGGGAACCTCCACCATAATATATGCCTCTACAATGTCAAGCTCCTGCATCTGGTCAAAGCCTTCAAACACAAGTCCGCATTCAAATCCTGACCTGACTTCCTTCACGTCATCCTTGAAACGTTTTAAGGAAGCAAGGGCGCCCTCATAAATCTGCTCTCCCTCTCTGGTGATTCTTATCTTGCAGTCTCTCTGGAATGTACCGTCAAGCACATAGGAGCCTGCAATATTTCCCACTGCGGATGCCTTGAAAATCTGTCTTACCTCCGCATGGCCAATCACCTTTTCCTCGAAAATCGGGTCGAGCATACCCTTCATGGCCGCTTCAATATCTTCAATCGCCTGATAAATTACCTTGTAGAGTCTGATGTCAACCCCTTCCCGCTCCGCAATGGTCTTTGCCATGGCGTCAGGACGGACGTTGAAACCAATGATAATTGCTGATGATGCGGAAGCTAAGGATACGTCTGATTCATTGATTGCACCTACGCCGCCGTGAATACATTTTACCACCACTTCCTCGTTGGAAAGCTTCATAAGGCTCTGCTTCACAGCCTCCACGCTGCCCTGCACATCCGCTTTTACAATAATGTTCAGTTCTTTCAAATTACCTGCCTGAATCTGGTTAAAGAGGTCGTCAAGTGACATCTTAGCCTTGGTTTCTTCAAGCATCTTCTCTTTATTCTGGGCAAGATAGGTCTCCGCATAGGATTTCGCCGTCTTGTCATTTTCATGGGCGATAAATACTTCCCCTGCGCTGGGCACATCGGAAAGGCCCAGGATTTCGACAGGTGTTGAGGGAAGTGCTTCTTTTACCCTTCTTCCCTTATCGTCTATCATTGCTCTTACCTTGCCATGGCTGGCTCCTGCGGAGATAAAATCTCCCACATGAAGGGTACCCTTTTGTACCAGCACGGTAGCCACCGGACCGCGGCCTTTGTCAAGCTCGGCCTCAATCACAAGACCTCTTGCACGTCTGTCGGGATTTGCACGCAGCTCCATAATCTCTGCTGTGAGCAGAATCGTCTCGAGCAGGGTGTCAATTCCCTCCCCTGATTTAGCGGATACGGGAACAAACTCGGTGCTTCCGCCCCAATCTACGGGAATCAGCTCGTATTCTGTCATTTCCTGCTTTACCCTGTCCACATTGGCGCCAGGCTTATCAATCTTATTCACTGCAACGATAATTTCTGTTCCCGCAGCCTTTGCATGGTTGATGGCTTCCACTGTCTGAGGCATAACGCCGTCGTCAGCCGCCACCACCAGGATAGCGATATCCGTAGAGTTTGCACCACGCATACGCATAGCCGTGAAAGCCTCATGGCCCGGCGTATCTAAGAAGGTAATGGACTGTCCATTTACGTTTACAGTATACGCACCTATGTGCTGTGTAATACCTCCCGCTTCCTTATCCGTCACATTTGTCTTACGGATTGCGTCAAGGAGGGAAGTTTTTCCGTGGTCAACATGGCCCATAACACAGATAACGGGGGGTCTGCTTACCATCTTTTCCGCTTCTTCCTCGTCCTCTTTTAAGAGCTCCTCGATTACGTCCACCTTTTCTTCTTTTTCGCAGATAATGTCATATTCAATGGCAATATTTTCCGCATCCTCGAAAGGAATCTCCGAGTTTACCGTCACAATCCTGCCCTGTAAGAAAAGCTTTTTGATGATCGCGGAGGGCTGCATTTTCATCTTATCTGCCAGCTCCTTGATGGTGAGGGATTCCGGAATCACGATTACCTTGATCTGCTCCTCCACCTTTTCTTCCACTTTCTTTTCAGGTTTGATGAACCGGCCTGCTTTGTTTTTATTCTTTACAGCGCTCTCGTCTTCTTCGTAGATAAAGTCCTTCTTAGACCTTCTGTCCTTCTCCTGACCGATTCTGCGCTTTTCTTCATCACGCCGCTTTTCATCCTTAACGGGGGCCTCCGGAACGAAACTCTTACCCGGCTTTTCGGACCGCTTAAATCTATTATCCTGCCCCTGGCCGCCTCTTTCACTGCGGTTATTACCACCGCCAAATCTTGTACCATTCTTATCAGAGCCGCCGCTGCGGAAATCATTCCTGCCGCTCTGATTCCTGTCACGATTAGGACCTTCAAATCTCCGGGAGTCACCGCGGTTATTCCTTTCTCCCTGGCCGTTTCCAGAATTTCCCTGGCCTCTTTCATTCCTTTGACGCCTGTCATCCCTTGCACCTGCCTGTCTTGCATTATTGTCCCTGTCTCTGCCGGCATTTGCAGTTCTCTCGCCCTGTCTGCCCTCTGCCTGTCGTCTGTTCGGTCTGCCGGCTCCTCCTGAAACTCCTGCCCGCTCACCCGTTCTGCCGGCAGGTGCATTTGACTGCATACCTGTTCCCTGGTTTGACCTGCTCTCCGATGCACTTGTGTTTGACGCAGCCTTTGCCGCCTCCGCAGATGCATTTGCCGCTGCAGCCGCTTCCTGGGCTGCCTTTGCTGCTTCCGCTTCCTGAGCCGCCTTTGCTGCCTCCGCTTCTTTTTGGGCTTTGGCTGCCGCATTCTTAGCCGCTATTCTCTCGTTCTCCAGCTTTCTTGCATTCTGCTTAAAGTCCACATTCATGGTCTCCGGTATGGAGGGCGCCGTAAGGGGCCTTATGATCTTGTGGGGCGCTTCCTGCAAAGCCTTTCCCTGTCCCTGACGATTGCCATTTCCGGATCTGTTCCCCTGCTGAGGGCGGCGCTCTCCCTGAGCCGGGCGTTTGTCTCCCTGCTGGGGACGACGTTCTCCCTGTCCGGAGCGCTGTCCCATAATATTACTGTTGTGAGGATTGCTCACAAAGATAATCTTCTTCTTTTTCTTAGGCGTTTCTAACGCCTTGGGCTGCTGTGCTGCCTGTGGCGTCTCTGACGTCTTGGGTGCTTCTGATGCCTTTGGTGCATCTGACGCCTTGGGCGTCGCTGATACCTTTGGCGTGTCGGATGCCTTAGGAGTCTCCGACGCCTTAGGCTGCTCTACCGCCTTTAATGTCTCTGACGTCTTTTTTCCTTCTCCCGCCGTCTCTTTCGTACTCACATTCTGCTTTTCTTCCACTGATTTTTCTTCCTCTTTCTTCCCCTCTGTTTCTTTTGCAGGCTTTGCCTGCGCCCCAGCCGGTGTCCCGGCCTGCCCTTTTCCGGCGGTTTCCTCCTCTTTTCCAAAGGAATCTCTGACCATATCGGCCACTTCCGCCTCCAAAGAACTCTGCGCTGCTTTCACCTCGACTCCTCTATTGCGTAAAAAAGCAATCACTTCCTTGCTTTGCTTCCCAAGTTCCTTCGCTATCTCATGCACTTTAATTTTGGCCATTCTATTACCTCCGTCTTAATTCCTATGAATCTTCCAAACGTTTTATTATCGTTTCCGCCAATCCTTTGTCCGTAACTGCCACAGATGACCGGATTTCTTTGCCCACCGCCTTTCCAAGTTCCGCCTTGGTTCCATAAATGTAAAGGGGTATCTTATAAAATTGGCACTTATCCGTAAACAGCTTTTTCGTGTTGTCAGAAGCATCGCTGCTGACGATTACCAGTTTTGCCTTTTTTCCCTTGACCACTTTTTCAGTGGAATATTCGCCGCTTACAAGATTTCCGCTTCTCAAAGACAGCCCTAAAAGAGATAAGACTTTATCATTCTTCAAATGCATCAAACTCCTTTTCCAGATTGTCATAAACTTCGTTTGGAATTTTCATTTTAAAAGACCGTTCCAACCCTTTGTTCTTACGTGCCTTCACGAGACAGTCTTTTTCTTTGCACAGATAAGCGCCTCTCCCGTTCTTTTTTCCGGTTACATCCAACAGGATTTCATCCTCGGGGGTTTTCAGCACACGCATCATTTCTTTTTTACCCCTCATTTCCCCACATCCTACGCACTGCCTTAAGGGAATTTTTTTTGCCATTCAAATTCCCCCTTATTCCGTCAGCTCCGGGGCGCCTGTTTCGGCGTCGTCTTCCATACCGTCTTCTTCGCTGTAAGCTGACGCCTCATTTTCCTCTCCCTCATAAGCTTCCTCATATTCCGTATTATCTCCGGCATATTCCTGCTCATCCGCCTCATAGCCGTCTTCGTCCTCATATTCGGACATCTCGCCTTCCCGGCCTTCTTCCTCCGCATATTCGGCCTGAGCGCTCTCAAGGCCTTCTTCACCTTCATATCCGGACAGGGCGCCTTCTTCCTCTCCGTACATCTCCTCCTCGTCGTACTCCTCGTATTCGTCAAATTCATCCATGTAATCTTCATAGCGGAATCCGGGAGCATCCTTGGCCTGAGTCTCGCTCTTGATATCAATTTTGTAACCTGTAAGTCTCGCCGCTAACCTGGCGTTCTGTCCTTCCTTGCCGATTGCAAGGGAAAGCTGGTAATCCGGCACCACCACCTTGGCTGTCTTTTCATCCGGGTCGGCGAACACCGCAACGATTTTGGCCGGGGAAAGAGCATTTTGAATCAGGTTACCGGGATTTTCATCCCAATTGATGATATCAATTTTTTCTCCCCGCAGCTCCTCCACAATGGAGTTTACTCTAGCTCCGTTCAGGCCTACACATGCGCCCACAGCATCCACATTTGGATTGTTTGACCTTACCGCCATCTTGGTACGGCTTCCCGCCTCTCTGGCAATGCTCATGATCTCCACGGTTCCATCCTTGATCTCCGTAACCTCCGCCTCAAAAAGACGCTTTACCAGCTCAGGATGGGTACGGCTGACCAAAATCCTGGGGCCTCTGGGGGTACTCTTTACCTCCAGGATATATACCTTGATTCTCTCCGTAGGCCGGAAAGACTCTCCTCTTACCTGCTCGCTTTCATTCAAAATTCCGTCCGCTTTTCCTAAATTGATGCTGATGTTTCTGCCAATGTAACGCTGCACGATGCCCGTCACAATATCCTTTTCCTTTTCAAAGTACTGGTTATATATAACACTTCTTTCTTCCTCGCGGATCTTCTGTAAGATCACATTCTTGGCATTCTGTGTGGCAATACGGCCAAATTCCTTTGACTTGATCTCCACATGGATAATATCTCCAAGGGCCGCGTCTGATTTTATCTCCTGAGCATCCTGAAGGGAAATCTGCAGACAGTCGTCCTCCACTTCCTCCACCACTTCTCTCTCCGCATAGCACAGGAAATCGCAGGTCTCCCTGTCAATCTCCACTCTCACATTATCGGACTTGCCGAAATGGTTTTTACATGCCGTGATCAGGGAGTTTTCAATCGCTTCAAAGAGCGTGTCTTTGCTGATTTCTTTCTCCTTCTCTAAAATATCAAGCGCTTCCATTAATTCTTTATTCATTTCCCTTATCCCTTTCTGCCCCTTATTATATTCTTAAGGCTAACAAAATCCTTCTGATGCCAAAATTTACTATTTAAAAATCCAGCGCCAGCTTCACCGCCGCAATGTCTTTTCTGTCAAATACGATATCTTCGCCGCCCTCTGCCGTCTCCTTCTCCTGATTTAGCGTAAGGGTAAGCGTATTTTCATCAAATGCCTTTAAAATCCCTGTAAAATCCTTCACGCCGTTAACCGGCTTATAGCACTTTACGTCCACCTTGCTTAAAAGGCTTTTTTGAAGGTGTTTATCCTTCTTAAGCTGCCGTCCAAGGCCGGGAGAACTTACCTCCAGAATATAAGCGTCCGCAATAAAATCCGTCCGGTCAAGCTCATCGGACAGTGCCCTGCTGACTGCCTCGCAGTCGTCTATGGTAACGCCCTCCTCCTTGTCAATAAAACACCTTAAATACCAGTCGCTGCCCTCCTTCACGTACTCCACGTCATAAATCTCCACATGGTTTTTATCCGTTATGGGCTTTAACAGCTCCTCGGTCTTTGCTTCATAACTTTCTCTCTTTGTCATTTATATAGCATGTTCCTTTCTCAGCGTTTTACCTCTGGGTCTGCCGTTTCTTCCTTAAAAAAGAGTGGACCGACAAGTCCACTCTAGATTAGTAAGCATCTATATATCCTCTGTATTGTAGCACTCTGCAAGGCAAATTGCAATAGTCTTTCACTACTTTTCTTCCTTATAATAATGATAAAGCAATCCGGCCGCCACTAATATGAATCCTGCTCCGCCTATCAGTCCCACCGGCACGGGACCTAAAAATACATTGTACGGATTCTCCAGCGACGTATAATATATCCCGGCCTGCGCTAATCCGTTTATTGTGCCATGGCCTATCACGGCAGGTATACAGCTCTTTGTTTTCATTGTCATATAAGACAGGATAATCCCAATCACCGTGCAAAAGATACACATTGCAAGGATACCGGTAACCGGAAATCCCAGGTAGCCTACTCCATAATTATGCCCCATAACAATAAGCGGCGTATGCCACAATCCCCAGATAAGTCCCTCTGCCAGCAGGGCATGCACTGCCCCAAACCGGTTTAGCAGTCTGGGAAACAGATACCCGCGCCATCCCCATTCCTCGCCAAAGCAGGGCAGAAAATTTGCAAAAGGGGCGATAATAATTCCTACCGCCAGCTGGACCCATACCATCAGTTTTATCTGTTCGTCCGTAAACGCAGCCCCGCCTGCCTGCATCTGGGCACCCAGCAGCGCTTTCGCATAGCCCATATCAGGGTCAAAGTGCTTTGGAAAAATAAGGAAGTACAAGGCAGCACCAAAAAAGATAAGAAACGCAAACCCGAACCAGGCAAGCCCGTAATATCTCAAATTTCCTTTTAAGCGGAAGGCAATCATTAAACTTTCAAACTGAAAGCCTTCCTTCGTCACAAGTCTTGTAAAAACCACTCCAAGAGCCGGGAGAAACATCATTCCCGTCACCAGAATCTGGGCCAGAAAAGCCTTCCTTATATCTGCATTTCCCGCCATAGGCATGATCAAAAAAATCTCGATTCCAAAAGTGAGTATAAAAGTAAAGGCCAGGTAAACCACAATCCGTTTGTCATTTACCTTCCTGTCTTCAAGGCTCACACCCTCATCCATTACAGGCCCCATCCTTCTCTCCATAAAAATCCTCCATTCTTACCAACAACACCATTCCCCTCTTTCCTATCTATTCCTGCTTGTTACACCGGTTCCTATTTTTATCTTTTAGATTTGCCTTCAAATCCTGTTTTCCTCACCCCAGACGCACAGCCGGTCGAGAATCTCCATCAAAGACCTTCCCCGCTCGCTTAAGGAATATTCCACTTTGGGGGGAATCTGCGGATATTCTTTTCGCACAATAAGCCGGTCTGCCTCCAGCTCTTTTAAATTATTGCTCAAGGTCTTGTCAGATACTGTTTTCAGATAACGTTTCAGCTCGTTGAACCGTACCACCTCAAATTCCATTAAACAGTATAAAATCACCATTTTATATTTACCTGAAATAAGAGCCATAGTATAGCTAAATCCGGTATCCTCAAAATTTGCTTTCTCAATGTAATTTTTTATCATTTCCACTTTCCTCTAAGATAGTACCTTTCAAAAATATCAGTACTTGTATTTTTTCTTCCGTTCGCTATAATTATAAAAGACGATACGGCAGATGTCAATCTCAACACAAAATCTGAAAACAGATTAAACAGTCAAAGAGTTTCAATCATCAAATTTGTGCCCGCGCCCAAATCTGCGGGCAGCTTTAAAACATGGAGGATTCGTATGAGAAAACAGCTTAATATCACAGAGGGTATCTTCCCAATGCCGGTCCTGATGGTAGCAACTTATAATGAGGATGGCAGCGTAAACGTAATGAACGCAGCATGGGGCACTATGCAGGCCCGGGACACGGTAGCCCTCAACCTCACCGAAACACATAAAACCGTGAAAAACATCAAAGCAAGGGGTGCGTTTACAGTGAGCATTGCAGATGCGGCCCATGTAGTGGAAGCCGATTATTTCGGCGTAGTCTCCGGCAACAATACTTCCGATAAGTTTGAGAACAGCGGTTTGACCGCTCAGAAATCTGAGGTAGTGGACGCTCCGATCATCAATGAATTTCCTCTGTGCCTTGAATGCCAATTTGTGGAATATCAATCCGATCGGTACGGATGTGGTGTCATTGGAAAGGTTGTCAATGTCACTGCTGATGAAAGCGTCATGGAAGGGGATAAATTAAATATGTCCTTGGTCAACGCCATAGCCTTCGATCCCTACACCCATGGTTATTACAAGGTTACGGAGAGAGTCGGAGAAGCCTTTAGAGACGGGCTTCAACTGAAAAAATAAAATGTGCGCCCGCTGGGCACTAAAAAGCTTACAGCCCCGCTGCCAAGAGCGGGGCTGTCATTTTCAATATTCAAATTTTTCCTTATCCTGTACGCTGATTTCTTTTCCCAGCTGCACCTCAATCACCTTAAGCTCTGTCTGGGCAATAATCGTATGTTTGCACCCTGCCGCCATTTTAATCACATCCCCGGCTTCCACGTCCTTTTCCACGCCGTCCACAATAGTCCGCCCTTTTCCGGAAATTACCGTCCAGACCTCATCCCGCAGCTGATGGCTGTGATAATTCATCTTATGTCCCGGATTTAATGTCACTTTAATCGTCAGGCTCTCATCCTCCACGTCCAGAACCCGAAAGCTCCCCCATGACTTTTCTGCGAACATGATCTGCTGGCTTATTTTGTCCACAAAAGGCTTGATATAGCTGGACTGCTCTTTATCCGAGACCAGAATCCCCTCCGGGCTTGCAGAGACCACCACATCCTTAAGTCCCATACACAGCACCGGAACATTGAGCTCATTGACCACATGGACATTCTCACAGGTTTCGTTTAAAATCGCCTCTCCAACGTAAGGCTCCTCCATTGCTTCCGTCAGCGTATTCCATGTACCCAAGTCCTTCCACTGTCCCTGGAAGCGCATAACCTTAATGCTGTCCTCCTTCTCCCCCACCGCATAGTCAAAGCTTATTTTATCCAGAGATTCATACTTTGCATACAAATCCTCATATTTTTGAAAATCAATCAGCTCATGAGCCTTTTCCAGCATATATCCCAGCTGAAAAGCAAACACGCCGCCATTCCACAGCGCTCCCTGGCGAATGTATTCTCCGGCCGTCTCCGCATCCGGCTTTTCTTTAAAAGTGACCACCCGGCTTACCTTTTCCTTATCCTGCGGGATAACATACCCATATTTCTCGCTTGGGTATGTAGGCTCCATCCCAAGCAGCGCTATGTTTACGTCGCCGTCACGGGCAATCTCCCCAAGCTCCTTAAGGGCCTCAAAGTAATCTCTTTCCACATAAGGGTCTACCGGACATACGATCACAGGCTCTTTTTCCGGAATTCCTTTCACATCATGCAGATAGGCCGCCGCCAGGGCTATTGCCGGGAAGGTATCCCGCCTGCAGGGCTCCACGCAAATCCCCACTTCCTCCCCAAGCTGATTGTGGATGGAGGAAGCCTGGGTCTTGGAGGTAGCTATGGTGACAGTCCCTTCCCCGTCAACTGCACGTATCTGCCGGTAAATCCGTTGGACCATGGACTCATACTCCCCGTCTTCTTTCTTAAAAATCTTAATAAACTGCTTGGAGCGGATGTCATTGGAAAGGGGCCATAACCTCTTTCCCGAGCCGCCTGATAACAATATAATATGCATCTTAATCTCCATTCCGGAGCGTTTACGCGACGAGGCGACGCAAATTTCAGATTTGCGTCTGCCATCAAACAATTTGTGACGCTCCGGCACAAATTGCGTGTGATAAAATCAGCTATAGAGCTGATTTTTCACACTGTTCTCCTTCCTTAAATATCTGCCTTTCCTTTCCCTGTCATAAAACCGCTAAAGCTCTACGCAACAGGCATCACAGGCAGGTATCATTTTTTCACTTTTATTTCGCTCCGTCTCCCTTAAACACCGCCAGGAACGTTTTAATCAAAATCTTCACATCCAATGTAAAGGACCAGTTATCAATATACTCCACATCCAGCCTTACAATCTCCTCAAAATCCGTAATATCGCTTCTGCCGCTGACCTGCCACATACCGGTCAGCCCCGGCCGGAAGCTGAGACGCTTTTTGTGATAAGGGCTGTACTGTGCAAACTCATCCAATGTGGGGGGCCTTGTCCCAACCAGACTCATATCCCCCTTTAAAATATTGAGAAACTGTGGAAATTCATCCAGGCTTGTCTTGCGCATAAACCGCCCAATTCTGGTAATCCTGGGATCATTTTCCATCTTAAACATAAAACCGCTCATTTCGTTTTTATCCATCAGTTCCTTTTTCCGTTCCTCTGCATCCGCATACATAGAACGGAACTTATACATCTTAAAAATACGGCCGTTGCGGCCTACCCTCTTTTGTGAAAAGAATATGGGCCCCGGGGATTCCAGCTTAATCAGCGGCCCCACCACAACCGTAAGTACAAGCAGCACGGCGCAGCCCACAGCCGCCCCACACAAATCCAGCAGTCTTTTTAACAGAATCTGTCCCACGGGCGCCACCCTGTTTGCATAAGTCACCGTGTAAAAGCGCCCGAACTGGGAGAGCACCTTCTGTCTGGCACCGCGCAGCTCCGGTACGGGAATCTGATAATGAATGGTAATTCCCATCTCCGACATAATCTCCATCCTGGGAAGTATGCTCTTTTTCTTCCCGGAGCCTATAGCCACAATCATCTCGTCAAGAGAAGCGCCTTTACAGTATTCCACCAGATGTTCCTCATCCGATATCACTTTCACGCCCTCAAATTCCTCCGGAAGGCTCTCCATCCCCACCAGGGCAATCCCTGTGATCTCATACCGGAAATCCTTCATCCCCTTCATATCTTCCACCAGCGCGGCCCCGTATTCTTCATCCGCAACCAGCAAAAGTTTTCTTGTTTCCCCAAAGTGCAGATACAGAAAGGGCAAGACCTTTTTCCAGAGCTGGTGCATCAAAAACATCAGCCCGCAGTCCAGCAAAAGAAAATATAAAAACGCAAGACGGGAATAGGCGTCTATCAAATTGAGAAAATACAGAATAATCGCCGCCCCCGCAAACATCAGAATATTGTTCTGTACAATATGAATCAGCTCGTGCAAAGGCCCTCTCAAAAAAATGTCCCTGTTGGTATTTCGGAACAAATTCATGGCAAGAAAAACCGTAAGGCTTGCCCCTAAAAGCATACCAAAGTCCATGCGGGCATTGTCACTGACAAAAAATCTGCCGTTTCTGATGTAGTTGGCCAGCGTCAGACTGACTACGATACAGATGCAGTCCAGCATTAAAATAATTAAGCTCTGCAGCCTTGATTTCCTCTGATACATTTCCGTGCTCCTTATTTCCTCTATATGAATTTATTTCCTATGGAATTTACTTCCTATGGAATTTACTTCCTATCATCAGCCATATACAATATACCACACATCCACCCTATAAGTCCAATATGTACCGTATTTGTTTTCGAATCAGCTATTTTATGCTTTTTTTCAGGAATGAACCAAAAACCCGGAAGGCTAACCGGCATACAATTAAGAAATTATGCGGATTGAAAAAGGTGCAGAGTCTTTGATACTTCATGAGACTTCACACCTTGTTTCTGTGGCTGCTATATTTTGTCATCATTTTACTTTGCCAATATCGGTAAAATTAGCGTTACCTTCCATCTTTTTCATTACTTTCTTTTACTGCTTCGCTTACCCTTCCACAATTAAATATCTGCCATCGCCAACATCAAACACTTCATTGGCCTCCAGAATCTCATCCCCCCTTGCGCCGTCCACGTCAACTCCTGCTTCCTCAAAGTACTCCCATACCTCATCAAGAGAATTCACCACCACTGCCAGGCATTCCTCAAGGAACGCTTCGGCCTCCTCCAGGTTTGAAGCCACATCCTCCTCCGGAAATAACTGACCCTGATTGTCTAAAAAGCACTGTAATACCGCATCATCAAGTTCATGCATACCTGTTCCTCCTATGACAATTTTTATTGGTATTATTATTATGCTGTACTACTGCTATATAGTCAATACCCACTGAAAAATTTTCAAAATTCCAGGCTCATAACAAGATCCTGAGGATAATCGCCAAACCTTTTTCCAAAAAGTTTGAAGCCCCCCACATAACTGGCATCCTCTTTATTTCCAATCCGCAGCACGATTGCTTTGTCCGGTTTGATACCCAATTCTTCTACCGTTGCATCCCCAACCCGCTTGTCGTTGATGTAACATCCGTCCTGCCGCACACTCCAGCATGTGAGCAGACCGTACTGGGTAGCGCCGGATGCCCATATCTTTGGAGTATAACGTCCCCGCCTTGCCCCAAAATCTCCCGGTGAAAGGAAGGTTCCACATTCAATGCCATTGACCCACAGAGTAATTTCCGATTTCCAGTCTTCCCGGTAATTTGCCGCTTCCGAACAAATCTCAACGGTAAAACTTATGCTTTGCAGGGCTCTGCCTTTGGGAAGTTTGTTAGGGAAAAGATATTCTACATAGCCCCCTGAGCTCCACAGAATCTGAGCTCCAAACCGCTCCGGCAGGTAAAAGCTGGTCAGAGAATCCTCATTGCCAATTGCTCCATTTTCATTTGCAATGCCGCAGGTAGGTCTGCCCTCACAGACAGAATATGCGCCAATCGGCATATCCACCGTTACGATATCATGTACATTCTGGGCCACGTCCATCAAATCAATATTAATCGTATCTCTTTTCCGGCTGCAAAGCTTTACCGCACCTCTTGTTCCCGGCTGTACTTCCGCATTGATCAGGCCTGCCATTTCCAGTATTTTTACATGCAATGCCGCACTGGACGGTGCGATACAAAGTTTCTCTGAAATTTCCACAATACTGAGACTTTCCAGATAAAGTAGTTTTAAAATATCAAGCCGCACCGGAGAAGAAAGCGCTTTTCCAATACTGCATATTTCCTGTGTATCCGATAGATCCAACGATAGGGGTTTTGCCATATTACACCTCACTTATTTTTTTCATTTTAACACACGAAATCCTTTTTTGCCATACCCCCGCAAAATCCGCCTAAAATACCCTATGATAAAAAGCAGCACAAAGAACAGTCCCACACTGTAGAGTGTACTTTTTTGGTAAAAGCTTGTGGCTTTCAAAGCAAAAATAATCAAATTACTCACAATCAGATAAAACAGGCTGTTCCTTCCTGTGTCCATTAAGTATCGTACCGGCGGCAGACTCTCTTTTCCTTCCAGGGCCATAGCTAACAGATAATACAGATAAAGATAAAACAGCGCTCCCACCAAATAGGAAAACGACAGAGGAAATCTGGAAGGCTGCATACCTGAAACACATATATAGTCAATCGTATGCCATACGGTTCCTGCAAAGGCAGCCGCCATAACACCTCTTCTGAATCCAATCTGTTCCCTTGCCATCCAGATACCCCAAATCAGGTATACGCTGTATGGAATTATGGGAAAGAAAGCACCGCCATAACCGCCAGTTACACTCCCTGCAATGCTTCCCACTTCCCGGTGCGGGAGAAGGCAGACCAAAACGGCCACAACCACCATCACGCCAATTCCCCATCTGTTTTTTTCCGTAAATAAAGGAAACAGCAATAACTCCATTAACATTATAAGAGCAAAACTGAACAGGAATTCCGACCATCCCGCCAGGCGTTTTAAGCAAAGCAGCTCCATGATCCTATCCATTCTAAGCGGGAGCTTCTCTACAAAGATTGCATAACCAAAGCAGGATATATAATAGCCAATCAGTAATTTCCACGCATTACCTAAAAGACGCCGGGAAGCTTCCCGGCGTTCTTTCGTGAAATAGGAGAGATACGAAGTGTAACCAAAACAGAATAAGAAACCGGAAAAAGTCGTCAGGTTAATATATTCCGATATATGAAGCACTACGGGGTCTTTCTCCAACTCAGCATAAAACTGTATGCAATGGGCAAAAATCATCTGCAAAGTCAAAATTCCCTTCATAATATCAATCTTTTTTGCATACATCTTCCCATTTTCCCTCATTAATCTTCCTGATAATATCTACGGATATTTTAGGTTCCCGGTCATAAGTCAAAAGACCATTGATCTCCTGTTCCACATCCGTAAGTTCCGTATAGCAGAATCCCTGTACATGCGGTGAATTTAAAAGCGGCGCTATTACATCATTGTAACGCTTTGCAAAATCTTCATCTGACACAGCGTTAGAATATCCCCATCCTTCTTTCTCATCTTTTTGATAAGAAATACCGCCAAATTCCGTTACAAGGACAGGCTGTCCTTTATACTCCCATCCATTTGCAAAAAGCTGACGCCCGCTTGCGCACGACCGCAGTATATTTTCCATACTATCATAGCGTTCCTCAAGAATCTCCCTGCGCCATTCATAATCATGGATTGTAAGCAAATCCGTACAGGTATGCTCCCATCCGTCATTGGAAATAACCGGCCGGGTGGTATCCAAAGATTTGGTCAGATAAATCATGGCGGCGCTATGGCTTTGCTGTTCCACATTATCCTTTATATTATGCACTCCCCAGGATTCATTCAGCGGCGTCCATGCCACAATACAGGGATGGTTGTAGTCTCTTAAAATCTCGTCCATCCATTCTGTCGTGATCCTTTTTAC
>CAJUED010000003.1:39770-79867 GCA_910585075.1 uncultured Lachnospiraceae bacterium
CTCCCCACACCAGAAATCCCAATCTGTCCGCGTGATATAAAAAGCGGGGGTCTTCTATTTTCTGATGTTTCCGCACACCGTTAAATCCCATGGATTTGGCCAGCGTAATATCTTTCACAAAATCCGCATCCTCCGGGGCTGTCAGAAGGGACTTTCTAAAATACCCCTGGTCAAGCAGAAGCTTCTGATAATAAGGACGGTTGTTTAATAAGAACCTGCCATTTTCCACAGATACTTTTCTCATTCCAAAGTAAGATGTTACCTGATCGGCCACTTTTTCGTCCACAATCAACGTGTAGGTCACATCAAACAGCCTTGGGGTTTCCGGTGTCCACACCATCTCCTCCTGAAAGCTCCATTTTGCCAGAAGCTGTTGGTCAAGCTCAAGGGAAAAGCTCCCTTCCTCCCGTTTCGTATCAATGGTAACAGCAGCAAGCTCACAGCCCTCAAAGCTGATCTGTGTTTGTAACCGGGCCTTTTTTACTCCCCGAATCTCATACTGAAACTTAGCGCTTCTGTGGTCTAAGTCCGGCGTAATGTATACATGGTCCAGATAGCCCTGGCTCACCGCTTCCAGCCACACGCTCTGCCAGATTCCCGTAGTTCTGGTATAAAAAATACCTTCACTTTCTTCCTTCCAGATTTGTTTTCCTCTGGGCATCTCCAAATCTTCCACTTTATCCTCGGCCATCACGGTGATAACATTCTCACCTTCCCGCAGCACATCCGTAATCTCCGTCTCGAAACTGATATGGCCGCCTTCATGTGTGGTCACATGCTGTCCGTTCACCCATACCTGGCACAAATAATCCACCGCTCCAAAATGAAGAAGTATCCGCTTATGGCGCATTTCCTCCGGCAAAACAAAGCTCTTGCGGTACCATACCACATCACATGCATCGTTCTTTCCAATACCGGAAAGTTCAGACTGATATACATACGGCACAATTATTTTCAGGTCAAATCGATCTGTTCCAAAGGAAAAATCCCATTCACCATTTAAACTCATCCATGAATCCCGCACGAACTGCGGTCTCGGATACTCCCCTCTTGGAACGTTTCTGTTCATTTCTGTATGCATGTTGTATAAAATCCTTTCTGCTAAAAATAAATTATCCCTTCACGCCAGAAGAAAGTGAGATTCCCTTGACGAAATACTTTTGGGTAAAAAGATATAAAATAATCATTGGCACAATCGCAACCGTAGCAATCGCACTCATCTGCGGCACCTGATTGCTGTATACTCCCTTGGCAAGCTGTAACCCTGCCGTTAAGGTCAGTCTGTCCAAATTGTTGATTGCAATGGATGGCCACAGGAAATCATTCCAGCTCCCCGTAAAGGTAAATAACCCTACGGCAATCAAAATCGGCTTACAGCTTGGCAGTACGATCCGGCTGTAAATCTTGAATTCACTTGCCCCGTCAATCCGCGCAGACTCTAATATCACGTCCGGAATCGCCATCATAAACTGACGGATCAAAAAGATATTATAAATACCTGCCAATCCCGGTATGATAAGTGCAATCGGCTTATTTAACCAGTGAAACATATGCATCATTTTGTACATTGGTATAATATTTGTGATTGCAGGGAAGGAACACAAAAACATGATTGTATAGAAAATAACGTCCCGCCCCTTAAAATGCAGTTTCGCATAGGCATACGCTGCCATGGAATAAATGACAATTGCCAGCAGTGTCTGGCTTCCTGAAACCACAACAGAGTTCACGAACCAATAATAAATAGGAAGCTGTTTGTTATTAGCGGATAATAATTCCTTAAAATTATCCAGCGTCCATGTTTTCGGCATATACAAAAACCCGCCTGCCTGAACCACCTCCTGATGTACTTTAAAAGAGGAAATGATAATCCAGAGCAAAGGAATCAATGCGATAAACGCCATCACACACAGGATCCCAAAGGCAATCCAGGAGGTTTTTGCCGAATAATTGATCTGCTGCTCTATGCTTTCATCTACTGTTTTTTTCTTCTTCATATCTCATTCCTCCTTAATCTTCCTGACGACGCATCATGATAAGCTGTACTACCGATACCACCCCAATGATCACTCCCAGACAGGTGGACATGGCACTGGCCATACCTGCCACAGACTTACCGGTACCAAAAGCCAGATTACGTATATACATCAGAAGTACAAAGGTGGATTCACTGGGCCCGCCGCCGGTCAAAATCAGCGGCTGCCCGTAAATATTAAACTGCGCGACAATTGATACAACAATGGTATATGTCAGCGGGAACTTGATACTGGGCACCGTAATGTACCAGAATTTCTTAAGGCCCGAGGCGCCATCAAGGGACGCTGCCTCTATAATGGATCTGTCTATCCCCGCAAGCGCTGCTACATAAATAATCAGGTTTCCTCCAAGTCCCCACCAGACGGTAGTAACCACAATTGTTATCCACGCCCATGGCTGTTCCCCATACCAGTTAATGTCCGTTCCAAACATGTGATTGAACAAACCAAGTGAACGGTTAAAAATGAACAGCCATGTCAGTGTTACGGAAGTAATGGAGAAGAGAGTCGGCATGTAAAAGATTCCCTGAAAAATATTCCGCCCCTTTGGTCTCTTGTCCAACAGTATCGCTATGATAAGTGGAAGCAGCACTTGAAACGGCACACAAATAATAACGAAAATGATTGTGTTTTTCAGTCCATTCCAGAACTGCCGGTAAAAGGTTGATTCCTTATTTGTAAAGATTGTTAAATAATTCTCCAGTCCCACCCACTGCGGACTGCCAAACAGATCCCATTTTGTAAAAGACGCATAGATTCCATAAAACATGGGAATCAGAAAAAATATCAGAAACAACAATAAATGCGGCGCCAAAAACAGATACGGCGTTAATTTACGTTTCCTGCCTGCTGCCATCCCTGTCATACCTTCTCCCTCCATTTCCTCACAGTGATTCTTATTCGCTCATCTCAATCTGGTCTTTGGTTTCCTGTACGGCCTGATCCAGAGCTTCCTGAGGGGTCATACGTCCAAATAAAACTTCTCCCAATACCTTATCTAAAGCCTCTACAGCATAGCCATAATATTTATAGCTGTAAATCTTCAGTTCCTCATTTTCATCCGCCACAAATGCCTGAGGCATATCCTGGAACTCAGCCACATCTTTGATAGATACGTGAGCGGGACTCTGTCCTGCCTTTGCCCATTCCAGAGAGTTATTTCCCATAAAGTTGATGAAATCTAAAACAGCCATGGTTTTTTCATCATCCCTGGAATCATTTTTAGGAAGGACGAACTGATGAGAGGAAGTCCAGTTTCCTTTTGTTCCCGCATCAAAAACAGGATAGTCAAACATCTTTGCATTCAGTCCTGCTTCCTTTACATTGTTATACATCCAGATTCCTTCCGGACAGAACATCACCTTTCCGGCAAGGAATAACTGCCAAGAGTCATCTCCTTCTTTCTGACAATATCCGGAATTGCTCAGGTCTACCCAATTTTCCAGCACTTTAACTGCCGTCTCATTATTGAAATCCGGTGTGGTTCCATCCGTACTTAATGTTCCGCCAAGCTGCGCATAAGAAGCAAGGAACTTTACACGGAGCCATGCCATACCGATTGGAATGATTTCATCCGCCACACATGCGTCAGCAACTGACCTTACCTCGTCCCATGTAAGAACGCCGTCATCAAGAACACCGTTTCCGTATTTCTCATAAAGATCCATATTGACATACAGTACGTAGGAATGCACATCAAGGGGGATTCCATAGTGTCCGCCGTCCAGTTCTGTCATTGACCACGCCTTTGGATTGTAATTATCTTTGCTGACAGCTGAGCCATCCAGATAATCTGTATAGTCTACCAAAAAGCCCTGTTCTTCAAAAAGAGGTACACGCTCAACATGATTGATGCAAACATCAGGTACATCTTCTCCCGATTGAATTGCCAGCGGCATCTTAAGGTAAAGATCATTTGCTTCCATAGCCCGATGGTTCACTGTGTAATCCGGATCTGTTGCATTGTAAGCATCTATCATTGCCTGCATGGATGTTCCGTCTGCTCCGGTAAATACGGTCCAGAATTCAATCGTGCCCTTTTTGCCCGGTGCTACTTCCGGCTGCGCTTCTTCCCCTTCTTCCGTGTCCGCTCCGGTATCCGCAACTTCTGCAACATCCGCTGTCGTACCGCTGTCGGATGTATCCGTATCTGTTGATGATGTTCCCTTGCCGCCGCATCCAACCAAAGATGCTACCATGGCAGCGGTAAGACATAATGCTGTAAGTTTTTTAAATCGCATAGTTTTTCCTCCCAATAGAATGTTGGTTACTTTGTTACCTGTTTGTTTGGTTACCTTATGCCTTTGCAAAGACAATTAAACAGAAATATTGTTTATTTAATTCTATTTAAACATTTTTTCTATTTAATTTAAACCTATATTACAGCATTTTCCCGTGTATTTCAATAGTGTTTTTAAATAAATATCAAATTATTTGCTTTATTTGGGTTTATTTCTACATTAATACTGTTTAAATTCCTATTATTATCTGTTTATCAGACGGCATAATAAAAGCCACCGCAAAACTGCGGCAGCTTTTTACTGCATTCACCATTTTTCAAAGGCCGGTACCATAGTCAAATTATGCTTTACCTGTCACTATATAAGTCGATATCCATCGGCATCAGGAGGGCAATCTGATGATGCTTTTAGAATATTTTGTTATCCTCCATTCGCACTTTACTGACTTACGAGTTGGTGTATTATGAGTCTACTATATGCCATTTAGATTAATTATCAGTTCTTTATTTTTATAACCCCTTGAATAAATCCATTCTTTTATTTTATCGTATCAATACAAAGGAAATACCCGTCCACAAAGTGTGGTTGACTCCCGGGGAATAACTTTTAAGCCAGCCCGACGGCCAAGTACAAGGCAGGCTTATTTATTTATGCCAAAAAGGGCTGAAGCATCCGGTAAACCCCTTTCTCCCGCCAGCCGGGACAGATTGCATCGGCCGCCTTCTTTACATGCTCAGGCGCCGTATCCACCGCATAGCCAAGCCCCGCCGCCTGCATCATTCCAATATCATTGTCATTATCCCCAAAAGCTATGGTTTCCTCCTTAGCAATTCCTAGATAGTCTTCCAGAATTTTGAGCCCATTGCCCTTATCCACGGACTTATCCATAAAGTCCACCCATTCTTCTCCTGCCATACAGGCCTTCACCTGTTTTTCCCATGCGGGGATAAAAAGGCGCTCTCCTGTTTCCCGGATACTGCCTTTCCGGTAAACCGCAATCTTGATAATCTCCGCGTCCTCGGCAAGCACATCCTCCACTTTCCTGAACACATTGTGGTAGCCATAAGTAATCAGATCAATGAACGCCTGATTTCTGCTCTCAATCAGGCTCCCTTCCGGTGTGGAAATGATTGCCTCATACTCCCCGTAATAAGGGCGGAGCATTTTCATAATCCCCTCCACGTACTCCCGTTTCATGGGCGTGACGGAAATGTTCTGATGCCGGTACCGGATGTGGGCGCCATTTTCCGCAATATAGGCGATATCATCCGCCACATCCCTGAACACATTTTTCAGGCTGGGATACTGTCTGCCGCTGGCGGCACAAAACAAAATTCCCTTCTCCTTTAACTTTTTTATTGCCGTAACCATCTCCGGGTATAAATCCGGGGTGGAATCCTGAATCAGAGTACCGTCCACGTCAGACGCAATCAATCGTATCATATTTCTCCTCATTTCCGCACTGCTTTTGTAGTTTTCCAAGTTTAATGTAAAAAAAATTTGATTTCCTGATAAAGCCTTGCCGCAGGCAGTCCCACTACATTATAATAATCCCCATGGATTTCCTTAACATAGACGGCGCACTTTCCCTGAATGGCGTAAGCCCCCGCCTTATCTAAGGGTTCCCCCGTCTTAACATAAGCGCAGATTTCCTCCATAGTCATAGGGTACATGGTCACATCCGTCTTTTCAAAAAATGTTTTTTTCATGACCGCTCCGGTTATGGTCTTGCCATTCGCGGTCCCTCCATGAGCTCCCGTTTCCACACTATTCCACCAAATTAACGTCACGCCGGTATAAACCTGATGGGTTCTGCCCTGTATCAGAGAGAGCATCTCCCGTGCCTCATCCTCATCCTTTGGCTTTCCCAGTATCCGTCCTGAGACGGCAACCACAGTATCCGCACCTACTACCAAAACGGAGCTTCTTTGTTCCTGGGTCAGCTTATCGAAAATATCCTGAGCCTTCCTTGCGGACAACTCCATCACCATCTCGTAGGGCACAGAGCTCCCCGTGGTCTCATCCGCGCCGCTTGGTATTACCTCAAATTCCATTCCTATCTGGTCAAGGATCTCCCGCCGCCTGGGGGAGGCGGAAGCCAAAATAATCCTATTCTTCATGATGCATCTCCGGGATAAAAATTCTGTTGTTCACCAAAAGTTCCTGTTGCCTGGCCGCTTCCAGCGCCATATTGCAGAATTCCAACTGAGAATTAAAATATCCCTTTCCTCTCCTGTCCACTTTTTCATATTTGCCCTCAGGGGTAAGAATATGGGCCTTTACCGTATCCCGCAGCTGCATATTTAATATGGTCATCAGCTTCTTTTGCAGTTCCGGCCTCTCCACCGGGAACATGATTTCCACGCGGCGCTCCAAATTTCTGGGCATCCAGTCGGCGCTGGCACAATAATACTCCGGTCTGCCTCCATTTTCAAAATAGAAAATACGGCTGTGCTCTAAGAAATTGCCCACAATGGAACGGACGGTAATGTTGTCCCCAATCCCCGGAAGCCCTGTTTTCAGACAGCAGATTCCTCTGATAATCAGTTCAATCTTTACCCCTGCTGCCCCGGCCTCATAGAGGGCCTCGATCACATCCTTATCACATAAGCTGTTGATCTTCGCAATAATATGTCCTTCTTTTCCGGCCAGCGCGTTTTCCTTTTCCCTTCCAATCAAAGCCAGGAAGCGGTCTTTTAGCCACAAAGGCGCAAGAGATAATTTGTTCCAGCTAAGAGGCTCCGAATAGCCGGAAAGCATATTAAATACCGCGGTAGCATCCTCCCCAATATAGGGGGCGCAGGTAAGCAGTCCCACATCTGTGTACAGCTTGGCGGTTGCGTCATTGTAATTACCGGTTCCCAGATGTACGTACCGTCTGATACCGTCCTCCTCCCGGCGCACCACCAAGGTGATTTTGCTGTGGGTCTTAAGGCCAACCAATCCGTAAATAACATGACAGCCCGCTTTTTCCAGCTTCTTCGCCCAGACAATGTTGTTTTCCTCATCAAACCGGGCCTTTAATTCCACCAGCACGGAAACCTGTTTGCCGTTTTCCGCCGCCTGGGCAAGGGCCGCAATAATAGGGGAATTACCGCTGACACGGTACAAGGTCTGCTTGATGGCAAGCACGTCCGGGTCCACAGCCGCCTGCCTGATAAAATCCACCACAGGCCGGAAGGTCTCATAGGGATGGAAAAGCAAAAGGTCCTGCTTGCGGATCTGTTCAAAAATATCACAGCCTTCCGGCAGCTCCGGTACCGGCTGGGGGCCTGCATAAGCCTTTTCCTTTAAATGGTCAAAGCCGGGCAGACCGTACATTTTCATAAGAAAAGTCAAATCCAGGGGGCCGTCAATCCTGTAAATATCCTCCTGGCGCACATGTAAATCTTCCACTAATATTTTCAGAAGCCGTTTGTCAATTCCTTCCTCAACCTCTAAGCGGATCGCCTGTCCCCACTGACGCTTTTTCAGCTGCTTTTCAATCTCTTTCAGCAAATCCTCCGCCTCATCCTCCTCAATGGTAAGATCTGCATTGCGCATGATGCGGAAGGGATGGGCGCAGACAATGTCATAATTCATGAACAGCTTATGAATATTTCTCTCAATAACCTCCTCAAGCAGAATCACCGCCTTTTCCTCCGGGTTTAAAGGATTTTTCGTGTGAATCTGCACCACTCTGGAAAGAACGCTGGGCACCTGCACCGTGGCAAACTCCAGCTCCCCGTCCCCGTCCTTCTTTTTTACAAGGGCCCCAATGTTTAAGGTCTTATTTCTGATAAGGGGAAAAGGCCGGGAGGAATCCACCGCCATGGGTGTTAAAACCGGATAGACATTTTCCTCATAATATTCATCCACATAAGCCGCTTCCTTCTCCGTCAAATCCTCATGCCGTGCAATCACCCGAAGGCCGTTTGCCTCCAGCTGAGGAATAAGCGACCTGTTATAAACCATATACTGCTTATTTACCAGCTCATGGGTCACCTCATTCAAAGCCGAGAGCTGTTCCGTGGGGGTCATCCCCGCAATATCAGGCTTTGTGTACTTAGCATTCACCATATCCTTGAGGGACGCCACCCGAACCATAAAAAACTCGTCCAGATTAGACGCCGTAATACTCAAAAACTTCAACCTCTCAAACAAAGGATTATTCTTATCCCTGGCCTCGCTGAGCACCCTCTTATTAAAAAGCACCCAGCTGAGCTCCCTGTTACTATAATTCTCCGGACTCTCATACCCCAATTTGCCCATCTAATCAACCTCCCGCTTATTATTCACTATTTTATCATTCACTGTAGTACTGTGAAAACAAAGTCGATAACCTTCGCGAATATTCTGACAACCTATTCTTTTCACACCCTACAAAACCCTTTTCTTGCGAATCACCGGCTTAATATTGTACACTTCCTGGAAAAACCGGGCCCTTGCCCCAAACAGTCCTTTTTCCAGGGTAATATCCGCCTCCGTATCCACCGTAATCATCAGTGTTTCATCCTTCAAAGCAATCTTTATATTCCTGAATTTCTGCTTATGGGTTCTGTCAAGTCC
This sequence comes from uncultured Lachnospiraceae bacterium, assembly GCA_910585075.1. Lineage (GTDB taxonomy): Bacteria > Bacillota > Clostridia > Lachnospirales > Lachnospiraceae > Suilimivivens. Next base: position 48,595 of record CAJUED010000003.1, read on the forward strand.
ATTTGCCAGACGCAAAATCGCCGTAAGCTTTGCAATCTTTAAATAGGCGTCCTCATCCAGTGTGCTGAGACTCCCCTTTTCCCCATAATAGTCAAATTCCATGTGATTATATTTCACTACGTTTGCCACAATCTCCCTTTCCATATGTGACAAACCAATAATCTCCGTTGCCATGATAATACTGTAAGAACATTCTCCCAGATTCACCATGCTGATGTATTTGCCGCAGTCATGCAAAATGGTGGAAAGCTGCAAAAGCAGCCGTTCCCTTTTCCCCAGCCCATGCACCTTTTTCATGCTGTCAAATATGGTAAGAGCAATCTTCTCAAGGGTCTCGCTCCTTTTCTTGCTGCCCCGGTAACGTTTGCTGATATTCTGGGCACAGGCAATGATATCCTTCTCAAAATCATGGGCGGAGGTAATGATTTTATTTTTTTCCGCATACTCGTAAGCGATACCGTCACACAAAGTCACGCCCGGCACCCAAAGCTGGTCCGCTCCCATATCATCCATAATACTTTTTACAAGCTGCAGCGCAATGTACAGATGGGGCATATTCTCCTCAGGAGTGTCAAGAGCCTTTGCAAGCTCGGTCAATGTCTTTGTGTGACAGATTTCCAGAAAATATTCCATTCTCTTTTTATCCACGTAGCCGCTAAGCTCGCCGTTTACCATCTTGTGTTTTACCAGATTGGAAAGATAATCATCCACTATGATGATACTTTTAATCTGCCGGTCCTTCAGATACAGCTTTTTGTAAACATTCATCTGGGACTCTAACATTTCCTCCACCAGCCTGTCATAGTGGCGCAGGCTGACCCCCAGCTGGTTCAAGCTCTCCTGTATTCTCAAGACCCCAAGCTTCATATTCTGGGTGGAAACCAGCGTGTCATTGTCAAAAAGGGAAATCTGAATGCTTCCCCCTCCAATATCCAAAATAGCGGTTCCGTTTTCTATGGTCTTTAAAAAACCTTCCCCCTGAAAAGCAATGGACTTGTAATCCAGAAAACGCTGTTCCGAATTGCTCAGCACATGAATGCGTATCCCTGTCCGCAGTTCAATCTGGTTTAGCAGAATCGACCTGTTCTCACACTCTCTGATGGCACTGGTGCCGTAGGCCACATAGTCCGCCGCCTGGTAAGATTTCATAATATCCGCAAATTCCCGAAGCACCCGGCACAGCTCATCCACCCTTTCATGGGATAACTTACCTTTTGTGTAGGTTTCCGTTCCCATATCAATGCTGTGGCGTATGTGGTCAATCTCCCGCATTCCCCTTACCTTGGAAACCTCAAATATTTTCATGGCCAGCTCATAAGAGCCCACATCAATGGCCGCAAATGTTTTTACAGACATGAATTTCCCTTCCTTCCAAGTAAATAATCAATAAATTGCTGGGCGCATCTTCCTGAGAGTCCTCCATGGGCAAGCTCCCACTTATTGGCTTCCAGTAAAAGTTCTTCTCTCGGCATGTCAAGGTGATGACGCGTTGCAAGCACCTCCACTATGTTCTGAAATTCCTTTTTATCCGGCGCCGCAAAGAAGATGGTGACCCCAAACCGGGAAGCCAGGGAAAGCTTTTCCTGAACCGTATCTCCCCTGTGCAGATCGTCCCTGTCCTCCCCCTTATCCGAAAACTTCTCACGTATCAGATGCCGCCGGTTGGAGGTGGCATAAATCAACACATTGGGCGGCTTTTTCTCCAGTCCTCCCTCTATCACGGCTTTCAAATATTTATACTCGATTTCAAAATCCTCAAAGCTCAAATCATCCATATAAATAATGAATTTGTAGTTCCTGTTTTTGATCTGGGTGATGATCTCGTTTAAGTCCTGAAACTGGTGCTTGTAAAGCTCTATGATTCGGAGCCCCTTTTCATAGTACGCGTTGGCAATCCCCTTTATACTTGAAGATTTTCCGGTTCCCGCATCCCCAAAAAGAAGGCAGTTGTTGGCTTTCCTTCCCTCCACAAAAGCCTCCGTGTTTTCAATCAGCTTCTGCTTGGGAATCTCATACCCCACCAGATCCTCAAGATATACATGGGCGATCTTTTGTATGGGCACAATCCGGACTCCATTTTCCCCATGCTCCACCCGAAAGGCCTTGTGAAGCCCAAATTTTCCAACCCCATAATCCTTATAAAACTCCGTAACAGTATCCTTCATCTCTTCCGGTGTATGGTCTCTGGTAAACTGAACCGCCAAAGCGCAAATCCTGTCCCGGATACGGCTGTTATACACCTTCCCTCCATCATCGCTGCCCGCATAATCCATCACCAGCCCAAAAACTTCCACTCCCAGAACCCTTATCATATCAGAAAAATCATAATCAAAAAGCTCCTTAAAAATCCCGATATCATGCAGCACCGCCTGATTAATGGTCCCCGCCGCCTTACCCTTCACCTCGCAGGCCATACTATAACTGTTCTCATTATTCACCAGAAGATTGGCCAGATAACAATGCCACAAATTCCCATAAAACCCATGATTCCCCGCCATCTCCAGCAGCCTGTGAATACAACTATACAAAAGCCCTGCCATTTCCTGCCTGTCTGCGTCCGCATCCCTATAATGCTCCATCAACCAGGCCATATCATGTAATAGGCTGCCTTCTTCTTTTTGAAATTCTTTGTATACAATTAATTCCTGTTCTCTCATTTTTATCATGTATTCCTTCTATAAATTAATAACTCTATCTTTTTCTATCATCTTATAAGTCTCTATCACGTCATCCTCATTTTGATAATGCGTATAGTGCGAAGTGAATTGGTATGTTGCTTTCCAAAGGCTTGCAAAAAAACCTAGCTTCTGCAATAAAAAATATTCAAGGAGGAACCCTTATAAAAACGCCAGCGCTTGGCGAGGTCTTTTCGAGCCTAGCGTCTGTTGCGTTTTTATAGAGCGAAAGCGCGGTGACGACTGAATATTTTTTATTGCAGAAGCGGCCTGTCAACCATTATTCTTCCCAGCATTATCAATAATTCCCCAAAACCCGCATATTCCGCGCTTCCTCCCGCAGCCCCCGAAGCGCATTCTTCACCGAGCTATCCGACAGATTCCCATCAAAATCAATAAAAAACCGATACTCCCAATTCCGTCCCTCAATAGGCCTGCTCTCAATCCTATTCATATTCAGATTATTATAAATAAAATGGGAAAGCATATGATACAAAGACCCGCTTTCATGAGGCACCTCAAAGCAGATGCTGACCTTCTTCGCATCCTTCAAAAAGACCTTCTGATTCGTCACAATAATAAACCGTGTGGAGTTGGTACTGGACTGATTCACACCCTTTACAAGCACCTCCAGTCCGTAAAGCTTCGCCGCATACTCGCTTGCAATAGCCGCCTTGCGTTTATCCCCGCTCCCTGCAACCTTCCGGGCCGCAAAAGCATTGTTCTGCATACTGATCTGCTGCCAGCTGTGTTCGTTCAAAAACCGGGCCGACTGCATCAGCGACTGGGGATGAGAGTACACAGTTTCAATATCCTCAATCTTCGTTCCCGGCAGGGCCATCAGGCAATGCTCAATCTTAATAATCTGTTCCCCCACAATATAATTTTCAAACTCCGCCAGCAAATCGTAGATTTCACTGACAACCCCCGCCGTGGAATTTTCGATAGGGAGCACCGCAAAGTCAGCGCTGCCCTCGTCAATGGCTATCATAGCATCCCGAAAAGTATCCACATGAAAGCTGTTCACCTTATCCCCAAAATACTGAATCATGGCCGCCTGCGAGTAAGCCCCCTCTGCTCCCTGAAAGACCACCCTTGCCTTATCCTCATAAAGCCTGTCCATCTCTATAAAAGGAAGCTTTCCGATACTGCCATGCTCTGTCAAAAGCCTGTACTGGAGCTTCCGGCTCATGGACATAATCTGCTCAAACAGTTCTTCTATTCCATGACTGTTAAACTCATTGTGGGTCAGGGATTTCACCTTGCGGAGCTTTTCCTCCTCCCTGGCTTTGTCAAAGACCTTTTTGCCGGTTCCTATTTTATATTCCGCGACCTGTCTTGATATATCCATGCGCCTTTCATAGAGCGATACGATCTGCTCGTCAATCTCATCAATCTGTCCCCTTAATTCCAGTAAGTCCATCTTTATCCCTCCATGCTTTTTATCTCTTAGCGGCTCCATTCGCTTATATATATTTATATCATGAGCGTTTCGTAAGTGTGGCAATGCTGCACATATATCCATATCGCTTCCATTTTATAATAAAAAATAGTGGTATTCAAGAATTTTGCCCGACATTTTATATAAAAGAAAGTGCCAAACGTTTTCTGGCACTCCCTTAAGTTTCACTATTCATTTACAAGCGGCGGCTTTTGGTAAAGTTTCCGGTTAATTTCTTTTTTCAGGATTTCAATTTCAGCTTTTACTTCTTCCAAATCCCCGCTTTCTGCTTTTCGTTCAATCCTCTCAACTAAAGTAAGTTGGTCAAAGAGAGTTGCATTTAATTCCTTTTCGTTTGATGGCATGTTACCTCACCTCCTGCTATGCTTTGATTCTATCCATTTCCATAAGAATAATTTTTCAAACAATCGTCAGCTTTTCAATCTTTATGAGATAACTATATCATACCTAAAATCTAAAGTCTATTCAATTATCAAAGCAATTCCTAGTTGCTATTCACGGCCCTTGGGCCACTCATAGTAACAATCCCTACACCCTTGCGCTCATCAGATTCCCGGAAGAATATTTTCTCAAGCCCCTGTAAAACACCACAACTGCCGCCACCGAAAGCATCCCTGCATAGCAGGGCACCATAAAGAATCCCTTCCATTTAAAATCCGTCATAATATGCACCGGCTGATAGACCATCATTCCCGTAGGAATCGCGAAGTAAAGCAAAACTTTCACGGCTCCCTTAAAAATCCCATCCGGGTAAGTTGCAAAGCTGATGGTAACATTCACCATTTGGTCTGCAAAAATCTCCATTCTCACAAACCAGAAGGACAAGCTTCCAAGCAAAACCGCAAAGGCCGTCACCATCACCGCTCCTGTCACAGTAAATAATAGAAACAAAAGCATCTTTTTTACGGAAAAGCCGGAAAGGCAGGCCACAATCAGCCCGTAAGCCAAATCCCCGATTGCCGATGTCCTGGTGGAAGAAGTCATGACTCCAAGCAGCACATTCTTGGGCAACACCAGATAAGCGTCCAGCTTTCCATTGATAATCAGTTCCGGCAGGGCAAAGGCCCTTGCAAATAAGATGTGGGCCAGCCCATAGCTGCTGGCGCAAATCCCCCATAACAGCATGATCTCCTGAAAAGTATATCCTCCAATATCTTCCTTCAGCCTGAACAAAATAGCCCACTGTACGAGAAAAGCCCCATTGTTCAGTATCATAAAACAGATATTGGTCAAAAAAGTAACCTTATTCACCATTTCCCTCATAATGTTATATTTGATGGAAAGCACACACACCCGCAGCTGGTTCCACCCAGGTGCAGTACCCGGAATGCCTTGTCTATTGTTTTCATCCCCCGTTGACATATAACCTCTTAACCCCCTTTCCATAGATAAAAAACATCAGGCCTATTCCCACAGCCAGATACAAAAACTGTCTTAAAAGGATTTCCGAATACTGCTCCATATGAAAATCTACTACCAGCTTTGCCGGGCCATAGCACACCGTATAAATCGGCGTCAGTTTGAAAAAAGGCCTTACCACCGCCGGGAATATCTCAATCGGAAACAAAGTCCCAACAATCAAAATCAGCTTATCATAGAGCCACTGGAAAGGCCTTGCATCCTCAATCCAAAAGGACATCAGACTGATACATATCTTGAAAACTCCATTGATGGTAACCCCAAGCACAACACTTGTAGCGGATGAGAGCAGGGCAGGAATCCCAAATCCCGGAATCCGTCCTACCATTGTAAGGCCCATGGCTACTGCAAGAAGCGCGTACATAGGAAGCCGTATGCACCACTCTCCGGTATGCCTTGCCAGAATATAGAGCGTATAGTGATAAGGCTTATTCATCAGATAAGCAATATTCCCGCCCCGTATATCTGTGGTCACCTGATTGACTATCGCCCCGGTCCGTGCGCCAAACCAGATCATTTCCGTAACCATGACATACCAGATCATCTGTTCCTTTGTATATCCGGCAATCCTTGTGCCTGGTTCTCCATACATGTATCCCCAAAGATTCATAAATACAAAAATCAAAATGAAATAGCCCACAAATCCCAAAGCAATATTCCCGATATACTGCAGGTTTTCCATCAAAACAGACCTGTAGACTACTGCGTATTTTCTCATAATTCTCATAAGGCTAACCTATCCCTCCCCTTTTCCTGACAAATTTAACAATTCGGCCTTCGGCTTCCCTGTTACGGACTTTGCAGTAAATACAAAGTCCTAAGCTGAACCGTTACTATAAATTTTCATAATGACATCTTCTAAGGATGCATCCGCAAACTGCAGATGGGCCATGGAATCGTCTAACACAATCCGCCCGGAATTTACAATGATCACACGTCTGCAAAGCTTCTCAATATCCCCGATATCATGGCTGGTGAGAAAAATTGTAGTGTTAAATTCCTGGTTCATCCGCTTAATCAGAGAACGAATATTTTCCTTCACCACCGGGTCCAGCCCTATGGTAGGCTCATCCAAGAAAAGCACCTTAGGCCTGTGAATCAAAGAAGCTGCAATTTCACACCGAATCCGCTGTCCTAAAGAAAGATTCCTCACCGGCGTATTGATAAACTCGGAGAGGGCAAAAGTATCCGTAAGCTCCCGGATACGCCGCTCCGTCTCCAAATCCGATAAATCATAAATCGCCCCAAAAAACTTGAAATTATCATAAGGGGTCAGATGGGTCCAGAGCTGTTCCTTCTGTCCAAACACTGTGCCAATCTGATAGGCAAGCTGCCTGCGCTTTTTCACCGGGTCGATTCCCAGCACCTTTACACTGCCCCCGTCCGGATAAAGAATACCTGTCAGCATTTTAATCGTGGTACTCTTTCCCGCCCCGTTAGGACCGATAAAAGCCAGAACCTCTCCCTCATCCACCTTAAAAGAAACCTTATCCACCGCCCTCACCTGTGTGGTCTGAGGCCTGAAAATTGCCTGAATACTACCCTTCATGCCCTTTTCCTTTTGCTTCACCCGAAAGGTTTTTGACAAATTCTCCACTTCAATCACTTTCATAACTGCTCCCTCCTCATCAAACTTTAATAAAAAAACCGCATTGTCATATACACCCTTGTGTATATACCATGCGGTTTTCGTGCGCCCGGTGGGCGCTCATTCTTACCCTGATTCCCGCATAGCCAAATAAGACCTTTCATCCTATGGCTATGCGCTTGTTGGTCTGTGTCGGTTTACACCGTCTTTACCCTTCAGGCTGTAGCCATATATGAAAAATCTGCTGCGCGACGATCATGACGTTAAATAGTACATTGTTTCTGTAAGACATATTTGCTCCTATCTATGGTTCGGTTTGAATTTTCGAACAATTTACCACCCATATTAAAGTTGTCAAGTTTTTTCTTGAAATACTTTTAAGATACCTATTGCGCAAAAATTTTTGCCTGATTATAATAGTATCAGGATTATGGAAAGGGGAAAACTTTATGAAAAAAAATGTGAAAGTACTGGTTGGCACCTTCGCCTTGCTGCTGATATTTTTCGTGGCATTTCTCTTATCGCAGTTATCCCGGCGGGTTCCTCCAAATGATATTTCCGTCACAGGAAACACCGCAGGCAATTTGAATAACAGCGGCCTTTTTGCAGAATCGGAGGGCAAGGTTTATTTTTCAAATGCATATGATAACGGTTGTCTTTATTCAATGAATTCCGACGAGACCGAATTAAAAAAGCTGACCACCTCACCGGTAAACGCTATCAATGTGGGCGGCAAATTCCTTTACTATTACCTTGACAGTTCAAAGGGCGGCACGGGCCTGGGCTATGTAATCCGTACTTACGGCGTCTACCGCTCCAAATTAAACGGTAAAAATATCGAATGTCTGGACCGCAGCGCTTCCGTTACCATGCAGCTTGCAGGCGATTATATTTATTATCAGCACTACAACAATAAAGAATTCACCAAGCTCTATAAAGTAAAAACCGATAAATCTGAAAATGTAAAGGTATCGGACAGTATCATCAATCCGGCTGCATGTTATAATGGTGTTATTTATTTTAATGGTACGGAGAATGACCATTATCTCTATGCACTGGACACAAGAACAGATACCATATCAACTGTTTTTGAAGGAAACCTCTGGTATCCTGCTTACCAGTACGGATACATATATTATATGGACGTTTCCTCCAACTACCGTCTGTGCCGTTATTCCCTGTCAGAGAACGCTGTGGAAATACTCACGGACGACCGGGTGGATACCTTTAACGTAGGCGAAAACTATATTTATTACCAGAAAAATTCAGCCACGGAACCGGCCCTGATGCGCATGAAGCTTGACGGAAGCAGCCCTGAGGTAGTTGCAATGGGCAATTATGAAAAAATCAATTTGACCTCAAATTACGCATACTTTAACGCCTTTGGCGAGACAACTCCGGTTTACCGCACTCCTGTAAACGGCTCTGTCAGTGTGACGCCTTTTACGGCTGCGGAGGAAGCTGCTCTGGCTAACAACAAATAATAGCGAGACAAAAACAGATGTAATTAAAGAGTCAACAAGGAACTAGACTTCTTCAATTACATCTGTTTTCTCACTATCAAATATTCGTCTCCCGGCTGGTAATAGGGACAGTCCTTATAGGAATCGGACAAAAATTTTGCCATCTCGTCCTCATCCAAATCCACCTCACAGGTATAACATTCATAATCCTCATCATAGACAAAATTAGCACATTGCTCACAGTTTCCCACTGCAGTCTTTTCTTTCTTTTTCATATACCATTCCTCATTTTTTAATCTAACCCTTTCTGCTGTCAACAACCCGCAAATTTGAGCGCCAGCACAAATTTGTATGGTTAAAAAAATCTTTGATTTTTTTAACCTATTTTATCCCATGTACATCCTTGCCGACAATATTTTGATTCTTTTTTTCAGATATTTTTTCTACATACCGAATCAGATTTCCCAGGTAAGAAAAGCAGCCCACAGCAACAATAACCGTCTCTTTATCCGCCAAAAGAAATGCCAGCTCCACCGCTTCCTCCGCACTGTCTACCGCCGTCACATTGTCGTAATATTCCCTCACCGTACATGCCAGCTCATAAGAAGAAAGTCCCCTTTCTCCTTTGGTTGGAGCTGTCAGAATCTGTCCTGCCAATGGACAAATCCGCCTTAACATTTCTCCCGGCTCCATATCCTGCTGCATTCCTATGATAAATATAATCTTTCTGTCCGGAAAGTAAAAGCGGATTGTCTCCACGAGTTTCTCCGCACTATTTCCATCCCTGGCCCCATCTGCAATGAAATAAGGCTTCTTTGTCAGTATCTGGAAGCGCCCTGGCAAAGAACCCATAGACACCCTGGATAATCCCTTATAAACAGCCTTCTCAGGTATGGTAAATCCTTCCTCCCTCATTTTTTCAATGGTTTCAATAGCAGTTATCCCATTTTCAATCTGCCAGCTGCCCAAAAGAGAGAGTGTCAAATTTTTATATCCGCCACAAGAAAACACCTGTTTTTGAAAATTTCTTTTCACTCCGGTTGCATCTAAAACACTCGCTATTCCAAACGAACTTTTTTCTCTTTCCACTTTTTCATGCGGCTCATCCATCAAACCTTTTCCAGAAAGCCCTCTGTAATCCCTAGCCCCAGAAGTGGACACACACGTCAGTATACCCGGAAATACAGAGATAAACTCAGGGATTTCTTCAGCCTCTATCTCCCAAAGTATGAGCTGACATTCTTTTTCCCTGAAAAAATGAAGGGCCATTGCCATTTCAATTTCACATCTTGAAGGATGCTCGTTTCCCTCCTCGGTAAACTCCGCACAAAGCTCCTGCAAAAATGTCATTTGGTCCGCAAATTCCTTTTTGCTGATTGGCCGCCCATTGATTTGTATTATGTCCCTGAGCTCAAATAATGCAGGCGTAATATAACTTCCTGTGCGGTATCCGGCGGCCTTCAAAATCTCTGCAAGAATGCGGATCACAGAACTTTTACCGTTACCGCCTGTAACCAAAACAAAAGAAAGCTCCTTTCCCGGGTGTCCATGCTTCTCCGAACCAAACTTCTTCAAAAGTGGTCTAAGATGCGCCATCCTGCTGCCTGGTCTTCCCTTGTGCTTGTCAGGAACTCCCTTTAATCCTTCTATATAATCCATGGCCTCATGAAATGTCATACTTCCCCCTGATGTAGTATTTCCTGCAAAAACTTCCTGCTGAAAATTTGAGATTTTTATATTTCTTTCCGTTTTTTGTATAAATCCCTTTTTTCATCCCATACTGATACTGTGAAAATAAATTTTCAAAGACAAATTTATGCTAACACCTGAATTTGCAGGACGTTGGCGCCGAAAGAATACAATGATGAAAACATTTTTGAAAAACTTTTTAAAATGCGGCTTTTTTGGCTGGTGCCTTGAAATCATATTTACCGCCCTGCTCTCCCTGCAAAAGCGGGATATGCGCCTGATGGGACAGACATCCCTCTGGATGTTTCCCATCTATGGCTGTGCAAGCCTGCTCTCACCTCTGTTTAAGGGACTGAAAAACATGCCTTCTTATATAAGGGGAAGCGTCTATGCACTGTGCATCTTCGCCGGGGAATATCTCACCGGAAATCTCTTAAGTAAACATAAGCTCTGTCCCTGGAACTATGAAGGCTCCCGCTGGCATGTCCGCAAGGTTGTCCGATTAGACTACTTTCCCAACTGGTTCCTTGCCGGGCTCCTGTTTGAAAAACTCCTGTCACAGGAAAACACTTGATTTACTCGTCATCATCCATATCATCCACTTCAGCGCCAATATTCAGTGTATTTAATGTACGCCGTTTCATCCGGGCCTGTTCTGATGCTTCAAGAATAAAGTTCTTAACCTCTTTGGCATGCCTGATATGGGACAAAACCAATTTAGGATGCGTCGTGTCGCCAGTATAGCAGACCACCGTTCCTATCCCCACCAGCCGCTCTGCAAAAGAAGTAACCAGCTCCACGTCCTGCACCTTATACATATAACAGTCGTTTTCCACCTTTTTTAAAAGGCCGCTGTCTATGGTAATCATATTTTCTTTTACATAGTACTGGGTGAAGGTAAAGGGGAGGCCTAAAAATAACCACCGTTTTCTTTCTGTAAATTCTGCCATGCTTCAATTCTCCTTCCATTCTTTTGTGTGTAATAATAAACAAATCTTTGTCTTCTATAAAGAGTTTTTCTATTTTCTATCATATACGACATTAGAAATTTTGTTTCCTATATCTTACCACATTATCTTTCGGATAGGTATCATTAATAATTCCCTGATTCATAAAACTTTCAACCATAACCTTGCTTCTACCGTAACGTCGAGGCCTATGGCATCCACCGGAGGCCTAATGTTTTCCTCCTGTGAAAGCCACGGTGTAAAATCAAGGGTCTCATGAGACCATACCGTTAAAGGATCCTCTCATTGCCTGATATCAAAAAGAAGCGGACACCTTCATCCTCTATGCACAAGCTATTCTTTAACGTTTACATCCTTCCGGGCCGGAAATTTATTACTTGCCCGCTAACCGCTTCCCAATCTCAAATGCGTTCTCTAAATCCTTTGGAAACTGTTCTTCGTGGCGACAACGTTTGGCGTCCTCATCAAACTGTCCTGCCTGGAATTTAGAATAATCGTCAAATTGAAGCGTATCCGTAGCCAAATAATATTCCGTTGTTCCGCCAAATTTTTTTAATAAATTGGTATTGCTCTCAAAAATTGGCTTATACATTTCCGCATATTTATCGTTAACATTCATCGTAAAGAAAAATGCGGCATTAATCCGGCCTTCATAAAGCTGTCTGCTATAATCATCATAGGTCATGGCAGGGAAATACAGACGTTCCAGGAAACAACGCATCTGACCTGTAACATCACCTAAATAAATCGGACTTCCCAATACAAGAGCCTCTGCATTATGCACCTTTTCAAGCACGGATGCCAAATCGTCTTTCATATAACATTTGCACGGAACAGAGTTCTTGCGTTTGCACCCAAAGCAGCTAATGCACCCCCGATATTTCAAATCATACAGATTAATCAACTCTGTTTCTGCTCCGACAGATTCCGCTCCCTTTAGGGCCTGCTGCAACAGTTGTGCCGTATTCCGGTTTTTTCTGGGACTTCCATTTATCGCTATCACTTTCATTTCCTTATACCCCTCACCAAATAATTTTCAATCAATCCACTGCTTCTCAAAAAACTTCCGCATACATCCCTGACTAAAGGAAGATTTCGTTTTCCTTTTTTACCGTACAAACCTTTTTCATTGCCAGCGCTGCGGCTGAAACCGCCATAGCATTTACTTTCCTTGCAGACTCAGGGCACCGAACAACACATCTCATACACGAAATACACTTTTTAGAATCAGCCTCCTTTATATTTTCCCTGCTGATTGCCTGTGCCGGACAGTCTTTGGCACACAAACCACAGGCCGTACAATTTTTGTCAGCTTTTGGAACCAGGCCTGCTCCGCCAGCCTTTTTATATGGACGATTTCCCGGAACTTTGAGCTGCAATGATTTGGCGTCTCTGTTTTGCAGCTTGCCCGAAATCTTCTTTGCAAAATCCTGCAGTTCCCTGACATCCTGTACATCCGGCCTTCCGGCAGCATATTGATGCATAATGGAATGTTCCGCTATCGCAGTAACTGCCGCCACCACATAGAACCCGCATTTCTCTGTGATATCCTGCATTTCCACAAGAGTATCCTCATAGGCCCGGTTCCCGTACACACAGACCAAAATACACCGGGCATGATTGCCATGTATCTGTCCAAGCCTCTTTGCCGCAAGTTCCGGTACACGTCCACCATAAGAAGGGATTGCAATCAGTGCCACATCATCTTCCTGAAATTCAATCTTTGAATAATCCTTTCCCGCATCAGTGAGATCCACACTGTCTGCATGCTCTCCCCATTCCCCGGCAAGTGCATCCGCTACTTTCTGTGTTCCGCCGGTCGGGCTGAAAACGACTTTTACATACCTCATATCATATCCTCCTGTAATTTTTAATACTACATCATATCTTTAGTATACAGCACGTTACCTGTAACGTCAAGATTTACACCTTCCGCTTTTTGTGATAATATTTAGAAAATGGGAGGATTGTCATGCACTTAAGTACAAAATATTCTATCGCTGTCCATTGTCTGATTTTTATTTCGGAATATAGCGAAAACACAAAAGTAACAAGCGAACTGCTGGCATGTTCTGCCGGATGCAACCCTGTTACGGTCAGAAACATTATCAGTTCTTTAAAAAAGAATGGTATCCTTTCTGTAAAATTTGGAACAGGCGGTGCAGCTATTAACTGTCCTTTGAACGAAATTACACTATATCGCATTTATTCTGCCATAGAACCGGATTTCCTCTCAAAATTGATTGGGCTCCACTCCGCCCCTTCGCCCTTCTGCCCGGTTGGACGGAATATCCATAAAATCTTAGACACCTCCTATGAGCAAGTGCGCAATGATTTACGCAAAAGCCTTCAATCCATTACCATGGAAGATATCATAAAAGAATACCATAATGTCCAATAGGCAGCAAACACCGCCGGATAAATCATTTTCAATACTATCACATATTCAAAATTCATTGAAAGCCCTGCGCTGATATGCTATGATAGTTACGTAGCCAAATATCACACGCCCACGCGTATTTCGTATGGGCTTATCAAACCGGACTCCTGCACATTTTGCAGTTGCAAGTCCGGTTCCAATTAAACAGGAGTGTGCTTATGACCGCAAAAGACTGTATCAAAGAACGCAGAAGTATCCGTAAGTTCAAGGCTGACCCGGTAGATCACGCCTTGCTTTCCGAAATCATTGAAACCGCATCCTATGCTCCAAGCTGGAAGCATACGCAGATTACCCGCTATATTGCAGTGGAAGGGGAATTAAAAGACAAAGTTGCCGCCCAGTGTACCGCGGCATATCCTAAGAATGGAGAAATCATTGCACAGGCCCCCTTGCTGATTGCCGTTACCTATATTAAAGGAAGAAGCGGTTTTGAGCGGGATGGTTCCTATTCCACTAACAGAGAAGGTTCCTGGCAGATGTTTGACGCCGGGATTGCTGCTCAGACTTTCTGTCTTGCAGCCTGGGACAAAGGGCTTGGCAGTGTCATCATGGGAATCTTTGATGAAGAAAAGGCTGCTTCCTTATTAAATGTTCCGGAAGAAAGAGATGTAGTTGCCCTTATTCCCGTAGGTTACCCGGACGAGGCGCCAAACGCCCCCAGAAGAAAACCTGTGGAAGAATTGTTATCATTTCAAAGTTAAAAAGTTATGGTAAATTCGTTCAGGCAAGCACTGCTGAAGGATTTGCCAACAAAGCAACAAGTACTGCCAGGCTTTGCAAGGCGTCTTGTTGATTCAAAAAATCGGAGAGTTTTCCTCTTCGATTTTTTATGGGAATCAAAACGTCCTCTCGCTTCGCCAATCCTCCGGTTCATGTGAGGAAAGGCTGCGAAAAGTGAAAAGAATTCAGTAATTAATATGTGCGGAAAACTGCGCAGAAATGAGGTTAAATATATGAGACATCTTATGAATCCTCTGGATTTCACCGTAGAAGAACTACACCGGCTTTTTGACCTGGCAAATGATATTGAAGACCACATGGACAAGTATGCCCATGCCTGTGCAGGCAAAAAACTGGCCACCTGTTTTTATGAACCCAGCACACGCACCAGGCTCAGCTTTGAAGCCGCTATGCTGAACTTAGGCGGAAATGTAATCGGATTTTCGGAAGCCAGTTCATCCTCCGCTGCCAAGGGAGAAAGCGTATCCGATACCATCCGGGTCATCTCCTGCTTTGCGGATATCTGTGCCATGCGCCATCCCAAGGAAGGGGCGCCTATGGTTGCCGCAAGCCGTTCCTCCATTCCGGTCATCAATGCCGGTGACGGCGGCCACCAACATCCCACCCAGACCCTTACCGACCTTCTGACCATCCGCTCCTTAAAAGGACGGCTTGACAACTTCACCATTGGTCTTTGTGGGGACTTAAAATTTGGGCGCACCGTCCATTCCTTAATCAATGCGCTGGTTCGTTATGAGGGGATCAAATTTATTTTTATATCCCCCAGAGAACTGATGGTACCCGATTATGTCACCGATATGTTAAAAGAAAAGAATATCCCCTACGAGGAGGTTATCCGTCTGGATGACGTTATGCCAAAGCTTGACCTTCTGTATATGACAAGGGTACAGAAGGAGCGTTTCTTTAATGAGGAGGATTATGTCAGACTGAAGGATTTTTATATCCTTGATAAAACCAAAATGAAGCTGGCCAAGCCTGATATGCTGGTGCTCCACCCTCTCCCAAGAGTCAATGAGATTTCCGTGGAGGTGGACGAGGACCCAAGAGCCGCCTATTTTAAACAGGTGCAATACGGCGTATATGTCAGAATGGCTCTTATTTTAACGTTGCTGAATATCCAGGTTGATTAAGCTGCAATGTCACATTTTTCAAATCTTTCACTCACAAGTTTGTGTCTGCGCTGCATCCGCAAACTTGCAAAACTGCAAAAGCAGTGCAAAAAGCAGCGCAGAAATGAGGAAAAATATGCTCAACGTAGGAAAAATTGAGGAAGGCTTTGTCTTAGACCACATCAAGGCCGGAAAAAGCCTGTCCATTTATTATCATTTGCAGCTGGACAAATTGGACTGTCCTGTTGCCCTTATCAAAAATGCCAGAAGTAATAAAATGGGAAAAAAGGACATTGTAAAGGTAGAATGCGATATCCATATGCTGGATTTGGATGTGCTTGCTTTTATCGACCATAACATAACCGTCAACGTCATTAAGGACGGGAAAATCGTATCAAAGAAGGAGCTGATGCTCCCTAAGGAAATCAAAAACGTTATCCGCTGCAAAAATCCCAGGTGCATCACTTCCATTGAACAGGGTCTTCCCCATATCTTCGTGTTGGCGGACGAGGAGAAGGAAATTTACCGCTGCAAATATTGTGAAGAAAAATATGCGGAGCATTTATAAAAGTGGGCTTGGCAAGTGAAAACAAATGAATTCTCACATTGATTACGAGGCATGGCTGGCTGTCAAAAGGTGAAAGACCCCTTTCACCGCCCTGACAGCCAGAGTAATCACCGACACAAATAAAAATCCAATTGCCGCCGCCTCTATGCTGATCAGCATTTCTTCATAGCTGTAGTGTCTGGATGGAATATAAATCTTTAATTTCTCCGTCAAATAAGCAATCGCCGTTATGATGGTCAGGGCTATTACCGTTTTGAACAGCCAGCTGCATCTTGGGAAAGAAACATGGATGGTAAGCGTTCCCATAATACCAATCAGAAGAAAGGCAAAGAAACGCCCGAACTGTCTGACCAAATAGGTCAGGGTGAGCATTTCTTCCTCCGATTCGCCCTGTTTCAAATAATTTGTTTCCGTCAATTTATTTACAAGCTTTGTTCCAATTACCTTGGCGTCTTCCCCATTCTGAAAAGAAAGATATGCCACACCGGCCACCAGGGATATAAACATAGCCCACAGCATTAAAACCAACAGCCATCTTTTGCTTTTCTTCGCCCCTTTTTTCATGCTTTTCCCCACATTCCTTTTATACTGTTCCGATATTTTGTAACAGTTCAGCCTTCGGCTTCACTGTCACAGAATCTGCCCATTTAAAATCGCCGTTCGGCGAGGGGCAGATTCTCTCTCGGCTCAGCTTACGCTTTCTTACGGACTTTGCAGCAAGTGCAAAGTCCTAGGCTGAACTTTTACGATATTTTTCATTATATTCTTCCTGTCATGAAAATGTCAATTGCGGGGGCAAACTGTTAAGAATAAATTTATAACTCATATGGCGCAGACGAATGACGCCAGCATGAAAAAATTACATGGTTAATTCTCGTAAGGCGACTGGTCCAGGCGTATAAAGTAGCCCTGATCATGGGTGCACACGGGGCACTTTGCCGGTACAGCCTCTCCCTCGTAAATATAACCACAATTCAGGCAAATCCAGCTTGTCTTTGTTTCCGCCTTGAACAACTGCTGCTTTTCCATAAGCTCCGCAAATTTTCCAAACCGGTCTCCATGGAGCTTTTCAATCTCGGCAATTCTGAAATAGGTATTGGCAATCTGGTCAAAACCTTCCTCCTTTGCCTTTTCTCCGAAAGCCTTGTAGACAGAATCGTGCTCCTCGTACTCATTGTGCTGGGCCATGCGCAGGAGCTTTGCCACATCCTCCGAAATGTCCACCGGGTAGCCTCCATCCACATGGATAGTCTCACCGGAAAGCTCCTTCAAATACTTATAAAAAACCTCCGCGTGCTCCCGCTCCTGCCTTGCCGTGTAGCGGAACACCTGCTCAATTACCTGTAAGTGCTGCTCCTTTGCCTTGGAAGCCGCAAAATCATAGCGGTTCCGCGCCTGGCTTTCCCCCGCAAAAGAACGCATCAAATTTTCTCTGGTCTCACTGCTTTTAAAATCCACTGCCATAAAAATAACCTCTCCTTTCCATAATTGCGGTGATTCACGAAAACTGCACACTTGCAATGCTTTCCGCGACTAAACCTTTACCCATATTATGGATAGAAAAGGAAATTTTATACGCCCGCTTCTCAATCCGGAAGCCTGAACTGTACCGGCTTTATATGTGTATTTAAGGGCTTCACCTGATACTCGGGGAACTGCCGGAGCAGCTCATCCAAACACAGCGCCGTGTTTAAAACCCTGTCATGTGCCAGCATAACTACCTTTTTCCTGTCAAGGGTTGTCTCCCGCGCGTTTGTAATCAGCTGCTCCGGCCCGCAATCTCCTGCCGCATCACCTAAGCTTGCATTCCAGTCAAAGTAAATAAATCCTTTCTTTGTCATTTCATGGACAATATCCGTACATACCTCCTCATTATATACATTCACGCTCCCGCCCGGAAAGCGGAACAGCTTGGCCTCCACCCCGGTTGTCTCAAAAATCACATCATAGGCCCTCTGAAAATCCGCAAGGAAGCTCTCCTTGCTTTCATAAAGCTCCTGGTAGTCATGGCGGTAGCAGTGGATCCCAATGGTATGACCCTCTGCGGCAATCCGCTTTGCGGTCTCAGGGTACTTTTCCACATATTCCCCAATCAGGAAAAAGGTAGCCTTCACATCATTTGCCTTAAGCACATCCAGCACCATATCCGTGCACAGCTCCGAGGGGCCGTCGTCAAAGGTCAGATACATGGTTTTGGGCCGAAAGTATAGGGAAATTCCCTGTGCAATCCCTTCCGCAATCTTCTCCTGATATTCCGCCGTTCCCAGAAGCTCCCTCTCCTGTGGATTAGACAAAAATCCCGTTTCTATCAGACAGGCGGGCATCTGTGTTTTTCCTGTCACATAAAACTCCGCCGTATCCCGCAGCTCCCGCTCCACCGCACCGGTGCTTTTGATGGTTTCCTGGTGAATCAACCTTGCCAGTCTTTCATTGTCCCTTGTGGTATCCGTGCCGTCATACCAGGTTTCAATCCCTCCCACGCTTTTATCGCTGCCCTCGTATGTATTCTGGTGAATGCTCACATAAGCGTCGGCCTCAAAATAATTGGCTGTCTCAGCCCTTTCTTCCTTGGCCAGATACTCATCCGTCTCCCTTACCATCAGCACCCCGAATCCCATGTCCTCCAGGTGCTTTTGCACCCGTCCGGCAATTTGAAGATTGATGTCCTTCTCCGCCACCTCGTTCTCCATGCATCCCACATCCAGGCCGCCGTGTCCCGCATCTACCACAATCAAAGGTACAATTGACTTTATTTCCTTCTGGGAAAGCTCTGATTCCGGCGTCAGTTCATTTCCGGACACATCCTGCATCTCCGCTTCCTTCTGTGCCTGGGCCGCCGCCTCTATCTCAGGATTTTCCGGTGAGGCAAAGACCCGCATTTCCATCAACGCATAAATGCCAATCACCATCAAAAGGCAAGCTGCAATACCTGCTCCCGCCTTCCATCCTCTCTTTCTCCATCCGCCCACAGTATTTGCGCTTTTCCCTGTCACCGGGCTCACATCTCTTAATGCCTTACGCTCATTCCGGTTTCTGCCTCTGTTTCCACTTTTATTTCTATGCCTTCTTCTGTTCTTTTCCTTCCCCAGATCCTGCTTCCATCTGTCTCCCTGTTCTCCGCTTATGTACATAAAAAATGATGCCCCCTTCGCGTATCCGACCATTTAGGAATTAATTCCTATACTCGCATTCTACACGTAGGCTGCATCATTTTAACATCATTCTTGCATCATAGTTCCATCATTTTTGCATCAAATCTGCATCATAGAAAGTCATTCGCTGCGCTGTTGGCACTCCCAGCTGCTCCCCCACAGCATCACCGTGAAATCTTCAAAAACAATTCATTTATCCCCTCATAAAATCCAATCGTCACAACACATTTTTCCTCCCCTATCCCGGAAAATGCATACTTTTTATAATAAGTAGCCGACTCAAGCAGCGGATTATCCGTTTCATAAGGCTCAGGACTCTCAAGCCCCATATACTCACACCATTTTTCCATCACCGCATCCGTATCAATATCTTCCCAGGTGTATTCCGTTCTGGCGTACCACTCATAAATCTTCCCGTCATCCGCATCCACATAGGCGTCCAGAAGCCGGTTGGCCTTATCCGCATTCTTTTTACTGTTGGAAAGACTCACCTTCCACACAGCCACATTGTTCCTGGGCTCCAACACGTCAATGGCAGAATAGAGCACCGCATCATAATCTCTGCTGTTTACCTCCCTGACCGTTTCCGGTAAAATGTCTAATCTCTTTAAAGAGTCCAGCATCTCATTGCAGGTAGTAAAAATCTCATCCCGTGTTATTTCCCTTCCGGTGGGCCCTCTGTGGTTTACCACAAATGCATAAGTCCCTTCCAAATCCTGATAATCTGTCTCCTCCTCCGTCCTGGTAAGGGCGCTCTGCTCACTTTGAGGAAGACTCTGGCTGTTCAGGCACTGGGACAGAATAAAAAGCTTCTCCCTGCTCTCAAGCCTGTACCGGTACCCCTCTCCTTCCCCTTCTGAGGTTTCGGTGGTGATCCGGTCAAGCACCATATGATCCCGATACCCTGTCAAAAGCTCAGGCCCCCAGATGGACACTCCCATCACCACAATTGCAAAGACAGCCAGAGCAAAATTAATGGTTGACTTTTTCATTCTAATCTCCATTCCGGAGCGTTTACGCGACGGGGCAATGTAAATCTTCGATTTACAGCAAATTTCAGATTTGCCGCAAACCTAAGTTTGCGTTGCCATCAAAACAATTTGTGACGCTCCGGCACAAATTGCGTGTGACAAAATCAGCTATCGATCTGATTTTATCACACTGACCTCCTCTTCTCTGTCCGGAAGAAGGAAACTTACGCTTGTCCCCTCCCCTAAAACGCTTTCCACTAAAAGGTTACTGTTATGAAGGGCTAAAATTTCCGTACACAGTGAAAGCCCCAGCCCCGCACCGTTTCTGCTCCTGCTTCTGGACTTGTCAATCATATAAAAGGCCTTGGTAATCTTCTGCAGTTCTTCCTCCGGCATTCCAATCCCATGGTCTTTTATGGTAAAGCGATACCCTGTCTCCTCCTTCTTTCCCAGCACTTCAATCTCAGTTCCCGGCTCGGAAGCCTTGCAGGCATTGTCCAGCAGATTAATCAGTACCGTAATAATCAGATTGCTCTCCGCCCACACCACTGCTTTATCATAAGAATAGACAAATTTCATATCCTCGTTGGTTCTGAACATATCCTTTATATAAAGGAACATACTCTCCGCCGTGACCTCCTGGAACTGCGCCTGTCCGTGCCTTGTAACCATAATATCCAAAAGCCTGATGGACATAGCCTCCAGCCTTTTCCCTTCCGTGTATATGTAATTGGCGGATAAGAAGCTTTTCTCCTCGTCAAGCTTTCTGGAACGCAGCATATCCGCATACCCGATAATAGCAGTCAGAGGGGTCTTCAGCTCATGGGCAAAGGCCCCCACAAAATCTTCCTTTGCCTGTATCTCATCCTCCAGCTTATTAATGTTTTCCTCCAGAGCCTCCGCCATCTGGTTGAAGTCAAGGGTAAGCTGCCCTAACTCGTCGCTGCTCACCATCTTTGCCCGGTAGCCGTAATCCCCTTCCGCCATCCGCTTGGTTGCCCGGGTCAAAAGACGGATTGGCTTGGTAAGCCAGGAGGCAATCAAATGCATGATCACGGTTCCCAGAACCAGCATCACCACTGTCACCCGTCTGTACACCCGAAATCCCAGGGCCCGCTCGCTGAACACCTCGGAGACATCCCGCAGAGTTTCCAGGTAAAGCACCCGGTCAAGGGCGTTCACCACACTGCCCGTCTGGATATAGTAATGCCCATTTAACCTGATGGTACGGTAAGCCTTAGTAACCTGGTCTGTCTGCGCCAACAACACGCCGTCCGGCTCAAAACCGTCGCTGGCATACAAGGCATTTTTTTCCTCATCCGAAAGACGCAGCATACGGCTGGTATACTGCCCGCTTCTCTCCAGATTGGCGGCAATCTGCTCCACCGTGTTGTCCTGTAGCACGTCATACTTTGCAGGTACGTTTAATGCCGCCGTCTCAAAGGCAAAGCAAAGAATACTGTTCTCGTCAAGAGCCTGCCTTGTCTCCCTTGCAAGAGAAGTTTCAAACACATAATTTACAAAGTAGAATCCACTAAAGCCCAGGGCAATCGCCATGACAATGATTGTCCACAGCAGCAATTTTAAAGAAAATTTCATGCCATATCTCCATGCTGCCAACGGCCCGCAAATTTGGGCGCCAGCACAAATCAATCCTTCATGCTATCAATACCCGCAAATTGGGGTGTCAGCACAAATTTGTATGGTTGAAAAATCTTCGGAAATTTATTTCCTTTTTTCAACCTATTTCCAAACGGTATCCAACCTTATATACCGCCACCAGATTTTTCTCCCATCCAAGCTTTCTCCGAAGGCGCTGTACATGCAGGTCAAGGGTCCGGCTGTCGCTGAAATACTCATCCCCCCAAACCTTCTCATACAAGGTTTCCCGGAAAAGAGCCACATTTTTATTCTGCATGAACAATACCAGAAGGCCAAACTCCTTGTTGGTCAGCACCACCTGCTTCCCATCCTTTAAAACCTGGCGGGCTTCCACATCTACCACAATATTCCCGGCGGATAGCTGCCTGTCCGTTTTGTGATAACGGCGCAGCACCGCCTCCACCCGGGCCACTAGCTCCACCACATCAAAGGGCTTCACCAGATAATCATCCGCTCCCAGCTTAAGCCCCTTTACTCTGTCCTTCACTTCATGCTTTGCCGTAATAAAAATCACCGGAATATTGAGAGGACGTATGTATTCCATCACATCATATCCATCCGCTCCCGGCAGCATGATATCCAGCAAAATCAAGTCATAGTTTTCCTTTTCTATCAGGTCAATGGCGTCCAGACCGTTCTGCACGGACGCGCACCGGTATCCGGAGGCCGACAAGTTCAAATCAATCAAATCACAAATCGGTTTTTCATCATCCACAATCAGTATCTTAATCATTCTTCCGTATTCCACCCCCAATAGGCCCTTGCCCTTTCCACAATTCCGGACATAGTGTCCTCCTCCATGCAAGGGTACTGCTTCTTCATCTGTGTATCTTCGTAAAAACTTCCTGTGCGCTGATAGTAAATGGAATAATCACTTTCTATCAGCAGCTCGTTTCCATTTCCTTCGTAGCTGTAACGGGCAAACACCACAATATCCTTCATCCCGTCCCCGTCAATATCCCGGCAGGTAATCCCCTTTAGGGCATAAAGATTATCAAAATCTCCCATGGGCTGAAAACTCCACACAATATATCCCTGTTCGTTGATCAGATAAATCATAAAGGTGGCAAAATTCGCCATAGTGTAAGTTCCCGGCACTACCTCCAGCCTTCCGAACTTCTCAAACTGCCGGTAATGACACTGCTCCTTTGCAATCTCAAAGCCGTTGTCCAAAAGCTCCTTTTTCGTGGCTGCCGTATACAGAAACTCCGTAGAATATCCGTCCCGCACAAAGGCTGTGATGCTCTCCACGCTTTTATTCATGCCAAAGCGATTTATTTTGTCCGAAATCCTGTAATCTCTGTAAAATCCATGTTTATCCTGAAACAGAACGTCTCCCGCCTTATAAGGTTTCCCGGCGTAAGCCCCCTTATCGTTTACACAGGTGGTAATCAGGACAATATCCATAAGCCCGTCCCCGTTCAGTTCCTGAAAGGAAATCGCTTTAAGCTCTCTTACGGGCTGCTTCATTTCCCCGGTATTTCTGCTGTTGACCTCAAGCTGGTCCGTCCTGTACACAATAAGGCCGTCCTCATCCGCGAAAAAAAGGGCCAGCCTGTGGTAATCCTTCTCAATGGCCGGTATCAGGTAAACCTGGCCAAAGCCCCCTGTTTCTATGGGGAAAATCTGATCCTCTATGACCTGAAATCCCGCCGGCTCTATCTCCTCCTGACGAGTGATTTCCGAAAAACGCTGCTGGTAATTCTGATACTGGGCGAGCAGTTCCTTTTCATTATCTTTCTCTTTTGCCGTGACAGAAGCAGGGAGAGAAAAAAACAGGGTGCAGACACACAGTATAAAGAAAAGGGGTTGGGCCTGCTTTCGGAAATATGAATTTTTAGAAATTATTTTTTCCGCAAAAAACTTTCTCAATCGTATCACCAGCTTTTCTTCCGTATATATAAGATTTCATCTATATAAGATTTCACTAATTTAAGATTGGCCCTATTATACTAAAAGAAATTCCTTTTTTCAAGCGCCCCATTATACCCTTCATGGTTGTTTCATGAAGCCGTAAATTATATCTAACACAGACTAACAAATTTTTCCTACCCTTGCCTATATTGAATACCCTGCTCTTTTCGTGTATAATTTATCCATAGAAAGAAACACTTTTCTTACACATCTCATCATGAGAGGAGGACATTTCATGAGTACGTTAGACGCGACCGTTTCCATGCTGGAAGCGATGCCTGAAGATGCGAGAATAAAAGTCCTGGAATTCACGAGGCAACTCTTTACTTCCAGGAAACCGGCAAACCCATTCGTCTCCCTCAGCCAGGAACAGATTCTTTCTGACCTTGCAGAATCTCGCCGACAGATTGCCGCGGGCCAGGGACTTGATATGGAAGAAGCATTGAACAGAATGGGGAAACAGCATGGATTCATTTGATGTCATCATTTCGCCAAAAGCATTGGCCCAACTAAACGATTATATCGACTACATCCAGTATACCCTGATGAACGACCAGGCAGCACACAATGTCTGGCAGGATGCCCTGGATACGCGGAAGAAGCTTTCTGAAGTTGCCGGAAGCCTGAAGCCCTGTGCCCATCCGTTGCTGAAAAAGTACGGATACCACCAAATAAACTTCCTGCGGCACCGCTATCTCATGCTCTATCGAATAGAAGGTCAGGCTGCTTATATAGACGCCATATACCACCAGCTTCAGGACTATGAAAATACCTTTGCAGATGAACTGAATTTTCAAACCGAGCAGAAAGCCAGCCATTAACCAGCCAGCTGTTCTCTCATATTTAGGTAAAACCCCTGCAGGAAGAAACCTGTAGGGGCGTGAATTGATAATCTCTATATATTAAAATTCTTTTCTATTTTTCTATCTTAAGTGCTCGCATGGAATTTAAAATCGCAATAACGGAAACACCCACATCCGCAAACACAGCCTCCCACATATTGGCAAGTCCGAAAGCTCCAAGAAGGAGCACCAAAGCCTTTATCCCCAGCGCAAACACAATGTTCTGCTTCACAATCCGCAGGGTTTTTCTTGCGATTTTCACCACAGATGCAATCTTCCCTACGTCGTCGTCCATCAGAACCACATCCGCTGCCTCAATGGCCGCATCCGAACCCATACTGCCCATGGCAATACCAATATCCGCTCTGGTAAGCACAGGGGCGTCGTTGATTCCATCTCCCACAAAGGCCAGTTTTTCCTTTCCTTCCTGGGCCTTTAAAAGCTCCTCCACCTTCGACACCTTATCTCCCGGCAGAAGCTGGGCATGGACTTCGTCTATGGAAAGCTCCCGGGCCACAGCGAGGGCTGCCTGCTGCCTGTCGCCGGTCAGCATGACACATTTCTTGACCCCTACTTGTTTCATACTTTGGATGGCTTCCTTTGCCCCATCCTTTATGGAATCGGAAATGGCAATGGCCCCCATAAATTTCCCTTCCCGGGCCGCATAAACAATGGTACCGGCACTTTCACAGGGTGTGTAGGCAATTCCATTATTTTTCATCAGCTTTTCATTGCCCAGAAGTAACTCCGCTCCGTCCACCGGAACCCGAAGGCCTTCCCCGGCAATCTCTTCCGCCCGGCCTACCCGGTTCATATCAATGCTCTTTCCATAGGCCTCCCTGATGGAGCCCGCTATGGGATGATTGGAATAACCCTCTCCCAAAGCCGCCATTTCCAGCAGTTCTTCTTCACCACAGCCTTCTGGGAGGATTGTTTGTACCTTAAATTCCCCTTTGGTCAGCGTACCTGTCTTGTCAAAGACAATGGTGGTCATCTCCGCAACCGCCTCCAGATAATTACTTCCTTTCACCAAAATACCAAGCTTGGAAGATGCCCCAATCCCACCAAAAAATCCCAGAGGAACGGAAATCACCAACGCGCAGGGACAGGAAATTACCAGGAAGATGCAGGCTCTCCGGATCCATTCTCCCCAGCCGCCGCCTAAAATAAGGGGAGGAAGAATTGCAAGGGCCACAGCACTGATGGTAACCACCGGTGTATAATACTTTGCAAATTTTGTAATAAAATTCTCCACTTTCGCCTTTTTGCTGCTGGCGTTTTCCACCAGCTCCAGAATCTTGGCTACGGTAGAATCCTCAAATTCTTTGGAAACCTGAACCTTCAACGTGCCGCTGCCGTTTACACAGCCGCTGACAATATCATCCCCAATGGATGCCTTGCGGGGAACGGACTCTCCGGTAAGGGCCGCCGTGTCAATCAAAGATTCCCCTTCCACCACCACGCCGTCAAGAGGAATCCTCTCTCCCGGCTTTATCACAATGATGCTTCCAATCTCCACATCATCAGGGTCCACCTGGGTCAGCTCACCGTCCACCTCAACATTGGCATATTCCGGGCAAATGTCCATCATATCCGCTATGGACTGCCGGGATTTTCCTACTGCATAACTCTGGAACAGCTCGCCCACCTGATAAAAAAGCATAACGGCTACCGCTTCCGAATACTCTCTCACCCCAAAGGCGCCGAAGGTTGCAATCATCATCAGGAAATTTTCGTCAAATACCTGCCCATGGCTGATATTTCTTGCCGCCTTAAAAATAATATCATACCCGATTACCAGATAGGGAATCAGATAAACCACAAACAAAATCCACGTATCTTCTATACTATTCAGCAAACCCGTATGTTCGCATATCAATAATCCTGCAAAAAGAACAAAGGCAATGATAATACGGGTCAGCATTTTTTTCTGTTTTTTATTCATAATGCCCCTCCATGCTGTCAATACTCCGCTAATCGGAGTGTCAGCACAATATTTTATAAAATAAATTCGGTTTGTTCTTCTACGCTGTCTGCGCCCATGTATCCAGGCGCAGACATATCTTTCATTTTGATATCTTTACATTAAAATTTTGCAGTCCGGCTCCACCTTTGCGCAGACCTTCACAACCTCTTTCATAACCTCATCAAATTTTTCATCCTGTGCGTCAACAGTCATTTTCTGTGCAAGAAAGCTCACAGTCGCATCATTGACCCCGTCAATTTTTTTAATGGCTTCCTCCATTTTTGCAGCGCAGTTTGCACAGTCTAAATCTTCCAGTTTAAATTTCTTTTTCATTTTTTCTTTCCTTTCTTTTGATTGATTTTTTATTTTATTACTTTTTTATTTCCTTATTCTTCCACATGCTCCCTTCCCTGGGCTATGATCGTCCTCACATGGCCATCTGCCAGAGAATAAAAAACCGATTTTCCTTCCCGCCTGCTCTTTACCAGTTTGGACTGCTTTAAAATTTTAAGCTGATGGGAAATGGCGGATTGGGTCATGTTGAGGGCCTGGGCCAAATCACACACACATACCTCCGCCTCAAACAGCACATAGAGTATCCTGATTCTTGTGGAATCTCCAAACACCTTAAACAGCTCCGCTATATCGTAAAGAACATCCTCATCCGGCATCTCCTCATGTACAATCTTAAGAAGCTCCTCGTGGGTCTGAAATGTATCACAGCATTCTACATCATGAATTGCCAACTCATCACCCGCCTTTATATTATATATTATCCAACACTTGAACAACTGTTCATATGTTTATATTAAAAGAAGGGCTACACTTTGTCAACCCTTTTTCAATCTTTTGAACAATTTTCGTAACAGTAAAGATGAAATCTGACCTGTTACCCACTTTCGCTTTTATAATTTGAAATAATAATCTCCCGCTTTTATCTTCCCTTTCTTCCTTAAAATATGGTCAAAGAATAAAGACAGGCAGATGGGAAGTACAAAATGCAGCAGAATAACCGACACCAGCGACCTGGCATTTATCCCCATATCTGTGAATGTAAAAATCTGTCCCACAAATCCGCAGGTGCCCATACCTGCCCCGGCCGGCGTATTGGTGGTCTTTAGAATACAGGTGGCAACAGGCGCTATCATAACAGCGGACAATGTAGGCGGCAGCAAAATCCAGGGATTTTTCAGGATATTGGGAAACTGGAACATGGAAGAACCAAGGCCCATTGCCATAACGCCGCCCATCTTACAATCCCTGTATCCCACTGCGGAAAATCCAACCATCTGGGCGCAGCACCCTACCGCCGCCGCCCCTGCGGATATCCCGGACAAATTCAGCATTATGCACAGAGCCGTGCTGGAAAGCGGGGAAGTCAACACCAGCCCCACAATCACAGAAACAATGATTCCCATGAAAAAAGGCTGTAATTCGGTGGCTTTCATGATCACCAGCCCGATACCGCTCATCAGCAGTTTCACAACAGGACCCATAAAAGTTGCCGTCAGTCCTCCCGCCAGAAGAGTCACCCCTGGCGTCACAAGAATATCAACATTTGTTTCCTTTGATACCGCTTTACCGAATTCCGCTCCCACAATGGCGGAAACAAAGGCGGCCGCCTCTCCCCCAATACCGGCCCCCAAAGCTCCTGAAACCGCACTTGTAAACATCACAAGAGGCGGTGCTTTTAATGCCCACGCAACCGCTATACCAATGGCAGCCCCAACCTGTTTCATGGCAAAGCCCCCTATATCAATCAAATAATCAAAAATTTCACTTTCCCCCGCCAGATTCTGCCCCTGCTCTCCAACCGTCTTAAATATCAGTCCAATCAGCAGCGAAGCAAACACCGCCTGGGCCATCTGGGACAGCGCGTCAATACCATACCGTTTGGGAGAAATCACAATGTCCTTCTTTTTCAAAAATTCTTTCACTTTCATAGTCCCTCCTTTTACCATATTTTTCCTCATTTCTGCGCTGCTTTTTTGCACATACAAGCATGAATGCTTGAAAGTTTGTGGATGCAGCACAGACACAAACTTGTGGAGTGAAAGATTTGAAAAATCTTTCACTCTTTTCTCTTAGAAATTCTGCTTGTATTGTACGGTATTTTGCTATACACTCATATAGAAAAAAGGGTTACAAAACATGAATTTTGAACTATGAAAAAGATAGACAGTGCAAGAAAGAAGCTTTGACCGTTTTCAGCAATCTTACGCCGGAAACGGAAATTTGCGGGCCGTTGGCAGCTTGAGGATTCCTATGAATTATGATTTTTTACCGTTAATAAAACATTCTTTTACCTATGGAACAGAACATATTCTGCCCAATTTTATTGTAAGCGGCAAAGCAAAGGAAACCTTAATTTATCCTGATTCCTTCTCCCTGCTGAAAACCTCCTATGACTATTACATGGAAGGAAGCAATCAGGAATGCTATGAGATCCGATATATATTAGAGGGAGAGGGATACTTAAAGTATAATGGCCGCACTTATCTGCTCAGAAAGGGGGACGGCTGCCTGATTGACTGCCGCCAAAAGTATTATTATCAGACCGGCAGTTATAACTGGACCAGCACCAGCCTCCGCTTTAACGGCCTGCCGGCAGTCCCTCTTGTCCGTTCCTACCTTCTCTCTGGCAATGTGAAATTTACAGACGCCATGTTTTCAAACTTTGAACCTCTACAGGCACATATCCTGCAGTGCACACAAAAAATATCTTCTTACATGGAGTATGAAGTCTCCTGTACCTTTTATATGCTCCTGACCAATCTTTTGATTGCCAAAAGTAAAACCCACAGCACTTCCGAAGTGATTGAAAAAATAGTCTCATACATACAGGCAAATTATATGAAAAACCTTACCGCCGAAGAATTATCCCACCAGTTTGGGTTAAGCAGAACCCATATGACCCGGTGTTTTAAAGAATATACAGGATTTGCCCCTCACGAATACATCACCCAGCTCCGGATTTACAATGCCAAATACCTTTTGAAGGCAACCCATTTGTCCATAGAGGAAATCAGCCGTCAGACAGGATTTTCTGATTCCGTTTATTTCATTCAGGTGTTCAAAAAAATAGAAGGCATAACGCCTTCTAAATTCAGAAAAATATAAATTTCTTTTTATCACAGACCGCACCTTCCGCAGATATCCTTCAGACAGCATTTATCACAATAGGGCTTGGTCCTTGCTGTGCACACTTCCCTTCCGTGATAAACCAGCCTGTGGCAGAAATCACTGCCTTCTTCAGGAGGAATCAGTTTCCACAGGGCCATCTCCACCTTCTTTGGCTCCTTGCATCCGTCTACAAGCCCCATCCGGTTCACCAGACGAATGCAGTGGGTGTCCGTCACAATTGCAGGCTTTCCAAACACATCTCCCATAATCAGATTGGCGCTTTTGCGCCCCACACCGGGAAGCTTTAAGAGCGCGTCAAAATCATCCGGCACCTTTCCCTGATATTCATCCCGCAGAATTTTCATGCAGGCGCTGATGTCCCTTGCCTTGCTCTTACCAAGACCGCAGGGTTTTACAATTTCTTCTATCTCCTCCACCGGTGCAGATGCCAGCGCATCCACATCCGGGAATTTCTCATAAAGGCCTTCCACCACCACGTTTACCCTTGCGTCCGTACACTGGGCGGCAAGCCGCACGCTGACTAACAGTTTCCATGCCTGATTATAATCAAGGGTGCACCCTGCATCGGGGTATTCCTTTTTCAGTCTTTCTATGATTTCAAGGGCTAATTCTTCTTTTGTCATTTTTATAACCATGCTCCTTTCTCTGTGCGCAAATTTGTGCCATAGCACAAATTTATGGTTGAAAGAATCCAATTCTTTCAACCTTTCCTCATTTCTGCGCTATAATCTATAAAATTTGTGTTCCTGCAGCCTGCCTTTTCCGCACATTTTTCATACGGACATATTGACTTTACAGATAAAACCTCTGTTTCGCCATATCTCTTTCCCACAGTTCGTTGTTCGCCTTCACCATTGCGGAGTCTGCCCGCTTAAGACTGTCTCTATATGTTATAAAATAGCACATTTCCGGGATATACGTCAATGTCTGCCTCTTGAATTTAGAATTGCCTATCTGCTGAATATGGATTATAATTACACCGTAGAGATTCGATTGGCCCGGAATTTGGAAGGATGGCTTCGCATCAGCGGTGATACTTCGAAAACACCTTTTCCATATGCTTTTCAGAACCAAACATGGACAACATGGAGAATTACAATGAAAAAAAGAGCATTGATTTCCGGCATTATAGCAGTTATTCTTGCCACCGGATTTCTGTTATATTTTAAGCCTTTAAGATTAACCGATTTAGTAAATGAAAATCACATTCTTGTAATGGCATATCAGGAATTTGAGATTAAAAACGGTTTGCCCTATATTATCAATACGAATTATAATGAAATCACACAGGACGAAAAAAGCAAAATCACAGATATTTTCACGCAGTGTTCTTATAAAAGAACGTTTAAAACCATTTTTTCAGACGGTTCCCTCAAAGAGCTCAGTGACAGAATTGTAAATATTTATATTTATGATGAGAATAACCAATTAGTGAATACCATATTGATAACAGATTCAGATAATATTTCTGTTAACGGGAAAGCTTATGCTCTCAAAAAT
>CAJUED010000003.1:79877-164690 GCA_910585075.1 uncultured Lachnospiraceae bacterium
GCACAGCACTTTACTCACCAGCTTATTAATCAGAAGTCCTCTCTACGGAGCAACGAAGTGTTTGACCCGCGCGGCATTCGTCAAATGTCAAGGGATAGCCTCCGGCATCTCTTGCACATGGCTATTTTCCTCATTACTCGCGGGAATAAATGAAAGGAAGGTCATTATTTTATGATACCAACACGAGAAACCGCAGAAAAACTTTTAATAGAAGCAGAACAATGTAATCCCGGCCCCTGGGGAAATCACAGCCGCGTTGCCGCTCACTGCGCTGAAAAAATTGCGGAGAGATGTGATGACTTGGATTCTGACAAGGCGTATATATTGGGGCTACTCCATGATATCGGCCGAAAATTCGGCATAAAACACTTAAAACACGTATCGGACGGCTATTCCTACATGATGTCCTTAGGATATGATGAGGTTGCCCGCATATGTTTGACCCACTCTTTTCACGACCAGACCACCGAGGGATATATCGGAAATTTTGATACCACCGAGGAAGAACTGAAAATGATTCAGGACAATTTAAAAACCGTTGTCATGGATGATTATGACAGGCTGATTCAATTATGTGATGCCATTTCCGGCGGGGAAGGCGTGATGGACATTGAGGAAAGAATGGGGGACGTGAAGCGGCGCTATGGCTCTTACTCTCAGGAAAAATGGGACAATAACCTGCGGCTGAAAGAATATTTTGAAAAAAAGATGGGGGAAGACCTTTATATTGCGGTGGAAAAGGATACGTTCAGGCCGTAAATAACATCACGGCCTGTCACTGGTTTTTATTGGTTGCCATTTTTATTGCATACATAGGTTTATGTTCTGTTTCCAGGCGCTTATCACCGCGGTCATGATTCTTTCCCTTCCCCTTTGGAAAAAGGTGCAAAAACTTCACACCCAAGAAGCCTTGGAAGATTCCTGTCGGGCGTTGTCTCCGGGAAATGGGGAACTGATTTCTTTGCGGGTTTTCTTGGGATTGCGTTTGCTGTGACAATTGTTTTTACTTTGTTGATGAGACGGTCGGCCGGAGAGCGTCTTGCATAACAGGTTGCCTTTCCTTTACACCCTTTATTCCTTTTGATATAATAGAAACAGTAAAAGACAGGGAATGCAAATTTATATGGAAAGTGGAGGATTATATGATTGGTAAAGAGATTGTCAATTTAATAAGACAGCTTAGGCTCAGCGGCATGAGTGATACAAAAATTCTTGACCTGATTGAGTACATCGAAACTCATGACCCGAAAGAGCAGCCAAATGATAACTAAACTCTGTTTCTACAACAGGCAGCTTATTAAAATAAATTTTTAATAACTATGGCGTTTCATCCACTGATGAAACGCCATAATAAATCTAAAACCTGATACCTGAGATTTCCATATTTCTTAACATGCCTTTGACATTCTGTCCGGTGCCGCTAAAGGCGGCCGGTAAATTTATACGCTTTTCCAGGCCTGATACAATTGTGTAATCACCTGCTCTATAGGCGCCTTCCGAATCTCCACATTTCTAATTCCCTCTATACCGGACAGCTGTTTCAACAGCGTCTTCACAGGCATACAAGACAGATCCGCTTCAAATTCAAACACCCCGTGTTGCCCACTTAAGAATCGGCATCCCTGAAGCTCAGGCATCCTGCCATCCGTGGTAATCGTAAAATGTGTCAGGTTCCCCGTAATCTCCCTAAGTCCGTCAAAGCTGCCGTCAAAAGCAAGCTTTCCACCGGAAATCATAATGATTCTCCGGGCCATCTCCTCCAGGTCGTCCATATCATGGCTTGTGACCAGAATCGTCATGCCATTTTCCCTGTTGACCTTTTTCAGGAATTCTATCATCTGGCGTTTTGCCACCACATCCAGCCCCAGAGTCGGCTCATCCAACAAAATCACCTCCGGCGCGTGCAGCAGCATCATTGCCAGGTCCGCCCGCATCCGCTGTCCTAAAGACAATTCTCTTGCAAAGGTGTTCCGGATTGGGCCGATATCCAATAACTCCGTCACCATGTCCAGATTCCGTTTGTATACGGAATCCGGGATGTCCCATACCACCTTTTTCCACTCATAGCTTTGAATCACAGGATGATCCCACCAGAGCTCCGTCCGGTTTCCGAACAACACCCCCAGCTTTTTCATAAGGGCAATGCGTTCCTTCTCCGGTGACAGACCAAGCACGGACACCCTTCCGCTTGTGGGCTGAAGCATACCGGAAAGCAGCTTCATGGTGGTGCTTTTCCCGGCTCCGTTAGGGCCTGCGTATGCAACAAATTCTCCTTGTTTTATCCGGAAAGATGCATTATCCAGGGCGGTTACCACCTTCTTTTCCTGCCTGAAAAGGCCTCTGCCCCCTTCCTTCCTCTGCCACCGTGTAAATGATTTGCTCACGCCATCCACGTCGATTGCAATGGGCTTATTTTCCATCTGCTTCTCCTTTTTCACACTGTTGTCACGACCGATGACCGCCCGCAACGTATCTGTTGATTCCTTTTTTAACATAATATCTAAATCCTTTCCTGAAAAAATAACCTGCCGTAAGGGATATCATAACCGCAAATACCGCCGGATAAAAAGTCTCAAAAGCCGCTGTTTTCCCCAATAAAATCATGGTCGGGAACCATGCCATAAGCCCCGCCGGGAAAATGGTCAGCAGCGGATACCGGATATAAACCGGCATACCTGTCAGGGGAAAGCTTCTGGTATGCTCCATGCTGTAAACCACCGTGCTGGCTATCTCCTCGCACTGCACCGGCGCATAAAAGGCAAGGCTGGAAAACAGGTACGAAAACGCCGTCACGATCACCATGCTAATCAACAGCTGCAGAATCAGCATAAACAGCCACCACCATGGCAGCGCCATTTCCATGTGGCACACCGCCACCCAGAGTATCCCAACCCCGGACAGAAAGCTGCTGGAGCCGGTAAAGGGAAAAATGCCCACTGTCAGCTGTACCCCGTAAGGCAGCGGCATAATAAACATATGCTCCCACTGTCCCCTTCCAATGATTCTGCTTGGAAAAATCGCATTACAGCCGCCTATCATATTCAGAAACCCCATCACAATATTGCCATATGCCAGCATAAACAGCACTTCAAACCGGTCCATTCCGCCAATCCCCCCGAATTTCCACGCCAAAAGGAAAACGCCGGATACGGACGATATATTGGACACAATGTCAGAGAGAATGACCAGAGCTGTGAACTTCCCGTCCCGCATCAGGGAAGCCAAATCCATCCGGGCATAAATCCCCAACAGTTCAAAATAACGTTTTATCCCGAAAGCTATTTTACCTTTCTGAAAAGCCATTCCTTTATTCCTATCCCTATCCACCAAAACTTACCATCCTTTCTCTTGATTTCCGAAACCACACCGATGCGGCAATCCATATCACCACATTCCAGAACAGCTGCACCGGAATAATCCTGGCAGCTTCCCCACTTCCCACGTACAAAGATAAAAACGCCCCGCCCAGGCTTCCGAAGGGCTGATAACGAATCCATCTGTCCATACCAAAGGGCAGAATTTGAAAGGGGATCACCGTCCCCGAAAAAAAGGAGGTCACGGCGCTCCTGATCACATAAGTGAGCCAGGAAACATTGCGCAGCCTGACGGTAACGCAATAAAACAAAAATTCAAAGGCAAATCCCAGAGAAACACTCAGCACCAGCGATGGAATCGCCCACAGACTCTCCGGCATTACCCCTATCCCTAAAAGCGGCGCTGCCAGAAACATGGGCAGGGAGAATAAAAGCAGCGTCGGTACCCACTCTCCCATAGTTCGGGCGATCACCTGTCCGAATACCGGCATGGGGCGGGTAAACATTTCCATACTTTTGGTATCATAATTCCACGCCGACAGACAGGTGCTCACAACCGTCAAATCCGCCAACAGAGCATTCACATAAGTGTAGCTGAGCAGCTGGGAAGCCGACATTTCCATCTCATACCCGCTCTCCGCCAGTGCCCGCCATATGAACATAACCGGCACAAGGTAAATCACTTTCACAATCATATCCGGCAACAAATAAAGCACACCGCCGCTTGTTTTGTCCTGTACTGCCATCCAGGCAGTCATCCTGTATTTTCGAATCATTTTTCCTCATTTCTATATTGATTTTTGCAATATTTTTACAATTTCTCAAGTTTATGGTTACAGTCCTCACACAAACCTGGAGATTACCTGGCGCTTATTTCCATTCCGGGCGCAAAGCCTTTTCACAGATTTGTTCATTTCCCTGCTGCATTTTCTTCGCCTGATAGTCTTCATAATTGCCGATGTATGTAATCGCCTTTCCGTCTTCCATCTCAATCATCTTGCCTGCAAACTTGTCAATGAAAAAGCGGTCATGAGAAACAATCAACAATGTCCCGTTAAAATTTTCGATTGCCTCCTCCAGGGCTTCCCTGGTGGGTATATCGATATGATTTGTGGGCTCATCAAAGATTAAGGTATTGATCGATTGCTGCAGCAGGACCGCAAGCCGCAGCCGAATCCTTTCCCCGCCGGATAAGCTTCCCACGCTTTTTGCCACATTCTCTTTATCAAAGTGGAAATGAAAGAGGATGGAACGCGCCTTTTCTTCGCTGGTGCCCACTTCATACCGGAAATAATCCAATACCTTCTGTGTGTCGTCCTTAAATCTGATGATTTGGGGAAGATAGCCTGTCCAGATGCCCGGTGAGACCACAATCTCCCCGTGATAAGGCAAATCCTGTTCTCCTAATATGGATTTCAGGACCGATGTTTTCCCACTGCCGTTATTACCAACCATAAAAACACGTTCTCCTACGCCCACGAAAAAGCTGGCGTCATCCACAATTGTCCGCCCGTTGCCTGTGGAAATCCGTAGCTTCCTGACTTCTATGGCCCGCTTGCCTCCCTTG
This sequence comes from uncultured Lachnospiraceae bacterium, assembly GCA_910585075.1. Taxonomy (GTDB): domain Bacteria; phylum Bacillota; class Clostridia; order Lachnospirales; family Lachnospiraceae; genus Suilimivivens. Next base: position 84,759 of record CAJUED010000003.1, read on the forward strand.
TCCTGCTTCTCAAAGTCCAGGTCAAGACGTCTGACCCTGTAGGGCTTTTTCAGAGCCATACGCTCTTTCTCACGCTCAATACGGGCAAACATGACCCCGGCCTTCCTTGTCATGACCTTGCTGTTTACTGCCATCCCGGCCTGTGCCATACGCGTGGCCCGTTCTTCCAGGCGCCTAAAGTAGGCCTGTTGGTCCTCCCATTTTTCCATCAGCTGGTTATAGCGTCTTTCCTTTTCCATCAAATATCCCGAATAATTCGTGTCATAAACCGTCCCTTCTCCATTGTCAATCTCTAGGAGCCTGCTGCTCACATGATCCAGAAGCCTTCGATCGTGAGACACCATCACCACCGCCCCCGGAAATGCCTTGATATATTGTTCCAGCCACTCAATCCTTTTGATATCAAGATGGTTTGTAGGCTCATCCAATAAAAACAGATCGGGCTTACGGAGCAGGCCTTTGGCCAGGTGAACCAGTGTTTTTTCTCCTCCGCTTAAGCTGTCATAATTCTGATGACGCATCTTATTCTGAATCCCCAGACCGCTGCAGACCATATTGATCTCCGTATCGATGTTATATCCTCCGCCGTCCTGAAATCTTTGCTGCAGTCTGCTGACCCGGCCCGCCATACGGTCATACTCCTCAGGTGAGGCTATAGCCGCCATTTCTTCATAGGCTTTATTTAAATCATTTTCTATCTGAAGCAATTCGGCAAAGCCATCCCTTAAAATATCTTCCACAATCCGGTCGTCCTTTTGGTCCGGCGAGGTCTGGTCCAGATAAGCCACCCGCGCGCCTTTCCTGATGCTGATGGTTCCACTGTCCCACCTTTCGATGCCGGCAATCATTTTCAAAAGCGTCGATTTGCCGCCTCCGTTGGGCCCTATGATACAAATTTTTTCCCCTTCCTTTAAGGAAAAGGACAACTCCTCAAATATTGCTCCATAACCAAAATCTTTTCTTACTTTGTTAATATCCAGGATCATCGTTACTCCTTCCTTGCGCCTTTGCGGCGGTACTGTTCTATAAGCCAATTTCCAACATAAAATTTGGCACAAAAATACCCTGCACAGATTGTCTTTATCTGCACAGGGCACTGGCTTTCGACTAAAGTACGCCGTATGGCGAAACCGTGATACTTATAGCAAACGATATGATAAATGTCTCTTTCCGCTTCCTGAAAAATCCATATACGTAAGCTTTTGCAGGCACGAAAAGAACATTTTTAATGGTCGTTAACTATAAATACAAAAATATCACAGATTTGTCGTATTCCCGATTATCCCGTCACATGGTGAGCAGCATCAAAACAATCCGTTTCCCAAAAAAGGGCATAGTTGTCCCCTGATGCTGCTGCACCATATGCGAACCCGAGTATAAGATCACTGCCCTCAAACAGCTTCTTAACTCTCAGGACTTCGTATTGTTTCATACTCCTCACCACCTTTCATTACAATTTCGTTTATTGTACACCCTTTACTGTCATTTTACAAGATGCAAAATACTTCTGCTCCGGAATTTATTTCGTCGCTTTTTTCGTCGCTTTTTTCGTCGCTTTTTTCGTCGCTTTTTTAGCGACGAATTATTTCAATCTGTATAATTTACCTTTTGTTTTCCCATTATCATTCAGTTTGCCTAATATTATCAATTCTTTTAATAGTTCCTTGGTTCTGGTGTCTTTAAGCCCCAATATTTCTGCAATTTCTGAAGTCTTATGCCACTCACCATCTGCCATATAATTCAAAATCATAATATGCTGTTCCATTTTTTTCTTTGAGGATTTTTTCGTCGCTTTTTCAGTACTATCGACTATTTCATCACTGACACCTAAAAAAGCCGGATGAATCGGAATCTTTATCCTCGTAGCCCGTCTGTCTTCATCCGTAAAGAACTCTGCGCGCGGTGAACCATTCTTCGCTAATTCTTCCTGTATCGTGGGAATACCAGATGAATGCCCCTCTGACAACTCCAATTCTTTCAGGAATTCTCCAAGTCTTCTGTTACGATAATGTCTGGAAACAAATCTTTTACCTTCTGCTATTGTCTTTGCAGAAATTGATCTATCTATTCCCGGAAAATTCATGATATTTATACAGTCTGGTTCTATCTCTATTGTTACGGGCTCACACGACATATAATCACGGTGATAAAAAGCGTTCACCACCGCTTCTTCGATTGCCTGATATGGATAGTTCATAATTCTAAGCGCTTCCATTTGTTCCGGAATCTTTATTACCTTTTCCCGTATAAAAAGATTGCGGAAACGTTCCATTGTTGCCTGAATCATCTGCGGCACCGACCCTGTTATACTAGGAAAATCCTCACTGACACCTGGATTCTCTATACTTCCTTCAGGAAATGATGTCATCTGCACATAAGTATATCGAAAGAATTTATCCGGATGCTCACAAAACATCATAAGTGCAACATTCTGAATATATCTTACTTCCGGCGGTCCTACCAGCAACTGCATATCTTCTAATATTTCTTCTATACCGCGTTCCCGAACCTGCTTTGCAAGTTTGCTTCCTGTCTTACGCAAATGGTCTTCCAAAAGAACCGGAGAAATGTCATCAAAAGTTGCTTTATGATTTGCTCTGCAGTCAAAAGGTGTCTGGTCAGACATATTGATCAGTTCCCGCTCCTGTTCTGGGTTTGCTTTTACAGAACTGGTCAGATATCGGATATAATAATTATACTTCTTATCTTTTTTACCTGTAACGTACTCAGGGGATTTGTATGGCCGCTGCTGCCCGGTTCTTGCTACTATGATCAAAATCCATTTTCCATCTGCCTGAGACGTAATTACCTTTGGGAAATATGGTGGGGATATCATATTATTGTAACTGAGTATTTCTTTTTGTATCTTGTCGAGCATATTTTCCGGAATTCCTGTTACCGGTCTTACCGCAACTCCATTTTTCTCCTCGACTCCTATAACAATGTATCCGCCGCCATCATTATTATAATCATTCGCAAACGCACAGACGCTATGAAAGATATCATCAGGGTTCCACCCTTTCTTGAATTCTATGCGGTCTGATTCTATTTTTCTTTTGTTTAGTAAATCTTCTATGCCTATTTCCAGTTCCATAATATCCCCCAATCTTATTTTACACTTCTTACCTTGCTTTCTCCTCCGGCAGCATAGACATCCTCCCGGTAAATTTTAAAATTTTAACACATTCTCACTTCATTCTTTTTTTATATAGCTATATTGCTCTCATTGTCTTAGCTATGATTATATTTCTGAATTTATATCTATTTCTCCACTGACCTCTTTGGAACAAACTCCAACTTCAACGTCATCCCATCTGCCAATCGTTTTAATAACTTGAGAGATGGATTTCTTGTGCCATTTTCCAACTTACTTATATCTGCCTGATCGATTCCCGTCCTTTTAGCAAGCTCTTTTTGAGTAAGATTTTGTGATATCCTTGCATCAACCATTGCCCGGATCACATCCATTTCCGGCTGAATATCTTCCCATTCTTTTCTGAATTCATCATCCTGCAATTGTCCATTCAATAATTCCTGAAATTCACTCATTATTTTTTATCCTTCCCAAATGATCTTTACGATATGACTTTTCCAGCTTTATTTCGCACCTTAACGTCTCCTGCGTTTTCTTAATGAATCCATTTGTTAATAAAATTTTCTTATCATAATTATAAGGAGTATAAAACTCTTGTTATATCTTCTCCCACTTTTCTGAGGATTTCAAATATTCCGTCATCTAAGGGCTTACAGTCGGGTTCTTTTAACTGACTTCAAATTTATCCATTATAAATCTTAATTCGCTTTCAATAATCAGTATGTGGCAAATATGCCATATTGTCAACAAAGTTACTTGATACGTTTTAATCCTCCCACCTGACAGTCTCCCCCTTCACAATCTCTTTTGTGGAGGATGTGATAATCCGGCTCTCCTCATCCAGCGCTCCCTCCTCAACGGCAGCCCAATAATCGTTCCTGTCAAGCACCTTTACATTCACCGTATCTACATAGTATTCCTGGCCCAGAATCCCTTCCCGCTCTTTCAGCACATAGACAAAATTTTGTTTGTCCGCTTCATGGATGGCGGAAGGGGGCAGGCAGAGTCTGTACTTTTCCCCCTGCTCCGAACGGGAAATACTGCCGGATACCCCCGGCGCTCCCATGCCTTCCGGAAGCTCGATCAATACCTCGTACTTTTCCGCTCCTTCTCTGCTCTCTGCCAGATAAGCCACCTTTTCCTCCAGCTCCTTATTCTCTCCTTCCAGCTTAACCGTAATCTCATCTCCCAGACTGATATACTTTTTCTGCTCCTTGTCCAAAGTAACCTTCAGCTGGCAGGGGATGCTCTCGTCAGAAATCAACATCACCGCAGTATCCGCCGTCCTTCCTCCTGTTCCCACCATAATCTCCGTGATCACGCCGCCAAAGGGAGCTGTCACGATTCCCTGGCTGTCCTTTATCCTTTGAAGCTGCTTTAGTTCCCCGGAAAAACCGGATAACTCCAGCCGCGCCGTATCCAGGTCGGCGGAAACATTCTCCGGAAGAAGGATGTCCTCTACTTTTCTTCCGGCCTGCTTTACCGCCTCGTCACGGGCCGCCTTTGCATCCGCCTCCCCGTAGGCCGCACTCTGTAAGGCGCCCTTCAGCTCCGTATCTCCTTCGCCTCCGCCTTCCTCCTCCAGTTCATGCTCCGCCTGGACATAGCTTTCCGCAGCGCGGCCCACCTGGGTGTCCTGAAGTCTTGCGGTAATGTCGTAATCCTCTCTTGCCCTGGCAAGCTCCAGCTCCTTTTTCTGCTCCTGGATGACCTGATTTTCCAAAATGGCGTCGATTTGGAGAGAGACCTTGGAGATTTCATCCTTCTTTTTCTCTATCATCTCCTCCAAATCCTCCAAATCAATCAAAAACAGCACATCCCCCTCCTCCACTCTGTCGCCCACCCGCACAGGCATGGAAAGAATCCGATACCCCGGCTCATAGGTGACGGGCTTTTCGCCTCCGGCCACCACAAGCCCTTCCGCCTCCACCTTATGCTCCACATATTTTGACGCAGGGGTAGTGGTACCTGCCATGGGAAGCCGGTAGGCGTAAACGCTTTTCGCAATCAAAGTACATACCGCCATAAATATAAGAAAAACTCCAAAACCTGCTATCACCTTTTTCATGCCAAAATCTTACTCCTTTATCAATTTTACCTTCTTATCATTGATATCTTCTACGCATAACGGTTCGCCCGGAACTTTTCACCTGCTGCAAAGTCCTCCGGAAAGTGTTCCGGCCCATTTATTCCTTAAGTCCCGAATAAATAATCCCCTGCTCCAGATAGTCCTGTCCGATGATAAATACAAACACCGCCGGCACCAGAGTGACCACACTGGCGCAAAAAGCAAAGCCTGCCTGGCCCCAGGTGATCTGCGGCAGATATAAGGACAAGGGCCAGAGAGACTTATCCTCCAAAAATGCCATAGGCTGCTCTAAGAGATTCCAATATTCCAGAAACCCCAGCACCATAGCGGACAGCAGACCGCTTTTTCCAAGAGGCAAGCCCAGCCTTACAAATATGGTAAGCTCTCCGGCTCCGTCCACCCTTGCCGCCTCCAGCATCTGGTAAGGAATGCTCTTAAATCCTCCGTAGGATAAAAATACCGGAAATGTGGAAAACACCGCAGGCCAGATAATGGCCTGATGGGTATTTAAAAAGGACAGTCTGTTCAGCACCAGATAGCTTGACAGCATAGTCACCTGAAAGGGCAGAAGCATCAGAACTACATACAGCGCAAACAGCCCCTGGCTTCCCCTTCCCGGATAGGCCGCAAAGCCCCATGCCGCCGGTACCGCAAAAATAAGCTGCCCTGCCAGGATACACAATACCAACTTCATGGAATTCCAGAACAGCACAAAAAATTGAGGCGTCTCGAATAACAGCTTTCCATAATTGGAAAAGGAAGGATAATCCGGAAAAAGCTTCCAGCTGATAAATTCGCTTCCATCCGTAAAAACCGTGCCAATATACCCGCCCAGCTCCCAGCTGTCCATAAGGGAACCGGATAAGAGCAACAGTACGGGTAAAATCACCAATAGTCCCGGCAGGAGCAAAATCGGAAATAGCAGCCCTTTTCCAGCCGCTTTTTTCACTTTTTCAAATCGTTTTCGGTTTTTACCTGTGCCCGTCGTTACTCTGCCTCGCCTTACGCCCATCATTGTTCTATTTTTCCCCACACCCATCATCATTCCGTCCTGCTTCACTCCCAGCATTGTTCTGCTTCACTTTGCTTGTGTCCATCCCTATTCCGCCTCGCCTTATGCCAACATTGTTCCGTTTCCATAGCAGTTCGGTCTTTGGCTTCACTGTTATCTGCTTCTCTCACCTGTCCTCCCACAGCCTCTGCAGCAATAAAATTGCAAGCATCAGCACTCCGCCGGTACACACTGCCGCAGCCGCCATTTTGTCAAGCTCCAGATTAACAAACCAGTTGTTGAACAAATGCTGCAAAAGATACATACTTTGATCCGGATAGGCTCCCGCCGTCAGATAGGCCTCCCGGTAAATCTTAAAAGAATTTAAAAAGGATAAGATCACTATGGTAAAAAGGCTTCCCTTCAGATTCGGAAGCACCACCCTCCAAAGCCTTTGCCACCCTCCTGCGCCGTCCACTTTGGCCGCCTCCAGCATTTCCCCGGAGATTCCTCCAATGCCTGTTAGCCAAAGAATCACCGTGTAGCCCAGATTTTTCCATATGTAGCTTCCCACCAGTACCCAGAAGGCCGCGGCCGTACCCAGATAATCCTTATGTACCTCTCCCCACAGGCCGGTAACAAGTCCGGCCCGGGTGAGAAATAAATTCAAAAAACCCTGCTTATAAAACACCAGCTTCCACACCATCACCACAGTGGCGGTAGGCATGGCAAGGGGAAACAGGTAAATGGATTTGATCCATCCCTTATTTTTAAAACCGCTTAACATAAGAGCCACCATCAGCCCTGCCGAAACCAGAAGGGGAATGCCTGTCAGCGTAAATCTTATGGTATTTTTCACTGCCAGCAAAAACGCCTGATTCTGAAAAATGACCTGATAATTTTTTCCTCCCACAAAGGCTCCCGTCACTGCCGCGGTGAAAGAACGCTTCACCACATCCAGAAAGGGGGCAAGAGCAAAAACCGTAATCCCAAAAAATCCCGGAAACACAAACAGGCAAAAAAATCTTCTTCTCTTTTTCCGCATATTCCCCTCCATTACGAAGCATTTTTCACACTTTTTATTCCGCCATATAGATGGCCAGTCTCTGCTCTATGGCGTCAAGCGCTTCCTCCAGTTCCTGCTCCCCCCGGAAATACCTGGCTCCTTCTTCCATCACTGCCTTTTCCAGAACCCTGTCTTCTATATAAGGGGTATCCGCCGACTCCATCCAGCCATAAAACACGGAAAGTTCTTCCTGTGTAGGCACATAGATATCCAGCTCTGTCTCTATTCCTTCTTCGGAAGTCATGGCCACTGAGCCATACAGCCCGTTTTCATCCACATACTCCTCATTGGGTTGAAACAGCTCCTCAAGGGCGCTGCGATTGATAGAATAACCTCCCAATGCCCGTTGGTTCTCTTTTCCAAGAAACAGGGAAAGGAAATCCTCCGCCAGCTCTTTTTTGCCGGATGCCGCACTTATGCCAAGCAGGGTCTGGGGGATAAATACCCCTTTGCTCTGCCCTTCCAGGAGCGTCAGCGCCGCGTCCTCACAGCCCTTTGCCTTGTGCACCGAGGTCAGATCGTAATAGCCGTAGGGATAGGTGTTAAGCCCTATCAGAAGCTTCACATAATCCCCCACATAGTCCAGGGACATTCCTCCGTAAAAGGACAGATTATACTCCCAGTCTTCCCCGTAATCCCGGACGGCAATTTCCGCAGATGACTGAAAGCGCTCCAGACTCTCCCCATTAATCCCGTCCATCTGAGCCTCATAGATTCTCTTTGTCTGGGTCAGAAAATCCGAAAGAACCTCCCTGTCAATTTCACCGCCTTCTCCCTTCCATGCAGGAGCGCTGACAGCGGCGAACATCTTCATAACTCCAATCTCAGAACCAATCCCAATCAGGTCAGCTTCCGGATTGTCCCTGCGCAGTTTCTCTATCCCGTCGGCAATGGCGGAAAGTCCTTTCATACCGGATACCATTTCTTCCTTTCCCAAAAGGATGGGGAAGGCTGCCTGTGCCGGAATCATATAAATCTCATCCTCTGTTCCAAGTGCACGGACAAGATTCATAAACAGTTTTTCTTCTCCAAACTCTTTCGTAAATTCATTTAAATTAAGGAGCAGCCCCTTCCGGATATAGGAATCTATGGGAAGTCCGTCCAGCACCAGCACGTCCGGTCCCTGTCCTGCCATAATCTCCGTGTTCAGCTTTTTAAGGGCGTCCTCCCTGGTAACGCCGCCTCCTTCTTCCATGCCTACCTCATACTCCACATGCACTGCCGGATTCTCCACCTGATAAGTGGAAGCCGCCACCCTGACATCATAGCTTTCTTCCAGGCTATACACCTTCAGCTTCTCTGTGGGGACAGAGGCCACATTGGGATCGTAAGTAAATTTCACCACCTTTCCGCTGGCAAAAAGGGCAAGAAACTCTCCCGTCTCCAGTATCAGCATATCCTTTATCCCATACCTGGGGTTCCCTAATCTCGAGAGGGAACCATCAATGAGCTGCTCCACCTCTCCCTGCCCCATCACATAGCGGTGCAGCCCCTTTTTACCTGCCATATAAAGAGTCCCTTCCTCTCCCGGGAAAAGGAACAGATCATACCAGCTCCCGCCGTTAAACTGCCGGTCCGGATAATTCTCCTTCACAAATTCCCCAAGAACCTGCTCCTCCACGTACTCCTTTTTTTCCATATCATAAAGAATGGGCGCGTCAATATCATAGCCATCAATGATCATCAAATCTCCCATAAACTGGACGAGCTGGGGCCTTGTCTCCGTATTCAGATATACCTCCGTGCTGCCATCCTCCTTTACCTCATAAATACAGTTCCCATAGGTCGTCATAAAAACCCTGCCGGAATCGGCAATCCAGAAATTAGTGGGATATAGTTCATCCTCACTCACAGAATAGGTTACCGGCAGCTCTGTGCCGTCCGGAAGGAGAAGTGCACAGTCGGGATGCAGTAAAAACCAGGAGCCTGCGCTTTCTTCCTTGAACGCATCCGAAACTTCCCCGGGCTCATCTGAATCCCCTTCGGACGCATCCGAACCTTCTTCCAACTTATCTGAATCGTTTTCAGAATCATCCGAACCTTCTTCGGACTTATCAGAATCAGCGTCAGTATCTGCACCATATCCATTCGCCTCATCCTCATCCATATAAATAGCGGCCATAGTTCCATCCGCTCCCACCTGGACATTCAGCATATATGCCAACGGGCCCTTCTCATCCAGCCACCGGACGCTCTCCTTCTTCCAGGTCTCTCCCTGATCCTCCGATACCTGAAACCCCCGATAACCGTCCGCAATCACCAGCTTTCCCTCCGTCAACATCCGCAGATCATAGACCACCTCCAGGTCTTCTGACAGATCGGTTTCTTCCTCCACGTACCGCCCCATGGATGCCTGCTGCTCCTCTCCGCCATCTTTTTCCGAGATATTCCCGGAGGAATCACTTTCCCGGAATCCATTCTCCCCGGAACCATTTCCTCCCGGGTTTCCCTGCCCTGCGCAGCCCGAAGTAAGCGCCACTGTTACTGCTGCCAATAGGCATATAAGCCTTTTGGCGGATATTTTTTCTTTTGAAAATTTTTTCATGAAAATATCTCTCATTTTAACCGACTCCTTTCACCTGCTGTCCCAGCTCACCCTGCGAATCGCTTTTCTCTCCGAATATCTCAAAAATATGAAGTTTGAAACGCAAAGTGACTACTGTGATAGTCTGTAAATATAGACTATCACAGTAGTCACTTTATGTCAAACTTATTTTTTCGCGAATACCTCGCTCCCCGTACCGATTCAGCTCTCCGCTTCACTGTTACGGAATCTGTCCATTAAAAAATCTCCGCTCTGGTGCCAACTACCTCCACCTTCTGGTATACTCCTCCGACTCTTTTTCCGAAAGATGCCTTAACCCAACTACATTCCCGCTCCGGTCATGCTCTGCAACTACTCCGGTGGTTCCTGTTTTCTCTCCGGAGGGATTTAAAAACAGCCGGCCGGAAAAGCCTTCCTCCTCAGGTATGGTATTATCCGCCAGGAAATAAATAGGCTCATCCTCATAAAAAAGCTGATAATCCATGCCCTGGGACCTGATACTGACCCCAAACCTCCCATAGTTTTCATTAATAACATCTTCAATACTTTTTTCATCCGTAAGCCTGCCTGCGGAGTGCGACAATGTTTCCTCCGAAGCCTGCTCCTGCAGGGAATCTGTGTATTCCGCCGCACTTACCGCATACGACCTGTCCTCCGTCACAGTTTCCTCCACGGCCTGTGCTGCCGCTACTTCTTCCGCCACCACAAAGCCTGCCTCCGTACCCGGTATATTCTCCCAAGCCACACTTACATATCCGCCAACCGGCTGCTCTCTGTCCTCCTGTATCATATCTGTTACCATCACCGCATATTCCACCGTATCCCCATCCACATATACCGCCGTATCACTGCCTGCGGCATAGGATACATGATGGGAGCCGAAAGCGGTAAGCGCCAATCCCACGGCGGCCATCGCTCCTAAAATCCCTCTTGCAGTCACCTTCCTGCATTTCATAACTGCCGTAATCCTTTCGGTCACCGCATTTTTTCCGAAACCAAGTCCCGTCTGGAATCCCATGCTTTTCTGCTGGGCCATGGAAAGCAGGGCAAGGGCATAGTCCTTCCGGCTCTCCTGCCTTTTCCGCACCACGGTCTCATCGCACAAAATCTCCATATCTCTGTTATACAAAAGAACCATCAGCCACACCAGCGGATTAAACCAGTGTAGGCACAAAACCCCATGGGCAATGAGCTTTTTCAGATTGTCGTGATGCCTGATATGTACCAGCTCATGCTTCAGCCAGAAGGTAATCTCTTTTTCCGAATTTGTTACACATGGGTCAAAAGGGCGTGCCTGCGTGCACATTTGGCCCACAAATTCAGTAGGAAGGTTTACTTTCATACTGTGATACAGTCCCTTGGGAAAGACAATAGCAGGCCGGAACACCCCATAAGTCACCGGTGATGCCGTGCGGTCAGAAATACGGAATTTTACCTTTTTCATCCGCTCCCTGTCTCTTTCCTCCAAAAGCAAAAGCAAGAGCTGCTTTTCTTTCTCAGACATGGGCAGTCCCTCCCGGAAAAACTGACTGTCACGGTAATAGAGATAGAAAGAACCCAGAATCATAGCAAGAGCCACCACACCGTAGATTATTCGGGGAAGACCACTCTTTTGCATAGTTACTGCCATACCGGCCGCTTCTGCCCTATCCCCATCCTCTATTACGGATATCACAGCCGTATTTTCCCCGTCCCAGGTAGAAGCGCTCTGCACCGCCTTCCAGCCCACCCATTCCGACGATGCATCAGCAAAAGCGCTGCTTACAGCTTCCACCCGATAGAAATCTAAAGGAATCGCTCCCAGATCACCAATCCCTGGAAAGGGCATGGGAAGTGCCACAGGAAGCGCCAGCCGCAAAATTGCAATCTCCCACAGCAGGATGATTGCCTTTTTAGGAACATAATTCATAAAAAAGATACGGAACAGGATAATGCCAATAATCAAAATCCCCGCCGTTAAACTCATCTGCACCAGGTTCATCTTCTCACTCAGCTCCTTTCAAAACTCCACTCACTTTACTCCTCCAGATCATCAATCATCTTCTTAAGCTGCTCCACTTCCTGCTTTGAGAGCTTTTTCCCGTCCAAAAAAGCAGCAAAAAACTTTTCTTTGGAGCCGTCAAACATCTTATCGATCAGTTCCTCTGTCTCATAGTCCTGAACCTCCTGACGGGAAATCAGGGCACTGCACACAAAGCCGGGTTCTTCTCTTTTGATGGCGCCTTTATCCACACACTTCTTGATCACCGTGTAGGTAGTATTTCTGTTCCAGCCAATCTCGCCCTTTAATATTTTCACGATCTGTCCAGCCGGGAGGTCTCCTTCCCGCCATAATACCTCCATCACCTTTCGTTCCGAATCAAATAATTTTATCATGCTGTAACGTCTCCTCTCTTTTCCGAACAAATCAACAACGCCGACACGCTTTTCAGGTTATCCTTATATCAATCAAACGCCGCCATGCTCTGCGAGCCGGCTTATTCATAAAATGACTATCATAATAGTTAACTAAATACTATCACGATAGTCATGATGTGTCAATGAATCTTGTTCTTCGCACATAAGTAAGTGTTTCGCCTAAGTACTGTAATAAGTTTGGTTTTATTGGGGCTGTTTTCCAATATAAGCCAAAATACCGCCGTCCACGTAAAGCACATGTCCGTTTACAAAGTCAGAAGCTTCCGACGCCAGGAAAACCGCAGGTCCCTGCAAATCCTCCGTAACACCCCAGCGTGCCGCCGGCGTCTTGGCAATGATGAACTGGTCAAAGGGATGTCTTGAACCGTCAGGCTGAATCTCCCGAAGGGGCGCAGTCTGCGGGGTTGCAATGTATCCGGGGCCAATGCCGTTACACTGAATGTTGAACTGTCCGTATTCGGATGCAATATTCTTGGTGAGCATCTTAAGCCCGCCCTTAGCCGCCGCATAAGCGGAGACGGTTTCCCGCCCAAGCTCGCTCATCATGGAACAGATGTTGATAATCTTGCCATGTCCCTTCTTTATCATGCTGGGAATCACCGCCTTGGACACGATGAAAGGTGCGTTTAAGTCCACGTCAATGACCTGACGGAACTGGTCGGCGCTCATCTCACACATGGGAATGCGCTTGATAATACCCGCATTGTTCACCAGAATATCAATCATCCCCACTTCCTTTTCAATCCGGGCCACCATGTTCCGTACCTGGTCTTCCTTTGTCACATCACACACATACCCGTGAGCCTTGATTCCTTTTTCTTCATAAGCGGTAAGGCCTCTATCCACCAGCTCCTGCTTAATGTCGTTAAACACAATAGTTGCTCCCGCTTCCGCGTAGGCTGTTGCAATTGCAAAGCCAATTCCATAGGATGCGCCTGTCACCAATGCAACTTTACCTTCCAGAGAAAATTTTTTCATAAAATCGCCCATTTCCCAATTTCCTTTCCGTCAACCAAATGAACCACCCCCAGGCTAGAGGTATCCTCCCCAGCATCTTCCCGAACGCAGCAAACTGCTGGAAATCAGACCCATGCAGAATTGAACAGCCTCTACAAGCCTGCTTCCTTATCAGGCCTGATTTTTTTCCTCTTTTCCTAATTCCTGATAAAATTTCTGCAATACATAAAAGGCCATTTTTTTGTACTTCTTATCCTCAGAGAGCAGTCCTTTTCTGTTGTAATACTTTTGTATGCTGCTTGTCCTTCTTGGGCAGCGGAAATCATACAAAATCCATGGCGTCATCCCCTTAATATAATCAATATCACGCAGGGTCTGAATCTGGCGCTCGTATACATAAGCCTGGCATTCTTCCGTTCCCTTGTCAGTGATTGTTCCATGGTGTCCCGCCAGGGCGTCCGCACCAAACTCCGTGATGATCACCGGTTTCTCAGGTCTGCTGTTTGCCATAAGCTGAGGAAGCTTTTCAAAGTCCGGAGTATACCAGCCACAGTATTCGTTGAGGCCAATTACATCCAGATACTCTGTCAGCCTGTCCGAAATCATATTTTTTTCACTGTCCACAAGACATGCCGCCGATACCAGACGGTTTCCGCCTTCCCTGTGGGCGCACTGCGCAAGACCTCCCATAAATTTAAGCCGCTCGTCCGTATCCGCATTCTCATTACCCACCGACCAGACAATGACGCTTGCCCGGTTATAATCCCGGCGCATCAGCTCCCGCAGCTGATTTTCCGCATCCTGGTAGGTTTTTTCCCGCTCAAACCGGATTGCCCAATAGACAGGAATCTCCTCCCACAGCATGATGCCCATTTTATCCGCAAGCCTGGCCATACGTTCATTGTGGGGATAGTGGGCAATCCGCATAAAATTACAGCCCAGCTGCTTTGCCAGCATGATGTTCTCTATTCTCTCTGTCTCCGTTAAGCCCTTTCCATTCTCCACGCTTTCCTCATGACAGCTGATTCCCCGCAGGAAAACAGGTTTTCCGTTTAAAAGGATTTCCCCATTCTCCACCTTGATTTCCCGAAATCCCACATTATCACTGACGCTGTCTTCTCCGTAAGATACCTTCACCTCATAAAGTTTCGGTGTATCTGGCGTCCATAATTCCGGCCTGCCGTCCATGACAGCTGTTCCCACTCCATCCTCAATCAAAATCTGGCTTTGGACACCCAATTCTTCGATAGCAATCCGGGCTTTTCCTGAAACTTTTTCCGAAAGCTCCACTTTTGCCTGTATTCTACTGAAAGTCCCGTCCGGGGCCAGCTCAATCTGAAAATTTTTGATGTAAATTTCCGGCAGATAAATCAACTCAATGTCCCTGTACACGCCGCCATAATTAAACCAGTCCGTATTTTCCGTGGGCACCTGGGTTTCCCTTCTGGTACTGTCCACCACAAGCATGATCCGATTGTCCGCCTTAAGGGAATCCGTGAGATTAAAATACGCCGGTGTGGAACCGCCTCTGTGCATTCCTATGTAAGTCCCGTTCACAAAAACCCTGCACAGATAATTAGCCGCGCCAACCTTAAGAACCACAGTTTCCTTTTCTTTTGCACGATAAGAAAACTTCCTGGTAAACACCATACTTCCGTCATACAAAAGGAATTTTTCTTCCAGCGTATTCCAGCAACAGGGCAGCTGCATGACCGGCCACTCGTCAAAGGAATAATCCACAGGAAGGGTATAGCCGTTTTCATCAAAATGCTTTTCCTTAAACCACTGCTGTCTTAAGCAGGTGTCATACTGGTCCACGGCGTACTGCCACTGCCCGTTTAACAGATCCCTTTTCCTGCCGCCATCAAATACCATGGTATCAGCCGTGGCCTTTTTCCCCTCATACTGCTCCGTGTAGTCCTCCAAATGAATGTCTGACATATAAATTTTCGGCTTTTCCATGTTCCTCTCCTCTCTGTATTTTCCTAACACTTTTTGCCCTTTTTTATTCCATTATTACAAACTTTACAAAAAAGCGCAACTTCATGCTTAACGATTACAACCCTGCGGAAAAGTACATTAGTTTTCAAAGGTTAGTGGGAAGCTTAGCGTTGCGTTTTTATAGGGTGAAAGCCCGGTGAGGCCAGCTTTAAATCTTTTCTTCCCTCACCAGCAAAAGCGCCCCTTTTCCCACTGCAACCCTGCTCTCTTTTCCCAGAAATTCATTGCTCACGCCAACCGGATATTCCTTGGTGAGAACCGCATCGTGAAGCTCATACTTAAGTCCTTCCTCATACACTCCCTCTGCCTTATCCCCCAGACAAAACACCGACAAAAAGCCTTCCTCCCGGGGGCCGAGGCGAATCTCCCCGTTTACAATCACCCGGTACCAGGAACCCTTTCCAATCAAAATACCTTCGGCCCCTTTAGCCTCCAGGTCAGCCAAAAGCTGGATATTCGCTATGGTATGAGAAATCCTTCCGCCGGTTCCTCCGAAAATGACAAACTTCCGGTATCCCTGCCTAAGCCCTTCCGCTATCGCCCAGCCTGTATCCGTATCATCCTTCTCAGGCTTTAAAACAACCACCTTGGGATGGTCAGGAACCTCGCCCAGAGAATCAAAATCCCCCACCACCAAATCCATAGCAATCCCTCTTTCCAGGCAATGGGTATAACCGCCATCACAGGCAATCACCAAATCTCCGTTTGCAGGAGAGCACTCCCCATCACCAAACTCCCCCGCCCCAATAATATAACAAATTCCCATATCAATCTCCATTCCACTTTAACAATCTGTCACTTGAATATTACTTATAGAAATAAAGCAAACTGGTAACTTTTCAAACGGCAGCCCCAAATGCCACTCTTTTAAGCGTGTGCGCTTGGTGAGGCTCTTTCCTGGCTTTTAATCTTGTGCCTGGCGTCTGCTGCGATTTTATAGAGCGAAAGCGCAGTGACGACTAAATATCTGCTCACACTGCGTAGTCGGCCAAGAAAATGTAAAAAGAACAACAGCCCATAATTCTTCCATCACAGGCTGTTGCTTTTTCTTTCTTTATTTCCCTTGTTTCTTCATTTCTCTTGCTTCTTTTTTCTCTAGTCTGCGCGTCTTTCTGGCCATCCTGCTCTCTTTTCTGGTCTGTTTATCAATAATCAGATAGAAAGTAGGCAGAAGGAGCAGAATCAAAACCGTAGACGCCACAAGTCCGCCAATAATCACAAGCGCCATTCCCTGCATCATAACGGAACCGTCTCCAATCCCCAGTGACATGGGAACCATGGATAAAATGGTGGTCAGCGTTGTCATCAAAATCGGCCTAAGACGCATCTGCCCGCTCTGGATCAGCGCATCCTCAAGGGGTATTTCTTCCCGCAGCCTGTTGACCGTATCCACATACAGGATACCATTATTTACCACGATACCAACCAGCATCAGCACACCCATAAGGGACACCATACTAAGCGTGGAGCGTGTAATAAACAGCAGTCCAAAGGAGCCAATCAGCGCAAAAGGAACGCTCATCATAACCATTGCTGAAAATCTGGGCGATTCAAACTGCATTGCCATCACAAGGAAAATCAGGAAAACCGCCACATAAATCGCATTGATAATGGCCTGAAATTCATCATTCATCATCTCGTTCATCATGCTGGTTGCCCTGGTCACGCCTCTTGGAAGCATAATCTGTGCCATAGCTTCTTCCGCTGCCTTCTGGGCGGTAAATCTGGCATCTTCCGTGGTATTGGCTGTGACCGCTACCTGATAGATCCCGTCCACTCTGGTAAGGGTAACCGGCGCATCCTTATACGCTATCACTGCCAGCTCTGACAACGGAACCTGTGTACCCATAGGTGTGGTCAATGTCATGTTAAGCAGATCGTTCATGTCCTCATACTCGCCCTTAGGATATTCCAGACGTATGGAGAATTCTTCTCCGTTTCTGGTCAAGGTAGCCGCTTCCGTTCCGCTTAACGCATTACGCATTTCCCCTGCAACCTGCACAGGCGGCAGGCCTACCGACATGCTCTTTAAGGGATCGATCACCACTTCCACCTGAGTAGCGGCGTCAGATAAATTTGACGACACCTGCAGTACCCCCGGCAGGGTCTGTAACATATCCTGTACCTGTTTGGACGCCTCCTTCAAATCATCCAGGTCGCGTCCCTCCAGGTCAATCTCTATACCGCCTCCCATCATGGAAGTAATGCTGGCGCCGCTGGCCGAGATACTGATATCCATGTCGGTCACATTTGCAAGCTCCCTGGAATATTTCTCCACAGCCTCATTGGTTGAAATCTCAGCGTCATCCTTCAAGTAAGCCCGCAGGCTGGCAGACCCTGATGACACCTGATAAGAATACTGCTCAATGTCCTCGTCAGCTGCTGCCATTTCCTCCAGAAACGCCGTCTTTTCCGCAATTGTCTCAAGATTTGTCCCTGAGCGGAAAGATGCGCTGATGGCAAAAGCACCCTCATCCATGGACGGCATAAGCTCCGAATTGGTATTGCCCACCAACACAAACGCGCCAACCAAAAGGGCCACCGCTATGAACATCACCAGTTTCTTTTTATTTAACAGCCTGCCAAGCAGCTTTTCATACCCGCTGTTAATCTTGCGAAGTAATTTGTTGATTGGAAGTTCTTTCTTTTCCTGAGGTTTAAATTTCCGAAACAAAAGCGGAATAACGGTCATTGCAACCACCAGTGAAGTCAGCATTGCAATGATAATCGTCATACCAAGCTCTGCAAACAGCTGTCCTGATAATCCCTTCATCGTGCTGAGAGGAAGGTATACCACAACCGTTGTGATGGTTGAAGCAATAATAGAGGCAGTTACCACTCCGGTTCCCCTAAGGGCCGCTTCGTCATATTCACCTGTCTCGTCCTTTAGCCGGAAACAGCTCTCCAACACCACAATCGAGCTGTCCACCATCATACCGATGGCAATCACCAGCGCGCCCATGGTAACTACGTTGAAGGTAAATCCCAGCATATTCATGCCAATCATAGTTGCAAACAAAGCGATAGGCATGGAACTTCCTACAATCAGACTTGCCCGCAAATCTCCAAAGAAAATAAACAGGACAAGCATGGACAGGACAACTCCAAGTACAAGCGTCTTTGCAACCGACGAGAGCGAAGAAATAATCGCATCACTGGCATTATAGGTAACATCAATCACCACCGTATCGTTTGCCGCCTGCAGACGGTCCAGCATCTTCTCCACCGACCTGGTTACATCCACCGTACCGTAACTTTTCTTCTTCGTAACCGCAACGGTGATATCCTCCTGTCCATTGGTACGGCTGATGCCTGAGTCCTCACTTTGGCTCTCACTGACCGTTGCCAGCTCCGAAAGAGGTATAAGCTGCCCTCTTGCAGTTGTAATCGGAATATTCTGAATCTGTACCACTCCCGAAATATCCGCGCTGCTGGAAATGGAAATATCCTGACTTCCCTGGCTGACGTCACCTACCGGCACCGTGAAATCCATTGCCGCTATGGTCTGGGAAATAGTACTCATGGTCACGCCGTACTGTTTCATCGCCTGGGAATTTAATTCTACCTTAATATAGTTTTCCTTACCGCCATAAGTTTCAACCTGGGCCACGCCGCTTAAGGTTTCCAGCTCCGGAACCATTGTGTCCTCCACGTAGCTGAGCACATCCGCGTCGCCCACTGCCTTTACGGAGATATCCATTGTCTCCATCTGATCCATGGCCATCTCAATAACCACCGGTTCGCTGGCATCATCCGGCATCCCCACTCTGGCGGTATCAAGAGCGGAGCGCAGATCCAGATAAGCCTCATCCAAATCTGTCCCGTACTCATACTGGAACATAACCATGGACATATTTTCCGCCGACTGGGAAGTGTAAGTAGTCACGCCGCTCTGCTCCGCACCTGCTTCCTCCACTTCCTTCGTAACCAGTTCCTCCACGCTTTCCGGGTCAGCTCCCGGATAAATGGTGTAAACCAGTAACATGGGAAGCTCCATATCCGGCGTCAGCTCCAGCGTAAAGCCGGCTATGGATGTGAGGCCGAATACTACCAGCGCCAGCACGATAAGTGCGGTTGAAACCGGACGGCGCATTGCCAATTTTGTCAAATTCATGCTTTTTCCGCCTTCCTATTCTTCGCCTGTCAAAGCAGAATCTGTCCCATTATCCTGTCCTGCCTGTGTCTTTTCCACGTCCTGATTTTCCGTGTTCCGGATTCCCGGAAGTCCCAGCGTATCCTGGGCTTTTCCGGTATTCAGAGAGCCCAGAAGCTCCTGCACCGTTTCTGACTCCCGGATTTGCGAACCTTTCTGTTCTTTTCCTGTTTCCTGACTTTCCAAAGTTTCCGATGTCTTTCCTGTATCCTGGCCTTCCGAAACTTCTGATACCTTTCCTGTTTCCTGGCCCTGCGAAGCTTCCGGCGCGTCCTGCACCTCTCCGGTTTCCTGACCTTCCGAAACATCTGATGTATCCTGCGTCTCTCCCGTATCTTCTTCTCCCTGGACGGACACAAGAGCCCCTTCACGCAGATTAGCCGACCAGCTTACAATCAGTTTATCTTCCACGGTAAGCCCGGACAGTACCGTCATGGTCTGCTCGTCAAAGATTCCCGTCTCAATGTCTTTCCGCTGCGCCATGCCGTCCACTTCCACATAAACATAGGGCTGTCCGCCGTCATAGTAGACCGCGTCATAGGGAATCAAAATCGCATTCTGCTGGCTGTATGTATCCGCCAGGACCTTCACGCTGCATCCTGTCAGCAGACTTTCATCTGGAGCGCTGACAGAGGCTTTTATTGCAAATAATCCTGTATTCTGATCTATCATGCTGCCAATCTCCGTAATTGCAGCGCTGAATTTTTTGCCGTTCCGGTCCACCTCCACCTTCTGTCCCACCGATAAGGTATTGCGTATACCCTCGCTGGTATAAAAAGTGACGGTCATGGTATCTTTATTGGAAATCACATAAGCCGGAGACCCCGGAGAGGCCAAATCATGCTCGTTCACGTTCACCGCCTCAATTATGCCGTCAATAGGCGCTTTCAGCGTATACATATCCTTCTGATACTGGGCGCTCTCAATTGCCACCTGGGCGCCCTCCACGCCAACCTTGGCCGAATTCACCGTAGCCGCTGCGGAATCTATACCGATTGCCGCCGTGTCAAGGCCAACTGCCGCCGCATTTTTATTGGCATCCACAACCTTCTGCGTATCGCTGTAAATCTGTTCCGCCGTAATGTTCCTGACTGTTTCCGCCTGCTGAAGGCTCCTGTATGTATCCGACAGAGTGTCATTTAATTGGTCCTGTCCGTCCTCAATGGACTGGATACCGGCCTTCGCCTGCTCATAGGCTGACTCTAACTGACTCACTGCGGCGCTTGCCTGCTCATAAGTTGAGCGCGCTGCGTCCAGGGATTTCTTGGCACTCTCCAGGTCATACTCATATACCTTTTCTCCCTCACCCGGATACAAAGCGTTGTAGGCGTCTATCAATTCCTCATACTGCGTATATTCCTGGGGCTCAAGCGCCGTCACCTCGGCCTCTGCCTTTGCATAAGCCTGGGCGGCCTGCTCCAGATACGCCCTGGCATCATTCCTGCTCTCCCTTAAGCTGTCCTTGGCTTTCTCGGCGTCTTTCTTATCGTCTTCCAGGTCATCTATCTGGCTGTTGATATTATCAATACCGCTGTTAATATTATCCACCTGGGACTGCAGCTGATACAACTGCAGATTCTTCTGTCCGCCTAACTGCGCGTCCAGCTGTGCAACCGTGCTTTCATACTGGGCCTGGGCCGCCGCGTACTGGGCCTGGGCCGCCTCATATCCTATCTGGGCCGAATTTACCCCTGCCGCTGCGCTGTCATACTGAGCTTTTGCACTGGCAAGCTGTAATTCCGCCGCCTCATCATCCAATTCACACAGTACTTCCCCTGCGGTCACATTATCTCCTACGGAAACATCCGCATTTAATACCTCTGCCGTAACCAGCGGCATTACATAAACTGACTGTCCCGGACTTATGGTTCCCACAAATTCATTTTTCAGAGTCAGAGTTCCCGCCTGGGGGCTCTGCACCTGCACAGGAATCCGCTCGTCCATCACTTCTCCCTCGTCCGCCGCCTGCTGACCGCAGCCTGACAAAAGAGCGCTTATGCATGCTGCCGCCATCAGAAAAGAAATTCCTTTTTTATATGACTTTCTATACGGTCTTTTCATCAAATTCTCCTTTCCCATGTAATATCCGGTTCCAAAATACAACTTTTCCGCTTTAAATTCAAGCATTAGGAATCGCATTTAAGAATAATTTTAGAAAGTACATAGATTCATAAAAATTTAGATAGAATTTAATGTTGCTGTTCGCGGCCTGTCCGGCCACTCATGGTAACAATTCGGAGCGATATTGTCCTCATATTTACTTTTGAATCGCCTTTTTCAGCTTCGCTTTGATTCGCTGAAGGGCATTGTCCGTGGACTTCCCGTCCCGCCCAAGCACCTTGGCAATCTGGCTGTATTTCATACCGGTCAGGTATAAATCCAGCACTTGTTTCTCGAAGCTGCTCAGCTCCTTTTCCATGATTTTTTCCAAAACCTCAACATTTTCCTTGTCAATCAAAAGCTCCTCCGGGCTCTTTTCCAGCTGGGAGCTGATACTGTCAAACAGCTCCCGGCCTTCGCCATCCTCGCCGCTGTTTTCAAAGCTGTCGGCGTAAAGGGAAATATAGGTGTTAAGAGGTGCGTGTTTCTGCCTGCCCGCCGCCTGTACCGCAGTATACATCTGCCTGGACACACAAAGGTCTGCAAAGGTGTAAAAACTGGCGTCCCGTCCCGTATCATAATCTCTAATCGCCTTAAAAAGGCCTATCATCCCTTCCTGTATCAGGTCTTCCCGGTCCGCGCCCAGTATATACATGGACTTTGCCTTGTTGCGCACCAGATTCTTATATTTGTCCATAATATAATCCGTAATGGCTGATTCCCCGTCCCGCAATCTTAAAATCAGCTCGTCATCACTGAATTTTTCATAATCCTTTTCCATATCACCAATCTCATTTGACTTACAAATCGGAATCTTCATTCCCCTCGTTTTCATCAGATTCTTCCTCGTCAGGTTCATAGTTTTCATCCATGATAACGCCGGGTATATTCCACTGGTCCGCTTCCTTGTTCTCCTGCTCCTGCCCTAACATATTTTCGTCTTCATACGCCGGCACCTCTATCCCCTCCTGTTCGGCGTACAGCTTAATCAATTCCGCCGCAAAATGCTCCGCCAGCAGAGAATAGCCTTCCGGATTGCAGTGCACGCCATCCGGCATGTAATTGTAAATGACAGCCGCGTCATGGGTATCCAGTATATTGGAATTGTAAAGGTCGATTACCGGAATTTCATACTCCCTGGCAAGGCTTTTAATGGCGTTTACAATCGCAACCTGGGGCAGCAGGTAATCCCTTTCCTTGCGCAGTATGTCATGAAGCACATTGGGAAGGGGGGTTGTAAAGACAATTTCCGCATCCGGATAATTTTCCTTAAGCCCTCTCATCAGTTCATCCAAATCCCCTATAAAGGTGTTTTCCGCCCGCTCCTCCATGGTTCCAAGTTCTTCCTGATTCAGGCAGAAACCATCGTTGGTACCGCCCATCACAATGATCAGGTCCGTATCTTCCGGGATTTCCTTATATCGCTCCACAAAAGCCTTGTCCCAGTATCTTCCAATGGAAGACCCGCCAATGCCTAAATTGGTCACGCTTTCCGCACCCAATATCTCCTTTAACCGGGTGGGATAAGCATACTGTCTGTAATCCTCCATACTGTCAAGATTGGTGGCCTCGGTAATGCTGTCCCCAAGACATGCAATGGAAACTTCCGAAAAGTCCACTTCATTGTTTGCGATTATCTGGGAATCAATCTTCTTCTGCCGCTGGGTTTCCATATAAGAGCCGCGGATTTTCCGTTTTTCTAGCAGGCTGTTGCCGGACACGGTTGTCCATCCCCATCTTACCGCCCTATTTTCCGATACATCCCCCTGTGTATTTACAAAGGCTCCTCCCGGCATATTTCCCGAAACATCCTCTGTTTCATTTCCTGATACGCTCTCCCGGTCCGTATGAACCATATCATTGGCTGATACGCTTTCATAATCCTCACCATTTACATCATTGCCTGATATGCTTTCCGGGTCTGTGTCTTCCACATCGTTATCTGACACGCTTTCCGGGTCTTCAGAGTCACCCTCCATACCACTATCCGACAGGTCACCTTCACCAGGCTCGGCGCCGTTCCCGGTTTCATCCGTCGGCGCATGCTCCGGCCCTTCGCCAAAGGTGGCCGTCTCCTGTGCCTCCTCCCCGAAACCGTATTCTTCGCTGAAGCTGTAAAACTCCGTATCAAGCACTTCGTCAAAGTAAGCGCGGTTTTCCTCAAGAAATGCCTCAAGGGCCTCCGGATTTTCCGACAGCTGGCTGATTTTCATTTGCATATCCGCCACATCCGCGTAGGACTGCCGGTACCGCTCCACCCGCTCTTTTTCCCATTGCTTGCTGTTATATAGTTGTAAACCTCTATCAATGCCCACCGCAGTTATCATAATCGCCATCATTGCAATAACCATGAGCAAAAATTTATTCATTTTTTCCATAATAAACCTGACTTTAAAAATTCTTTATACTGCTCTGCCGGAAACCTTTTCTTGCACAAACCGGTCCCTTACGCCAACCTTTGCCTTACTATCTCGTAAGCCATTACCCCTGCCGCCACAGATGCATTTAAAGAATCAATATCCCCTTTCATTGGGATAGCCGCCACCATGTCGCATTTTTCCTTTACCAGCCTGCCTACTCCTTCTCCTTCGCTTCCAATCACCAGACCGATAGGCCCCTTTAAGTCAAGGTCGTACATTCTGGTGCCATCCATATCCGCACACACAAACCAAAGCCCCTTTTCCTTGAGCTCCTCAATGGTTTTGGCCATGTTTGTAACTCTGGCAACCGGCGTATAATTCAGCGCCCCTGCGGAAGTCCTGGCCACCGTAGCGGTAAGGCCTACCGCCCGGTTCTTGGGAATGACAACCCCATGGGCCCCTGCCAGATTGGCGGTCCTGATGATCGCCCCAAGGTTATGAGGGTCCTCAATATTGTCAAGGAGAATCAAAAAGGGCGGCTCGTCCTTCTCCTTCGCCTTTTTCAGGATGTCCTCAAGTTCCGTATAGCCATAAGCCGCCGCACTGGCAATCACCCCCTGATGCTTTCCTGTTTCCGACATCTGATCAAGACGCTCTTTCGTCACATATTTAACCGGCACATCCCTCTTTCTCGCCTCACGCTTAATGGTCACAACCGGACCGTCCTGACAGCCGTCAAGCACATACACCCTGTCAATAGGCCGGCCGCTGCGGAATGCTTCAATCACCGCATTTCTTCCCTCTATCGTAAATTCTTCTATGAAACCCATGGTTCCATTTTTCTCATGATTTTTCTCGTCCACAGTCCATCTTCCTTTCCTGCCATCTGCTTTTCCCGATACTCTGTTCTTGAAATTTCCGTACGAATTTTCCAGGCTGTCTTGTGGGGTGTGCAAGTCCTGAAACGGAGGCCAGCTTCCTTCTTTATACTTTTATGTAACTGTCAGCCCCAAAATATCCCGAAATCTCCGAATATTCTCACATCTTACTCTCTTATACGTCCTCATCCTTTATCTTGTGCAGACCAACTTGTATTAACTCAAGCACCCGCTCCATCCGATCAGTCAGATAAAGATAACCCACCAGGGCTTCCAGGCCGGTAGCCTTCTTATATTCTGTCATGGTGGCATTCTTAGCCATAGTATAAGGTTTTGCATTTTTTCCTCTTTTATACACGGCAAATTCCTCAGCCGTAAATTCTTCCATCAGCACATCAACCATAACCGCCTGCGCCGGTGCCTTCACATATTGAATGGTCTGATGATGCAGCTTATTTGCGGAAGTATTTCCCCTCTGCACCACCGCCGTCCTGAAAACCAAATCGTAGACCGCATCACCAATATATGCAAGCGTAAGAGGTGAATATGTTCTGATATCCACCTCTTTCAAATCAAAGCTCTTTTTGATTAGTGTCAATAAACTTATGCTTTCTTCCATTTAACCCCTTCTCGGGTATCCTCCAAAATAATACCCTTGCTCAAAAGCTCATTTCTGATTTCATCAGCCCGTGCAAAGTTCTTTGCCTTTCTTGCCATTTGACGTTCTTCAATCAGCTTCTCGATATCCTCCGCCAGCATTTCCTGCTTCTTCTCCACGATAAGCCCGCAGATATCGGAGAGCATCACAATCTCATCTTTCAGCTCTGTGAGAAATTCTTTACTGCAGGAGGCACTTGCATTGGTATTTGCAAACTTAACCAGCTCAAATATTGCCGCAATTGCATCCGCCGTATTAAAGTCGTCATCCATGGCCTCGTCAAATTTGGCAATATACCCCTTTGCCTCCTCTGCCAGCTCCTTTTCTTCCCCGCTCATTGTATCAGATTCCGCATTCTCAAGCAAATAGTTTAAGTTGCTGACACTGGTCACAATCCTGTCATAACCGTTCTGTGCCGCTTCCATCAGCTCGGCGCTGAAATTTAAGGGACTTCTGTAGTGCGCGGAAAGCATAAAGAACCGAAGCACCTGTAAGTCATACTTTTCGCTGATATCCCTGACCGTAAAGAAATTCCCCAAAGATTTGGACATCTTTTTGTTATCAATGTTTAAAAAGCCGTTATGCATCCAATATTTTGAAAAGGTCTTCCCGTTGGCCGCTTCCGACTGAGCGATTTCATTTTCATGGTGTGGGAAAATCAAATCCTCTCCCCCCGCATGAATATCAATCTCATCTCCCAGATACTTCTTACTCATCACAGAGCACTCAATATGCCAGCCCGGACGGCCCTTGCACCAGGGTGACTCCCAGTAAGGCTCTCCATCCTTCTTTGGTTTCCAGAGTACAAAGTCAAGAGGGTCTTCCTTTTGATCCTCTCCTGTCACCAAAAGTGAACGGTTCCCGCCCTGCAAATCATCCAAGTTTTTGTGCGACAGTTTCCCATACCCTTTAAAGCTTCTGGTTCTGTAATAAACGGTTCCATCCTCAGCTACATAGGCATAGCCCTTTTCAATGAGCGTGCTGATCATATCCAGCATACCGTCAATTTCTTCGGTTGCCTTGGGATGGGTGGTGGCAGGCTTTACATTCATACCCTGCATATCCTTTTTGCATTCCTCTATATAGCGCCCGGACATCACGGTGGAATCCACGCCTTCCTCAATGGCCTTTTTGATAATCTTATCGTCCACATCGGTAAAATTGGATACAAAGTTCACCTCATATCCCCTGTGTTCCATATACCTTCTGGCCGTATCAAACACAATCATAGGACGGGCATTCCCAATATGAATCAGGTTGTACACGGTAGGCCCGCATACATACATCTTCACCTTCCCCTCCTCTACGGGTACAAATTCTTCTTTTCTCTTTGTCAGTGTGTTGTAAATTTTCATCTTTATAACCATGCTCCTTTCACAGCGTACGAATTTGTGCTTGGCACAAATTTGCGGTTGAAAGAATGCAATTCTTTCAACCTTTCCTCATTTCCTTTTTTTCTTTTACTATAAACTGCATGTAAATTTTTTTGTTTCCATAATTGTTGTCAACGACACCGGAAATTGCCTTTTCGAGCTTTTAGACGCCACGTAAACCATTCAGGAAGAATGCCCCAGGGCATTCTTCCCGAAATGATTTAGACGTTCTTAGATGGCGTCCTTTGCCATCTTAGAAGGTCTTCATCTCATTTCATCTCGCAGCCTGCTTCTTTAGTGCTTTCAGCTCCCTCTCCAAATCTATCATTCGGTTAGTAAGCTCTGCATTAGCCCGGTACAGATTGCCCAAGTCCTCCTTGACCGGGTCCGGCAGGTTCACCTGGTCAAGTTCTTCCTGAGGGAGTGCATGATTATTTCGCTTCACTACCCTTCCCGGCACACCCACTACGGTGGAATTAGGCGGCACCTCCTCAAGCACAACGCTGCCTGCTCCAATTTTGGAATTATCTCCTATTGTAAAGGAGCCCAACACTTTAGCGCCTGCACTGATCATCACATTATTTCCAACGGTGGGATGCCGTTTTCCCTGTTCCTTACCGGTTCCCCCTAATGTCACTCCCTGGTACAGGGTTACATTGTCACCAATGATTGTAGTCTCTCCAATAATAACACCATTTCCGTGATCAATAAAGAACCCTTTTCCAATTTGTGCGCCGGGATGAATTTCAATCCCGGTTTTCCGCGCTCCCCGCTGGGAAACCCATCTTGCCAGAAAATAATGCTTTTTCAAATACAATTTATGGGCAATACGATAATGCAGCATTACTTTAAAACTTGGGTAAAGGAATACCTCCATAGCGGAGTGAATTGCCGGATCACGCTGACGGATTATTGCAATTTCTTCCTTTATTCTTTTTATAAATCCCACTTTACTACTCCTTCGTTCCGATTGCAAGGTACACAAACGTTGACTTGCTCTGCAGATCCGTGTATTGCATCAAGTGCTGTCACGTTTCGCGGATCAACTTATTGCTGGGTATTGGACAGAATAAAAATAACTCCGCCTCTCTTAGAGGCGAAGTTATCCGCGGTTCCACTCTATTTAAGGATGTATTTATGCTTCGCACACTGCATGCTAAACTCAGGCGCAGGCAAAATTCATCCCAACTCATTACACGTAACGTGTGAAAACGTGTCATGCTACTAAGCGTTTTTATTCCGCTTCCATTCACAAGACCTGCTCCCGGATGCACTTCCATTATCTCCTCCGCAGGAATGCTTTCAGCTGGTAACATTCCCTCTCTGGGCAGATGGCATACATATAAATATGATACATATAAATATATTACATATGTCTGCGATAATGTACTCTCTCCGTTCTTAGCATTTTGCTGTTTGCTCCGTACCCTGTTATACCGGAAATTCTTTTTACATTATCAGCATATTCAAAAGTTCCCGTTTTGTCAACCTGAATTTTAGTAGTCACACTGTCTGAGTCTTTTGATATCTTTTACAGTGATGATGCTTAACTTTTTTGAGCTATTTTCAAAACGCTGTCCCTGACTACCAAATCAGTCCCAATCCTCATGCAAATCGGTGACATTGGCTCCGTTTTTCCAATTCTCCGAACCAAAAGTTCCACCGCTTCCATTCCCAGCCTGTGCTTCGGTACCCGCACCGTAGTTAATTTGGGAGCCGATACAAAAGCTGACGGTGTATCGTCAAATCCTACAATTGACACCGCATCCGGCAGTTTGTAACCGTGTTCCTTCAATGCCCTCATACAGGAAAGCGCTATGATATCATTGTCCGCCACCAGACCGGTGGGCAGCTTACCCGCCCTTTCCAGATAGTGGTTCATATCTCTGTAAGCCGTCTCCGATGTAGAACCCACATAAATACGGACATCTTCCTCCACAAGCCCTGCAAGCGCCAGCGCACGGCAAAAACCGTCATAACGCTCATTAAAATTATTAATGTGTATGTTGGAATGAATGTATCCCAGCCTTGTGTGACCGCATTCAATCAGATAACGGGTTGCCAGGAAGGTTCCCTGCGTATTGTTGATTGCCACACAATCCTTTACCGAGCCGTCATACCAGCTGTCCAGAAGCACCATAGGCTTTTTTATGTCATTGCACAGTGCAATATCCTCATTGCTCATCTCCGTAGCCAAAAGAACTACCCCGGCGCAATCCGAATCACAGAGTTCTTCTATTCTTTCCTCCAGATTCTGATTCCCATAAATGTAGGACATCTGCATCTTATAACCTGCCTCGGTTATACTGCTGTTGACCCCTTCCGTCACAGATGAGAAAAAAGGTGTATCACCAAAAACTTGTCCATGCTCTTTAAAAATCACGAAACTGATATAGTTTGATGCGGATATTTTCCTTGGACTATACTCCACCCCATATAATTCGGCCGCCTTTAGAATTCTGTCCCTGGTTTTATCACTTATGCCTTTTCTTCCATTGAAAGCAATAGAAATTGCCGATGGTGAGACATCAAGAAGTGTGGCAAGTTCTTTTTTATTCATAATACCCTTCTCCTAGCATGTGTTATAGCAATACGCTTTCTCACGGGCTTTGCAGCAAGTGCAAAGTCCTGGGCTGAACTGTTATAGCAGGCGGCATCAATTGATGTCACATACTATTTTATACCATCATAGTATATTATAATCGGGAAAAAAATCCAACATTTTTTACAGTTTCGGAAAAGGGGTGGCGGCCTTACTCACTCCTCCGTCTCTTTAGGAGAAATCATGTTCTGAACCAATCATACAAAAACTAAAAATTAATCTTCCTCCACACGCCGCGCACAAAGTGCAATATATTGTTTTCCCGGAAGATCAATATGGGAAAACCCTTTGAAAACTCCGGCAGAAGTGATTGTCATATCCCATGTATCAATAATATCAATCTGATAGCAGCCCTCCGGAAGCACCCACTGTCTGAAAGAAGGGCGGTTAAAGCCAAGGTACATCAATATCAGAGAAGGACTTCCCTGACCATTTATCATCTCTCCCTCAGGCACGGCACAGGATGCGTCCCAGGCCATTTCTACAGGCTTAAGTCCTCCTTTCGGCAGCGTTTTTGCAAACTCTGCCAGGAATTTGAGCCGTTCATTTGAGGTGCCGTGAAGCTTTCCTCCATGAGACCACCAAAGAATATCCTCCGGGTCTATATAAGTCTCCCCATGACCTACATATCCGCCGTTGCAGACGCCTTCCCAGAAGCGGCGTACCATCTCCTCTCCTGTAATGTTGCCCCAGCCCTGCTCAATATTTCCCTCATAAGCCACTTCGTCCATCACTACCGGCTTACCGTATCTGACGCGGTACTCGCTTGCCAGTTCCGTGGTTTTATAAACATCCGTGCGCTGCATACTGCAATGGGTAATCCAGGGCCTTGTGTGGTCATATACCTGCATACAGTTGTGGATTCCCCGCAAATGTCTGTATGGATCCTTATCCACCAAAATCTGTGCATAGTGCTCCCAGTCCTCTACTGTTTTTTCCTTTAAAAGATCCCACTCATTTGCCAGTGACCACCACACATTGCGGTAAGCCCCGAAGCGGGCCACCACATAATTCCAGTAAAGGTCGTCCTGCTGCCTGGTCATGGTTGAGAACCCCCAGCAGTCATAAGGGTGCATTACAATCAGATCCGCCTCAATCCCCAGTTTTCCCAGTTCCTCAATGGCCTCATCCAGCAGTTTGAAATGTGCCGGGTTCAGTCTCGTATAGTCAAAGTTGTTGTCATAATCAAAAGGCCAGTCCCCTGTCTGGAAATTTTCTTCCGTGATATGAGAACGGTCAATGGGCGTCCCTTCATAGGGAAAAGTGACCGGGTCCACCAGATTATGAATATAATGCTTAGGCATCAGGCAGAAACGGATTTTGTTAAAGGCGCTGTCCTTTAACTGCCTGAGGGTCTGTCTGCGCAGTTCCTCCTTCTGAAACACCCAGGCATAACAGGTGGTTCCAATGGAAAAATAGGGTGTTCCATCCTCATAGACAAAATGATAGTTGTTCATCACCCGCATAGGGCCGTGGTTGCCTTCCTCCGGAGCCGTAACCTGAAATTCCGCCTTTATCTCCTCCCCGAAATCGGAAGTGATAACCACTTTATACTCTCCTTCAAAGGATGGCATAAACCGAACTCTATAAACACCCTCCCCGTCATAAAATCCGTCCACTTTCACTGTCTCATTCCGTCCCGCAAATTCACCTTTTACCCAATGCTCCATAAAAGGGTTTCCCTCTGCCGGCCCTTCCAGCGCCAGCTCATATACGCCCCACTTTGGAACACTTTCCGGACAATCTGTTAATCTCATGGCAATCCTCCATTATCAATCATAGTAGCGCTTCCTGTTTTTTCAAAGGTTTAAGCCAGCCGCCCTGGCCCGGGCAACGGCCGTTTCAATCACATCTTCCATATCCTCGGCAAGAATCTGTCCGTCCGCCACGAGCCGCTCTGCGTCCGCCCGTACCAGCTCTGTGTAATGGTTTAAATCCCTGTAAAGCTCCTTCAAAAATTCCGGAGAATAATTCTCCTCCCGCCCTGCAAGCACATTGACCGAAGTTTCCCCCGTAGCCGGGTCAGTGCTTTCCGACCAATTATAATAGGTACATACAGGATAATCGATCATGGGAGTGCGCAGTCCGCCGATGCTGTTCCCAAAAGCATCCTTCATAATTTTACCTCTGCCATCCTGGTGCATCCGCTCATAACTTTTCGGCGCAATCCCCTTTTCGCACCACAGGTACAGATTGCGCAGCGCTACATGGAAGGCAAAATATTTATGATAATCATTCCTGCAAAAACTGTTTCCGGGAGGCCCTCCGCCTACGCCGCCCATGGCCTTTAATACATCATCATCAAAGGAATTGTAGTCCATGCAGGTGTCCACCGCGTCGTGGCATCCCCCTGCAATATCCATATATCTGTAACGAAAAGCCGGGTCGTCGCTGTCAGCCCTGCGGGCGCTGTATCCACAGAATCCAAATTCATCCCCGGCTTCGCTCTCCGTATTCAGCTCAATCACCGGCGCAGGCGCCAGATTCAGCCGTTTCTGATAAGAGTCAACCACCCTGACACTCTCGTACCGATTAAGAGGCGTCACCAGAGAACGAACTCCGCCCGTGGACAAATATCCGTCATAGGCATGAGCCTGCGGCCTTTCAAAGCTTGTGACAAACTGGGTAATATAGCTGCAGGACTGGGACCAGCCTGTGAGATATGTATATTTTACGCCCCAGTCTTTCAGCGGATTTTCCTCTGCATCACTTTTCAAAAGTGCCGGGATCTCTGTGAGAATATCCCATATATGTCCTGTCTCCTGGTCCTTAGGGCCGGTCACAAGAGGCGGCACATCATTTTCAGGCACAGGCTCCGTTGACGGATTAGGCCATGTAAGCGCCCCATATCTCTCCCCATCAAAACGCTTTAAGGCCGCAAATACATTGGGCTTGCTGGTAATCCCCACAAAGACGTCGCCCTGCCGCATCAGATATCTGTAAGATTCCGCCCAGACCCGGTCAATATCAAAATTGGCTGTGGAGTTTACTATCTCCACCACCACTCTGCCGCTGAACCTCTCCCTGTCCTTTGGCAGACGCATGGTCATCCTGTCCGTATACTCACAATCCTTATATTTAATGACAGGTTCTCCATCCTCCCCTGTCTCATAAATATTCGCCGTCCCCGTAAACAGAAATTCTCTCTCCTCATATCCATAATCATCCATCTTACAGCGCTTTACCGCGCTGGTAAAGAAATGAGAATTTTCCGTATTAAAAAGCTCTTTCACCCTCAAAATCATGCCTGTTCCTCCTTCCCTTCCTTTTCGCTTCAACTATTTTTATTATACTCTATCTGCTTAAAACTGCATATCACTTTCCGTCACTCATTCTTCCTGACAGCAAACACATAACGACTCAGTGGTTATCAAAAGCCAGCGCTATCCCTCGCTTTTTTTCAGCCGGGCATCCGCCACCTCCCGGCGCACCTGATCCGCTTTTCTGCTGTCCGTAATAATCGTATATGTCATCAGTACAAGTAAGAATGCGCTTGTAACCGTACTGTTAAGTTCACTGTCAAACCCAATGGAAACCAGTCCAATGGAAATAATACTCATGGTCACAGCCCCCACATAAATCCCTATGGTCATATTTACATATTTGCTGATAAACATGGCAATAAATACACACATCAAGGAAGAAAAGGCTGTTCCGATACTGCTTAATCCATTCTGAGCTGTCACTCCCGCCCCTCTTGAAAGGGTAAAAACAGCCGCAATTCCTGCAAAGATGGAGCCTATCAAACTGGCCTCCAGATTCACCTTGTGCTCGTTGATCCCAGCTGCCTTGGCCAGATTGGCATTGCCGCCAACTGCCCTTGCGTGTGCCCCAAACCGGCTCTTTGTCACCAGAAACCACATGATCATTCCTGTCACAATCAGAATAATAAAGTTATAAGGAGCCCCTGCCAGAATCGTTGCATCCCTTCCGATTACCGTGCTGCGGTTGGTGGAAAGGACTTCTCCAAGAGATGCCAGTATATAGGTAAGCCCCAGTCCCAAAACCATGGATTTCACCGCAATCAGCTCCTTGATAAAAGCTTTGGCAAGGCCTATCACCAGAGCTGATACCATGGTAAGCAAAACCATTGCCCAGAATCCGCCTATACTATAAAAAATGGTTGCCATAATTTCGTACAAAATCATCTCGGCCGCAATGGAAAAATCAAGGGCATCAACGGTCATGGAAAAGCTCATGCCCCAGCCAAGAATACAGGTTGTGATAGATTGAACCAAAACCGTATAAACCGTTCCGGTTCCCGACCCCAAAAAGATTGCGGGCCGCAGTATTGAGAAAAATGCGTAGACAATAATCGGTAAACCAAGTCCAAATAATGATTTTTTTACGTTATCTAATAGTTTCATATCAATCCCTCATGCTGCCAATCACCCGCAAATGGGTTTCGGCACTAAATTTATCTTTCTCCATTCTCCGGGCGGGATGTCCCCGCCCGGATTTCTCTATTCAAATTGCTTATTCTTCTTTATTCACTGTGGTGACGTGCCATAATATCATTGTAACTGTAGTTTAAAACCAACTCGTTAAACGCATCCGCATCAAAATCAGGATTCACAACCTGCAGACACTGCAAAAGCTCGTCCGTATTGTAAACAATCTCATCTGCAATGGCTGTCCACTGCTCAATCTCCTCGGAGCTGGTCAGCTTGATGTACTGCTGGTTGAAAGAACGTCCTTTTTCAATAAGGGGCGTGCCGTTCATGGCATTTGCCACCAGAATTGTCAGATAAACAGGGCCTGTCACATGGGCTCCTGCGTCATAAACCAAAACGCCCTCCTCCGCATAAGTTTCCATATCATCCGGGAAGTCAATACAAGCTACCTTAAAATCCGTCAGTCCTTTAGAAGCGATTGCCTGTGCAACGCCGGGCATAACGAACTGGGTATTGCCGGCAATTACGATGCCTTCCATATCAGGATAAGCCGCCAGGAAGTTTTCCACTGTGGTTGCACCGCCCTCTGCGGTCATGGTCACGCTCTGGTCTCTCTGCTCCACAAGGATTTCCATTCCAAAATCTTCACAAGCCTTCTGAACACCATAGTCACGGCTGTTTTCCTGCATCTCATTGGAAGCAGCAAGACCGATATAACCTAACTTATTGCAGTCATAATTATGAAGGGTTTCCATTGCCGCATAGGCCGCATCATTTTCCTGCTGATAGAAGCATCCAAGGAATTTCGGGCTGTCCTGACAGATGGAAAGTGTATCCTCACCAAGGGTCTCACAGTCAACGCTCCAGTAAAAGCCATAATAAATTCCTGCATCTTCACATTTCTTTACCGCTGCCGGAGAACCTGCGAACATAAAGCTTACCCAAGGCAGCGCCACGCCGTCAACCCCCTGGCTGATCAAGGTATCAAGGGCATCCAGATAATCATCCGGCGTATTTCCTGCCGGCTGAGCCGCTACAGGTGTTCCACCCAGACTCTCAATCGCTGCTACCAGGTTGTTACGCAGCGGGGTAGTTGTTCCATCCTGGGAACCATTGTCTATGTAGCCCATCTTAAAGGATTTCAATTCCACGTCACTTGCTGCTCCTTCGTCTGTGGCTGCCTCACCGGCATCTTCCGCGCCGCTTGCGGTCTCATCCTTAGCTTCCTCTCCTGCGCCTCCATCTTCTTTGTTCTCCGTGCTCTCTGTGTTACTTTCGGTGCTCTCCGCACCGGCATTTCCTCCGTTACCGCATGCCACCAATGAAAAAGTCATAGTTGCCGCCAACAGAATTGCCAATACTCTCTTCATGCTTTTTTCCTCCACTTTGTGAATAAATTAATCAACATCAAATCTGCTGAGTCTGTCCGTCAAAACCATTACTGCCAGGAACAATACACCCTTCATCAGGTTCTGCATACCCACATCAATCATGGCCAGATTCATCCCCTGGGTAAGAAGATTGAGAATCAGCGCGCCCAAAACCGCACAACCGAACCTCACCTTCGGGCCACCTGTGGTAGCTCCGCCTAAAGCCATTGCCACCATAACGTTAAAGTGGAACATGGTACCGGTAGCCTTGCTGGCCCCACCGCTTTTACAGATACTGAAGAATGCTATAATTCCAGCTGCAATGCCGGTTACGACAAAGGCAGCAAATTTGTATTTTCCAAGATTGATTCCTGACTGCTCCGACACCGTACTGCTGGCGCCAAGGGCCTTGCTGTACTTTCCGTAAGTAGTCTTCTGATACAGAATCCATGTGATGATTCCAAACACCACAGCCAGCCCTATTTTCAGATAGGCATTGTCAAAATCCAAAAAGGACACCGGTGTTCTAACCGACTGATAATTCGTCAGAGGTCCTAAAAATCCCGCAATCACATTTCCGATACACATGGTCAGGAAGAACACCGGAATCGGAAACTTTGCATACATCCCGCCGCTGGCGCATCCCACGATAATACCCACTGCCATTGCTGCTAAAATAGCAAGGGGTGCACTGAACTGGGATACCGCCGCCGCTGCGATAGCCGACAGGGCAATGTTCGAGGAAAGAGCAAAGTCCTGTTCCCCCTGTGCAAAAATAAACAGTGACGCCATACATCCAATCAGGTACGGGAAAGAAGCTTCCAGTACATTTTTGATATTTCGAGGTGCGAACAACGCACCCTTTGACAAAATTCCAAAGAGAATTAATACAAAGGCTAAAATAAGGAACGGATAACCTTTTAAAACCAATCTCTGCCAGCTTATCGCTGATTTTTGTCTTAACTCATTTTTTCCACTCATCTTCTCCTCCATTCCGAAGCGCTTTTGCCTCTTTTGTAACATCTATACTCACAAACCCAGCGCTGACACGCTCTTTGTCCGATTTCATCGGACGTTTTCACTAACGCCGCCTGAAAAACAAATGTCTGCTTTACAGTCGCTTGTTTTTCCTTAACAGCTGCTATATCATATATTCTATTATCGTTTTTTCATCAAGCTCCGGGCTTCTGTCAAGAATCTTCGAGATGGAGTAATCTTTCATCACCATAATCCGGTCACTCATGCCTATAAGCTCTGCCAGCTCCTCTGAAATCATGATGATGGATATTCCTTTCTTTTTCAGCTCCTGCATCAGATTGTAGATTGCTTCCTTCACACCGATATCAATACCACGGGTGGGGCAGTCCATGATGATGATTTTGGACTCATTTCCCAGCCACTTTGCCAAAACCACCTTCTGCTTGTTTCCCCCTGACAATGTGGCGCAGTAAGAATGAATGGAGCGCAGCTTGATGGACAGCTTCTCGGCCCAGGTATATGCCAGCTCCCGCTCATCCTTTGCCTTAATAATTCCTTTATTGACCAATCTCGCCAGCGAAGGGAGACATATATTGTCATCAATGGGAAATTGAAGGATAATCGCCTCAGTGTCACGGTTCTTTGACATATAACCCATCCGTTTCTCCACCGCTACTTTGGGATTTGTAATCTTTGTCCCGTCAGCAAGGGTTACTGTGCCGCTGTCTAATTTTTCAATTCCAAAAAGCGCTTTTCCCAAGTCATGCATACCGCAGTCGCTAAGGCCTCCGATTCCCAGGATTTCTCCCTTATGTAACTCGAAGGTCACGTCTTTGATTTCCGGCGCCGTCAGCGATTCAGCCTTCAAGACCACCTCGTCCTCATAATCCTTCTCAAAGTCAGGCCTGTAATAATTATCAGAAATCTCACGTCCCACCATCAGCTCACGCAAATCTTTAATCGCCATCTTTTCCTTAGGCAGGGTGGCCACAAAATGGCCGTCCCTCATGACGGTAACACTGTCGCAGACCTGAATCAGCTCGTCCAGGTCATGGGTGATAAACATAACGGATCCCCCATATCCCTTCACATCATCTATGACCTTGTAAAGAATCTCACGCCCTCTTGTTGTGAGCGCATTAGAGGTCTCATCAATGATTAAAAGCTGTGGCTTATCGCACATTGCCTTGGCAATCTCCACCAGTTTCCGGTCCTCAAGGTTTAACATTGCCGTCTTCACGGAAGGGTCAATATGTCCGGAATATACATTTTTCAAAGCCTCTGCCGCTGCCTGATTCATTTTTTTGTAGTTGATGCCGAACTTGTCCTCAAACCGCTTTTCCTTATTCAGGAAAATATTACATGCACCGCTGATTTCAGCGATAACACCCGCCTCCTGTACCACCAGGGCAATCCCGTGAGCGCTGGCCTCCACGGTAGAATGTGGGACGTACTCGCTGCCATTGACATATAGCGTCCCGCTGTCCTTGTTGTATACCCCCGCAACAACAGAAGAAAAAGTGCTCTTACCGGATCCGTTCTCACCTATGAGTCCCCGAACCTCACCTGCTCTGATTTCCATTGAGAAATCTGTGACTGCCTTTGTTGCGCCGAAGGTTTTATAAATATTTTCAGCTTTGAGTAATACAGTCTCCACGTTCCTTCCTCCCAACTAAATTTTATTTATTTCTGTAGATTAAATGTACCATTGATAAAACTATATGTCAAGTATTTATTTAAACTATTTTTATATTTTTTCGCAATTTAAAATCCCATAATTGTATATATTGCACAATTACGAGATTTATTTTAGTGTATAATGCTGTATTTCTTTATTTTATTTATTCTTATATCTCACTAAAATTTAGTTATACTTTAGTTTGTTTGCCAATGAAACTATATTATATAATATGTTTAACTAAATTTAGCATTAAAACCATTCTTTGTTTTTAGTATCCATTCATTTACTCTGGCAAAATATATTGTCATGCAATCTTCCTGATAAAAGAACTATATTGATTTCAAATTTTTTAAAACCTATTCTCTTTCTCTTGAAATCACTCGCTTTACAGCTTCTTTCCATCCTCCGGATTTTGATAATCTCGCTTCACCATTCATTCCAGGAACATATTCTCTGCCTTCCAGTCCCCCAAAGATTTCCTGGTCCCAGACGCCCAAAGCAATTCCGGCCGCATACGCCGCACCGATTCCTGACAATTCTTCCGTTTCAGGCACTTTCACAACAGCTCCCAGAATATCGCTTTGAAACTGCATCAGATATTCGTTCTTCGTAGGGCCGCCATCTACCCGCAGCTCGTTCACCCCGATTCCCGCATCCTGGCTCATGGCTTCCACCACATCCATAATTTGATATGCAATGCACTCAAGCCCTGCCCTCACAATTTCTTTTCTGCCGGTAGTCCGCGTCATTCCAAGTATGGCGGCGCTGGCATGGCTGTCCCAATAAGGGGCCCCAAGTCCGCTGAAGGCAGGGATAAGATATAAATTATCTTCCTTCAGCGCCTCCTGTGCCAGCTGCTGTGTCTCCTGCGGCGACGTTATCATGTTCATATCATCTTTCAGCCATGTGATCACAGCACCCGTATAATTTAAATTTCCCTCCAGGACATAATTCACCTTACCGCCTATGCGCCAGGCCAGGGAGGTCACCACCCCATGGGTGCTTAACACGGGCTTTTCCCCTATATTCATCATGATGGAAGACCCTGTTCCGTATGTGGCCTTTATCATTCCTGATTTAAGACACCCCTGTCCATATAAGGCTCCGTGGGAATCCCCCAGCACACCATGAATCGGAACAGGCTTTTCAAACAGTCCCTCAAAGTCCGTTTCCCCAAAGCATGCGTCACTGTCACATACTTCCGCCAGATTTTCCGGGTCAATCCCAAACAGACCGCAGATTTCTTCATCCCACTTCAATTCAAAAATATTAAACAGCTGTGTCCGTGATGCGTTTGAGTAGTCGGTCTTATACGCCTTCCCTTTTGTCAGCTTAAAAACAAGCCAGCTGTCTATTGTGCCGTGACACAGCTGATGCCCGCGGGCCAATTCACCCGCTCCCTTTTCATTTTCCAATATCCACGCAATTTTGGCAGCCGGGAAATAAGGGGACAGCCTGATTCCGGTCTTTTGGAAAACCAGATCGGCGCAGCCCTTCTTTTCC
Source organism: uncultured Lachnospiraceae bacterium (assembly GCA_910585075.1). Lineage (GTDB taxonomy): Bacteria > Bacillota > Clostridia > Lachnospirales > Lachnospiraceae > Suilimivivens. The sequence continues at coordinate 123,970 of CAJUED010000003.1, forward strand.
AGTCTTTCGCAGATATCCGCCGCCCTGGCGCACTGCCAGACAATCGCATGGCCCAGGGGTTCTCCCGTTTTTCTGTTCCAGGCAAGAGAAGTTTCCCTTTGGTTACTCAGGCCAATTCCAACTACATTTTCTTTGTCAATCCCGGAAATTGTTATCAAATTTTTAACTGCCTGCACGGTATTTTCATAAATCTCTATCGCATCATGGGAAACCCAGCCCAGCTCATTAACCATCTGCCTGTGGGGTAAATCTGTTCTACATACCAGTTTTCCCGCTTTGTCAAAAAGCAGAGCCTTGGTTCCCTGGGTGCTTTGGTCAATGCTTATGATATATTTATCCTGCCCCATTTAAAACCTCCATTTTTCAACCCAGGCTCTCCACCACCGTTTTCGCAATTCCTTCCCCATTTAAGCCGTAATAATCAAATACAGCCTGTGACTTCCCGGTAATCACCGGTGCATCAGGCAGAGCCAGATTGATAACCTTCTTCGGGCACTGTGCGGCCACCACCTGGCTCACTACAGCTCCCAATCCTCCAAATGGAGAGTGTTCCTCAGCCGTAACCACCAGTTTTGACCTCTCCGCCGCCTTTACAAGGGACTCCGTATCCAGAGGTTTCACACAGTACATATCAAGAACCAATGTGCGGATTCCTTTTTCCTTTAAAAGCTCCGCCCCGCGAACTGCAGGCCGTACCATCTCGCCGCAGGCCACAATCGTCACGTCAACTTCTCCCATCTGTTCCCAGTCCATTTTTCCGCCGGACACGGCTTCCCCTGCATTTCCATCCCGGATAACAACCGCCCGGTCCATTTCAAAGGGGCAGTCCTCCTGATAAATATCTTCCACAGGGTTTCTGCCCACCCTGATGTAAGCGGGCTTTTCATCCTGTAAAAGGGCCTTCATCATGCAGGCCGTCTGAAACCGGTCGCTGGGCAGATAAACCCGCATATTGGGAATAGCCGACATAGCCGCAATGTCCTGGGCCGAATGATGGCTCATACCCAGCTCTCCATAGCTGATACCGCCGCTGATTCCCACCAGCTTCACATTGGTATTTGAATAGGCCACATCCACCTTGGCCTGCTCGTAACTTCGGGTGGACAAAAAGCTTGCAGGAGAAAAGCAGAAGGGCTTTTTGCCGCATTTCGCCAATCCTGCGGAAATGCTCACCAGATTCTGCTCCGCAATCCCCACTTCCACGGACTGTTCCGGGTATTGTTCAAAAAAGGGAGCCATGGACGCCGACCCTCTCGAATCGCTGCAGAGAACCACAATATCCCTGTCCGTCTTTGCCTTCTCAAGGAGCACGTCACAGATTGCCTTACGGTTTGGTATTTTATTCATGAAGGGCCTCCTCCTTTCTTCTTGTAAGCTCAGCTTTGATTATCTCGTATTCCTCCCGGCCAGGTACTTTGTGGTGCCACGCCGCCTTGTTTTCCATGGTCTCGCCGCCTCCAAAGCCTTTGATGGTGTTTGCGATAATGCATGTGGGTTTTTCCTTTTCATCCTTCGCCGCTTCCAAAGCCGCATTTAATTCCGGGATGCTGTTGCCATTTACCGAAATCACGTTCCAGTTAAAGCTCCTTATCCTGTCCGCCAGATTTTCGTGGCTCATAACCTCCTCGGTTCCCCCGGAAATCTGCAACCGGTTTCTGTCAATCACCGCACACAAGTTGGAAAGTTTATAATGGCCTGCCGCCATAAAGCCCTCCCACACAGAGCCTTCTGCCAGCTCCCCATCTCCCATCACCGTATAAACCCGGCCCTGCCGTCCATCCATGCGCCCTGCAAGGGCCATGCCAACGCACACCGGCAGCCCATGCCCCAGGGAACCCGAATTCATCTCAATTCCCGGCAGCTTATTGTTGGGATGGCCGATAAATTTTGACCCGAAAGTGGAAAACTCCCGAATCAACTTTTCCGTATCAAAAAATCCTTTGGCCGCCAGTACAGCATAATAGGCCTCCACCGAATGCCCTTTGCTCATCACAAACATATCCCGCTCAGGGTCGTCCATATTTTCCGGGCTGATGTTCATCTGCTTAAAATACAGGGTCACCAGAATATCCATAACGCTGAAATCACCGCCGATATGCCCGCCCCCCGATTGCATAATCATGTCAAGAACCACCTGCCGCAGCTCAAATGATTTTGCTGTCAATTCTCTCATCACAATCCTCCATATTTAAAATATCTATCGTTCCAACCAGGTGGAGAATGCCCTGCGGGCATTCTCCTTACACGAAAAGGATTTGCAAAGCAAACAATAGATTTGCAAAGCAAATCATAGAATTTCTTAGTCCGCGTTTTCTGCGGGCTTAGAAATTCTTTTCGTGTTATTCGCCGCGGATGTATGCCCGTACTTCTTCCTCATTATCGTCGTACAAATCCGGCGTGATCCCGATATATTTGCACGCCTCATACAGTACCGGTACCACATCCCTGTGGATTCCCACGCAGTGATGTATGTAAGGTCCTTCCACCACTTTTGCTTCCAGACGCTTCAAGTTCTTTACCTCTACCCAGAGATAGGTTCCCTTGGTATAAGGGCCCTCCACTCCTTTTGCATTGCCCAGCAGCAGGGAATACTCTCCATTGTCCCCGTCAAACCGACACAGGGTCAAATCTCCATGCTTCGCCTCCGCTTCCACTGCTCCCGGATGGTCAAAAGCCAGAGGGTAGCCGATCACAGGCCTGCAGGATGCGCCTTCTGCTCCGCCCAGGCAGGAAATGGGCCAGGGCCCGCAGTGCTGCAAAAGCTCTCCGTTTTCATTATCAGGATGGCGCACCGTCCAGTCTGCAAAAAAGCTGCGGCTCTCTCCCATACCTGCCGCCTCACACAGAAGGGCCGTAATCGCGCCATGAATATCGGTCTCGCACACCACCGGGAAACCTTCCTCGTTGAGCAGGCTGTTTGCCGCGCATGGCATAATGCCCAGTTCTCCCTGCAGGGCATTCCAGCACTGGATAGCTCCGGCATTGCAGCCATATCTGTCCGCCAGCCTGCGGATAGCCACCTTAAGAGCTGCCACATTTTCCAGCTCCCCGTCTTTAATCTGCACGTCAAAGCGCTCTCTGCAGTAAGCCATCACCTGCTCCACTTCCGTCTTTTCTTCCTTCGCCTTCTTAAGCTCTGTTGTCAGCTCCGGAAGGGGAATGGGAGCTAACTGGATATTGAATTTTTCAAGCAGCTCGCCCTCGTTGCACATGGTAGACCAGAAGTCAAAAGGCCTTGGGCCAATCTGCAGGATCCTGATGTTCCGGAAAGTTTTTACCACGTTGCACACTGCAAGGAAATTGCGGATCCCCCGCTCAAACTCAGGGTCTTCCAGGCGGCAGTTACATAAATATGTAAAAGGTACCCTAAACCTCCTGAGCACTTTGCCTGTGGCAAAAAGGCCGCACTGGCTGTCCCGCAGACGGATTCCATTCTCATCCGGCCGCTCATCCCTGGGGCCCCAGAGCAGCACCGGCACATCTAACTCTTTGGCCAGCCTTGCCACCTCATACTCCGTTCCGAAATTTCCATGAGGGAAAAACAGGCCGTCCACCTTTGCAGCCTTAAATTTCTCTGCAATTTTTGCCCTGTCGTTATCGTCATGGAGAAGTCCATCCTCTGCAATATCGTCGATATCCACAAACTCCACGTTAAGCTCTCTCAACCTTTTTCTTGTCAGATTTGCATACTTTACCGCATCCGGTGCGGAAAAAATACTTCTTCTGGTGGGCGCCATGCCCAATTTAACTACTGCCATTTTTTTAGCCTCCTGCACTTTATTTTTCTTTTTTTAAAAGGAATACGCCTACAGCTTTTTATAATCACATCTGTCTTCGCATCCTCTTTATTCTCACTTGTCCCAAATGCTATTTGATCATTGTGAAGAATTCTTCTAAATTCAAATATCCAGAGATACTTTGGCATCTCTTTACATGGCTGTTTTCCTCATTACTTGCGGGAATAAAATGTGAATCAATATAACTGTAAACACAATTTTTTACTTCCGGCACTTCACAAATCATCTTAATCGGACTATAAGTGCCATTAAAATATCTTTAAATATTTACATAAATATTTATATTTCTATTTTATTATTATTTATAGTACCATCCGCAAATTGATTATTCAATATGCATTATACTCTAAATTTAAATTATATTTTTGTATATTTTTCACATATTTAATATAAATCAAAGAAATTTGTCTTGCGTTTGGTGTGTTTATATACGATTATATCAAATAAATATTATTGTAAATTTTTATATAAATATTTATCTGCATATACATCGAAATTTATTTCACATCTTGTGCCCTAAATATGATAGAATTTTATAGCAGCATAAAAGCAGGAGGAATTTTCTTATGAGCATAAGTATTAAAGAAATAAGCAAACTGACAGGTTATTCCCAGGCCACCGTATCTAACGCCATCAGCGGAAAACGCGCTGTCAGCAGGCAGGCTGCGGAATCTATTTTTGAGGTTGCCCGTGAACATGGTTATTTTCAAAAACAACATATCACAAAGATTAAATTTATAAATTTTAAAGACAGTGGAATTGTATGTGCCGATACTCCGTTTTTTTCCGAAGTAATTGAAGGTGTAGCGGAGGAAGGCAAACGCCTGGGACTGGAGATTATTCTGTGCACCCTTTCCAAAACACGCCCTGATTACGCTGAAACTTTAAATGAAATTTTAAGCGATACCTCTTGTGCGCTCATCATCCTTGGCACAGAAATGACAGAAGATGACGCAAAACTTTTTGAAGCTTTCCCTAATCCTCTTGTCATGCTGGACTGTTGGATTGACAGCATGAAATTTAATACTGTCCTACATTCCAACACAGATTCCTTTGTGCAGGCAACCGAATATTTAATCCGGTGCGGTCATACCGACATCGGATATCTGGCAGGAAATATCCGCATCAAAAATTTCCGCTGCCGTCAGAGCGGATATGAAATTGCAATGGCAAGACATAACCTTCCCATTCATCCAAATTATATTTTTCATTTAACGCCTACACTGGATGATTCATTTACGGATATGAACAGACTTCTTGACGAAGGGGCAAAAATGCCTACCGCACTAATAGCGGATAACGACAACATAGCTCTGGGCGCCATTAAAGCGCTGATCAGGCATGATTATAAAATTCCGGATGATATATCCATCATAGGTTTTGATGACATTCCATTTTGTACAATATCTTCCCCTGCCCTTACCACCGTCAAGGTACATAAAAGAGAGCTGGGGCAGGCTGCCGTACAGCGTCTTGTGGAACTTATCAATAACAACGGTGATTCACAGGTGAAAACCAAAATTGAGGTTTGCAATGAACTGGTCCTGCGGGAAAGTGTTAGAAATCTTCGGTAATGGACTATCTGCTATTTCAAATGTCAAATGCCTCGTGGCAAACCCACGGGGCGTGGAAAGTTTACTGCCCACAGAGTACGGTACATCTTTGATTCCCACGAACAACGAGCCAAGCGGCTGCTTGCAGCAGGGTTGTTGACTGTGGGCAGCAGTTGTTATAGGACGACCGTTGACTCAAGACTCCATCGGACATCCCTTACACCCTTCGCACCCCCGCGCGGCCACATCCTCGCTTCCCATATTCACAGGGCTTGTCAGCATACAAATCGCCTGAGAGGATATCCCCTCCCCGGTTCCGGTAAACCCAAGGCCTTCCTCGGTGGTCGCCTTCACGCTGACCTGTTCTACGGTAATACCCAGGGCCTTTGCAATATTTTCCCGCATGGTATCGATATAAGGTCGCATTTTAGGGGCCTGGGCAATAATCGTGGCGTCAATGTTTTCTATCAAAAATAAATTATCTTCCAGGAGCTTTCCCACATGCTCCAGCAGTTTCACAGAGGAAATCCCCTTGTAAGCAGGGTCTGTGTCCGGAAAGTGTTTCCCAATATCCCCTAAAGCCGCCGCTCCCAGGAGCGCATCCATAATCGCGTGCAAAAGCACATCGGCGTCCGAATGGCCAAGAAGTCCTTTCTCATATGGAATCTCCACCCCGCCAAGAATCAGCGCCCTTCCTTCCACTAATCTGTGTACATCATATCCCATTCCTATTCTCATTGTAAATCATGTCCTTTCTGCGGCCCAAAGATTGTAACATCATTATTGATACACATCTCATTATTTGTGCACATATTACAATCTATGCACATAATGTATCTGTCTCACCGGTTCATGCCATCAGTTCCTCGATATACCTCACATCCTCCTGGCTGATATACCCCACCTTATTATAAGATAAAGCAAAGTCCCCCTGCTGTACCGCGTAGCCTCTGTAGACATACTCCCCAAAGCCGCAGTACACCGTGGCCGTATCCGTCAACACTTCATTTTCCCACGTATCCTTAAAATGTATTCCTTCATAATACAAATGCAGATGCGTTGCTTCGTGGGCCAGCACCGCAATTACCGTGTCCAGAGTATATCTGGCTCTTAAATCAAGGCGGATAGTGGTAAAGGCCAAATCCGTGGATATCTGCCCGGCCCAGTCCGTTGCAAGTTCATCAATCACAACCAGCTTTATGAAATCTCCATTGATTCCCAAATGCTCACATATACTGCAGAGGAGCTCCTTAAGGCGCTCCTCATCCCTTATGTTCACACTAAGCGCCGAGAGGATATCTTCAGGAACCGTATAGGTTTCATACGTAAATCTCTCTTTCTTTTTTAATACGGTGACACACTTTTGCAAAAGCTCCTTTGATACTTTTCCAAAAGCCGACGAGGGCACCGGTGATTTATGCAGGATAAAACGCCTGATGATAAAATACACCAGACCAATATAAGGCAATATCCTTATAATATCAAAAATTGTCATATGATACAAAAAATACTGTAACCTGTCCATTTTTTACACGCTTTCCAATATTTAAAACTCCCACCAAAAAATTGACGTAAACAGAAGCAAAGTCAGCAGCACCGGAAGATATCGAATCTTTCCATATATTTTAGATTTCAAGGTCCTCCGCTTTCTGATAAACGGTTTCAGCTCGGCCAGAGAGCCTTTGCGAAAGCCCGATTTCGGCACAAGCACAATTCTCCTTTCCGTAAAGAAAAGCAGATAAAGGCTGCGGGTCTCCCCTGTCCGCTTCAGTTCCTTATAGGGCAGCTTTTTACTGAACTTTCCCTTTACTTCCACGTATTTATCATAAAAATTTACGCTCCTGTTAACGCTTGGCACAAAATGCAACTGTTCATTAAACCGTTTATCTCCCACCAGCGCCGGAAAAGACCTTATCAAAAGTATTACCGCCCCAATCAGCGATACGGATACTCCCGGCAGAGCAAGATTAAAACCTGACAGCTCCAAAACGGTGCCTGGGGAAGGCGATGAAAAATAGTCGTACAGCAAGGCCGGGATTTCAGGAATAATCTCCAAAAGAGGGCGGAAAAAAGCAATCATCATTGCCGCCGCCACAGTGAGCTCAAAGGCAATTCCCACATCCAGCCTTGCAGTTTCCATCTCAGCGCACATTTCCTTTGAAAGGACATACTCATTCGTGAAAAAAGAGTAATATAATTTTAAGTCTGTGCCTGAGGGTTCGGATTGAAAAGTCATATCGAAACCTCCCCTTTACACCATTAGTAGATTTTAATACATTTCAATATATTTTATTTATCTCCGTAATCCCATACTTTCTCTGAAAGGCCTCAAGCTCCTCCCTGTTCCGTATCAGGGCATCCTCCTTAAATTCGCCTGTATGAACGTTTCGAAAACCAGCCACCTGCTCTCCGTTACAAATGCTGCATTTCAGTACGGGCAGCCAGTTTTCCCTGTCATACATGGCTGTCTCTGTCTTTTTCTTTTTCCGGAACATCTCAGCCTCCGTAATTCCTCTTTACAAAAATTCTCTGTATTTTTTGAACAGCATAATATCCTGTCAATCCCGCCCAGAATAGAAAAGATACCATTTCCGCCGTTCTCCAATACCAGGGTTCCTTAAAAGACACCTCCACCGCACCGGTAAAACCGGCCGGAACATTTACCCTCACCCGATTATTTGTCCCTGTAGATACAGATAAATCCTTTCCATCACTGCGGGCACGATATCCCTGATAGTATAATATCGGCAGTTCCGCATATGCCTCCCCATCCGAACCATTTTCAATAAGGATATCCATATACGTCCCTTTTCTCAAACTCATTTCCACATCCACAAGCGTCTCGTCAGATACCTGGACATCTGCCGTCATTTCTTCCCAGTCGGTTCCCCGGGGCAGGTATGCTCCATCATAGATAGCTCTTACCGTTAAGTCCCTGACATTATCTTCATATTCAAAAGGTATCATTAAATTATCATACTGGAATATATAATCAGCTCCCTGCATGCAGAACAGCATACAAATCACTGCTCCCGCCGCCAACACCTTACGCTTATCAAGCCTTTCCTTTGCCTTCGTCATCAGAACTACATACATCAATGTAATCAGAGTGGACGCCGCTCCTAAGAAACGCCAGGCAAACTCGATTTTTTTAACCCCTTTATACAGCAATGGACAAAATTCCTCCAGCCACATATAAGGGAAAAGATTGGTTGACATCCAAAGAGAAAGTATCGTCATAATAAGCAGGCCAATCAAAAGGCCGTTTCCCTTTTCTTTCTTTGACCAGGCGTAAACCAAAAAGCAGATGGCCGCCAATATAACAAGGCCTGACATAGGCCCCACCGACATGGGCATGTCCTGATACATTCCATACAAATCTTCCTTCACATCCGCTATCGCATTGAAAGAAGTGGAAAAAAGCTGAGACACAAAGGCTGAATTAAAGTAAACAGGCATATTCCCCGTATAATCCTCTACAGCCAATTCCATATTTCTGTAAGCGTCCAAAAAAGGTAGGGCAAAAAACAGATTGGCCAACAGACATCCGACGGCCGCCTTTCCAAGTGCAAGACCTGTTTTTTTACGTATCGTCAATTTCCAAAATACGACCATAAATATAACAACGAACAAAATCGTTATAAGGGTTCCAAGCAGGTGGGACTCTATAATTCCCGTCGCACCGATTACAAGGTATATCCACCCTTTCTTATATTCCTTTTCTTCTCCATAATAAATTGCCCAAAGGCCAAGCAAGACCAGAGGCAGAAAAGCCAGCGCCGTAAATGCCCCCAATGCCGCCCGTGTATAAAGAGCCACCAGTCTGTGTAAAAATGATGCATAAATAACCGTTCCAAAAAAGCCGATATACTTATCCTTTGCCATTGTCTTAAAACACAGATACCCGTTTCCTATGGTCAGCACATTCATCAGTAAAACATATGCTTTATATGCCGTCCCTATTGGAAAGCCCAAAAGGTATAAAAGAGCAGGAAAATAAAGAAATATATCCCCATAAAAAATCCCGGTTGCATAGCCATATCCGTTAAACCATTCCGGTTGTATTTTAACAGGAAAGACGCCATCTCGTAGTCCCTCTGCTATTGAATACAACCGATAATAATGAAACCTTAAATCATATCCCTTGGGAAGATAGTTCATGGTCATGGGTAGCTCCACCACAAACAAAAGCGCCAGAAGCCCTATAGCAACCAGACCATTTTCCCGAATCCATATCCGCACTGTCTCTTTGCGATACAGATAAAAATATAGCAGCACATCGATAACGCCAAAAAGCAGTAAAAGACGTATCATATCTGTAACGGCTGACCGCCCATTTAAATAAGTAATCGTAATCTGTTCAATATGGACCGGGTCGAAAAATCCATCATCCATTATATTTTTAATATTTACTTCTGTGTTATTTTTCCTGGAATACACGAAATACGTGGCACTTGTATCATTGTTGGTCAGTAAAACAGATTCTGTACTTATCCAGGGATATTTATCCTGCCCTCCGTACACTGCCTGCGAATGACAGCCTTGAGAACTGACAGAAGCCGTATTCGCATGGTACTGCACTGAAACCGCGTATACGCCTCGCCGCAAGTTGAGAGACTGGGTGATAATCCTTCTGTTTGAACCCTGATCCGTATTTTCAATCCTGCCTCCCTCCCGCATTTCAAGCCCGTTTTCAGTTTCCTGTGCAAATGAAAGCGTATTCTCCGGAAATGCCACATTGTCGCCCTCACCGCTTTTCAATCTCCCAATTATCAGTATTATCAAAAGAAGCATTTCCACCGCCAAAATACTTATCCCTGTAACTTTATTTTTCATAATCGGCTCCTTTTACCTTTCTTCTTCGCCAGAGCTTTGTGTCCTTTTCACTCTGCTCCCGACCTGGATTCATTAAACTCTTTTGCCTGTTCAGGCAGGTCAATGCTTCCACAATCTATTCATCCCCTTGGCCGCATAGTTTATAGATTTTTAAAAATCAACTGCGCAAAATCATAAATACACATTCTCCACACATTCCAGTCATGGGCTCCCGGATATTCCTTCCTGATATGGGAAATCTGTTTTTCCCTCAGTATTTCATCATCCGATGCGAAATGCTCCCAGTAAGGATCCTCGGTACCCATAGCCCGAAAGCAGATGGGATACTGTCTTGCAAATTCCTCCCTGTCCTTAAGGAGCGCCAGATGCGCATTAACGCTGGGCTCGCCGTGGGACATATCCATCTCGCCCCCTGATATAAAATCTCTCATAAATCCACTGAAAATTCCCAGAGCGCAGAAGCTTTCCGGATGGGTAAGCCCTATCATGCTGGTCTGCATGGAGCCCATGGACAGTCCGGCCATGGCACGCATCTCTTTGGTTCTGCCCACACGGAACTTTTCTTCCACAAAGGGCATCACATCCTGGAACAGCTGTTTTTCCAGCAGCCGGAAATTTACAATCCTTCTGCCTTCCTCCACGGTCTGCACCATGCCGTTACACATCACCACCACAAAGGGCACCGCTTTTCCTTCCGCAATCAGATTATCCAAAATAAAATGCACCTTCCCGGAAGCCGTCCAGCCTATTTCATTCTCCCCATGCCCATGTTGTAAATAAAGCACCGGAAATACCCGTTCAGTCTCCTTTTCATATACATAAGGAGTGTAAACCATGCAGCTCTCCCATTCCCCGGTAACCTGTGAGAAAAAATATTCCCTTCTCACACTGCCATGAGGCACGTTCTTAATCCGGAAAAAATCATCTTCTTTGGTGTGCAGGGCCACATAGTTATAGGGCCTGCTGTAACCGTAAGTGATGGGCAGCATGGGTGTCAGGAATTCGGTTCCGTCCACCAAAAGCTGCACATACTGGATACCCTTCCGGATAGGATACTCCATCTCCCAGATACCTTCTCCATTCTTAACGCAGGGATACTCCGTTTCCTCTATGAAAACCGATACGATTTTTGCATTTGGCACAGCAAACCTAAGATAACAGGAGCCGTCCTCTTTCCATGTAACAGTCTCTACCTGTCCTTCAAAAGGCAGCACCCTGTCAAAGCCAAGGGCCTGTTCGTTGATATTACTCTTTCCATTCCTGTTTTCCATCATGCTTTCCCTCTCTTTCTCTAGAAACTGCCTAATGCAGCTTCAAACTATATTATTTCTAACTGCTTATTTTTCCATAGACGGCGTTTTCTCCCCATCCGCCATTTTCCGAAGTTCTTTCACAATCATCACTACAATCACCTGGGTCAGTATAAAAGTAAGGGCATCCGCCACAGGCTGGGCCAGCTGAAGTCCCAGCACGCCGAAAACCTCAGGCAGAATCAAAATAGCCGGGATAAAGAACAGCCCCTGCTTACTGATAGCCGTAAGGGTTGCCCGAAAGCTGTAGCCGATAGACTGGGCCAGCATATTTCCAATGATAACATAAGCCTGAAAAGGAAGCAGGCAGCACTGCATTTTCAGTGCCAGGGCGCCAATACGGATCACCTCCGCATCTTCCCTTCTGAACAAACGCATAATCGGCGTGGAAACCACAAACATGATCACGCCCATCACCAGCAGAAATATAAGCGCCACCCGTCTGCAGAAAAAGTACGCTTCAAGCACCCGGTCATAACGCTTTGCCCCAAAATTAAATCCGCATACAGGCTGAAAGCCCTGGCCAAAACCAATCAGTGCCGAGTTAATAAACATCATGATTCTTGTGACAATGGACATTGCCGCCACAGCTGCATCTCCAAATCCGGAGGCCGCCACATTCAAAAGGACGGAAGCCACGCTTGCCAGACCCTGCCGCCCTAAAGTGGGCATGCCCGCAGAGAGAATTTCCTTATACACCCATCCCTGAAAAGTAAAATACCTGGGCACGGGCTTTAACACATTTTGGGAACGAACCACCAAAACCAACAGGATGATAAAGCTCACGAACTGACTGAAAATCGTGGCGATTGCCGCCCCTGAAATGCCCATCTTAAAACCGAAAATCAAGATTGGATCCAAAATAACATTCAGCACCCCGCCGGTTGTAATCCCTATCATGGAAAGCGCCGCGTTCCCCTGGGAACGAAGATGGTTATTAAACACAAAAGAAACCGTCATGTAGGGGGCTGCAATCAATATGTATCTGCCATAATCCTTGGCATAAGGCGCAATTGTTTCCGTTGCCCCTAAAATCCGAACCAGACTGTCGATATTCCAAATACCAAGAACCGCCAGCAGCAGTCCGAAGGTAAAAGCCGTATATACCGCTGTGGAACAGGCCCTCTGCGCTTTTTCCTGTTCCTTGGCCCCAAGCATTCTGGACATGTAATTCCCGCTTCCCATACCAAGCGTAAAACCAATCGCCTGAATCATGGCCATCAAAGAAAAATTCACGCCCACCGCTCCCGACGCGCTGGTGCTTAGCTGACTTACAAAAAAAGTGTCCGCCATATTATATATGGAAGTAATCAACATGCTGATGATCGTCGGCACCGCCAGTCTGGGAATCAACCGGCTCACCGGCGTTTCTATCATCATTTTGTACTTTTCTTCATAGCTCATTGCTTTCATCCTGTGTCCCTCCGTTCTTACATTCATTTCAGGTAATTTGCATCAATAATAATAGAATAACACGCCAATTTTTCAAAATCAATTTGAATTTAAATTCTGAAACCTGCCGGACGCCGGAGCGCTTCGCAGGGCGTCTTATTGATTCAAATGTCAACACGCCCCCGCGAATCAGCTTATTAAAAAAATAAATGCGAATTGAGACTTTCTCTCTTTTCGCATCTATTTCTATTTCCATATGTAAAAAATCAACCTAATAAACTTTTAATTCCTTCCGCTGCCGCCTCATCCAGCACCACTTTTCCTCCCGAAAGAAGCTTTAACACTGTCCCAGGAATTTCATCCGTGGGTCTGCTTTTGTACATCTTCTCCACAATATCTTTTTTAGCAGCTCCGGAAACCTGCAATATCACCTGTTTTGTCTCAAACATATGCCGAACCCCAAGGGTGATTCCTCTGGTCAGCTTCATGGGCCCCGAAAAATACTTCTGCCCCACACTCATGGTAGTCTCGGAAAGCTCCACCACCTTTGCGTAAGCGTCAAAATTCCCACCGGGCTCATTCAGCCCAAGATGACCGTTCATCCCAAGCCCCAGCAACATAAGATCTATTCCGCCGTGACTAAAAATCACTTCATCAATCCGTTTACATTCTTCTGCCAAATCCTTTGCGTGGGTATCAAACAAGTGCATTTTCTCCTGACGGATTCCCAGCGCATTATACAAATGTTTTTTCAGGAAATTGGTACAGTTTTCGCTTTCGTCCTCCAGATCCAACCATTCATCCAGAGCCACAAAATCCGCCTGTGAGAAATCAATCTCTCCCCTATCCTGCATTTCTTTTAAAATTTCACAGGTTCTGATTACGGTGCTTCCCGCCGGAAAACACAGCAGGGCGTCCGGTTTCTTTGCAAGACATTCCTTCACCAGCTCCGCACACCGCCTGGACATTCCCTCATAATCAGGTAAAATCTCCGTTTCCGGATACCGCACCGGAAGCGCCGCACCCAGTTTCAGGGCCGTCTCCTCCATGCAGTTGCACAAAGTCCCCTCCGCCCTGCTGTGAGCGATACAGGCCGCACAGTTATTCCTGAATTTACACGGTAAATTAGGACAATTACAAATACTATTCATCACTGCCTCCATATGATCATTCTTCGTTTCTCCGCCATCCCATCACAGACAGCATCACAATCCGTTCATCATTAACTTACTTTTTTCCGCCTTTAGCCTTTGACTGCCCCCATTGCTAAACTTTTCTGTATATTTTTACTGAGGAAAACATACAGAACCAGTGTAGGAATGGTTGCAACGGTAAGACCTGCTCCAATCAGTCCCCATTTGGTGGAATATTTTCCCACCATATCATTAACACCCACCGTGATCGTCTTATACTTCTCGCCGCTCACAAAAGCAATGGCAAGCATCATTTCATTCCAGGATGACAAAAAAGTCAAAATGGCCACCGTAGATAAAATCGGCCTCATCAACGGCATGATAATCTGCCAGAATACCCGGTAAATATTTGCCCCGTCAATAAATGCCGCTTCCTCCAGTTCCTTAGGCAGCGCTTCAAGCGTCCCTGTCATCAGCAGAATTGCCGTCGGCATGGCAAAGGCTACATAAGGAATAATCAGCGCCCAATAAGTATCGAGAAGGGGCTTCATATTCACAAACAAAGGCAGCAGCACGGCATGAATGGACAGCATCATACCTGTCAGGAAAATAAAATATACCACATTGCTTAATTTCCAGATAAGGCGCACGATCGCATATGTTGCCATGGCAGAAAGCACAAGTGTAAACAAAATGGTAAGGCCCGTCACCACCATACTGTTAAAAAGATATCTTCCCAGATGGGCCTTGGCAAATACCTTTGTGTAGTTTTCCCATTCCCAGTTTTGTGGAAGCCCAATGATATTACCGCCGAATATTTCCTTGTTACTTTTCAGGGAAAAAGTGAACATCCAATAGAGCGGAAACAGCTGAATCACCGTAACGATAACTAAAAGGACGGTGGTCACAATCCCGGTTTTTTTTAGTTTTCTCTTTTCCTTTTTCATCCGGTTTTCCTCCTACTCCTTCTGTATACGGTTAAATATTTTCTGCACAATAAAGGTAAACAGCAGACACTCCAAAATGATGAAAATTGCAATCGCGCTGGCATAACCGTATTCGTTGCTGATAAAAATCTTCTTGTACATCAAAAGAGACGGAACCTCCGATGCATGCACCGGACCTCCATTGGTCAGAATATAAATCAAATCGAAAGACTTCAGCGAACCGATAATCGCAAAAATGACGCAGGCCTTAATCATTGGCACAATCATCGGTATGATGACTCTCCATGCCGTCTGAAATCCGGTGGCTCCATCCACCTGGGCCGCTTCGATAATCTCCGGCGATATAGATTTTGCCGCCGAATAGAACAAAAGCATATGATAGCCAATATACTGCCATACCATCGGCACAAAGCAGGCTGCCAGGGCAGTACCCTCACTCCCCAGCCATTCCCTGGTAAGAGAGGAAAGTCCCAGCGCTTCCAGCCCCATATTCAGCAGGCCATAGGAGGGGTGATAAATTTTCATCCACAGGTGCGCAATAATTGTCCCGGATATGATAACCGGCACGAAGAAAGCATTCCGGTAGAAATTCTCTCCCCTTACTCCTCCTGCCAGCACCAGCGCAAGCACCATGGAGATAGGCAGTTGAATGAAAACAGATGCAGCCGCCAGTAAAATCGAGTTCCACACCGCCTTGTAGAACAAAGGGTCTCCCAGCATCTTTATATAGTTCTCCACCCCTATAAACTTTGCATCCCTTATCCCGTCCCAGTCCAAAAGGCTGTAACCCGCAGACTGAAAAACCGGCAGAAGTGCAATCGCACAAAACCAAATGAGCGCCGGTAGTACAAAAAAACAAATCGCCTTCTTATCCCTCAACGCACGTTCCATACCAAACCTCCATACCTTTTCCGTAATCAGCAAACCGGCCTGTTGCGTGTATCAGGGCAGCAGTTCGGGCCTGTAGCTCCCGCCTGCTGCCTCTTTGATTTCATTCGGACATTCCGGCACAAATCATCTCTCTGCCGCAGAGGATCCCGCTCCGGATAACTCCATTGCCGACTGCCGATCACTCAGCGTTTCCTTTTACTTCCTCCTGCGCCGCCTGCATGCCTGCTGCAAATTCTTCCGGAGATGTTGTCCCTGCGATCAAACCCTGAAGCAGTTCATAATGGGCTTCAATTGCCGCACCTTCAAGGAAAGTATCCCATGCAAGTACATAGCCGTCTGCATTTTTAATCAGTTCTTCCACCTGACGTAAAGTAGGACTGATCTCAGACTCGTCTACCTCTATTTTCCATGCCGGCAGACTATCGCCAATTTTGTATGCTTCCTCAGACATATACTTTGTAACGCCAACTGCAAATTCATATGCCATCTCAGGGTTTTCTGTGTTGGCATTGATCATCATCATATCAATGGCTCCGCCGGAAAAGCTGTTGATGCCGCCCTTGCCGCCTTCCACCGTAGGCATAGGAACTGCCTTGATGATACCCTGAATCTCGTTTTCATCACTGTCACATCCTGAGGAAACCCAGCTTCCTCCGTAATACATGGGAACCAGGCCCATATAAAATTCTTCCTGTGACTCCTCAGATCCAAGTCCTAAAGTTCCGTCCGGAAATGCACCTGCATCATTCAACTGGCACAAAAGCTCTGCGGATTTTACAATTTCTTCCGTATCCAGAGTTTCTTCTCCCTGAAGGGCAAGATTCATATAATCAGCGCCCGCCGTGCGAACCGCAAGGGCATTCTGAATCATTCCAATATGCCATCCATCCTTTGCGCCGAGGACCATAGGCGTTACGCCGGCCGCCCGGAAGGTCTTAACCGCCTCAAGCAGCTCGTCAAAGGTCTCAGGAATTTCAACTTCATACTCTGCAAATAATTCTTCGTTACAGAACAGTGCGCCCGCCCACTGCTTTAAAGGCAGTCCATAGGTCTTCCCATCATAGGTTGCATAAGTAAGCGTCCCGTCAAGGAGTTCATCTTTTGTTCCATACTTATCCATCAGATCATCCAATGGAAGAACCACCCCTGCATCTACATAGGCTTTCGCATATCCGCCGCCCCAGCTCATAAACACATCACCCTGAGAGCCGGTAGCTGCCGCAACTTTCAGTTTATTATTTTGATATTCCACTTCCTGAGTTGCCACAGATTCAATATGTACGTTAGGGTGCTCTTTTTCAAACAGTTCCACGTAGCTGTCCACAATCGCTCCCATGTCCGCATCCGGCCAGATATGCCAAAATGTAAGGTTAATCTCCTCATCAGTTCCTGTGCTCTCCTGCACCGCTCCGGCATCTTCGGCAGATTCGGTTTCCGCCGTATCTTCCACAGCCGCACTTTCCTCTGTTTTACTCTCTGTGCCCGCATCATTTCCTGATGATCCGCAGCCTGTCATAGTTAGTACCATTGCTCCCACCAGCATAATACTGAATAACTTTTTTAATTTCATACCTTTTCTCCTTTTCTTTTATTACTGTTTTTCCAATCTTCTAATTGGAAATTGTTTACTTGTTTCTTCCATATTTTCATAAACTTCCTCTGCCACTTCTCCGTGAAGGAGCTGTAGTCCCATTACAACCGCCCCCATTACCGGCTCGTACACCGCTTCTATCACATTGGCATTTGGAATTTTATGTAATATTTCTTCTTTTACCGTCCTTTGGAATTCCTGAAATTTGCACTTAAAAATACTGCCTGAAAGGACAATATCCATCTTTTCTTCGCAAATTCCCATTTTCCCGGCCCGGGCCGTCAAAAATCCTGCAACTACTTTCCCATAATCCTTCCAGATGTCCACCGCAACCTGATCTCCTGCGCAGGCTTCTTCCTCTATCATCATGGGCAGGCTTAAATAATCGTCGCCTGAAATTTTACCTTTTACCCGCATGAAAAGCAGCTCATCCACTGTTTTTGCCCCAAAGCGGACAAGTATCTTTTCTGTCAGCCCGGTCTTGGGAAGCAAACCCATATGGGAGTCAAATACCGCCTGTACCGCCTTTTTCCCAAGGCTGCATCCTCCCTGGTATTCATCCGGAATATAAAATCCATAGGCAAAACATTCGTCTTCATTTTGCACCGCACAGTTAAGGCCGGAACCGGCGCATAAAATTCCGCACCGCTTTTCCTTTGTAGCCGCCCGCATGGCAATGATACTGTCGTTTACCACTTTTATTTTTGCCAAAGGAAAATACTTTTGGATGCCTTCCTCCAGCAAAGATGCCTCATAATCCCAGTCAATTCCGGTCAATCCGCCTACCACAACGGTCACATCCTCAAAAGTAAGCTTTGCGCTGTTTAAGGCTTTTTCAGAAGCTTCCCTTATGGCCCCTAATGCGTGCTCAAGACCGGTACTGGAATGGCACGCGCCGTAGCTTTTCCCCATTCCAAGAACCCTTCCGCCTTCATCTGACACAACCGCATGGGTTTTGCTTCCTCCCTGATCCACTCCCAAAATATATTTCATATGTGTTCCTCCATTATCTTAAGAGTGGCTGCATCCGGCTGCCTCTTTGCCAAAGAACTGGGGAAGATATTCCTTATTGGCCTCTAAAAGCTCCGGAACCAATTTCTCTACATATTCCCATTGGCGTACCAAAGGATGAGCCAAAAGCGCCAGCTTCATCTTCCGCACGTCGCCTTCCACAGCCGCCTCAACCGCCAACTGCTCGTAATTCTTAACAGCTGCAATCAGTCCCCAGCACATTTCAGGAACCTTCGCCACATGCAGGGGCTGCATGCCCGTCTTATTAACCAAACATCCCACTTCCACAACCGCGCTGTCGGGAAGGAAGGAAACCGCCCCCTGGTTAGGCACATTTACTACCATCTTGGTATCCACGTTGTTGTAAACCGCATTCACAAACCCCATGGCAACCTCAGAGTATCCGCCGCCTCCCCGCTTTGCCAGCGCGGCAGGTTTTTCGCAGTTGTTCTCATCCCCATAAGCGGCAAAAACTTCCTTTTCCAAATCCTGAACATATTCTCCTCTGGTCTGAGGCGCCGACTTAAATTTCGCAACTTTCTCGTTTGTGTGGAAATACCACTGAAGGTAAGGGCTTGGAATAACGCCAAGAAGCTTAATCAGTTCCAAATCCACATCATCATTTTCAGCGGCGATTTTTACAAACTCCTCCTCTGTCACAGGACGGCCGTCAATTGTAATATTGCTGATAAAATTCATGTGGTTTAAGCCCACATAATCATACTGCACTTTCTCATATGGAATACCCATAGCTCGTTTTGCCCACATTTTGGGAAAAATTCCGCCTGAGCAAAAGCCCGCAATATTGGCGCCCGTGTACCTGGTCACTGCTTCCGTTACCAAACCGGTAGGATTGGTATAATTAATAAGCCATCCATTGGGAGATAATTCCTCCATCTTTCTTGCCACATTGAGCATCACCGGAATCGTGCGGAAAGCCTTCATCATTCCTCCGGCTCCTGTGGTCTCCTGTCCTACAAGATTGTACTGAAGTGGGATTTTTTCATCCTTTACCCTTTGCTTGTTTCCGCCTACGCGAATCTGCGTATCCACAAAATCCGCTCCGTAAAGGGCTTTATCCAAATCCGTGGTACTTTTGATTTCCACATCCAGTCCCATTTTTTTTGAAAATCTTTTGCAGAATCCCTCCATGATTCCCAGACGTTTTTCGTCAATGTCATAGAGCATTACTTCCTTTACCGGGAGCTGATCTTTTCTCATTGCCATTTCATCAAGCAATTCCGGGGTGTAGGAGCTGCCCGCCCCTACAATGGTAAACTTCATTCCTTCCATATTTTCATAACCTCCTTATGTTTGTGTATCGTTCCACATTTATGAAAAAGAAGAAACAAGGTTATTTTCCTTGTTATTCTTTTTTGTTTTACTATTTTTATGATTTTTAATTTTATGTCTTATGTTGTTTCACGAACCACCAATTCAGGCCGCAGAACAATCCGTTTTCTCGGTGTTCCCGGGTCATGAATCTGCTCGAGAAGAATCTCCACCGCTTTCTCCCCCATCTCGTAAAGAGGCTGGCGGATGGTTGTCAGCTTTTTCATTCCTTTATCAAGTCCCCAGAGCTTGTCATCATCAAACCCCACAATCCTGATATCCTCCGGTATCCGTATACCTGCCTCAATCAGAGCCGTCATCCCGCCTATTGCCGTATTGTCAGCCCCAAAGTAAATTGCCTCCGGGAGGGCTTCCCTGCCATGCTGCCGGAGAAAACCTTTTACCGCCGCATATCCCGCATCCACACCGTACTCGTCACATTCTATCACAAACTCGTACTCCTTCAGTCCGTGAAGCTCCATGGATATCAGATATCCCTGCCACCTGCGCAACGACGCCTTGGTTCCCTTGGCACCCGTTACGTGCATAATACGCCGGCATCCTTTCTCCACCAGATGGTCAATAACCAGCTTGGAGCCATAGGTATTATCCACAAGAATATTATTTACATTGGCATCTTCCACTTCGTTCTCCACCACCACAAATGGAAAATCAAGCTGAGCCCGTCTGCGAATCAAATCCGCATCGTCCAGATCGCTTCCATAAATGATCGCTCCATCCGTGGTGCCGTTACTGAAAAAATCTATGTAGGCTTCCTTTTCCCTCTTATCATTTCTACCGCTGCAGAAAATCACCCGGAAATTGTTTTCTTTTACCTTGTCCTCCACTCCTTTAATCACGTCAAAGAAATACTGCTCTGTAAGCGAGTCCAAAATCATCCCAATCAGATTGGTTCTCTGTAACACCAGCGACCGGGCAAGGGTGTTGGGCTTATACTGAAGCTCACGCATGGCCTCCATAATTCTTGTTCTGGATTCAGGACCAACCCCCGACTGATTATTGAGCACTCTGGATACCAAAGTCTTGGAAACCCCTGCTCTTTTCGCCACATCATATATTGTTGCCATGCTGACCCCTTTCCTCTTGTGCATAATATAGCATGTGTACCGTTCCACGTCAAGCACTTTTTGTAAATTATTTTCATTCCGAAGATTCATGCAAGCCGTATCAGTTTAGCATAAAAATATCCCTTTTGCAATGAGACACAAATATCCCAAACTGTTGTTAGACGCCTTAAAATGTGCTATTATAAATGACAGAAAATGTACGGACGCAACAAAACAGTCAGGAGGCAATCAGTTATGAGCATGATAGGATATTATCTCCGCGCCGACGAAGATACGACGCAAAAAATCGCCGCCGGTGAGGGCAATGAACTTTTATTTGGGCAGGACGACGGTGACAGGCTTCTATGCATTGACAAGGCATGGCATGCCATTCACTACATTGTAACCGGGAGTGTCTGGGAAGTTCCGGAGGATGAGCCTTTAGGCCAGCTTGTTCTTGGCGGCGTTCCCATGAATGAGGAGGATATGGGGTACGGTCCTGCCAGGTTAATTTCCGTAGAAACCGTCTCACAAATTTCTGAAGCTCTGGATAAATGGGATGAAGCCGCTTTCCGTGATAATTTTCATATGCAGGATATGGCTGACAATGAAATTTATCCCATTGTGGATGATGAGGACGAGTCTCTTTTCTTTGAATACATATGGGAAAATTTTAAGGAACTGCAAAAATTTTTTAAGGCCGCCTCACAGGATAAGGAAAATGTCATCACTTTCCTTGCTTAAAAATCAAATGCAGTCATGTTTTACAATTTAAAAATTTTAAGGAAGTCATGAGCTGCCTTTTCCCTGCAGCTTATCACATCGAAAATATGAAAAGAGTTTTAATTGGCGGATTTATTTCATGCATTGGAAATGTTTGGGCGTTGGCCATCATTTTGATGGCGGTCAATAATTTGACCTCCGGATGGACAACGCCTCCCGGAAGGCTTCTGACCACCATATCAGAATTGGGCATGATGTTCTTTTTTGTGCTTTCAATCGTTTTTGTACTTCTGGGCATTGTTATAATGATAATTGAATATTTCAGGAAAGAAAACTGACTTATGAGGAGAACTTGAAATGCACGGCATAAAAAAATATTGGATGCCAATTGCCATGCTGACATTATTCGAAACGGTGGCTGTTACTCTTTGGCTGTCCATGGATAATCTGTTTTATCTGTTTAATTTCAGCTATATCGGTTTTTCCATTTCTCTGGGCATTTTTCTGTTCATCAGAAAGTACAGGCACGCCAGACGGATTGCACAGCTGCTGGTGGGCCTTTATATGCTTATCTATCTGGGTCTGATTTGCAATGAAAATATGCAGATTGAAGGGTTTTGGTACTATCTGTTTACAGGCGTGTTTGAAGCGGCAACCATTCATTATGCCGTAGCTAAAATATTCGGCCCCCTGTTCTTTGGAAGGGGCTGGTGCGGTTATGCCTGCTGGACAGCCATGGTCCTTGATTTTCTCCCTTACAAAGTGCCAAGGTATCCGCGAAGAAAAATCGGTTATATCAGATACATTACTTTTGCCGCATCTCTGCTCTTTGTGACCGCCCTCTTTTTAACTCACACAGGCAATATGGAAAAAATCATGTTTTGGGCCTTCCTCATCGGAAATCTGCTGTACTATGCCCTCGGCATCGGACTTGCATTTCTTTTTAAGGACAACAGGGCTTTCTGTAAATACATATGCCCAATCACCGTATTCCTGAAACCCATGAGTTATTTTGCTTTTCTCAGGATAAAGTGCGACACAGACAAGTGCATTTCCTGCGGAAAATGTAAACGGGTATGCCCCATGGACGTGGACGTAACGGATAATTCCCGAAAGCGCAAAAACGGAACGGAATGTATCCTCTGCTATGAATGCGTAAAGAACTGCCCCAAGGGCGCTTTATAAATATCCCCGCAATATAAGCCCTCTATCCGTTTATACCATTTCTCCTCATCCATAATGGATGACACGCCGCCAATCTGACTTATCCCGCCGATGAGCGGTACATCTTCAAATGAAGTTCCCGCCAGTTCTTTTACGGCAGCCTCCGCAAATTTATCTGCAAAGATAACCTTAATGGCTCTGCCAAAATAATTTTCCTGCCGGTAATCGACAAATTCCGTAAGTGCCGCCGCATTGTGTAAGTCCGCGGTGAGGGCCTGAGCCCTTACCAGATTGTCTTCTCTCTCCTGTAAAGAAACTGCTGACAGCCCATTATTTATGGCCCTCTTAAGCTCATCATTCACTTCCAGCCTGCCAAAAGCGGTTCCAAACCACTTACTGTACGGTGCATAGGTATCTTTGTACAAAAAGCATAGCCGCATCAGCCGCTCGCAAATCCTTGCCCCGATTATCCTTGAGCCAATCTCATCCCCACAGTCTGCGCACCGCCTGACAAAAGCCTGCTCCTGCGCAATATTCTCCCAGTTCGACGCTATCAGATATAGCTTTACATCCTTCGGGTAATATCTGATTTTAGAAATTATCCCGCCACACTGCAGACCGTCAACAAAAAACTTACCGGACACAAGAGAAAGAAGCCTGTGCTCGGAAAAGGCAAGCCACTCATAAGGTCTGATATCATCCAAGCTGGCTCTGCCCAGCTGCTCCATCAGGTAATCCTCAAATGTCCGGATAAATATCAGGGGATTCACCATTCCCTCCTGAATAAACTCCGGGTGCTGCACCCCGCAGTCCTGTGGGTCGGGCTCGGTGAAATTTACACTGTATCCTTTGTAGGTATAAGGGAGATTGGCACACAAAGCCTGAAAAATCTTATCCTTTTTCTCAATATCCCCTTTGTCCAGAAACAGATAAAACCGCGGCCCCCACATATGATCTGTGGAAACGGCGTCGTCATAGCCAAGTACGTCGGAACCGTAGCCAATCAGACCGGCAGAATAGTTTAAACCGGGAAAATACTCCTCAATTATCTGCCTGGCATGGTCGTGAAAAAAGCTTTCGCAGAGTTCCATACCTTTTATAAATTCACTCATTTTAACCCCCATTTCGGAATATTTTCACAACAAGTTACTACAAATCCACATTGTCTTCTACGGCAAGCTTTGCCATCTCCCGCTCTCCCTCCCGAAAATGCTCCTGGTCAAGGGTCTAGGAATGCTCCTTCTGATAAAACTGATTGGAATTCAGCAGCTTTTCTTTCTGCACAGAGGTAATGCTGTCGGTAATGTCTTTGATGAATACATAAAACAGCTTATGTTCTTCGCCCCATTTGGAATTTTCCAGATGTCCGTAATCATCCACCCAGCGAATCTCCCCGTCTCTGCGGATAATCCGGTATTGCACATAATCCATATTTCTGTCCGACGTCCGGATTTGATTTTTGATTTCCCATTCCACCCGGTCCAAATCCTCAGGATGCACCATTCCTCTGAAAGAATAGTCCACCAAATCCATAAATTCCGTCATGGTTTCACAGCCGTAAAGCTCCATAACCGCCGGATTGGCATACAAGATTCTCTCATCCTCCATGGCCCTGTAGATAAAGAAGGCATCGGACATATTGGCAAGGGACTCCGCCATTCTCACCTGACGGCGTTCCGCCTCCTCCTTCATAATTATATCAATGCTGCGGACGGTGATGATTGCCGTCTTCGGCCGCCCGTTCTCCCGCTCGCTGATGGTTACGCTGGTCAGGCACCACTCATCCGGTACGTCCTCGCTGCTTCTGCGGTAACGATAATCCACCGTATCCTGGGTTTCCAGAGCCTTCCGCAGATTTTCAAGGGAAAGGAATCTGCGCACATTCTCCTCATCATATTTTAAGACCTTACCGGTACCAAAATGCCGCTCCACCATGGCCTCGTAATTTCCACGCTCGGAGAGCACCGTATCGTCAGGGTAAATCATCCTGCAATAGTTATCCTGCAGCTGAAGATAATAAACCTCCCGGTAAGCCAGCACCATACTGTTGAAGGCTCCCTCATAGAGCTGCCTGTGGGTCACATCCCGCAGAAGGCAGGCCACATAACCGTACTCATACTGGAAAAGTGTGAGCTGGAGATAGTGGCTGGAAATGGAACTGTATGTAAAAATGCTCAGTGTCTCGCCCAAAAAGGCCGCCTGATAGGCCTTTTGCAGCAGTTCCTCCGTATCGTCCTTAAATGCCTTCAATATCAGATACTTGATGCGGTTTAAATCGCTGCCGCACATCCGCTCCATTTCCCGATTGATATAAATAATGTCATAGTCCACAGGTTCTCCGTTTTTATTCAGCATAACCTTGGACAGGCCGTATCCGCAGGGAAGTGGGCCGCAGTACTGTTCTAACAGTTTTCCCTCCTGGCTGTCAATCTCATCCACCGGCAGCTGGGCCCTTGCTTTCTCCTTCCTGCGCTCCCGCAGGGATGTGATGTCAAGGAGCGCCACAAAAAATATTCTGTGGCCCTCTTTTTCCCGCAAAAAAGAAACCCGTACCCGTACCCACAGTACCTTTCCGTCCACACGCAGATAATGAATATCCCCTTCTGACGCGGCAGGACGCTGTTCATAGGCCTGCTCAAAAAGATCCTGAAAAACATGCCTGTCGTCATCCCGGACGCTGTTCCAGATCTTTCTGCCCAGCTCCTTATTGTTTGACACATCCAACCCGGCCAGCCGATAATACTGCTCGTTGACCCGGGTAATTTCAATCTGCCTGTCATGGATATCATAGATGGCCGCCGGCCCTAAAATATTATTTACCATACTGTCCGTAAACAGATTACCGTCCATCAGCTCCCGTACATGAAAGGCCTCCACCTGCTTACAGTGAAGCCCCGTAAAATCCAGTCTGCGCTCATCGGCAAGGGCGTTTTCAAACTGCTCTATGGGCAGCGGTTTATAATAATAGTACCCTTGCGTATATCTGCATCCCATGTTCCGGAGCACATTTTCCTGCTGCTGGGTCTCAACGCCCTCCACAATAATGGGAAGTCCAAGGAGCCGGGCCATATTCACAATGGATTCCAGGATTCCAATGCCCTTTTCCTCCTCCGACTCGGCGATATCCAGAAAGCGCATATCAATCTTAATCACATCCACCGAAATACTTTTCAGCATATTTAACGAAGAATACCCGCTGCCAAAATCATCCATCATCACCAGGAAACCTGCTTCCCGAAGTCGGTTTACCGTATCATTGATGGTCTTATCCTCCTCCGCATAAGCGCTTTCCGTAATCTCTGTTTTGATATATTCCACCGGCAGGTCATATTTTTCCACCAGTCCAATCAGATAGGCTGGCACGTCCATAGCCATAATGTCAATGCGGGAGATATTGATGGAGATGGGTACCGGATGATAGCCCCTGTCAATCCAGCTGCGCAGCCATTTGCACACCTTTTCCCAAATCCGCCTGTCCAAAAGATAAATCGCGCCGCTGCGCTCCAAAACCGGCACAAACTTTCCGGGAGAGATAAGGCCCTTGGTACTGTGCTGCCAGCGCACCAAAGACTCTGCCCCCACAATCTTACCGCTGGTAATGTCGCATTGGGGCTGTACAAAAAAGGTAAATTCATCCCTGCCAAGGGCTTCCGTAACCTCCACCAGCAGCTGGATCTCCTCGTCCAGATTGCTTTCCATTTTGGGGTTGTAACAGATAATGTAATTGCGGCCATTGGCATAAGTAAGAGCCAGGGTCGCCCGGTCATAGTAGATTTCCGGCAAAAGTGCCTTATCATCAATAGGGCATATTCCCAGAACAGGCTGTATCCCTACGGCTTTTCCCATCTGTGGGATGCCCTCTAAAATCTCACTGCGCAGCCCCTCCGCCAGCTCCATCCTAAAGGGCATCACAATGCAGAAATTATCTCCCGCAAAATATCCTGTAATACCGCCATATTTCTTTTGCAATCTTTCCATACAGTCCCCAATATGGCCAAGCAGCTTATCGCCGCCGCTGCGCCCATAGAGCTTGTTATACAGTCTGAAATGTAGAATATCAACAGCTACTATACAGTAACCCCCGGGTTCGGTCTGCAAAATAAACTGCCCAAATTTTTCCATAAAATCCTGTGAAAAAAGGACCTTTGTCCCCTTATGATTCTCAAGGCTCACCTGACCTTGCTCTGAAAGATTCATGGCCGACTCTCTTTCCATATTAATCCCCCATGCCGCCTCCTGCGGCTCAAACAGTTATGAAAAATCTTTGATTTTTCAATCTGTCCCCCATATCTTTCACCGGCTACATCCGCCCGGCTGTCCATACAATGTTTATCTATTGGTAAAAATATACCACTAACCCCTGTTATTGTCAATTTACTTTGGTTAATTATACCAATTTGCAGCACTTTTTTCATAATTTTCAATACATTATCAAACGATGTCTCTATCTGCCAGTCTTCTTATTGATGGAAAAAGGCCAAACCAACTTTCCAAAAGCTGATTTGGCCTTTTCTCTTTTCCCTATTTCAAAAACTGTTTGTCAAACTCCGGGTTAAAGAAATAAAAGTTATCGGAATCCAAGGACTCCTTCGTCTTCTCCAGGGCCTCTCCAAATCTCTGGAAATGCACCACTTCTCTTGCCCTTAAAAATTTAAGCGGCTCCCTGACCTCCGGCTCGGTAATCATACGCAGCAGGTTGTCATACACGGTCCGGGCCTTCTGTTCCGCCGCAAGGTTTTCCGTAAGGTCCGTAATCGCATCACCCTTGGACTGAAATTCCTTGGCCGTAAAAGGGACTCCTGCAGCCGCCTGGGGCCACAGTCCCGCCGTGTGGTCAATATAATAAGCGTCAAAGCCCGCCGTCTTTGCCTGCTCCACGCTCAGGTTTTTGGTGAGCTGATAAACCATTGCACATATAATTTCCATGTGGGCCAGCTCCTCGGTTCCAATATCCGTAAGCAGACCGCCCACCCCTTTATCGGGCATGGTATACCGCTGTGACAGATACCGCATGGAGGCGGACAACTCCCCGTCCGGGCCTCCATACTGGCTGATAATCAGCTGAGCCGTTTTCGGGCATGTTTTGGTAATCTTAACGGGATACTGTAATCTTTTTTCATAAATCCACATTTACACACACGCTCCTTCCCATGGGCACGGCCCCTCCTGCCAGCAGTAGCAGTCCGAGTCCGGATTTTCCTCATATATATCTGCCATGCAATCCATTGTCAGCGGATAAAACTCCAAAGCATATTCCTTTAAAAGGGCTTTTCTCCTTTGGACCATGGCCTTTAAAAGCGCCAGTCCCTGCCTGTCCTTTGGGTGGGTGTCCATATAAAGCCGCACGTCGTCTACCACGAAGCTGACCTTTTGAATCTGTAAAAGCAGCTCCTCTCTCTGCCGCTGCTTTTCCGAACGGCCGTCCTCTTTCTTCTCCGGCTCTGCTGATTCCACCGTGACAAAAAACGGTTTGTCTAATTCCGGAAAAATCGTACCTTTATGCAAGGCCTCATTCTCGTCATAAACCTTCTCCCAGCTCTGTGTGGGCACGGAAGCTATCGCAAGATGTTTATTGTCAAACATAAAAAAACTCCTTTCTAAAAAATTTTGCCGCAGATTTAGTATGCGTAAAAAACAAATTTTTTCAGTAGGAATTTTTTGTAATCGTCAAGGATTGCTTTTTGCCTGCTTTTCTGTTATCTTTTCATTATTGTCAAGGTTTTTCGAAAGTGACAGTATATCAAATACCGGAAATTTTTGAAGTCAAATATGCATATCTCTCGCCGTACATGTACTGCACCCGAAGGCCGGACAGCAAAAATGAACTGATAAGAAATGGAAACCGATAAGAAATGGAGACGCCATGAATAAAATTTATGATGATAAAGATTTTTTTGAAGCCTACGCACAGATGCCCAGAAGCAGGGAGGGTTTACAGGCCGCCGGGGAATGGCATGCGCTTAAGGCCCTTATCCCGCCCCTTTCAGAAAAATCCGTTCTTGACCTGGGCTGCGGCTACGGATGGCACAGCAAATATGCCTCCGACCAGGGCGCGCTTTCCGTTCTTGGCCTTGATATCAGCCGGCAGATGATTGACGAAGCAAAGAGACGCAACGCCGCTGCCAATATTACCTATCAGGTATGCGACCTGGAAGAATACAAGTATCCGGAAAATACTTACGATTTTGTCATTTCCAATCTGGTATTGCATTACATTGCAGACTTGGATTCCATTTTCCAAAAAGTATTCAGGACTTTGAAAACCGGAGGGATTTTCCTTTTCAATATAGAGCACCCTGTCTTTACCTCAGGAGTTAATCAGGATTGGATTTACCGGGAAGACGGCTCGGCGGGGGCCTGGCCGGTGGACGATTATTTTTATCCGGGAGAGCGCCAAACCGTTTTTCTTGGACACCAGGTTTCCAAACAGCATCACACCCTGACACAGATATTCATGGGACTTATAAATGCCGGTTTTAAGCTTGAGCATATTGAAGAAGCACAGCCTCCCAAAGAAATGATGAACATACCGGGTATGGCGGATGAAATGCGCAGGCCCATGATGCTGCTGGTCAAAGCATCCAAAGGCAATCACCCGAACGGCGCTATGTGCCTACAATCGCCATAACTTTCCGGTATGAGCTGTGTGATTGGGAAGCAGGGAATTTCTCTGCTTCCCTTTTTATTTTAGGAATTATTACTATTTATGCCAATGATAATTATACACGAACACGACCATTATTCCAGAACAATGGCATTCACCGCCTCCATCAGCTCAATCACCTTAGCCCTTTCTACAAAGGCTACGGATTCCCCGTCAACCACCGCAATACATCTGTTTCCGTCATAGCGGTATAGCTGAATATGAATCTCCGGGTAGTTTTCATTATCCAGATATATGGTGAAGCTGATTTCTTCCTTTTGGGCAGGCTTCTCCTCCGTAAAGCTTGTGGCGGTGAGCCCTCTTATAGCGCCCCTGATTCCTGCCATTTCCTGTTCTTCCTCTTTATAATAATAAGTTCTTTCCTCATCCTCCGTTTCGGAAGTAATCGTGTAGTTTTCCCCTTCCAGTGAGATATCCAGCCGGTACATATCCGAGAAATCACCCCAGAACAGCTCCTGATGGCGCAGGGAATCATAGGACATATCCATGAGCTTTTCGTATTGCTCCCCGGTAATCTGATAAATAATGTTGGATTCCCCTACTCTGGCATAAGCTGTGATTTCCTCCTGTCCGTCTTCTGTTTCCGTATCTCCCGCTTTCCCGCTTTCAGCTTCTACGCTTTCATATTCCACACTCTGGGTTTCCACACCTATGGCTTTCGCAGTTTCAGCCTCGGTATTTCCACCTTCCGCTCCGGAGCCCGATGCATCAGAGGCCGCCGCTTCGAAATCCCTCGTCTCCATATCTGTTTTCTCCACGTCGGTTTCCCCTTGCTCCCTCTCCTTTGGAGCGCGCCCCACATGCAGGGTGAAGGTTTCCGAAACCGTTTCCTCCGTCTCATCTCCACTTGTCGTATAGTCCAGGGTAACCGACAATTCCGGCTCATCAATGCCATATGTCTTTAATTCTTCCTCGGTCGCATTGTAAGTGACATAGTCTTTCAAATCCAGATTTTGGATGGTATTTACATAAGCATCCACACTTGTGGTATCAAGAGGCAGCTGTATCCCACCCTGTTCCACAAAATAGATATCCTGATCATAATAGGTGTTTTGGCTGTCCTTATCATAAACAATCTTTTCCGATTCCTTCCCGGAAAATTCCACCTGGGTCACTTCATCCATCCGGGGAATCTCGTCATGCAGTATCACATCGCTGATTTCTATCTCAAACTGCTCTAGCGGGTCGTTCTTTACAAGATAGGCATTGCCGTCCCCAATAGACACATACCGTTCGGAATCCATAGCGCTGTAATTGCCCAGCAAAATCTCGTAGGTCTCCGATTCCGTTTCCATATGAATGGTACAGACAGGCGTATCCAAGCCATACTGTCCGAAATCCTCCACCTCCTCTATGATAAAGGAAACGCCGAACTCCTGAAACTGCTTAAGCAGGCCCTCTATCTTTTCTTCATCCACCGGGAATGCTTCATCCGTATCATAAAGCCAGCCGCCGTCCGCATTCCTGTGGAAGGCAAAGGAACCCGTATCGCACTCCCAGGAAAGTGTATTGACGTCGTCGCTTGCCACCTCCAGGATAATCTCATCACTATTCTTAATAATTTCCTTTTGCTCCTCGTACCTGCTCACGCCAAAGGCCGCCAGGCTTACGCATACCAGCACGGCCAGCAGTGCGATAATCTTCTTATTTCGCTTCATTCATTTTCCTCCTCCCCACGTATACACAGATTCCAATTCCCAGATAAACCAAAGGAAATACCGCAATCATAATTGTCTTTAAGAAAGAAGATGTGGAATCGCTGATGGTAAGGTAGTTATAATTCAGCGATTTGGTGCGTATAGATACCGCTTCACTTTCTCCTATTATGGAGGATATGGCATTCATTGCCATATCAAGGTTCGCGCCTGAGGAATAGGCATTATACATATCATCCAAAAACAGGGATGAGGCAAACCATACAATCTGTCCCTCATTTTCCGCCGCAATTGAAACCGCCAGCGCAAAAGGGCCGTCCGTATCGCCCTCCTCCTTTTCATAGGAAGAAAATGCATATCCGTCGCTCTTGCTGAAGGAGGCTATGGAAGTGGTGAGCAGCTGCGTTACCGCCTCCGTACCGGTATCCTGCACCACAAGCCCCTGTGCTATGGGCATAATCGCATAGTAATTTTCTTCAATCAGAGGATCCGTGATTTCACTGCCGGCAATATCCGGCAAAAGGATGTAGGGCGCCTGAAATGCATAGTGTCCCCGGTCGGTATCCACCACAACCCCGTCTACGGTCTCCACACCATAATCCGCCAATATGCTGTAAAGATTGGTCAGCGTGCCATCCTCCGTAGGCCCTGCCATCACCATCAGCTTTCCGCCGCCTGCAGCATACGCGGCCAGCAGCTCCTTTTCCTCCTCGGATATATCGCTGGCCGGCCCATAAATCAGGATACCGTCCGCATCCTTCGGTATGGCGTCCTGTGTCAGCAGGGAAAACTGGCTCAGCTCTATGTTCTCCTTTTCAATCTGTTCACTGAAAGCTGTCGGAAGCTCCTCCTCCCCGTGCCCTTCCAGCACATATACCTTGGGCTGATTCTCATTTACCACGTAATCAATGGCGGATGTGATTGCACCCTCCCCGTCAAAGGAAACGTCATAGGAATAGGAAGCCATATCCGTCTCATACAGATAAATATCACTGTAGCTGATGAACCGGCTCCTGTCCCCGCACTCCACAACAAGGCTGTTATTCTGTACCGCCTCCGAGGTGTACTGCTCCGCAAAGGTGGGATAGATATCCGGGTTCTTTTTTACCACCTCAATATGCTCTGACAGGCTTTCATACTTGTCTAGCAGATTCTCTATCACATCATCCTCCGCATCGGACTGCACAATCCAATAGATGGTCACATCCTTCTCCAGCCCGTTCAGCACCACCTTTGTGTTGCTTGTGACAGAATATAATTTTGTAGAACTGATATCGTATTGTGTCATTGTCTTAGGTAACGCTGCTGCCAGAATATTCACCGCAATCAATATGGCAAGTACAATCGCCGTGATAATCAATGAATAAGAACCGCCCTGCAGGGCAATGCGGTTTTTCAGTTTCTTTTCCTTCATCAGTTATACCTCCTTTTCTCCAGCGACTGTACCGTTAAAAATAAGAAAAAGCCAATCACAGTCAGGTAATAAACAATCGCCGTTATATCGAAAATGCCTGATACAAAAGTGTAAAACCGTTCAAAAAGAGACAGCTTCGTCATAATTTTCGGCAGCAATCCTTCAAATACTGCGCTGTCTATATAATATGTTATGCATACCGCTGCAAACAAAACAAAGAATACTCCATATGCCAGATTCTCATTTTTCGTCAGGAAACGTATCACCACCCCCAGAAGTCCGCACAGGACACACAGGGCTATGGCGGAGCCCAAAGCCGTTGCTGAGACATGCTCCGCCAAACTTACGCTGTAATAATTGAGTAAAATCACCGGTATCGCAATGCCTGCTGCAAATCCCTGGTTTTCGGTCAGGGAAGAAATAAATGTTCCTATGGAGATCAATGCCGCGCCCATGATAAAAAATGCCACAATGGAGCCATAGGAGGTGAGCAGATATACCTCTCCATACTGCGCAAAAATCAACGGATATATGGAAACAATACACAGTGGAATCAAATAAATAACCAATAAGGCCAGATATTTTCCAATCACCACCTGGGTTGTCGTGATAGGCAGTGAATATAAAAGCTGGTCTGTTTTCAGTTTCCGCTCCTCCGCGATTACCCGCATTGTTAAAATTGGGATGATCACCACAAAAACAAGGCTGACAAAGCTCAGCACATATTCAAAATTTGCCACTGCCTGCTGGATGTTATAGACCATAGCGCCTATTCCCACAAAGGCTAATAAAAAAGCTCCGAAAATATAAGATGTCAGGGAATGAAAGTAATTTGATAACTCATGTTTTAGTACGGCAATCATTTATCCTCCGCCTCCTTCTTTTCTATTCCGCTTTCCGTCAATTCAATAAATACATCCTCCAGATTTGCTTTCTTTGACGTCAGCTCCAAAAGCGCCTTTTCTTCCTTAGCAAAGGCAAAAAAGATGCTGCGGCAGATATCGGTTATCTCCCCTGATTCAACCTGCACATCCACACGTCCGTGGCCCTTTTCCATCTCCTTTATCTGCCAGCCAGCCACCCCTTCTATTCCTTCCAAAATTCTGTTGATATCATCAGTTTCCGCTTCTGCAATGAAGGAGACCTCATTAGAGCTAAGCAGAAGCTTTTCCAGATTCTCCGGCGCATCAAAGGCCACCAGCTTTCCTTTTGCAATGATAAGAACCTTTTCACAGATTGCCTGTACCTCCGACAGAATATGGGAACTTAATATGACTGTGTGTTCCTGCCCAAGCTGTCCAATCAAATCCCGTATCTCAATAATCTGTATCGGATCCAGCCCTACGGTGGGCTCGTCAAGGATGATAACCCTGGGATTGCCAAGCAGCGCCTGGGCGATACCAACCCTCTGCCTGTAACCCTTTGACAGTTTTGATATCAGACGGTTTCTCACGTCTTCAAGTTTTGTCTGAGAAATTACCTGTTCTATCTGCCCGGCCAGTTCCCTGCCCCTTAACCCTTTTGCCTCCCCCACAAATTTCAGATACTCCACCGGCGTCTCATTCATGTAAAGGGGTGGCTGTTCCGGGAGATATCCAATCAATTTCTTTGCTTTATTGGGCTCCTCAAAAATATCATATCCCCCAATCCTGACACATCCTTCCGTAGCCGACAGACATCCTGTCATGATATTCATTGTAGTAGATTTACCTGCGCCGTTAGGGCCCAGGAAGCCGTATACATGCCCTTCCTCAATCTCAAAGGACAGATCGCCGACAGCCGTAAAATCTCCATAACGTTTTGTCAAATGCTCAACTGTTATCATTTTACTCCTCCATGCTTTCCTTGTATTTCTATGTGCCAGTATAATTTTTATTTCTGAAATGAAACTGAAAATAAGGTTTACAAAGTATGAACTTTCTGTGTCTTTGCTATGCGTTCTTCCTTTCAGCTTCATTTCAGCATTCGGATATATTATAATAGGGAAAGCCATGGAGACCGCATATAATACATTTAAAGCGGCACAAGGGACAAGAACCACAAATTTGCTGGCTGTTGGCAGCATAGGGGGATTTTTATGAAAATACTTGTGATTGAAGACGAAAAACTGCTGGCGGATTCTATTCAAACGTTATTGACAAGTAAGGGATTTGAGGTCGAGGTTGTCTATGATGGAGAAACCGGCAAAGAATATGCGGAGCTGGGAATTTATGACCTCCTGATTTTAGATGTGATGATGCCTGGGATGGACGGCTACGAGGTTGCCAGAAAAGTACGCTCTCAAAAATGCGGAACCCCTATTTTGATGCTCACCGCAAAATCGGGACTGGAAGACCGTATTACAGGATTAAACGCCGGAGCTGATTACTATTTAACCAAGCCCTTTGACACCAGAGAGCTTCTGGCATGTATCAATGCATTGCTGCGCAGACAGGGAACACAGGTAAACGAAGTCGCTTACGGCAATACCTCTCTGGACCTATCTTCCGGTATGCTGATATGCGGGGACAATTCTATCCGTCTGTCCGCAAAAGAATTTGATATTATGCGCTTCCTTCTACAATCTGGCAGCCGCAATCTCTCCAAAGAAGTCATCCTGGCAAAAGTTTGGGGCTATGATTCTGATGCGGTGGAAAATCATGTAGAAGTTTACATAGGCTTTCTTCGCAAGAAACTGGCAAGCATAGGCTCCAATATCCGTATTGAAGCAATCCGCAGAATGGGATATCATTTAGAAGTAAATGATTGAAAGAGTTACATCCTTTCAATCCCAGGTTTACGCTTAATGTTTGCAGGCCTGTAAAGCAAGAAAAGGACGGGATACATATGACCGGAAAACTCCGCCATAAGTTTATCTTAATCACCATGAGTATTGTAACGGTAATGCTCTGTATTATTATGTTTTTGATTTATTTTTTTACAAAAATGAATCTGGAAAACAACAGCATAAATATGATGCGGAATATTGCAGGCCGCCCCTTCCTGTTGCGCCTGCCCAATGAAATACCGGAGGATGTCCGCCTGCCATATTTTACGCTCCAGTTAAACCTAAAAGGGGATTTGCTCTCCACAGGCGGCGGATATTTTGAACTTTCTGACGAACATTTTCTGAAAGACCTTGTTGACGCTACACTTTCGTCATCCGGCCACATTGGTATTATAGAGGAATACAATCTCCGCTTTTTCCGCACAGATACATCTGTCAGCCAGATTTTAGTATTCGCTGATATCTCTCATGAGATAGTCACCCTGAATAACCTGATACGCAACTGCATCCTGATTGGAATGGCTTGTTTCCTTATTTTCCTCGGCATCAGCTTTCTGCTTGCCAACTGGGTCGTCAAACCTGTTGAGGCAGCATTGGAACAGCAAAGGCAGTTTATAGCTGATGCATCCCACGAATTAAAAACTCCCCTGACTGTGATCATGACAAACGCGGAGCTCATACAAAGTCCGGATTATGATGAGATGCACAAAACTACATTTGCCTCAAACATTTTGGTTATGTCCGGACAGATGCGCAAACTGGTAGAGCAGATGCTGGAACTTGCACGGGCTGATAATATCAGTCAGAATACGGTTTTTTCCTTCGTAGATTTCAGCAGGCTTGTTTTTGATGCGATACTTCCCTTTGAACCCATATTCTTTGAAAAAGGCCTTTCACTGCACACGGAAATTGCAGAGAATATTACGGTAAATGGCGATACCTCGCAGCTGCGCCAGGTCTTGGATATTCTGCTTGATAATGCGCAGAAATATTCCCGTGAAAAGGGAACTACCTGGGTCACTTTACACAAGCGCGGCAAAGGGCATTGCCTGCTGTCCATAGCGGACGAAGGAGAAGAAATACCCGCAGACGAACTAAATAAACTTTTCAAACGGTTCTACCGGGCGGATAAGGCAAGAAGCCGAACCGGCAGCTTCGGTCTCGGCCTATCTATTGCACAAACTATTATCACACGGCACAAAGGTAAAATATGGGTGGAAAGTAAAAATCATATGAATATCTTTTTTGTTGAATTAGGAAGGATTTTATAGGCTTTAGCTGCCCTTTGGCGGCGAGCTGTAAGGCAGCTTATTTATTCAAAAATTGAGACCGGCAGTTTACGCCGGCCTTTACAGAAATTTCTTCAGTTTTAGCATTCCATTCTTAAAAATGCCGTGCTCAAAGCCTCTGTTTGATTCGAAGCAGCTTTGCATATTTCAGCAGTCTTTCATATTGCTGCTTATTCTTTTTTATATAATCTATTACTTCCATCTCAATTTCCTGCTCCAGCCGCAGCATATCGCAGATGCTGCGCTCCATGTCATATATATTATAGCTGCCAAATTCCGTGTCTCTTTTCCTTATACCCACTGCGAAATTATTTCCGGAAAAGTAATGCCGTTTTACCGGGAAATTCATTTTCACCGCGCTGCGGTCGGTCCGCTCCGTGGCGATGGATAAGTACTCCGGTTCCTTCTCCATCCCTCCCTGATAATAGATTGCACTGTCCATGCAGATAACGGCTCTGGGATTATTAAGACACACTTCAATACACTTATGCTCCTTCGGTTTCTCATGCCGTCCTCCTGCAAGCCAGTAATGTCCGTGGCATATTTTTTCCAGATATCCTTCTTTTGCAAGAACGGCAATCTGACGGTTTGAAAAGCCTTCCCCGGTAAGCTCCCTGGTATTTACATAGCCCTTATAATTCCTGTACACGCTTTCCAGTCTCAGATAGGTATTGTTTCTCATAAAAGTCTGTTCCTTTACATGTGCTCTCTGTGTTATTCATGAACGGTAAGATCTCTTACCTGCAGAATTATTTTAGCATCTCCCATACCGGCATGTAAACAAAAAAGAATTTGTTCAATCGGCATAAGGAAAACAAGCTGCGCATGAAAAGAAAATTCTGCAAACAAGCCAGCTGCCTTCATACGGTATAAAGGGCATAAATCCCGTTGACTGCTGAAACAGCGAAAGGTGATTTTATCACGGAAGCCAGCTTCTTTTTCGGGTAAACTATGTAAAACAAAGGAAAGGGGAGGACAAAATCATGTCAGCTATAACCATTCACAAAGGAAACTTTCAGGATGAGGTCATTCATTCTGACAAACCTGTCCTGTTGGACTTCTGGGCGCCCTGGTGCGGCCCGTGCCGTATGGTGGCTCCAATCATGGAGGAAATCGCGGGAGAACGCCCCGATATCAAAGTCTGTAAAATCAATGTGGACGAACAGCCGGAGCTTGCCGGACAGTTCGCCGTCATGAGCATCCCGACTTTGATGGTGATGAAAGATGGTAAAATTATCAATCAGGCCGTAGGTGCACGCTCAAAGAGCCAGATTCTGGCAATGCTGTAAGGAGGTGCACAATGGGATTATTCGATTTTCTGCGCGGCTCTGACATTAACGAAGGCTTAAAGGAATACGGTAAAACTGACGGTGCGGTCCTGCTGGATGTTCGGACACACCAGGAGTATCAGGCCGGCCATATTCCCGGCAGCAAAAACATCCCGCTTCAGGGTATCAGACGGGTAAGCGCCGCGACTCCTGACAAGGATACCCCTCTTTTTGTATACTGTCACAGCGGAGCCAGAAGCCGGCAGGCCGTAGGGGAGTTGCAGCGTATGGGGTATCTTCATGTAAAAAATATCGGCGGAATTTCCGCTTATACCGGAAAGGTGGAATCAAAATGAAAGTAGTAATTGTAGGCGGCGTGGCGGGAGGCGCCACGGCAGCGGCACGTATTCGCAGACTGGACGAACAGGCAGAGATTGTAGTTTTTGAGCGTTCGGGGTATATCTCCTATGCCAACTGCGGTCTTCCCTATTATATCGGGAACGTGATTTCTGATCCCGAAGCGCTGACCCTCCAGACACCCGAGAGCTTCTTTGCCCGCTTCAGGATTCGCATGAAGGTACATCATGAAGTCACTGCCATCCATCCTGATAAAAAAACAGTCTCTGTCAAAAATTTGGAAACCGGAGAGACTTTTGAGGAAAGCTACGATAAACTCCTCCTGTCTCCCGGGGCCAGGCCTACCCGGCCCAAGATTTTGGGAACAGGACTGGAGCAGGTGTTTACCCTGCGGACGGTGGAGGATACCTTCAAACTCAAGGCATACATTGACAGACATCGCCCGAAATCAGCGGTTCTGGCAGGAGGCGGATTCATCGGCCTGGAGTTAGCGGAAAATTTGCGCCAGCTGGGTATGGAGGTTACCATCGTCCAGCGGCCCAGGCAGCTCATGAACCCCTTTGATTCGGATATGGCCGCATTTATCCATGGCGAAATGCGTGTGCACGGCGTCCGGCTGGTTCTGGGACATACGGTAGAAGGCTTTGTTGGGAAAGATGATGGCGTGGATGTTCTGCTGAAGGATACGCCAAGCCTTCATGCAGACCTTGTGGTGCTGGCCATCGGCGTCACACCTGACACCGCTCTTGCAAAGGAAGCGGGGCTGACCCTTGGCATCAAGGACAGCATCCTGGTGAATGACCGGATGGAAACCTCTGTTTTGGACATTTACGCCGTGGGAGACGCGGTACAGGTGAAACACGCTGTCACCGGACAGGACACCCTGATATCTCTGGCAGGGCCTGCCAACAAGCAGGGCCGGATTGCCGCCGACAATATCTGCGGCGGGGACAGCCGCTATTCCGGCTCTCAGGGCAGCAGCGTCATCAAGGTCTTCGACCTGACGGCGGCCGTCACAGGCCTCAATGAAACCAACGCCAAAAAAGCAGGGCTGGATGTGGATAAGGTGATTCTATCCCCCATGAGTCACGCCGGTTACTATCCCGGTGGGAAACTGATGACCATGAAAGTGGTATTTGAAAAGGGAACCTATCGCCTTCTGGGCGCTCAAATTGTTGGTTATGAGGGGGTAGACAAACGAATTGACGTTCTGGCCGCTGCCATCCACATAGGAATGAAAGCTACCGAACTGGAAACCCTGGATTTGGCCTATGCGCCCCCCTACTCCTCCGCAAAAGACCCGGTCAACATGGCCGGTTTCATGGTTGACAATATTGAAAAAGGAATTCTACGGCAATGGTTTTTGGAGGATCTGGATGGGCTTTTCCGAAACGAAAACGCCATCCTGCTGGATGTCCGGACAGCAGAGGAGTACAATAACGGACATATTGAAGAATTCCGTAACATCCCCGTAGACGAGCTGCGGCAGCGGCTGGATGAGGTGGAGCCAGGCAAACCGGTCTACGTAATCTGCCAAAGCGGCCTGCGCAGCTATATTGCCTGCCGGATTCTGGCCGGATATGGCTATGAGGCCTATAACTTTGCCGGAGGTTTCCGATTCTATGACGCAGTGCTCCATGACCGACGCCTGATTGAATCCGCCACCGCCTGCGGAATGAATTAACGGATGCCAGCCTTTATCGGCCATCATTCTGTCAGTAAAAAGGGGTTGTAGGAAAATATATTGTACAAATGGTATCATTTCCCGACAACCCCTTGATTT
Source organism: uncultured Lachnospiraceae bacterium (assembly GCA_910585075.1). Taxonomy (GTDB): domain Bacteria; phylum Bacillota; class Clostridia; order Lachnospirales; family Lachnospiraceae; genus Suilimivivens. Next base: position 163,914 of record CAJUED010000003.1, read on the forward strand.
TTCCTACGCTCCGCTTAAGTTCTTCAGTTTCGTCCGGTCCGTAAGTTCTACCACGCCCCGGGACAATTTGACCATACCCTCACTCTGAAAATAGCGGAGCATCCGGGTCACCACCTCCCGGTGGGTTCCCAGGTGATTGGCAATGGTCTCATGGGTGATGTGCAGAAGGCTGGCGTCTTCAATGGCCGCTTCTTCCAGAAGAAATGAAGCCACCCGTTTGTCCATGCTGTTCCACATAATCTGCTCCACCAGCCACAGAACCTCCGAAAAACGGGAAGCCATGATTTCATTGGTGTAATTGGACACGGCAGCGGACTGCTCCATCAGCTGTTTATAGATATCCGCAGGGATGACCCATAGTTCCGTATCCTTTTCCGCCATGACTGTTATGTCAAATTGGATGGAGCGCAGGACACAGGAGGCCGAAAACAGGCAGAGATCCCTGTCAAATAACCGGTAGATGGTAACCTCCCGCCCTTCTTTGGAAAGGATAAAGGCCCGGAGTTGACCGGATTTTATCAGCAGCAGACCCGTGCAGTCTATGCCGCTGTAGAGTATGGCCCCTTTCTTCACGGCACGGAATGTTACTTTGTCGGCGATGGTTTCCTGCTGCCGGGGCTTTAATTGATTCCAAATGGGAAAGTATTCGGAAAATTCCATGCTTTTGCCTCGCATTCTGTTTCACTCAATACATAGTCATTGATGTCTACTGGTTTTCCCGCCCAGTATAGCACATATTTCCGGTGGTCTCAATATCAGGCTGAAATCGAAGCTCTT